>DATATW010000074.1:0-16686 GCA_036268595.1 Terriglobales bacterium
ACCAGGATGTTTTGCTGGCCGCAGAAGCGCACGAGGTCCCACACAATCAGAAAATATCCCGGCAGCTTTAGTTTTTCGATCAACGCTAGTTCGCGTTCGACCTGGCTGCGGGCGCGATCTTTCAAATCTGCAGGCGCGTGCCCATAGCGAATGTGAAAACCTTCGCGCGCGCGCTCTCGCAAAAACGACATCATGCTCTCGCCTTCGGGCACGGGGTATTTGGGAAACTCATATCCCAAATCCTCCAGGGTGAATTCAAGCCGTGAGGAAAGCTCGACCGTATTCGCAATCGCTTCCGGCAGATCAGCAAACAGCGCCTTCATTTCCTCCGGCGATTTCACATGACATTCCGAGTTGCGCGCCAGCAGGCGCCCGGCAGTGTTTACGGTGCAATGGTTTTGAATGGAGGTGAAAACGTCGCAAAGTTCACGGGCTTCGGGCGTGGCATAGCGAGCCCCGTTAGTAGCGAGCAATGGAAGATGAAGCGAGCGGGCAATTTCTATCGCCGCGCGATTTCGAAGTTCCTGCTCGCGGCGAAAATGCCGTTGCAATTCGATGTAAACATTTTTGTGTCCAAAAATGTGGACCAGCTGTTCGACTACGCCGCGTGCAGCATCTATTCCGCCATGTTGCAACGCCAGCGCAAGCGGGCCATTATCACCGCCCGTCAAGCAGATCAGTCCTGCGGAATATTCCTGAAGTTCATCTTCAAAGACTGCGCCTTCATCTTTGGCGGCGCGCAACTTCATTTTTGTGATCAAGCGGCACAGGTTTTGATACCCCGTGCGGGAGGAAACTAGAAGAGGCATGCGGGATCGTAGAGACGTTGCTTGCAACGTCTCGGTTCGGAAATTTAAGGACCTTGCCGCTCCGGGCAAGACGTTGCAAGCAACGTCTCTACACGAAATGTCGCATGTGACTTCCGCCCCAATATGCGCCTTGATCCCAATTTTCTTGGCGGCCATGTGGAACCGCGGGGCGCCATAAACACCATCGCGATCAAGCAGCGCCATCGCCGGCATCTTCAGCTCTGCGCAGCGCGCAATCAGGTTTTCGGGTAGAGAAGAGCCTTCAAGAAAACTGAATGCCGAATGGGAGTGAAGTTCGATATACAAGATCAGCTCTTAGTTGTTAGCTCTTAGCTTTTAGCTGTAGCCTGCGATTCAAGCTAAGGGCTAAAGGCTAAGAGCTAGTAGCTGCTTAGTCATATCTTCCTTGCAGCAGCCATTCGCTGGTGAGCAAATCGTGGAGCAATCGATACAGCCCGATCCCTCCTGCCTCCTGCACGGCAATGTCCCATTCATCCCGCACCCACGCATCCTGTTCCCACCAGTCTCCGGATGAACGCCATGGTCCTGCCGCCCACAGAACTTCTCCAGAAATTTGCCCTCGTTTTCGCGACATGACATGCGAGGGCTGGCCTTTGCTATGACTCACTCTGACAGCAATCGGCGGCCGAAGAATTCTTAGCGCGGTGACAATCTCCCCGGTGTGGTTTTGGAGTGTTGGGCTTCCTCTTCCAACTGGACGAGTGAGGCGCTCGTCACTCCATGATCTGGTTTGAGACGGGGCGAAATGGCGCACTTCAAACGCTTCGCGCCGATGTGTATCCAGCAGAACTGGTGATCCCGAGCGCCCTGCGCCCACAACCGCTGAAATTCTCGCCAGTGTAAGCTCTAGTTTTTCCGGCTCCGGCGAAGCCGGCATGAAAAGCCCGTTCTGCGCGGGGCGTGGCTTTGCCGGCTCTATTCGCAGACGTACTTTTGCAACTGGCGCTCCAGGAGGATTCGCTTTCAAGTCCAATTGCAAAAGTTTAAGAAATGTTTTGGAATCAAGTAGTGGCACCGGAAGGCGCAGGGTTCGCTGAAAATGGGTGAGCGCCACATCTTTTTCGCATCTCCCATTCGCAAGCGTCAACTCCAACTGCAATTCCTGCGCGGCCAACGCCCGTCCTTGCAATCGTGCGCATAAATGTTCCAGCATCCGGTTCAACACAAATGCCAGCGGCTCGAGGAGCACTATCGGATACTCCAGCTCTGTTACTTCTTCAAATAGCAGCGGCGGATCGGAGGGGAGCAGATTTCGGGTTCCGCACCCACAAGCCAATGCTTGAAAGTGCAAGCCCGGCTGCCCCATGCGTTCACTTAATTCAACTTTCGGTAATGCGGCCAGATCGCGAAACTTGTGGATGCCCCAGCGGGAGAAAGTTTTAAGGAACTCCTCGGCTTCGCTCTGATCAGCATTGCCCGCAAACAATATTTCCACCGGCAAGCTGCCCAAGACTTCCGCTTCTTTTCCATCGGGAATCACCGTGACTCCGCTGAACCCGTAAGCCGCGAGCAGAGCCGATTCCAATGTCGATGTGACTGCAACGTTCGTTTCCACTCCCATGCCTGCAGCCCGCCGTGAAATTTCACGCGCAATTTTGGGCAGAGGACCAAAAAGTTTATCGAGGCCGGATAAGTCCAGCAGAAGCGTGTCTAGGGCAAAATCTTCTACTCGCGGAGAAAACGAGTGGGCACAATCCAGTAATGCCTGGTGCGCAGCTACTTCCTGCAACTCGGAGCGATCGCGTAGAACTACTTCGTCGCATAGTTCGGCCTGCAATTTCGTCATGCCATTGGAAATTCCCGCGTGCCGGGCTTCTTCGTTACTGCCGGAAATTTTTTCCAGCGGAGGTTTGCCCGCTACTATGGCGACCGCCTTGGATCGCAGCTCCGGTTCGGCGCGAAGGATCGCTTCCACGGAAAAATCCGGAACGTAGATGCATGCGAAAGGCATAAAAAACGTCGTTGGTCATCTTTGGTCGTTGACAAAACTAAGTTGCCACGGATCGCACAGATTTCACGAATACAATTTCTCTGTTTTTTCAATGGCCAGATCCGTGAAATCCGTGGCCGTTTGATTCATCCGGTGCGGATTGCTTTCGTCGAAAAAGTTGCTCTTACTGACCCTGCAGGTTTGCGCTCCAATCGCATGCGCGAAAGTTCCGCTTCGACCGGCACTTGTTCCACGAGCTGTGAATGTGAAGGTTTAGCTGATCGCTGATGGCTGACAGCTGACGGCTTGTATCCAAGCTTTAGAACCACCGCCGCACAAGTCTGCGCGCAGCCAAATTCACTCACCACCAGCAGCGCCGTTTTCGTATGTTCCACCGCGCGCTGAAATCGAAACCATGATGCCAGCGGAATACGACGCACAAATTTTTCTGGAATTCCTGCCAAGTCAAGAACAACCATTCCAAAACCGCCGCTTTGCAGCACCAGGTCGGTGGACTTCAAAACTTGTTCCAGGCGGCGCTCATTGGATTTTCTGGCTTTAGGTAAGTCGTCGGTCATCGGTCGTTGGTCGTCAATGCCGGCATTGTTTGCCGAAGACCGAAAGTCGAAGACCGAAGACGATGCGCCTAATTCTCCACACCTTACCCACAACAGCTTGCTGAACTCCACCCCGGCCGCGGCGGCTGATTCCGGATCAAAGCTGTCGCTGGCATCGATCAAAACGCAAGTTTCTTCCCGCCGAGTCGAAGCCGCGAGTGCCGCCAAAAGCACGCTGGTTTTGCCCGAAGAAGCCGGTCCGCAGATCTCAGATAAACAACCGCGCGGAATGCCGCCGGTAATTGCGTCCACTTCAGAGATGCCGCTGGAAAGCATCTCCGGCCGTGGGCGCACCTCCAGCCGCGAAGCCGGACGCACATCCAGCTCTCGCCTGGAAGTTAAGATATGTCTCAAAATACTGGCTTTTTTTTCGCTCAGACTTTGTTCCGGAGAAGCCGGAAATCCCGCTGCAAGCGTCTCACTTAAAAGCTGAGTTGGTCTCGCAGGGACATTTAAAAATGCGGAATCGACAACCTGCAGCGGAAGCGAAGACATGCGGACCTCAGGCAGAAAGATCAAGGCTGGTGCTGCCAGGCGAATCGGCGTACTTCGCTTTTTGTTCGCCTAAAAGATTTTGCTATTACCGCTTCTATATGTCAAGCGCATTTTTTGAAAACATTCTGTGTTCGTTGCAAGACCAAACTAGTAAATAAGCTGGATCATCAACCTATGTCACAGTTAATCCAAGGAAGGGGGAATTAATGAGGGGGAGTTCATGAGGAGGACGAAAAAGCGTGCAGCCAGTAAGCATAAACGCAGAAGCCAGAAAAACTTACACGCCCCCTATCCTGAGAAGACTGAGACTTCAACGAGCCAAGTTCATACTCAGTGCGAAAATAAAAACTATCTTTTCGCAGACCACCTGGTTTAATCGCCCAAAGGTCGTAGAAATCCCCAAAGCCGTAACCATCTCACCCAAAAAACTCTATGAAAAACCAGGATTCAAAAAGCTAACCCAGGAGCAAGCCAAACTTATCTTGATTGGCCAGCTCAGCCTGGGAGAGGGAAGAGCGGCCGAGCTCCTGGAGCAGATTTTCTTTGAACCGTCAGCCTACCCTTGAAATCCTTTTACTGAACTCAACACTCAGTGGCGGCGCCGCACAACCTTCGAACGCGCCACTGGACGCGTCCGTGGCTCCGCGGGCAGATCGTCCGACTCATCGTGCCGGGGAATTTTCCTGAGCTCCTCGACCAGAGCCAGACGCTTGTAAGGATCTTTTTCGGTCATAGCATCTACGTACAATTGCAGCCAGCTTTTCGCATTGCTGTTCATCTCAGCCTGATCGGACAAAGAATTCGATAACGATTCGTAGTTCATAGAATTAAGAACGGACATGTCCCCAACCTTTGCGAGCAGAATTTTCCAGCCATGAAATCAGCACACCTAAAACGTTTGCTATAGGCGAAACCAGCCTATTTCTTGAAGGTTTGCTTTAAATAATATGGATGCAGGTTCCTGCCGAAAAGTCGCGCCGCCGGAAACACTACAAGTCCTCTAGAAAGTGGGACAACGAATCGTGTGCTGCCCCGCATCCCTACAAGGAGAGCTGCAATTTTTCGGGTCGCTTTAATAGCTCGGGTTTTGACAGATACTGACTGCTGTTCTTAACATAGGAATCATGCCGCTCTGCTGGTTGCGGGTCGGTTCCGTGGCTGTGTGTCTCGCCAATAAGAATAATTTTTATGATTAATGTAAAAGACCTTACCAAGCGGTACGCCCGTACCATTGCCGTCGACCACATTTCGTTCGAGGTGCCGAAAGGGCAAATCGTAGGTTTCCTCGGGCCGAACGGCGCCGGCAAGACCACCACCATGCGCATCCTGACGTGCTTTATGCCACCCACTTCGGGCACGGCCATGGTCGCGGGATTCGATGTACTTGAGCAGCCGATGGAAGTGAAGAAGCGGGTTGGCTACCTGCCCGAGACCCCGCCGTTATATCCCGAGATGGAGACCGCCGAGTACCTGAAATTCGTCGGCCAACTAAAAGGGCTGTCCGGAGCCGAGCTGCAGAAGCGTATCGATTATGTGTGCGAGCGCTGTGCGGTCGTCGATGTCAAAAAGAAGTTGATTGGCAAACTGTCTAAAGGTTACCGGCAACGGGTTGGGCTGGCGCAAGCGATTATTCACAATCCCGATGTTCTGGTGCTCGACGAACCAACCGCAGGCCTTGATCCCAAGCAGATCAACGAGACGCGCGATCTGATCAAGGACCTGGCGGGCAGTCACACAATTATTTTGAGCACCCACATTTTGCCTGAGGTCGAGCAGACCTGCGAGCAGGTGGTCATTATAAATAAAGGTAAGCTGGTCGCGACCGACTCAGTGCGCAATTTGCAGGCACGGGCGCGCGGTGCGGAATCGATTGTGATCGAAGTGGGTGGCGGCAACGGCAATTTGCAAGCCTCAAGCGTGCAGCAGAAGTTGGAACGCGTGTCCGGTGTGAGCCGCGTGCTCTGTAAAAATCAGGTCGACGGCCGCGCAGTGTTCGAGATCGAAAGTCAAAAGGGACGGCTGGTCCGTGGTGATCTCGCTCGTGCGGTGGTCGAATCCGGATGGGATCTCAATGAATTGCGGCCTGCGGCGATGAGCCTGGAGGAAGTCTTCCTGCAACTCACGGGAAAGGAAAAAGAAACGCCTTCTGAAGAGCCGGTGGCCACGGGGGCACGATTATGAGAAACGTCTGGATTATCTGCAGCAAAGAATTGCGCAGTTATTTCACTTCGCCGGTCGCGTATGTGCTGCTCACTTTATGGGGAGTAGTGTTTGGGTACTTCTTTTGGGCAGAACTCGGCGTCTTTCTGAAGTACAGCATGGAAAGCCAGATGAGCGGCCAGATGTATCCCATGAACCTTAACGAGCAGGTCATCCGGCCGCTTTTGCAAAACGTCGCCGTGATTGGGTTGTTCTTCCTTCCCATGATCACTATGCGGCTTTTTGCGGAAGAGAAGCGTAGCGGCACGATTGAACTGCTGGTGACCTCGCCGATTCGAGATTCGGAAATTATCGTCGGCAAGTGGCTGGCCGCGATGTTGCTGTATTGCTGCCTGCTTCTCTTCACAGTGGTTCACTTTCTGTTCCTTTTCAAATACGGTAACCCGGATTGGAAACCTATTTTGATTGCCTACCTCGGCTTATTGCTTGAGGCAGGCGCGATGCTTGCGATCGGTACATTCATCTCCAGCCTTACAAAGAACCAGATCATCGCGGGCGCGAGCACGTTCGCAATCTTGATCTTGCTATGGGTCCTGGCGTGGAGCGACTTTAGCAACACCGGTTGGTCGCACGTCCTCTCTTATATGTCGTTGGTGACCCACTCCGAGTCATTCATGCGCGGCGTGATTGACTTGAAAGATGGAATTTATTACGCAACCCTAATTTTCCTGGGACTCTTTTTCACAGCGCGTTCCATGGAATCCCTGCGTTGGAGGTCGTAGATGTCAAGTCAGTGGCTTAAGGCACGGCAGACCAAATTCGCGGCATACGCAGCGACCTATGTTCTGGTGGTGATCGCCGTCGTGGTTATGGTCAACGTGCTGGCCGACCGTTACAACAAATCCTACGATGCGACCGCCAACAAGCGTTACAGCCTTTCTGAGCAGACCGCGAAGATTGTAAAGGGATTGAAGCAGGATGCGACTATCGACTATTTCAGCCAGCCAAATCGTTTTCGCGAGGGAAAGGACCTGCTTAGCGAATATGCCAACCTGTCGCCAAAGGTGCATGTCGAATACATTGATGCCGATAAAGAGCGTGAACGTACCCTGGGAGCGGGAGTCAAGAACTACGGAACCGCGATAGTCCAAATCGGGGACAAAAAAGAAGCAGCCAAGAGCATGACCGAAGAAGGTATAACCGGCGCCTTTATCCGTGATCTGAAGAGCAATTCGCGCACTGTATGTTTTGTAACCGGAAGCGGCGAGCACCAAATCGATGATTCCGATCGAGAAGGTTTCTCTCAATTCAAACAGCTTCTTGCAAAAGACGATTATGAAACCAAGGCGATTGACCTTCTACAAAAGCCGGAAGTTCCCAGCGATTGCACCACTCTGGTAGTTGCCGGACCAACTCGAAACTACGTGCAGACTGAAGTTGACGCCGTCAAGAAATATGTGGAAGATGGCGGTCGCGCATTCTTCATGCTCGATCCTCCGCTGAAGATGGGGCGCTCCGATATCGCCGATAACGACGCGCTTACCAGCCTGCTTCAGAGCTGGGGCGTTACGGTCGACAAAGACCTGATTCTCGATCTGAGTCCGGTGGGTCAAATCTTCGGGCTCGGCCCGCAGGTTGCGCTGGTAAGCAATTACAGCTCGCAGCCCATCGTCAGCGAGATCAAGCGGACAGCCACAGGATTTCCACTGGCGCGATCCCTTCAGATCAAGAACGGTGACAAGACGAACGTTGAGAAGCTGTTCGATTCTTCGAGCAGCAGCCTGGCAACAACAAATCTAAGTTCAGACCGCGTCAGCGTTCAGGATCCGAATAACAAAAAAGGGCCGTTAACTTTGGCCGCTGCCGGTACATATAGCACAGGCAAACAGAATTCTCAGGGACGTTTCGTGGTGGTCGGCAGTTCCGGCTGGGTTGATAATCGCTTCATCACTTTCGAAGGCAACAGCGATCTCGCCTTGAATGCCGTGAACTGGCTTTCATCCGATGAAGATTTGATTTCGATTCGCCCTAAGGCTCCGGAAGACCGGCGCGTCACCATGACCGGTCGCCAGTTCAACGCGGTGGTGGTCACCAGCCAGTTTATTCTGCCGCTGATTGTGGTCGTCGCCGGCTTTGGCGTGTGGTGGAAGCGTCGATAGCAAAGCTAGTGTCGGCGGCGCCCAAGCGTGCCGTAACGCGGCGGCGAAGATATCCAATCCACGAAGGTGTGAGAAATAATTAAGAATGAAATTCCACGGTCTCATAATCGCAGCTTTGGTCCTGGCCATACTTGCTGGGTTTCTCTACTGGTCCGAGCACCACAAACCCGCTGATCAGACCAGCAAGCTTTCCGCTGACACGTCTCCCGCAATTCTCAAGCTCGATCAGAATTCCATTACCAAACTCGAGGTGAAGAAAAAAGACGCCGATCCCATCGTGCTCACTAAATCCGGTTCGGGGAATTGGCAGATCACTGCGCCTAAGCAGTTTCGCGCCGACCAAAGCGCGGTTTCCGGACTTACTTCCACCGTCTCATCGTTGAATTCAGAGCGGGTGGTCGACGACAAGGCCTCTGATCTGCAGAATTTCGGTTTGGATCAAGCGCTGTTGGAAGTCGACCTGACCGCAAAAGATAAGACACAAAAGCTGCTCCTCGGAGCTGATACGCCTGCTGGTGGCGCAGTTTATGCCATGCTGGCCGGAGATCCGCGCCTGTTCACGGTTGCCAGCTATACGAAAACCAGCCTGGATAAAAGTTTGAACGATCTGCGCGACAAACGCCTGCTTTCGGTCGATGCCGACAAGGTCAGCCAGGTTGAGGTCATCCAAAAAAGGTCCGACATTGAATTCGGCCGCACTAAAGACAACTGGCAGATACTGAAGCCCAAGCCCATGCGCGCAGACGGCATTCAGGTAGGCGACCTGGTTCGCGACTTGACCAGCGCGCAGATGGACCTCAGCAGCGCTGATGCCAAGCAAGAATCTGCACAATTCGCCCACGCCGCACCGGTCGCCACCGCGATGGTTACCGATGAATCCGGCACGCAGCAGCTTCAGGTACGGAAAATTAAGGATAGCTATTACGCGAAATCGAGCGCAGTGGAAGGCGCTTACAAGATTGATGCCGGCTTAGGCAAGGCGCTCGAGAAAAACGTAAACGACTTTCGTGAAAAAAAACTCTTTGACTTCGGTTACAACGATCCCAGCAAGATCGAACTTCGCAACGGCGACAAATCCTATTTCCTCACGCGAGGAACCGCGGGCGTCGATGATTGGTGGTCAGGTGGGAAGAAGATTGACGGCGTTAATGTCGAATCCGTCATTTCGGACCTCCGTGATCTGCGTGCCACCAGTTTTCCGCCATCAGGGTTTTCGGAACCATTGATCGACGTCGCCGTGACTTCAGAAAATGGCAAGGCCACCGAAAAAGTTCAGATCGCAAAATCCGGAGATCATTACCTCGCCCAGCGCGTCAACGATCCGACGTTGTATGAGTTAAGCGCCAGCTCGGTGGATGACTTGCTAAAGGCCTCCCAGGATCTGAAGCCGGCAGCGACTCAGACTGCACAAAAGAAATAATTTAATTTCGTGGCGGCCGGCGATCTTTGATCTGCCGCAAATGTTGTCGCAAACGTTCGATGGCTGCCGCTCGTTGCGAATCGTCCATTTCATCTCGCAGCTCCTGTAGCGCGAAGTGGACCACGTCATGGTGATGCAATTCCTCAGGAGCCACCGATTGGCTAAGTTCCAGCCAAATGCTGTGCAGCAGATCAACTTCCTTAGGCGTGAGATGAGGCGCGTGCGGGCCCAGGTAAAATACCTGTTCGTGGCCAGTCGGCGAGTAGATGATGAGCGTCAATTCCGGCTTGGGATCAGCCAGGTGTTCCCAGGCGAGTCCTGCAACCCGCGCTTCTTCCGCTACCGGATGGTTAGGCGATACTCCGAGCACTACTACCGCGGACTGCAGGCTCTGGGCGGCGCGCAGAATTGCGTCCCATTTTTCCGTGGCGGCAGCGACCGCAAGATGAATGCTTTTCCCCTTTTTTTCCGCCAGCGCCAGCGCGCGCGTAAATAACGTCTGCTCCTCGGAGCTGAAAAACTGCTCTGGCTCAAGTTCGTATTCACCTGCATCCGAACGGTTAAGAAATCGCAAATGCAACGTAACGACATCCTGCTTGTGGGTATCGACCTGGTCGAGGGTTGCGCCGAGGTTGTAAAGGGTATTGTAGTTTCGCACCATCACCAGCACGTTCCCAGGGCGAACGCCCAGCGATTCCGGCGTCAGGTCTTCGCCAGGCTCGACGTTGAACTGGTCGAGTTCCGAATGCTGGTTCGAGTGCTTGCGGGTGATCGCTTCTGAGACCTCGAAAACGGTAAAGAAAATCAGGGTGAATGCCAGCCCCGAGATCGTCGCCACTTCCTTGGTGAAGAGATTGATCACGCAGAGTGCCATCAACGTGAGCGTAATCAGCGCCAACCCCAGGGGAATTTCGACCCCGCCAATGTGGAAGTTCAACGGCACCTTGTATTCGCGTTTTCCTGGCTCGGTGTAGCGCAGCACCAGCACTGCCAGACCCTTCATCGAAAAGCTCCACATCACGCCAAATGCGTACGCTTCGCCCAACACAAAGATGTTTCCCCGGCTGAGGATGATGGTCAGTATCTGCAGGCCGACAACCAGGTCCAGAATGCGAAACGTAGTGCCAAAACGCGGATGCGGCTTCCGGAACCATTGGGGAAGAATTCCATCCTCGGAAACCCGGTTGAGAACGCCGTTCGATCCCACGATGGCGGTATTTACCGCGCCTGCCAGCATCAGCACGCCCACAATCACCACAAAGGCGCGAAATGCCAGGCGCATTGAAATCGGCCCGGCCAGGTACATCGCCAGTCCGCCGATCGGATTATCCTGAAAGCTGCCGCGCACCGAGTCGGGAATGATCATGACCGCAAAGAATGCCACGCCGGCGGTGAAGATCAGGCTGTAGATAAAAATCACCACGGCGGCTTTTTTAAGGTTCGGAAGTTTTGGGTGCTCGATTTCGCGGTACACCTGCGCCATGGTTTCTTCGCCGCTCATGGCGAGCACCGAATGCCCCAGCCCAATCAGAATTCCGACTAGCCCCACTGTGTAGGGCAGGGAAGTATTGCGCAACCAGCCAAGGGCGCCGCCGTGATCGCCCTTCAGGTAGGTCATGTTGTGCAAGTGCGGCCATGGCGGAAGGTGCGCCCCTTTGACCCAGAGGGTGTAACAACACCACACCACCATGATCACCACCATCACAGTGGTGATGTACATAATTCGAAGCGCCTTCTCGCTGGATTCCGGAATGCCTTTAATGTTTTCCCGCCAGAAATATAAGGTCACGATGATGGCGAAAACTGCCGCGCCGCCGTTCATCGGAATCGGTTTCCAGTGCGCGTACTGAAACAGTTCGTTCAACAAGCCCACCAGGTACAATCCTGCTGAAACACCGCTGATCGGGCCGGTCAGGATGTAATCGAACATCAGCGCCGACACAGAAAATTTCGCCAGGGTGGTACCCATGGCTTCTTTCACCACGCGGTATACGCCGCCGCGCACGAACATCCCGCAGCTCTCGATGTATAGGGCCGCCACCGTACCAGCCAGCAGCATGATGGCAAGAATGAACCAGGGGGCGGTCTTACCGACAAAATGTTCGGCAATGGCGCCGGCGTAGAAGGCCGACGAACCCATATCGTTGAGCACGATGGCGGCGACCCGCCAAAAGGAGATGAAGACCAGCATTGCGCTGGTGGCCACTAACACTCGCGTGGAGGAATTTCCTATCGAAGAGTTGCCGGCGGTGGATGTCATAGAGTCCGGCCCGCTGGGTTCGCGAGCACAGCTCCTTTCTGCGTCGACGAGGTTAGCTGTCGGGCTCGGACTGAAAGGTGTCCTACCGTGCGCCGGTTGGGCCGGCCTAACGGATTCGCCCCGTCGGAAATTTCTTTCCGTTGCGGGTCCCCCGTTCCCGCTGACGCGGGATTGGACGTCAAATTGATTCTACTGGTGTGCTACATACATCGGCAATATGCAATGTGAAGTGAAATACTGAGGATTCTCGAGAGGTTAACTTTCGTCGTCAGATCGCTTCTGCAGTTCGCGCCACAGCTTGTCCAAAACTTCAGCTCTTTTCGGACCCTGCAATTCCTGCTCCAGCTCTTCCAGAGCGACCGCGACAATATGATAGTGGTGCACCCCGGCAAATCTTGGATCGGCGCTGATCTCCAGCCACACCCGGTGCAGCAGATCGAGGTCCTGATTTCGCAGCCGTGGCGTGTGTGGTCCCAGATAGTATTCACGCGATACCCCGTTCGGCATCCGGATTTCCATCACCAGCCGCGGCTTGGGATCCGGCAATCGTTCCCAGGCATCACCTGTCAACTTGGCCTGTTCGTCTGGACTCAACTTGTTTGAGAGTCCACAAACAATTCGGCTGGACTCGATCCTCTGCGCGGTTACCACGATCGAATCAAACACATCGGTTGCGGGAACCACCAACAGTGATACCGGCTTGCCCTCCTTTTCGGCTGCCGCCACTACCGCGGTGAACAATTCCTGCTCATACTGATCGAAGATCTGTTCGGTATCGAATGTCGTATTGCCGAACGAAGGTTCGCGGTGATACAAGCGCGCAGTCATGACCACGACGTCCTGCTGCTTGGTGTCCGTTCTCCGCAAGACCTCGCGCAAATAGTAGAGGTTTTTGGGATCGCGAACTGCGACCACAATATTTCCCGGACGTACACCCAGCGTCTCTGTGGCTGGTTGCTCATTTCCATAGACCCGGAATTGATCCAGGCTCTCCGGTTTGCCGGCGCGCTGTTTGGCAACCCGGCGCTCGGAATATGTGAAAATCGCGAAAAACACCAGACTGAACGTGACGCCACCGATGGTCGCCTCATACTTCGTAAATAAATTCACCACAGCTGTGAGGAACAATACGGCGGCAATCAAGATCACGCCCAGCGGCAATTCACGGCCGTTGCCGAGCGGGATGTTCAGGGGAACCTTCCAATCCCGGCGTGCGGGTTCGGTGTAGCGCAGCACCAGCACTGCCAAGGCCATCATCGCGAAGCTCCAGATGACGCCGAAAGCGTACAGGCCCGCCAGTGTAAATACGTTTCCGCGGGTCAGAACAATGGTGAGCAACTGCAAACCTACAACCAGATTAATAATTCGGTAACTCGTGCCATACCGGGGATGCGGCTTCTGGAAAGCCTCGGTGAGCACCCCATCTTCCGCCACCCGGTTGAGCACTCCGTTCGCGCCCACGATGGATGTGTTGTGCGCGCCAGAGAGAATCAGGACTCCAACCAGAACCACAAAGCCGTGGAATACCAGCCTCGCCCACAGCGGTCCCCACAGATGCATCGCAATTCCACCGATGAGATTTCCGAAATACTCCGGGCGGCGGGCGTCAGGAATGATCATGACCGCGAAGAAAGAAGTAAGAGCGGTAAACAGCAGCGCGTAGATGCCGATCACCACCGCGGCCTTCTTCAAATTCTTCAGCTTGGGATGTGCAATTTCGCGGTTCACCTGAGCCAGGGTTTCCTCGCCGCTCATCGCAAGCACGGAGTGGCCGAAGCCTACCAGCAGGATGAATAATGTGAGGTGCGTGAGCCATGTGTCCTTCAAGCCGCGCAACCACCCCAGCGATTCATGATCGAGGGTAATGCCATACTTCAGAGGACTCGGCGGTAAGGACGCGGGGGAATGCCACAAAGTAGCTGTGCACCAGATGATCAGAATCACAACCATAACCGTGGTTACGGCCATGATCTGCAGTGCCTTTTCGCTCGACTCATGAAGGCCCTGGATGTTTTTGTGCCAGAAATAAAGCGCAACAACAATGCCAAAAACCGCGGCGAAAAGATCGTCTGGAAATCGGCGGAGCGGGTGCCCCAGGTATCGCGAAATATCATGAATGAACCCTGCCAGGTATTGTCCGGCCACTACCGAGCTCAAGGGCCCGGTCAGAATGTAATCGAACAGCAGTGCGGAGACCGAGAACTTTGCCAGCTTCGCGCCCATGGCCCGTCTGACCACGGTGTACACTCCGCCGCGCACAAACATACTCGTGGATTCGACATACAGGGCGCGCACGCAATTGGCGAAAAGCATGACCGCCAGAACGAACCACGGCGCGCTCTTG
Source organism: Terriglobales bacterium (assembly GCA_036268595.1). Taxonomy (GTDB): domain Bacteria; phylum Acidobacteriota; class Terriglobia; order Terriglobales; family Acidobacteriaceae; genus Gp1-AA145. Next base: position 14,216 of record DATATW010000074.1, read on the forward strand.
CCGATGACCTTTTCCGCATCTCCGCCAACGTAATAGGCCGAGGAGCCTAGATCAGAGAGGACGATCGCGGCCGCCCGCCAGAAAGAAATGAAGCTCAGCAAAACGGTCGTGGCGACGAAGACCTTTACAGCAGGTCGTCCAGTGGGTTCTAAGGTTTGCGGCATGGAGTGGCGTTTAGGGGCAGCAGTTTCTACGAATTTAGCACACCGAGCGTGTAATAACGCACAAACGGCGCGAATGGCGTCGAAATCCGATGGTAACCGTCCCCGGCCATTGCCAGGCTAAAAAGCCCCGGCCTCCGATGATATCTTTATTCATAACCCGGCCGGGGTAGGCAGCCTCTGTTATTCCATGGACGTTCTCAAGCAACTTTTCGAGCAGCATTTCCACTCTCCCGTTGAGCGGGTTCAGCCCCTGCAGGGGCAACTCGGCGGCTCCGGCCGCAGCATTATTCGGCTCAGCAATCGCCGGCATAGCGCCATAGGTGTCCTATACGGGGTGCGGGAAGAGAATGTCGCGTTCGTTGAGTTCTCCCGGCATTTTCGGCGCTACAGGCTGCCGGTGCCTGAAATCTACGAGGAGAAATTAGATCAGGGAGCTTACCTCGAACAGGATCTTGGCGACGTCACTCTGTTCGATTTTCTGTCTCAGAATCGCAGCAGCGACGCCGTCGCATCCCCGGTTGTGGATGTTTACCACAAGGTCCTTGAAATCCTGCCACGCTTTCAAATCGAGGCCGGGCGCGATCTGAACTACAAGGTTTGCTATCCGCGCGGCAGCTTTGACCGGCAATCCATCAGCTGGGACCTGAACTACTTCAAATATTATTTCCTGCGGCTCGCGGGAATTCCGTTTAATGAGCAAGCGCTCGAACAGGATTTCACCCGGCTCACCAAGTTTCTTCTCACTGCCGAGCACGACTACTTTCTTTATCGCGATTTCCAGTCGCGTAACATCATGCTGCAGAATGGCAACCCGTTCTTTGTGGATTATCAGGGGGGCCGTCGTGGCGCCTTGCAATATGACGTCGCCTCGCTGTTGTACGACGCCAAGGCTGATCTGCCGCCGGTTTTGCGGCAGCAGTTGCTCGATCATTACATCGACAATCTCCGCACCCACATTCCTCTGACCCGCAATGCCTTCATGCACCATTACTATGCATTTGTTTATGTTCGCCTGATGCAGGCCTTCGGCGCGTATGGATTTCGCGGATTCTACGAGCGCAAAGCTCACTTCCTGCAAAGCGTGCCCTATGCGCTGAAAAACTTGCGCTGGCTGTTGCACAACATTACGCTTCCGATTGAGCTGCCGACGCTGATGGAATCATTCCGCGGCATGCTGGCTTCACCCAAGCTGCTCAACCTGCATTTTGATGCGCCACAGAATGCTGCGGCTCTTGCTCACGCGGATCCCAACCTCGCAGTGCAAATTTATAGTTTTTCTTTTCATCGCGGCGGCGTGCCGAAGGATGAATCCGGCAACGGCGGCGGTTTTGTTTTCGACGGCCGCGGCATTCCGAATCCCGGAAGGGAAGACCGGTTCAAACGCCTTACCGGGAAAGACGCGCCGGTCATCGAATTTCTTGACCAGCAGGAAAGCGCGCAGCAGTTTCTTGAACACGCCCGTGCTCTGGTCGATGCCAGTGTCAGCGAGTATCAACGCCGCGGTTTCAAAAACCTGATGGTGTCATTCGGCTGCACCGGCGGCCAGCATCGTTCCGTCTATCTTGCTGAACAGCTGGCAAAACATTTGCGCGGGAAAAATGGTGTTGTGGTTACCATCCACCATCGCGAATTGGAGAAGGCTGGCGCTACAGTGCAAGCGGCAGCCGCTGAATCAGGGACCGCATAATGAAGGCTATGGTCCTGGCTGCCGGGTTGGGCACTCGCTTGCGGCCTATCACCAACGATCGGCCTAAGGCTCTGGTGGAAGTCGGCGGGCGTACCCTTCTTGAAATCGCGCTCCTTCGTCTTCGCGAATTTGGAATTCTCGAAGTGATCATCAATGTTTATCACTTTGCCGAGATGATCGAGAATTACTTGCAAGAACATAACAACTTTGATTTTCACATTGAGATTTCCCGCGAACAAACTCTGCTTGACACCGGGGGGGGACTGAAGAAGGCTGCCGAGTTTTTTTTGGATGGCAACGGCAGAAAAGAGCCGTTCATCTTGCACAACGTCGACGTCATCAGCAACATCGATTTCGCCCGGATGATTAAATTCCACGGCGAAAGAAATGCTCTCGCCACACTCGCGGTCCAGGAGCGCGAGACCTCGCGATATCTGCTTTTCGATGACTCGCTCGAACTGTGTGGCCGGCGCGCGGGGCGGGATGGCCAGTTGCAACTGGTCCGTCCTGCGCCCTATCCGCATGCGCTGGCATTCTCCGGCATCCACGTCATTTCGCCCCAGTTTCTCGAAATGATGATTGAAGACGGTGCGTTCTCGATTATCGACAGTTATCTTCGC
>DATATW010000075.1:0-3451 GCA_036268595.1 Terriglobales bacterium
AAAGGCCTTGCATTAAGGCGGCATCCCGGGCTTGCCTTAGGCTTCCTCAACCCCAACACCATGAGAATCCTCCTAATCCATCCTGAAGACGAGTTGCAGGGTGGGCCCTGGGCCTACCAACCTTGGGACCGTGTGATCGACCTGGGCACGGCGGGTGCGGCAGACTGCGCTCAGGCCGGGAATGCATTCGGCTGTCCGGTCACTAATCTGCGGAACCTTCGAGGCGAGTTCCGTGAAATGCGTCGGGTACGCGAATTGATTGGCCTCGGATTAGACCGGCTGAACGACGAATTTGGTTTGGATTGGTGGGAATTGATCTCGATTTTGGTGCATCAGGAGTTGGAGGTCGCGTTCCTGATGAGCGAGTTGGCCGCAAGCATTGGCGCCAACGATGAAGTCCATGTATCTCGGCCTTGTTTTCAGACAGACATTCTCCGGCTCTCGCTCGGTTCGCGCCTGCTGACGTTTAACTCACGCAATGCCCTCCCGAAGCGGGGCGCGCGACACTACTGGCAAGTCTTTGGAAAGTTTCCTGCTTCGCAACTGCTCGAGATCTTCTGGGACAAGACTGATCCCGGATACCAGTTTCGCGGACGGTTCAGCCGAAAGCCGAAGGACCAACGAAATAGCGTGGTTTTATTGCCAAGCGCCTATGTTAATGTTTCGCGCACCGCGCTTGCTTATGCTTCCGTTCTGCCGGACTCGCACTTTCTGCTGGTGGTCACCCGTCCGAGCGGATGGATCCAGAGCCTGCCCGCAAACGTATCGGCAGCATGGCTGCGGCAGTATTCCTCAGTCGAGTGCAGGGCAAGAGAACGAGAGTTCCGCGATTTAGTAAGCCGATGGAATCGGTTACGAGCTGAATTGCAGGCCGTCCCGGAGTTCAACGTGTTGGCGAAGATGGGGAAGTTGGATGACTTTCCTCGGCATTTTGCGCATGGTCTGGAGGTGCGGGATGCGTGGCGCAATGTCCTTGACTTTGAGCCCGTACAGGCAGTGATTTGCGCGGATGACACCAACCCGTACACGCGCATCCCGCTGCTGCTCGCCGCAAACATAGGTCTGCCTACTATTGCCTGCCATCATGGGGCGTTGGATGGAAGGTACATGTTCAAACGCAGCAGCGCCGATATCGTTTTGGCCAAAGGCAGGATGGAAGAGGACTATCTGGTCAGGGTCTGTTCGCTGCCGGCTGAAAAAGTCGAAGTAGGCGCACCCGGAGTGTCCGCTCGAACGGAACCGGCAATGGAGAAGAAATCGGTCATTCTCTTTTTTTCCGAGCCCTATGAGGTGGCGGGAGGGCGGCCCCGAAGCTTCTATCGAGATATCCTGCCGCCCTTGGCTGAGATTGCGCGATCGGAAGAGCGAGAATTGGTGATTAAGCTGCATCCTTTTGAAAGCGTGTCGGAAAGAAGCCGGTTGGTTGAAGAAGTCCTTGGGCCTGAGCGGGCCCAGCGCACGCGAATTGTAGGCGGGCCCCTGCGGTCCGAACTGCTGAACCAGTCATGGTTTGCGGTGACTGTGCTTTCTAGCGTTGCCACAGACTGTGCGCTGAAGGGAATTCCTTGCTTCCTCTTTGCGTGGCTTGAACCGCCCTCGTATGGATACGTCGATCAATTTACGCGCTTTCAGGTTGGAATTAGGCTCGGTAGCCCGGCCGAGATACAAAGCATTCCGGCGATGTTAAACAGCTATCGGCCGCACCGCGAAATTCGAGAAAACTGTTGGGTTCCGATGGAAGCATCCCGCCTTCGCGTTCTGTTGGGACTTGAGCAGGAGTTCCTGGAGAGCAGAAAGGCCGCGATCTCTCGATGAGTATTGGCACGCTTCTGATACGGGCGGACGCGAGCGTTTCTATTGGCACTGGCCACGTTATGCGGTGCCTGGCTTTGGCGCAGACCTGGCAGGACTCAGGAGGGCAAGTCGTCTTTGCGTCGGCAGAAATTACGGACGCATTGCGTAAACGTCTTGCCGACGAGCGGTGCGGTGTGGTCGAGATTTCCGCGCCTGTGGGAACATCGCACGATGTGGAACAAACTGTAGCCGCGGCCCGAGAGCGAAAATGCGATTGGCTTGTCGTGGACGGATACACTTTCGGGGCGCAGTATCAACAGAAATTGAAGGCCGCGGGCCTCAAGGTCCTGTTCGTGGATGATTACGGCCATGCGCCACGATATTTCGCCGATCTTATTTTGAATCAGAATGTGACCGCAGCGTCCGACCTCTACGCCGAGCGCGAGACACAAACCAAACTCCTGCTGGGAACGAAATATTGTTTGTTACGGGGCGAGTTTACCCGCTGGCGAAATTGGCAAAGGGAGATTGCTCCGGTATGCAGGCAAGTGCTCGTGCTGATGGGCGGCAGCGATCCGGGGAACATTACAGCGCGTGTGATCGAAGCGCTGGCCGCGAAGGTTTTCGAGGAGTTGGAAATCACAGTCGTGGTGGGCGGCAGCAATCCGAATTTCGCGATGCTGGAGAAACTGGCTCCAGGAAACATTACTCTGAAAAGGAACGTCACCGGCATGGCAGAGTTGATGGCTGCGGCGGACCTGGTTGTATCGGCCGCGGGAATAACCTGCTGGGAACTTTGTTTCATGGGACTGCCGGCGCTCCTCATAGATGTTGCCGAAAACCAGTCGCCCCTTGCAAGGGAACTGGATCGGCGGGGATGTGCCATCCATGTGGAAGGCGCGGAGGTTTCGGCGGACAAGATCGCGGGAGAGGTGATACGGCTCGCCGGATCCTCTGAGCTTCGGCGATCTTTGTCACAACGATCGCGCGAGTTGGTGGATGGGCGCGGGGCGGAGCGGATAGTCTCTGTTCTACGGGGAGCGCCAACTATTCGGTTGCGCCGCGTGAAGGCCGACGATGCACGGTTATTGTGGGAGTGGGCCAACGATCCAGAGGTGCGGGCGTCGTCGTTCTCGTCGGCTCCGATTCAGTGGGAGACGCACGCGGAATGGTTTGCGGAGAGAAGTAACTGCAAGAAAAGCCTCTTTCTGATTGCCGAAGACACCGAGGGATGCGCGGTCGGGCAGATACGATTTGATCTCAACGGATGCGATGCGGAACTCAACGTCAGCGTCGCCAAAGAAAAACGAGGATTGGGCATAGGCACGCCTTTAGTCGAAGGTGCGGTCAGTGAGATCTGGGCGAATACCCCGTGCATGCGTGTGCATGCGTTCGTAAAACCCGAAAACACGTCTTCAGCCAGGACCTTTGAGAGAGCAGGATTTATTCGGGCCGGAGTGGAGCAGGTTCGAGGAAACACCGCAGTGCACTTTGTTCGGATCCGCACCTGATTAACGATGCCGTCGCAAATCAAAATCGGGGCACGCATTGTGGGCGCCGGGCAGCCAATTTATGTGATTGCAGAGGTATCGGCAAATCATCATCAGGATTTTGAAACTGCGGTCAAGATCATTCACGCGTCAAAGGCCGCTGGGGC
>DATATW010000076.1:0-6153 GCA_036268595.1 Terriglobales bacterium
ACAAAAGTAAATTGTCATGACGCACATTGCCACGCTGCACCGGCAGGCAATCGTGGATTCGTTCGTACTGCTCGGCTGTAATCTCCATGCCTTGCATCTTACCCGAATATTGTTGATTTAGTGTGAACACGCCCTAGACAGTCTGTATGACTTCGAGAACGCCGTTGGTCTGTTTGAAGGTGTCGGCCACGGTCGTTTCAAGTTTTGCTTGCTAACGCTATCCAATTCTCCCCGATCAGTCACGAGTACACCGGACTTCTTCTTCTTCGCGCATCACGCCACGGACCTAGAAGATCAGAGCCGTCATTTCACACTCAGTGCGGCGGATATCGCGCTCATCAATCCGAATACTCATACTTGTCCAATTTTTCGCTCCAAGAAGGATGCCGAGATCACGAAGGCAATCTATCGCAGAGTCCCCGTGTTGCTCACAGAAGGGCCGCCCGAACAAAACCCTTGGGGAATCAAGTTTCAGCGTATGTTCGACATGTCGAACGATTCGCACCTCTTCCGGACGGAGGAGCAATTAGAAGCCCAGGGGTTCACTCTTAAAGGCAATATTTTTCAGCGTGGGAGCCAGAAATACCTACCTCTTTACGAAGCGAAAATGATGTACCACTTCACGCATCGCTATGGCGACTATTCGATGCGCCCTGATGGTAGCCAGGATACCGAACTTCCGCGGATTTCGGCAGCTAAACTTCAGGATCCGAGCTACGCCGTGCTTCCACGGTATTGGTTGGAGCAATGGGAGGTCATAAAGGCAACCACGGATGTGCCACGGATCCTAATCCGAGCTATGGAAGTCAAGTCGGAGGATCTGACACGGCAGATACTCTCCGCGTGGTTTGCTGGATACGCGCTGGCAAACGACCGCGAGCAGATCGGAGACAAAATCCTGATGCGAAACATGCTTAGCGTGTGGGATTCGATGGACATGGCAATCCAGCATAGATTTGCAGCGATGGCACTCCATGTTGAGCATCCGCTTGACGACTCGGACTTCTGGGATTCCTCGCAAATGACATATCTAGAAGCGGCCTATTTTCTCATCCGCAAGCGTACAGCGAAGTGGTTACTTGGATTTCGAGATATTACAAATGCAACAAACGAGCGCACCGTCATCTTTAGCGTTTTGCCTCCGGTTGGTGTGGGACACAAGGCACCGCTTGTTTACCTACGTGGTCAGAAGCATGCTTTTTTTGTGGGCGCGACTTCGAGCTTTGTTTTCGACTATGTTAGTCGGCAAAGCATCGGAGGCACTTCGCTCGGGTATTTCATCCTGAAGCAGTTTCCCGTACTACCCCCACATCAAATTACGGAGCAGCAGTGCAATTTCGTTAACGTCAGAATACTCGAACTTGTATATACGTCCTTCGACGTCAAGGGCTATGCAAATGCTCTCGAATATCGCGGTCAACCCTTCCGTTGGGACGACGATCGCCGCTTTCTCCTCCGGTGCGAACTCGACGCATTTTATTTCCACCTTTACGACATGGCCCGCGCCGATGTGTACCACATCATGGACACATTCCCCATCACCCGCCGAAAGGAGATGCAGCAATACGGTGAGTACCGCACGAAGCGAGTAATCATCGAAATCTACGATGCTATGGCGGAAGCACAGCACAGCGGCGTAGCTTACCAAACATGTCTTGATCCGCCACCGGCCGACCCTCGAGTAGCGCATTCCGCGATCGAGCAACCGATAGCATTGCCTTCTCTACGCGGTACCTTCGAGCACCTGTCGCAGTTTCCAGCAGATGCGTGGGCCACGCCAGATCTCGTTGTGCCAGAATACCTGGCACTCTTCGCCTTGATCGACGTTATGCGCGCTTTCAATGGGGCCGCACGGCCGCAAGACGTTCGTGTGGCTGCAATCCTAGTGCGCAATCCAGCGATGGCCTTGGCGTTCTTGGATCAACCAAAGGCCAAGGAATGGGTTCGCGTAGTCGGCGTTGAAGCTCTACCTGTGTCGGCCAATGTCGTAAGTATCGCGTACTTTCAGAGGAACGCCACTGACTTGGCCTGGTCGAATGCAATGTCCCAACTGACAGGCTCCGGCGCGTTGCAAACAGGCGCCGATCAATGGATCGCCGCTGATCATTTCCCCCCATCATCCGGGCAGGACTGGATGACAGGGCGCGCTGCGATTGCGGTTGAATTAGTTTCAACTGTTCTTGCCGAAGAGATCGAAGAGCGCCTGATCGCTTTCTTAAGGAGTGTCGAGGATGGCACAGCAACACGAGCTGTTTCCTGAACCAGCAGTCGTCGTTCAGCCGAGTAGCACCCGCGCAGTACCTCGCCTGTGGATCCGCCGCCTTGCAATCTGGGAGAAGCCAGGCAGCATCATCCGCGACGTCCGTCTCAGACGGGGACTCAATATCATCTGGTCTCCTGATCCCGGCGTGGAATCCGCGGTTGTCGGTCGGGGAGGCGAAAATGGGCATGGTGCGGGTAAGACGTTGTTTTGCCGATTGCTTCGCTACTGCTTAGGAGAAGACACTTTCGCCAACGACGACTTGAGGCGCAGCGTGGCGGAACAACTGCCTGCTGGACTGGTGGGGATCGAGGTTCTGATTGACGGGGTTCAGTGGGCGGTACTTCGATCCGTAGGGAACACACGTCGCTAGATTGTTCGAGTGAATACGACACTTGAAGAACTCGTAGATTCCAATGTCCCTAGTACCGGCATGCGGCCATTATTAGAAGCCCTTGATGCACTGGTTGCACCTGGCGATAGAGACTTATTCATTCCTAGTAACCGTGTGCACTCAGCTTGGTTATTCGCACTGGCCTGGTTAACAAGAGATCAGGAATGTCGGTACGACCATATTCTCGACTGGAGACACGCCCGCGCCGATACGCGTTCCCCTGTTTTAGGGACGTCTCGCGAGCAAATGGTTGTTGCGGTACGCTCCCTGCTCGGAGTCCTGGACAAAGCGGAGGTTCAACTGAAGGACCAGCGAGACGGCCTTGTCGAGCAGCGACGGTCATTGGAACGTGACCTTACGTACTATCAGCGGCGCATTGGGCAACTGCGCTCAGAGCTGTCTTCAACATTCGGTACAACGGGCAATGCTTCATCCGGTGGTGAACTGGAGGTTGGTGAATGGCGCGCCCAAGCTGAGGCTCAGCTCAAACGCGAGGACGATAACATCCCGGTTAATTCCCAACGCGCCGAATTGGCTGCAGTACGCAGCAAGCGGGATGGCTTGCTAGGTGACGCTGCCCTTGTTGAAGGCGATCTTCGGCGTGTGGAAGGAACATTGGCGCTGCATCAGGAGCAGGTACGCGCCCTTCGCGGCGAGCGGGCAAATTTAGATGCCGCCGAAATCAAGGCCAAACTTGGGCCTGTATGCCCTGTTTGTAGAGTTCCAATTGACCGGGCGCTTGCTGAAGGATGTGGAATCTCATACGTCTTCCCCGATACCGCATTCGTCGCTCAAGAGAAGAGAACGGTTGTAGACCAGATTCGTGACTGCAATACAACCATCACAGTTTGCCAAACGGATATCGTCAGTCGCAAAAGGGACCTCACCCAGTTGCGCCGGCAACAGACAGTTCTTGAAAACCGGATTGCGTCTCTGGAAGCAGCAATTGATCGCGTTGCAAAGCAGAATCGGTTGCGTTGGGTAGCGAAGCGGCGTGTACTCGAAAGGGTAGTGGAACTCCAACGAGCCTACCGCGAGGTCTCGAAGGCCAACCGCACCTCTGACGATTTGGGGGCCAAAGACGAAGAACTACAGAATCGCCAAACAAAATTGCGCGCTTCCCATAAAAATGTATTAGACCGATTCGACGAGTTGTTTGGCTATGTATGTCGAGGAGTACTCGGAAACAATATATCTGCCTCCGTTTCGCTCACAGGGCACGGGATTCAGGCCGATGTCCAAGTAGGTGGAATGGCTATGGAGTCGCTAAAGGCAATAGCTTTTGATCTTGCTGCGACCCTCATGAGCATCGAGGGCCGGACCATTATTCCGGCCTTCCTGATCCATGACAGCCCGAGAGAAGCTGATCTGGGAATATCAATCTACCATCGCTGGTTTCGTTTCATCGCGAGTTTGGAAAAGCTGTCTGCCGAGCCGCTGTTCCAATACATAATCACGACCACTTCTGAGCCTCCATCGGAACTGAGGTCACCTGGTTTTGTCATGGATACTTTTCACGGGGCAGATCCTATGGAGAGACTGCTTAGACGGGACCTCCGATAGCGGTAATTCGTTCCACCGGTGTCCGCCTGTTCCAAATTGGGTTTACACGCCGCCAATTCCCGGCTATAGTCCCATTTTGTGGGTTCTGACTTTTCCGAAAGGTCGCGACTCATGGAAACCAGGACCATGAAGTTTATCCATTGCGCAGACGTTCACTTAGACATCCCGCTTGTGGGTCTTGCTCAGTACCCAGGCGCGCCAGTCTCTGAGATTCGTAATGCCACACGACGCGCTTTCGAGAAAGTTTTGGACGCTGCGGTAGCCGAGAAGATCGACTTCCTTATTATTGCGGGTGATCTACCTGTTCCATCCGGCTGGCAGATTTTTGCCAGCTTGAAGAGTTTCCAGTAAGAACGCTGGAATGCTTTGGCGGCACTGCGAGGATCTCCATTCCCCGACCAGGAAAAAGTAGTTGGGATTCGAGTTTGGCAGGGATCGCAAAAGTTCTGCAACGTCAGCCGAATCGATCCGCTTTCCCAGAGTGAGCTGTTCGCTAACCGTTCGATTCTGATGCCTTTTTCGGTGTTGAAAAGTGGACTGCCAATTCGCCGAGCGGAGAAAATCACCCCAAAACTCGGGTTTCTCTGCTGCTCCGGTGCTTATTGTGATTTTACGGAAGCGAGAAAAGGCCCGGAATGCGGGCGATTCGCCACGGATCAGAGAACAATTCTCTGAGCTTCAGACTGAATGGCGGAGAGAGTGGGATTCTCACCTGGCGTTTTTAATACAGCTTTTGTCTTGAGCAAGATACCGGTAAAACACTGATAAATCAAGGCGCGACGCGTTTCACCATTGGTCGAAATTTTAACCATCAGAACCTGTGTGGAACAGATTTCCGCCCCTTTACAGACACCATAGACACCAAGAAATTGCCGATCTCACCTATGGAAGTCATGACGGTTACCAAACCAAAACCTGGCCTTTCCAGCCGCGAGCACATCAGTAGAGTATGTAGCTGAGCCGTGTCATCATCAAAAAGTTCCGTAAGTTACCTTGCGACCTCGCAAGCGCAGTCGAACAACGTCGTCGGGATACGTTCGGGCCGAGCGTAAGCGGAGCAACTATTGCAGGTCGGGAGGAACGCGCGTCCATTTGCCCTTCTTGCTCATGATTGGCCGCTCCACATGGATATATTGCACCTCCTGAATGCTCTTGAGGGCGGTTGACGGTTCGGTCTGCGGGCGCGACTCCTTCGCGATCTTCTTTACGAGGTCGAGGATGGCCTTCTGCAGGTGGAGCGGCAGTTTTTCTCGCTTGGCGTGCTGCCGCCAAGCAGGATGGTATTTGTCCCATAACCGGGTTATGAGGAACGAAGTATCCTCCGGCGGATTCGATGCGAACGCGTAGGTGCCTTTGGCTTTGATGTCACCGGGAAGGGCCGAATAGTGGTCGTCCAATTTCCGAAGCTCCGCTTTGAGTTCCGGGCCTTTGACGAAGATTTGATCTTCGCGAAGAAACAGCGGGACTACTCGTTCGTGGAGGTTGTCGCTCGACGTGAAGATTCGACAGAAGGGAAGATAGTAGAGATACGCAACGTCGACCATATTGCCGGCTTTGCCGGTCGGGCGAACACGCGAAATCAAGTCGGCGGCCGTGGCAAGATAGAAGAACAGATCGACGGACAGAACATGGCGGAAGTACGGGACGAACTCCTTGATGGCAGGTTTGCCTGCTCGAAACCATCGCTCTAGAATTTGGTTCTGCGCCTCCGGTGGAACGCTCAAAAGGGACATTCCGAAGCGGAACGATGCATCCTGATCGACAACATCGATCAGGGAGTCGGCGATCTGCTTCACTCCGGAGAGGTCCGAGGGTTTGCGGATCCGTTCGTAGAATTTTTTGAAATCGACATACACCTGTGAATGATCCACTCCCGAGACGCTTCGGCGCCAGATTTTCGCGATCTGCCTTTCGAGGTCCAGGAACTCCCGCCGCT
>DATATW010000077.1:0-39882 GCA_036268595.1 Terriglobales bacterium
CAGGGCGGCAACCTTTCCATCACCGCGCATCGCGATGACGATGTCGTGATCACTGAAGTTCGTGATCAGGGCGCCGGCATCCCGGTTTCGGTTCAGGACAAAATTTTTGAGCTCTACTTCACTACCAAGAACAGCGGCAGCGGAATTGGCCTGGCGCAGACTTATCAGATCATGATGTGGCACTATGGTTCGGTTGATTTCGAATCAGAAGAAGGGAAGGGCACAACCTTCCGTCTGCGGTTGCCGCTGGCAGAATCCCGGTCTTCGTCACTGGAGGAAGCTGCAGCCCGCACCTAGTGGCTCTCGGGGATCGACATGAGATCATCCATTCCAATGGCTTTAGCGTTAGCGATGGCTCTGACCATCACGTGCAGTTCCCTGGCATGGCCTTCCTCGCGCGGACAAGAAGCCGCGCAGCCGAACCCAACACCGGGTCAGAACTCCACGGTACCAAGCCAATCGTCCGCAACGCCGCAGTCCCCGCCGGCTGCAGGCAATCCACAGGGCGCGGCCACTCCTTCCGGCCAGAAGGCAGCTCCTCTACCGAAGCCGCCCGTTCTCAAACACAAAAAGCGCAAGGCGGGCGCACACAGTTCATCGGCGCATAAAAAAGCGCCGACCGGTGGATCCACTGATGATCCGTCTAAAGTGGTGGTTCGCAACGGTGGGGCAACTGAAGGTTCCGCGCAATTGACTCCGGCGGTAAGCCCGGGCCAGGCTAAGACACAGCGTGCCTACACTGCCAGCCTCTTAGCTGAAACTGATGCCAACCTCAAGCGCATCGCGGGCCGTCAGCTTACTCCAGACCAGCAGAGCACCATGGATCAGATTCGCACCTACATGCAGCAGTCGAAGGACGCCGCCACCGCAGCTGATACGGATCGGGCCCAGACCTTAGCGTATAAAGCCCGTCTCTTGTCCGAGGAACTGCTACCCAAGTAAGATTTTTATCTTCCAGCAGCGCGCGCGGTGTTTACCTTGCTCAGCAAGTCTTTCGCCGGTTGCTGCACCGGCCCTGGAATCCCCGCTACATCATTCAGCACTGCCCGCGCCTCGGTGAGCCTGTTGAGCTTCGCGTAATCCCATCCCAAATAGTAGGCCGCCACGGCGTATTGTTGTTCATCGTTCCCTTTAAGAAGCGCCGTCGCCGATTTCAACTCGCTGATGGAAGGCAGAGTTTTCGACTGCTTGGCATATGCACGCCCCATCACCGAATGTGCCACGCCGGCTGAAATCTTTTGCGACTTGTCTGCCACCGGGTCATCCGCCTTCGCAGCCACGATGGCCTTTTGCGCATAGCTTACTGCTTTCGATAATGCGCCAGGCTCCGGACTATCGACGTAGTTGTTGGCGAGAAGAAGTAGCGCCGGCAAATTATTCGGATTGGCCGCCAGGGCTTTTCCGGCATAGGCGATGAGTCGAGTATTGTCCCGCAATTGCGACAGGCTGAGCATGGCGTATGAGGTCACTTGTTCGTCCATTTTGGACTTTCGGAAAGTGACGGTGAACTGGTCGATGTAATCCATCCGCGTCTTGGCATCGCTCTCGGCGGAAATCCCGTTGAACGCGGCACCTTCAAAAAAAACGTAGGCATTCTTGTTCGCATCCTTCTGTGCAGCGATGGTCGACGCGAACTGCTCATCACTTACATCGGCCGGTTTGCTCTGTTTATCAATCGAGTCGAACACCTGCCCGCCAAGGATCGAATACTTGAACGTCTGGGCATTGTCTTTGAGCTGCTGCGCAATTGTGACTTGCGAAGTAAGAATATCCAGATTGTGCGGAGAAGCTGCAATTGCCTTGTCGCCGCATTCCAGCCCCTTTTGTAGATCCCCGGTGCTCTGGTAGTACTGGGATAGTTGCCAGTTGGCATAGGCAACCGCACCCGGTTCCGAACCATACTTCTGCAGAAAATCTTGATACATCGAGACCTTTTTCTGCGCGTCATGCTCGTTTGTGATGCTATTCAGTTCGTTATCCTCAGGCGTCCCCGCCGGAATCACAATGGTGTCTATCTGCGCGCACAATGTCTGGGTGAGAAAACTAGAGGTGAACAAACTCGCAAGAAAAAAAAGAAATGCCAGAGCCCAACTGCGCTTGTGTGTCATGGGGTGACCTCCTAGCTTGCGTCCGGAATCGTAGCTCCGAAAAGCCTGGGGCGCAAGCTTTTCTGAGGAGCAGTTTGACCGTGGCTATGGGCGTGTCGTCGAGCGCTTCCCGGAACGTTAGGTCGTTCCGGGGTTCAGCTTTCCTTCGTGTTACGTCGTTATAGTTTTCGCAACTTCCTACGTTGTCTTCGCGGCCTGGCTTTTTTGTGCCGATCTCTTGGCGAGATCTTCAATGGCAGGAAGTGACTTGGCAACCGTGAGCGTTTTCGCCGGTGGCAGCGTTCCCGTGCTTAGCGAGTGACTCAGAAGCTCGATCGCCTGCCCGGCATTGGTCGGCACAACAATGGTGGCGGACAGCAGGCCTTGCTGCACCCACGCCTGGCCGGTCTTGCGTACACCATCAATTCCTAGAAATGGGACCTTCAGCCAGCGCGATCTGAGGTTCGCGTCCGCAATCTCCTGGAACGCCTTTCTTGCGCCGATCGCCATGGAATCATCATGGGCGGCTATTACATCGATGACGGCTTGTTGAGAAGTCGAAAGCTTCAGCCACGAACTGATGGCCTTGTACGCGCCTACCTCCGTCCAGTTGGCTTTCATCAGCTTCACCTGAACGTCAGCCGGCTTGGTTTCGTACATGCCGGAAGTACGCTGCCTGGCAGCCAGGCTCTCGGATGGTCCCTGAATCAACAGGACGGATCCGGTTTTCGGAAGCAATGCTGAGATTTGGGTCCCCTGGATCCGCCCAATCTGCTCGTGGTCAGAACTGATTGAGAAAATCGGTACTTTGTAAGCGCTGCGCAGGTCGGCGATATATTCCACTTCGCGATTCAACACTACCCACCCAATTCCCGCAGCCGCCGCGGCCCTTGCAACCTGTGGCATTGCGGTTCCACCCACCGGTTCAAAGATGATTCCGTCAGGATGAGCTTCGGTGCTCGATTGAATAACTTTAAGAAGCTGCTGGCTCTGCAGGATGGCATCGTTTTCTGCGTCCAGAATCTGCAAGTCAATCCCTAAACGTTGGGCTACTTCTGTCGCGGTTGCCGCCTGCTCCATTTGATAATCGTTATCGCGAGTAGTTAACGAAAAGACAACTTTCAGCTTCTTCACGGGTCCCCCCTGGTCAAAACTGTCCGGCTTTATTGGCGTTGCAGAATCTCACTCAATCCTAACTTGGATCCGGTAAATGTCGCTGGTAACCAGAGTAACCGCCATTTTCCCGCATTACCTCTCCGGTACGCCATCTGCAATCCGGTGCTAAAATTCGCGGCTGAGGAGGAGCAATGTTACGACGCGTCCTTAGCTTCTTTGTGCTTATTGGTTTACCACTCTTTCTTCATGCCCAAGAAAAGCTTTCCGCTCATTGGGAAGAACTCACTGGCCCAGATTTCATAAAGGCAATTACAAAATCGCAGGGCACCTGCGTCCTGCCTTTCGGAATTTTGGAAAAACATGGCGCGCATCTGCCTCTCGGCACTGATCTTTTGGATGTTCGCTACGCGGTGCTGCACGCCGTCGAGCAGGAGTATGCGGTAGTTTTTCCCGAATATTATTTTGGACAGATATTAGAAGCCCGTCACGAACCCGGAACTATTGCCTACAGCTCCAAAATGCAGCTTGAGCTACTGCAAGAGACCACTGATGAGATGGCCCGCAATGGATGCAAGAAGATTGTGATAGTCAACGGTCACGGCGGGAATGAGCACCTGCTGCCTTTTTTTGCGCAGAGCCAATTGGAGAAGCGCCATGACTACGTTGTCTACATCTTCGATGAACGCACCCCGTCCGCCGGAGGACCGCCCCGGAAAGATAAGTTGGACATGCACGCGGGCGAGAGCGAGACATCGAAAATGTTGATCGCCCGGCCTGATCTGGTTCACATGGATCGTGCCGCGAACGAGTCCGGCGCCGACCAGCACCGCCTCGATCTGCCCGACGGCGTCTACACCGGAATCTGGTGGTATGCCCGTTTCCCCGATCATTATTCGGGCAACGGCGCGCTTGCCACCCGCGAGCTTGGCGAATTTCAAATGAACTGGTGGATCAAATCTATCGCAGGCGTTATCCAGGCAGTAAAGGCTGACGAGAACAGTTTGCGCCTGCAGAATGAGTTTTACGATAAAGCGCAGCATCCACTGGATACCAAACAGTAACGGTGTTGCCATAAATGCCCAAACGTGCGCCCTCTCCAGGGCGGTGCGGGCCAATAACTTGAGTAACATCGGCCTGCGGTTCAGAACGTAGTACTCTCAGTTGAAGCCGCTTCGCTGCTGGTGTTTGAAAACGAGCAGCATTTTGCTGTCCGGCGTAAACCCATCTTATGCCCCGCATTCCGATCTTTAAGCTTGGCTCTCAAGCCGAGTATCCGCCGGCGCGACTCGTCAGTTACACGCCTGCTCTTTCATTGGACAAGTTGCAACTTGGCATCGATAACCTCAGGCACGACGTCTGGCTCAGCTCGGAGTTCACAAAGGCAGCTGGCGAGCACGTTGCCAGGTTGATTACGAAATACGGCAATCTTGAGAGTCTTGCCCAGGCCGAACCGAACTCACCGGCCAAAAGCATGTTCTCAAAACTTGTTCCCGGGGCAGGCGGAAAAAAGACCGAGCTGAAATCGCTTCTCCTGGAACTTCACAAAGCCGCTCTCAATCGGGCTAAAGCGGAGGGCAACCCTCTTATCGATCTTCTGGCGCGCGCTTCCGTAATAAAATTTTTCCGTGCCGAGCTGGCGATTCAATACACGAAAGCCCTCGACCGCTGCCGCGTCACGCTGAAAGGGTATGAAGGCGTGCGGCAGCAGAAAGCGCTCGAATATCGCGAGACGGTAGCCGCCTTCCAGATCGCAAAAAAGCGGATTCTGCGGCGCGTTGGCCAGGAACTGTTCCGCATTCTGCGCGAAATTGAGCGCGAAGCCCTGGCCAACATGCGCCGCTCTCTGTTTGGAGAACAGCGCGATTGTGACTACCAGCTTTTTCTTCACCAGCTTATTTTTCTCGAAGAAGCCCGGGATTCCTATCTGGCCGCCGAGCATTACGTATTAATCGGAGGATTTGAAAACGATCCTGATTCGTTCGGCAACATTCGCGCTCTGGCTTGCGAATTCCTCAAGTCTGTAGCTCCGGAAAATGCGAATAGCGAAGAGTCTCAGCTGGATGGCTGGCTGAGCGCTCCCGAAAATGCGCACGAGTTGGTCGGAACGGGCGAAGCCTCAGAGCGCGCGTTTAAAGCCAGGCTGCAGCTTTGGATGGAACTGCTCGAGCGCGAAGAGCTGTTGGATCTGGCGATCGCTGCCTACGAAGTTGTTCCCCTGCTAGGGGAGTTTACTCCGCTGCTCGATCCCCAACAGTTGAAATACGCTCTCGTTTTTCGCAAGGAGCGAGATCGCGTGGAGAAGCTTATCGATGAACACGGTAAACTTTCGCGGCGAAGCCTGGATTCCGCCGCCGATCGCGTTTCGCAGTGCGCCGGCCTGGCCCGCGCCAAAATCGCGGCACGCTTTCTTAGAGACTTCATGCTTTACCATCGCGATCTCCGGCGCTTCGAAGTCTTGAACCGGGGACTTGAAAAGGTCAATCTCATCGCCAACCAGAAATTACGCGATCTCTCCAGCCTGAACGGTACCCTCTACGAGTTCCTGCTTGCGGAAGAGGCGAAAGATGCCCAGGAAAATCCCGTGGTCAGGCATGTCATCCTCAAGGCCGATGTTCGCGATTCCTCCCGCCTTACCCGTTCGTTGCTGCAGCGCGAAATGAATCCTGCGTCCTACTTCAGCTTGAATTTTTACGATCCGGTGAACAAGCTGCTGTCGAAATACGGCGCTCACAAAGTCTTTGTGGAAGGCGACGCCATCATTCTGGCGATCCTCGAACGAGAAGGTGATCCCCCCTTTTCAGTTGCACGCACCTGCGTGCTGGCGCGTGAGATGGTCGAAATCGTCGGTGGTTATAACCATCTTCTACAGCGTGCCGGCTTGCCGCCGCTTGAATTAGGCGTCGGCGTTTCCTTCCAGGACTCCGCGCCTATGTACCTTTTGGATGGCGATCACCGCATCATGATCTCCGATGCGCTGAATGAAAGTGATCGCCTTTCTTCCTGCGACAAGCGCGTGCGGAAGACAATGGAAGGCATGGCGCTACCGTTCAATGTCTACGAGTTTCGCCCTGCTGCGCCCGCGGATGCCGACCCGATGAAATACAACGTCGGCGGCATTCGCATCAGCGAGGCCGCTTTTAATCGCCTGCGCAACGAAATTTCACTGGAAGAATGTAAGTTGGATTTCCCCCGCCTCTGGGGCAATGAGAACATCGGCTACTGGAGCGGCTTGGTGCCGGTCGGGGCGGATATCTTCCGCCGTCTGCTGGTGCGCGTCGGTCAAACTCCAGCGGTCGAAACCGCGGACATGCGACTGGTCCGTTGGACAGAGACTCAGTTCTACGAGATTTGCACCAATCCCGCCGTCTACACCGCTCTCGAAAAAGTCGCTCTTCAGGCAAAATCCTAGTCAGCTGCTTCCGACCGTCGATTTCCAGAGTTCCTGACTGGTAATCAACGTTCATAATTTGTTCACTTTCCCTTAATCAAGTTGTAAATATCCATAGGTCAAACTGAAAGTGGGTAATTGTAGCTATGGCTTAAATCTGCTGCGTGGAAAGTGAGATCTGCAATGGGCCGGAAACTCACGATCGTTTTCTTCGACGCTGGCGGCGGCCATCGCAGCGCGGCCGAAGCTCTCAAGTGTGTTCTTGAATCGCAGCCGCGTCCCTGGCAGGTTCATCTTCTGAATTTGCAGGACGAATTAGATCGGCTTGACTTGCTGCGTCGCGCCACCGGAATTCGCATTCAGGATGCTTACAACGTAATTCTCCGCAAAGGATGGACGCGACTTACACCACAGCTTCTTCCGGTTTTGCAATCGGTCATACGCATGTATCACCGCCCTACCGTGAGCGCGCTTCGCAAGTATTGGGATCAGCATCCGGCTGACATGGTGCTGTCTGTGATCCCGCACTTCAATCGGGCATTAGCGGAGAGCATTCGCGCCACCATGCCGGCCGCGCCGTTTGTTACTTTGCTTACCGACCTTGCCGATTACCCCCCGCATTTCTGGATGGAGCGCGAATCTGAATACCTCATCTGTGGAACGGAAAAAGCCGAGCGGCAGGCGCTTGCGCTCGGCCATGATCGCGATCATGTGTTCCTGGCCTCTGGAATGGTGATGAAGCCCAGGTTCTACGAGAAGCGCTCGATCAATCGACAACTGGAGCTCAAGAAATTAGGACTCAGCCTGGATCGTGCGACCGGCATCGTTCTCTTCGGCGGACACGGTTCGAACACCATGCTTGACATTGTGAAGCGCCTGCATCGTGGCAAAAGCAACCTGCAGTTAATTCTGATCTGCGGGAAAAATAAAAAGCTACTGGCCAAAATCAAAGCCATGGCAACAAGATTTCCAGTCTTCGCCGAAGGATTCACCCAGGAAGTCGACTATTTCATGTCGCTTTCCGACTTCTTCATCGGCAAGCCAGGTCCTGGAAGCATCAGTGAGGCTCTGCAATTCCATCTGCCGGTAATCGTCGAGTGCAATGGCCGCACTTTGCCGCAGGAACGCTACAACGCGCAGTGGGTCACTGAAAATCGCCTGGGAATTGTTCTGCGGAATTTCAAAGACATCGCAAATGGTGTGGAACAATTGCTTGCGCCCGCTGCCTTCGGCGAATTGCGCGACAACGCCAGCGCATATTCCAACCGTGCTCTTTTAGAAATTCCCGGCTTCCTGGACCAGATTCTGGAACGCTCCGGTTCGCGTCAGCCCGGCCTGGCTTCCCCTGTCTACATAAAAAATACCTTGGAACGCGCGGCCTGGGCATCGTTAATGGCGCGCGCAGAATTAGGATCGCCCAAATGATATTTGCGGACACACTCATTCTTTCGGATCTTCATCTCGGTTCAGAAGTCAGCCGCGCCTCCGATGCAGTCCGCATGCTGAAAGCTGCATCTTTCAATCGTCTGATCCTGCTGGGTGATATTTTCTCCGACCTTAATTTTCGCCGTCTTAAGAAGGAGCATTGGCAATTCCTTGGATACATCCGCAAACTTTCGAATCCAAAACGCGAAATTGAAGTCGTGTGGGTCGAAGGCAATCACGATCACGGTCTTTCGGATGTGATGTCTCATCTGGTAGGGATTCGCGTGTACCAGGAGTACGCCTGGGAATATTGCGGCATCAGGCACCTTGCAATCCACGGTCATCAATTCGATCGCTTCGTTTCGCGCAATCGCATGCTCAGCAGCTTCCTTTCGAGTATTCATCTCGGTTTGCAGAAGTTCGCCTTCGGAAAAAAGCGAATGATTGGTTTTCTTGAACGCTTCGACACGGCATGGCTGCGGCTTTCGTCCAAAGTGGCCGGGGGAGCGCTGGCGCACGCTAAATCAAAAAATGTGCAGCGGGTTTTTTGTGGGCACACCCATGAAGCGATCAATCTTCACCGCGATGGCGTCGAGTATTACAACACCGGCAGCTGGACCCAGGACAGCGCCACCTACGTAACCGTCGATCATCAGGGAGTCCGAGTTTGCCAATACAAAGAAGCCGATCCCGGGGCGATGCAATACGATCTGCCCGACGGGTTCGAATTCGATTTTGACGATCTGACGACGGCCAAATCTTCCGAGTAGACAGCCCCGCTCAAAGTCCGGCTTCGATCCTTGATCGCGGATCAAGCAAGTCTCGTAACGCGTCGCCGATAAAGTTAAACGAAAGCACCGCGAGCATTACCGCGAGCGCAGGGAAGATCACCAGATGCGGCGCGTCGAAAAGATGTCCGCGGCCGTCATTGAGCATGCTTCCCCATGATGCCGTCGGCGGTGGCACTCCCAGTCCCAAGAAACTCATAGTGGCTTCGGCGAGAATCGCGCCCGCCATTCCTATGGCTGCCTGCACGATCACCGGCTGAATGATGTTCGGCAGAATATGCCGGCCGAGAATTCGCAGGTCGGTCGCCCCTAATGCGCGGGCGGCCTCGACGTACTCTTTCTCCCGCGCAGCGAGTACCTGGGCGCGAACCAATCGCGCATATCCCACCCATCCGCCCAACGACAACGCGAATATCAGATTAAAAATTCCCGGCCCGCGAAAGGCCACAAACGCAATAGCAATCAGGATTCCGGGAAAAGACAGAAATGCGTTCATCAGGACCACATTCACAAACCGGTCTATGCGGCCGCCGTAATAGCCGGCGATCGAACCAATGATCAGCCCGATTCCCAGCGATGCAACGACGACGCAACTACCCACCAGCATGGAAATTCTCGCTCCGTAAATCAGGCGCGAAAGAATGTCGCGACCCAACTCGTCCGACCCGCAGATTTGTCGAAGTGACGGGGGCGCCAGCCTGGTTGCCAGGCTGATTTGCGCAGGATCCTGAGGAGCAATCCAGGGGGCGAAGATCGCAAACACGATAAAACAGGCCACGAAAACGCAGCCCAGCGCCGCCAAAGGGTTTCGCCGCGCCAGCCTCGGTAACGAAATAGCGGTTGTGGCCATTGCCGAAATTGCCGAGGTCAGTCTAGCAAATTGCCGCGGGCCATCCGGAAAACTTCGTGGTCTGCCGGAAGTCGCCGGCGAAACAGCGGGCCAAGCTGGATGATCCCGGATTTCACACCTGGAATCCAGTGTTTGTTCAGGAATTCCATTCCTCATAACCCCTTACTTTTGTGCACCGTAACAACACTTTTGGGTCATTGACCTTCCGCGTAATCGCCGATAGGTTGAGAGTAGCTCTTCCGCTGTGGCAGGCGAACCAAGGCTGTCCGGGGGTCTGATATGAGATTTCTTTATGTCTGCTACGCGGCTGTCGGTTATGCGGTGGCGCGCTGGTTGTTTAAGCGAGAGCCACAGCCGATTCAAGATCCTGTCTCTCGACTTCGTACCTCTGGCCTGCTCTGAGTGACGGCGTGCCGTTCTTCGTCTAGGCACGCCTCGCTCGGCAAAAGCTGCATTACCTTGGTGTCCGCTCGTAACCTTACCGGCCAACAACTCTCGCTAGAATTGTCATAGACAATCTCCTCGCGTGCTGCACTATGCGCCGCGGAGTACGTCACCTTGTGATGCCCCGAATTTTTCTCATCACGATAGTCCTGTTCCTGCTCTGTGCTGCTGCATCGACGAATGTCAGCGCGCAGGAAGACGACGTCTCGCTGGGCGATGTGGCCCGTGAGTACAGACTTTCCAAGCCCTCCGACCATTCAGATGTGATTGACAATGACAATTTCACTATCATGATGGACAAAGCCGAGACTGAACGACTCGACGGCCAAGCGGTTTTTGCGGTGAGCCCGTCCGGTCGAACTTTTACCGCCGTTTCGCCTGACGGAACTTGCAGTCTTTCATTTGTCGCATCGGCGGCGAATCGCACCCCAGCTGCTTATATTTCAAGCGATCTTCCCCAGGATGAATTGCTGAAGCTTGAGGGCCCGGCGGCCATCGAAGATGGGTCGCTTGAAGTTTCTGTCCACAATGGGACTTCCTGGGAAGTCAAAGAGATTGTTGTGGGCGTCACCGTCCTCCAATCCCAATTGACCCCGGAGTACCGTCCCGCAACCATGGGGCCCGTCCCCGTCAATGCCGAAAAGCTTCCAGACCTCACGGTGCTTTATCACCTCAAGGGCAGTAGCGATCCGGGTGCCACCACAGTTTTTCGTGGTCCTCTCGGGGGTAGCTTCAGTGACTCCAAGGAGTGGCACTGGGCACTCGTAGGCGCCCGCGGCATACCGCCCGCAGCGCCAACTTCCGCGATCCCGCAATCACTCCTGACGCCGCCCGACTCTTCGACTGATCGAGTCCCGCTGATTGAGGAACACATAGATCCCGCTCCGAACTCGACATTATCGCCAGCAGTCGCCAAACCCGCGCCAGCCGCGGTTAATCCGCAAAAATAAGTTCTTCTCGTTAAGAGTCCTCGATCCAGCCCTATCTGGACTACAATAACGTTCTTTCGCAATCAGAACTTGCTAGATGCGATTTTAGACAAGGAGATGGAATGCGAAAGCTTATGACCCGCTTTTTATTTGTTCTATTGGTATTGTCAACTTGTTTTGCGCAAGCGCCTTCTCCCTCCACCGCCGGACTCGAGCAAAAAGTGGACTCGATACTCGGCAAAATGACCTTGGAGCAAAAGGTCGACCTCCTCGGCGGCGTGCACACTTTCGACGTTCGCGGCTATCCGGAATTAGGCTTGCCCGTATTGCACACCTCCGACGGTCCCATCGGCGTTCGCAATGATGGCCCGGACACCGCCATGGCAGGCGGCATTTCACTTGCTGCCACTTGGGATCCGGCTATGGCCACCCGCGTTGGTGAACAGATTGGCCGCGATGCGCGCGCCAAAGGCAAACATTTTATGCTCGGCCCCGGGGTAAATATTTATCGCTCGCCGCTCAATGGCCGCAACTTTGAATATTTTGGTGAAGACCCGTTTCTTGGTTCGCGGATCGCCGTCGGCTATATCGATGGACTACAGAGCGAGGGAGTTTCCGCCACCGTCAAGCATTTCATGGGCAATAACTCTGAGTTCGACCGCCATGGCACAGACTCGATTATTGACGAGCGAACCATGCGCGAAATTTATCTCCCAATCTTCGAAGCCGCGGTGAAAGAAGCGCACGTGGGCGCGGTCATGGATTCCTACAACTTTACCAATGGACAGCACATGACGCAGAACGGGCCGCTGAACAATGAATTGCTCAAAAGAGAATGGGGTTTCCAGGGAATTCTCATGTCCGACTGGGACGCCACCTATGACGCCGTCGGCGCGATCAACGGTGGACTCGATCTTGAGATGCCGTCAGGAAAATTTCTCAATCGTGAAAAGTTGTTGCCTGCCATCAAGTCCGGGCAGGTCTCTGAGGCCACCATCAACGACGCGGTCCGTCGCATTATCCGCACCGAGTTGGAATTTCACTGGCCCGACCGCGAGCAGCGCGATTTATCGATTCCACGGTTTAACCAGGAAGGTACCGATGTGGCGCTGCAGGCGGCACGCGAGGGTATGGTGCTCCTCAAAAACGATGGCAACGTTCTGCCTCTCGCCAAAGACAAAATTAAAACCATCGCTGTTATCGGTCCGGATGCATATCCCGCGGTCCCGGTCGGCGGCGGTAGCGCGCAGGTCACACCTTTTCAGGCCATCAGCTTCCTCGACGGCTTGAGCGATTCGCTCGCCGGCCGCGCCAAGGTTACTTCCGATCACGGCATCATGAGCCCCGGAGTTGCAGCCATCGCAACCAATTTCGAAACCGCCGTGCAGAATGGCCAGGAGGGGTTAACCGAAGAAGATTTTGGCAACGAGAAGTTCTCTGGTTCTCCCGAACGCCGGCGCGTGGTGAAGCACGTCAGCCTGGGTCAGCCCTTCGATTTGGGATTGCTCCATCTTGATGAGATCGACGCTTCCGGTCTGTCCAATAAACAGGGGAGTGCGGAACGCTGGACCGGATATTACATCCCCAAGTCTTCCGGCACCTTCGACGTGTTTGTTCAGCAGGGCGGATTTTCTCCTAGTGGCTTCCGTATGTATGTCGACGGCAAATTGCTCTTCGACAATTGGGACAATCAGAAATTCGTTCTCGCCCAGACCAGCATTTCGCTCGACGCCAAGCCGCACAAGATCGTCTTCGAGCACCACACCGGTCCCGGCTTCGGTCCACCCTTCGTTCGTATGGGAATCATTCCTGAAGGCACCTGGGTGGACGACGAAGCAGAGGAACTGGCCGCAAAAGCCGATGCAGTGGTGCTGACTGTCGGCTTTAATCCGCAAAGCGAAACCGAAGGCTGGGACCGCACCTTCGAACTTCCTCCTGGACAGAACGAATTGATCGAGAAAGTCGCGGCAAGAAACAAAAACACAATTGTCGTGATCACCTCCGGCGGCGGAGTTGACATGACTCCATGGATCGACAAGGTTGCCGGCGTAATCGAAGCCTGGTATCCCGGACAGGAAGGCGGCAAAGCGTTAACCGATATTCTTTTCGGCGACGTCAATCCCTCCGGACATCTGCCTGCGACTTTCGAACGCCACTGGCAGGACAATCCGGTTTACAACAATTACTACCCGGCGAAGGGAACCAATCGCGTGGTTTATAAAGAAGGCGTTTTCGTCGGCTACCGCGGATATGAACACAACGGTACCAAGCCGCTATTCCCGTTCGGCTATGGGCTTTCCTACACCACTTTCAAGTACGCCAATCTAAAAGCAGACGAGCATGGGGTATCGTTCGACCTCACCAATACCGGCTCACGTCCAGGTGATGCCGTGGCTGAAATCTACATCGCGCCGCCGGACAGCAGCCAGCTGGGAACCATGGGGCAATCCTCCATCCCGCGGCCTCCGAAAGAGCTGAAAGGATTCTCCCGAGTAAAACTTCAGCCCGGTGAAACCAAGACGGTGAGTGTTCCGTTGAACACACGATCGTTTGCCTACTATGACGTTAGCGGCAAACAGTGGCGCGGGGACAAGGGAACTTACGAAGTTCTGGTTGGCAGTTCGTCAGAACAGATTGAGCTGAATGGAAAGATAGATCTGGAGCAGGACCTTAGGGAAAAATGATTCCGGCATAAAACCATGAACCACAAAGGGCACGAAGGTTCACGAAGGAAGACATAAAGAGAATTAGAAGTGCGATAAAATCTGTTTTTAGTTGAAAGAGATTTTGCTTTCCTTCGTGAACCTCGTGCCCTTTGTGGTTATCGCTTCTGGTTTAAACTTGCGGAACCGACTCTGCCTTGCCACTCTTAATACTCCGCAGCGCCGCATCCAGGATTTCCTGGTTCTGCCAGCCCTCTTCGCCGGGAGCAGGAAACTGGGATTTCCCTTCTACCCAATCGGCAAACGCATCGACCTGAAACGCGTACGCCAACTGATTCGAAGCCTCGTCGCGTTTCACTACGTCTTTTCCGCGCCGCAATTCGATCTGAATCGGGTGCTCGACATTCAGAGCATCGTCGGCCCAAAGAACGCCCGCATCGCCCACAATTTCGAGCGGCGTACGATATTCGGCTCGATATGAAACCAAGACCGTCGCTAACGTGCCTCTGGAAAATTCCAGGGTCAACGCCGCCACCGATTCCACATCGCCGGATCTTTTATCTGAGTTTGCCGTAGCGCTCACACGCACAACTTCGTCCTGCAAAATAAATCGCAGCGTGTCGATGCAGTGCACGCCGATATCGAAGATCGGGCCTGCGCCGGCGACGCTGGCATCGAAAAGCCACTTTCGAGGATGCGAAGGATCGCCAAGAAACGAGAACTCCGATCTCGCGAAGACCGGCCGACCAATCGCGCCGGACTCAACCTGCTCGCGGAATTTTCGCACGCTCTCATCGAAGCGGAACACATGCGCCACTCCGAATCGAACGTTCTTTCGGCGCGCGGCCTCAACCATCTGCCGAGCCTCATCGGAATTCATGGCCAGCGGCTTTTCACACAGCACCGCCTTCCCAGCTTCGATAGCTGTGAGCACATCTTTCAAGTGCAAGGAATTTGGCGTGGTTACGAGTACCGCGTCTACTTCGGGCGATTGGCACAACTCTGCCGCAGAATCGAAGGCCAGGGGAATTTCATACTGCCGCGCCGACTCTTTCGCTTTTGCCATGTCGCGACGCGACAATGCAGTCACCCGGCAATTCCTTGCCAGCGCGAAACCTGGCATCAGGCGCTTGACCGCGTGGAGTCCGAAGCCAACGATTCCATAGCGAACCATTCGTTCCTTACTTTGTAAGTGAAAGTGAGCGTGGGACCACGCTCAGCTGCAGGGCATTGCCGGTGGTGGCTAGTGTGCCGTTCGTGCTGATGGTAAATTCCGTGATGGAATTTGATTGTTCATTAATGACGAATACAAATTTCGCCTCCGGATCGATCAGAATGGACTCTGGATTGGTCCCCGTTCCGGCGACAGAAGTAGTTATTGCGGTGAGGGCGCCGGTGGTCGTGTCCACCTGGAACTGCGAAAGGTCCGTCGATGCAGAATTGGCCACGTAAACGAATGCTCCGGTCGCGTTCGCAGCTGCGGCAATCGGAGAAATGCCGGTGGCGAATAAACCGGGGCCGACGGCCAGGCTGCCATCTGGCTGAATCAGCAACACGGTCACTGTATTTAAAGACGGATTCGGAACGTATAAAAACTTTCCGCCGGGGTCGATGCCCAGGTGCCCAACTCCGCCATTGACCACGATTGGCGATCCCACCTGCGTCAACACGCCTGAGTTCACACTGAAAACATAAATCGCTGAAAAAGTCGGGACCGGCACATACAGCAAATTGCCGGAGGCCGAGAGCGTTAGACCTGCGGGACTAGCGCCCAGTGGTGCGCTCGAAACGAACGTCAACCCTCCCGCAGAGCCAATCGAATATACCCAGACGTCATTGGTGATCTGGTTACCGACGAAAAGGTATTTACCTCCGCTGTCCATGGTCATGACCGCAGGCGAAAGTCCTATTCCGCCGGATGTTGTCACCAATGGCGTACGTGGCAGCGCTTCAGTCAGCGCACCAGTGGTCGAATTGATCTTAAACATCGAGATGCTGTTGGTGTTCTGATTGGCGGCGTACAGGAAATGATTTGAAGGATGAACCAACGCACTGGAGGGCGAAGCCGACGTACTCGGGGCAAGCTCGGTGAGAAATGGCGACCCGAAGACCATCGTCCCCGCGCCGGTATCGGCGTTCATTCGGAACGCATAGATCCCCTGGCCGGTGGCGACATAGGCGAAGCGCACGTGCGATGATGAACAGCCAACAGCTATGGTCACCGCAAGTGCAATCGCCGCGGCAGCACCCAACCTGCGCGGGCGCGAAAAGGTTACGAGCGCGAATGGGCTGCGGTCTGACGGTTGAGCTTTACGCTGAGAGAGTTTTGTCAATGTTCGCCGAATCCGCAAGTTTCAAAATTAATGTTTTCCGAATCTGTAGATCAGACCGGTCGAAATGCGAAAACTATTGCGGGTGCTGCCAAAAACGGATGCAAAAATGTAATCCGCCTGTACTGCTCGTATCGAAAATCTATCGCTGATGGGCACGTCCACTTCGCCCCCGAATGCCAGTGCTCGTTGGCGGTCAGAAGGCTCAACGAATGTGCTGCCGGGCTGGCGTAATCGTGTCTGCGCCCGTCCGTACAGGCCGTGTGCGATAAATGTGAACTTGTTGAATTCCCACTTGTATTGCGGTCCGACGAAATAATTGTACTGTTCGAGGGTGGTCGCATAATTGGCGCTGCCGTCCAAGGTAATTCCCATGCCCTTGTAAATATGGGGAATGGTCACGGCAGCTTCGAACCCATTCATCTGCGTCCAGTTTTCGAATCCGAGTCCACCGCTCGGAAAGCTCAGATGGGAGTAGCCTCCGAAAACCTCAATCCCCGGCATCAATGACTTCTGCGCCATCGCAAACGATGAGAGCAAAAAGACCAGCAGCGCACAGAAGGAAAGCTTCCAGACTGACAATTGACGGGAGACCAGCATTTTTGTAGGGAACGTCCGGCAGGTTGCCATCAGCTTGGCTTCGAGTCTCCTCAATTTTACGGAACAAGTACTATAGCAGTTCGGCTGGGTCTAATTGTGCGCTATAGCGCAAGGAACTTTCTGAATAGATGCAAGCTTCGGATCGAGAGATGCCGGTCGATTTGAATCGTCGGTCAAGCGGGCCCGCCTACTTTGCAGCCATAACCCCGGCGTCGACGCCCACACGAACCATAGATTCGAAAATCTTCATTCCATCGGTGCATCCCAGCTCGGGTTCGCTGGCTCGTTCGGGATGCGGCATCATTCCCATCACATTTCGTCCCTGACTACAGATACCGGCAATATTTTCCAGCGATCCGTTTGGATTTGACTCCGCCGAAATTTCGCCCGATGAGTCGCAATAACGAAGCACAATGCGGTCGTCGCGTCGGAGGTCCTGCAGGGTCGCTTCGTCGCAAAAATAGTTACCCTCCATGTGGCCAATCGGTATCTGCAGAACATCACCGTTTTTGGTCGCATTGGTGAATCGGGTCTCGGTATTCTCCACCCGGACGTGCACCGGCTTGCACACATATTTCAGCCCGGCGTTTCGCATAAGCGCGCCCGGCAGCAAGCCTGCTTCGCAAAGGATTTGAAAGCCGTTGCAGATTCCCAGCACCAAGCCGCCCGCCTCTGAGAATTTGCGCACTGATTCCATGACCGGAGAAAATTTCGCGATCGCCCCAGTGCGCAGGTAATCTCCGTACGCGAAGCCGCCGGGCACAATGATGGCGTCGCAGTTTTCAAGATCGTGCGACTCATGCCACAGAAAGGTTACCGGCTGCTGTATGACCTTCTCGATCGTCCAGAAGGCGTCATGATCGCAGTTCGATCCGGGAAAAATGAGGACGCCAAACTTCATAAAAGTTTCCTTGAAGGAGATCTGAATCGAGTCTAACACGAACAAAATGGCAGGGAAGTCGCGGGATTAATACGGAATTTCATTCGTCGGAGCATGCTCGGTCTTTTCGTAATCGTCCGAAGTGGTACGGTAACAACGCAGCCGCGCCTGCCTGCGATCGAGATCGTCGATTGGACTTTCCGCGGCATACTTCCACTTCGAATTCGCCTGTTCCGCTCGCCGTTGCTGTTTCATGAAATCTCGCATCTGCCACAAGCTCTCATCGCAAGTAGTGTCACGGACCGCATTGACTATGTGGAGCAGCGAATAATTGAGGCCGGATTCAGAAAGCGGAGACTGGTAGGGAAGAAAGTCGTATACCAGTTTGATGAATCGCGATTCGTCCTGGCTCAACTCTTGTTCAGCAACAAAAACTTCGTCGTTCGCAAAGAAAGAAGATCGAGGATACTCAACCGCCAGCGCAATTAACCGGACCTGGATTTCGCGTTTCTGCAGATGCGGCCAGTGGATCTGCCCGTCGGCGGCGGGAATCGCGTTGAGCAGTAGAAAGACTACTCCCACTGCGAAAAAAAACGGAATGCGAGAAGACACCATGCTCTGCGGCCTGATTTGTTGCTGGGCCCCGGGAAAAAGTTGAGCGGGTCAGCCCCTGAGAAAGCTGAATGCAAACATTATAGTCGTAGACAAGGACCCGGTCGGGAGCAACTGTAAAAAATTGATAAATCGAAAGTACAGGATTGTGCGATCTACAATTTTTAGTATCCGCACGTGCAATTCATGCACCTAAATGAGAGGCTTGTTAAGGAGAGCACGATGGAAGCGAAGCAAGCAGGAAAACGCAAGCTCGGCAACTCAGGTTTGGAAATTGCTCCGCTGGTTTTCGGCGGCAATGTTTTTGGCTGGACCGTCAAGCAGGAAGCCGCTTCAGAGTTGCTCGACCATTTCGTCGATGCCGGCTTCAACATGATCGACACCGCCGACGTTTATTCCAATTGGATTCCCGGCAATCACGGCGGGGAATCAGAAACCATGATTGGCAAGTGGCTGAAGCGGAGCGGCAAGCGCGACCGTGTGCTGATTGCAACCAAGTCTGGCCTGGACATGGGCAATGGCCGCAAAGGCCTCTCTAAAAAACACATTTTGCAGTCCGCCGATGAATCGCTAGCCCGGCTGAAGACCGACTACATCGATCTTTACCAGTCGCATACCGAAGATTCGGAAACTCCGCTGCAAGAAACGCTCGAAGCCTACGCAGAGCTGATTAAGTCCGGCAAAGTGCGGGCCATCGGTGCGTCTAACTTTCAACCGTCCACTTTAGAGGCAGCTCTGAACATCAGTCGCGAAAAAGGCCTTCCGCGTTATGAAAGTCTCCAGCCCGAGTACAACCTTTACGTCCGAGACAAATTCGAGGGTGAACTGGAAAAATTGTGCCGCGAAAACCATATCGGCGTAATCCCCTACTTTTCGCTGGCCAGCGGGTTTCTCACTGGCAAGTACCGATCAGAGAAGGACCTGGAAAATCGCAGCCGCGGATCGCGCGTACAAAAGTATCTAAACCCGCGCGGCTTGCGAATTCTCGCGGCGCTCGATGAAGTTTCCAAGCAGTACAGCGCGACTCCCGCCCAGATTTCTCTCGCCTGGCTGCTCGCCAAGCCGACGATAACCGCTCCCATCGCCAGCGCCACCAGCGTGAAACAACTGGATGAATTGTTCGGAGCAGCCCGCGTGAAATTAGATACTGCAGCGGTTCACAAATTAGATCAGGCCAGTGCATACTCGGCAGAAGACGAACGGAACGTCGCATAACAAAAGTGGGGAAGCCGCAGCTGACTTTAGACGATTTTTCGTAACTATTTCAGCTGGTACTCGAGCACATGAAGCTCGTTCTTCAGCGAGGGATTTTGGCAACGATCTTTTCAATGCTCTTCCTTCGTCCTCGGTTGTTTATCTATGACAATCCGGGGATAGAAAACTCTAACCACAGAAAGCACAGAGAGCATGCAGGAAAACCACAGGGAAACTATCGAACACGCGCTTATATTATTACGTCTATGCCGAAAGCCTCTAAGAAGAAAGCTCGCGTGCTCTCGTCACGCGTGTCGTACCGCGGCCCGGTGTTCTGGGTGACTACAGACGACGTTCTTGAACCCACCGGAGTTCGCGCCCGCCGCGATGTTGTGCGCCACTCTGGATCGGTGGTGGTGCTTGCCGTGGACGAGAGTTCCGGCAGCCCGCGTGTGCTGCTGGAAAAACAGTATCGCCATGCCGCCGGGCGTTTTTTACTCGAGCTCCCTGCCGGAAGGATCGATGAGGGCGAAAATGCCCTGCACGCCGCCAAACGAGAGCTGCTGGAGGAGACCGGCTACTCCGCCCGGAGCTGGAAACGTGTGCTGCACTTCTGGGCCAGCCCTGGATTTGTGGCCGAAGCCATGTCGATCTACCTGGCCCGCAATCTCAAAGCCGGAGCAGCTCAGCCGGAAGATGACGAAGTGATCGAATTAAAGCTGGTTCCTATCAAAAAAGCCGTATCCCTAGTTCTAAAAGGAACCATCCAAGATGCGAAAACGATTGCCGGAGTGCTTTGGCTGGACCAACAGACGAGAAAACCGCAAACCCGGAAGAACTCTGTTTCTAAGGGGATGTGAGCCGTGGCTGCTTTACATTTCTTGACTCTGTGCGCTAGCGGACGCAAAATGGCAAGCAAGGTGGGTCAGCGGGAAGCTCAGGACCTGCTGCTCCGAGGAGAAGTACGTGGATCGACTGAAAGGAACTGTGAAGTGGTTCAATAACGCCAAAGGATACGGGTTCATCGGACGGGAAGAAGGACCCGACGTGTTTGTTCACTACAGCGCCATTACCAGTGAAGGCTACAAAAGCCTGCAGGAGGGCGATGCAGTTGAATTCGAGATTGTGCAAGGCCAGAAAGGACCGCAGGCCGCAAACGTCTCGAAGCCGTCCTAAATTTTCTGGTTAGTCCTGGCCCATATTAGCGCTTGTTGAGTTCCAGCATGCTTCCTAATTCGGGAGCTCTGCGCAAGGGTTGCGCCGATTAAGCGCTGGAACATTGCGCCTTTTTTTCTCAGATTTCAGCAGTTCTCGTCACGGTAGCTGCATTGCCGCGATCATATCTAAGCGCGATAATCTTGGCATGATTGGAAGACCGGAAAGCTCCGAAGCCGCCCCGTACTACTTCACTTACATCAACCAGATTCAAGGCGAGAATCCAGTTCGCGTCATAGAAGCCCAGCTGAACGAGGCTTTGCCGATCCTAACGGGAATCACAGAGGAAAAATCGCTTTATCGTTATGCGCCTGACAAGTGGAGCATTCGGCAGGCGCTCAGTCACGTCACCGATACCGAGCGAGTTTTTGCGGTTCGGGCGCTGTGGTTTGCCCGTGGACTCAACTCAGCGCTGCCTAGTTACGATCAAAATATTGCCGCGGCCGGAGCTGCTGCCGACGGAATTCCCTGGGCGGCACACATCGAGGAATTTGGGCACGTGCGCCGGGCGAGCATTGCGCTGTTCCGGAATATGCCTAATGGCGCATGGTTGCGAAGCGGAATCGCCAGTGACAACAAATTTACCGTCCGCGCCATGGCTTTCATTACGGCGGGACATTGGGCCCATCATTTAAAAATCCTGCGGGAAAGATATTTGTAAGAAGGGACAGCTTGGGGATACCCAGGGGCTTTTATCGGTGTTCCCCGGAGCTTCAATGCAAAGCTGTCGCTAATTGGAACCGCCCCAAATGGCGTGCGCCCCGTCTTATGGAAGTGGATTTGGGGATTCAATGTCGATAAAATGCGAAGGACGACTCGATGTCCTACATGTCGCATTCAGCGGCCGAAAAGGCATTTCAAAGCAAGGGGAACCCATGAGAGCAATTCTGGCTCTCGCCGTGCTTCTGGCACTTGCTTCGCCTTACCTAAGCTACGCCGAGTCACCTCGACCCGGATACACAACGCGAATTACTGAATACACTGGAGAGGTGATAGCAGCACCGGCCACTCCGGTTGTAATTACCACGTCACAGGAAGAAGGAGAATGGTACAAGCAACATCTCTCGCCAGATAAAGCGTGCATTGGAAAGGGCCAAGCCGGTGGACGACGAATTCAAAACGCATCAGAGCGCGAGATTTACTGCAGGCATTGGACACGACCGACCAAAGGTGATGCTTGACTGCTGATCTTGCCTGGTCGATCATAGAAGAGGTTTGGCAAATCTTGTCTGTCACGTGTGCCGCACAAACTCTTGCAACGTACACGTCCAACCCTGCGCACATGTATCTCGGCACTTGGTACTAGTACCTTCTGGTTTACGCCAAAAGCCCCGGAGTGATGATCCTGGGCTTTTGCCTTAGGTTTGACTTCTCTTCGCTTCAGCCAAATAATTGATCCGTGGACATTTACGAGGAGATCGTGCAGCTCCGGCGATCCGGTCGCCGCGCCGCCGTTGCAACTATAGTCAATGTGCGCGGATCGGTCCCCTCGTTTGAAACCGCCAAGATGCTGGTCCGCGACGACGGTTCAATCGTCGGCACGGTCGGCGGCGGGTGCGTGGAAGCGGAAGTCTGGCAGGCGGCGCGTGAAGTTATGGAAAGCGAGCGACCGCGCACGCTGACCTTCAATCTCAATCAGAATCCGAAATATGACACTGGACTCGTCTGCGGTGGCACGCTGGATATCTTTATCGAACCAGTCCTGCCGCCGGCATCGCTCTACATATTCGGCGCAGGCCATGTGGCGTTGAGTCTTTATAAGACTGCGAAGACCGCAGGCTTCGATGTGCATGTAGTCGACGACCGCGAAAGCTACGCCAACCACGAGCGTTTTCCGGACGCTAAAGAGGTGATCGCGGAAGACTTCGATCAGGCCATGGCGCGAATCATTCCCAATGAGACTTCGTACATCGTAATTGTGACTCGCGGGCATCACGATGACATGCGGGTGCTGCGCTGGGCAGTGCAGACCCAAGCCCACTACATCGGCATGATCGGATCAAAGCGAAAGACCATTACTATTTTCCGCGAACTGGTAAAAGAAGGAATTACGGAACAGCTTTTCGATCGCGTGCACGCCCCGGTAGGACTTGATATTGGCGCGATCACGCCGGAAGAGATAGCGGTTGCGATTACAGCGGAACTGATTGCGGCCAGACGCAGAGTCGAACGGACACTGCCCCACATGAGTTGGTTCCATTCAAGGAAGACGGACGCAAATGCGCCGGAAGTGAAAGAAGAGACTGTTGAATAAGTTTGGCGTGCCGTTGGTCGCTGGTTGCCAGCTTTGTCAGTTCAAAACCTTAACCACAGAGGAATCCTGCCGTTGATCCACTCTGGCGAGGGCCGCAGCCGCGACATACTTAACCATTCAAGTACCTTGTCCTTCTCCGCGCTCAGGCCTGCGATGTTCTTGCTTTAGTATCAACTCTGCGAACCCACTCCTGTCTAACTCAGTGACGCGGAGGATATTTGAACGCCTACCTGCTGTCTGTTGTGCTGGGAATCATCGAAGGACTCACGGAGTTTCTGCCAGTGAGTTCCACGGCCCATCTGCGAATCGCTGAATCTCTGCTGCATATTAATCTGGCCGACGGCTATTGGAAGATGTACACAATCGTTATTCAGCTGGGCGCCATCTTGTGCCTTCCGATCTATTTCCGTGCGCGAATCGCGAAATTTCTGAGCACGTTTCCGCAAGGAGAAAACGGCGATCGCAATGCGCTAACCCATCCGCTTGGCCTCACATTGATCGCATTTGTGGTGACAGCCATTCCCGCGTTTCTACTGACAAAAGTGATCGGCAAGCACCTTGAGAGCTTGTACATCATGGGGATGTCATTGCTGATTGGCGGCATCGTGATGTGGATCGTCGATGCGATCAATGCGCGCGCGGAAAAGCTTGGGCCAAACGCACCCAGTCGCATTCACACTTGGAGCATGGAGGCGATGAGCCTGGGCCAGGCGATCTGGATCGGCGCGTGCCAGATTCTTTCAGCGGTGTTTCCCGGAACTTCGAGGTCAATGTCGACTATAGCGGCGGGACAGATCGCCGGAATGTCGCGGGCATCGGCATTGGAGTTTTCATTTTTTCTTTCCATTCCAACCATGGTCGTGGCTACCTGTTACGACTTGCTGAAATCTTTGCGCGGGAAAGGCGCGAATCCAATCGGAGTTTCGCAAATTGATGCTCATGGCTGGATAGTGCTGGCGATTGGTTTCGTGGTTTCGTTCATCGTGGCTTACGGAGCAGTGGCATGGTTCATGGCATGGGTGCGGAGGCGAGGATTCGCGCCCTTCGCGGTGTATCGAATCGTCGTGGGCACGCTGGTTTTGATCTATGCTGCTCGGCTGCCATAAAAAACAAATCTTCACCACAGGGTATGCACAGAGCACACGGGAAGACCCACGGAGGATTTATCGCGCTCACGAATTGCTAACCTTCGCGGCCGGAGATAGTCTAAGCGGTGCACCGGAACATCGACCGGCAGAATCAGTTCCAACTCTGAATACGCTAAGTACTCAAAGGAGACTGTCATCATGAAGAAAATTGCTATTGCGGTGTTATTCGTTTTCGCCCTTTGCGTCATGTCATCCGCCCAGGACAAGAGTAAACGTCCCAGCCCACCGGAACAGGCGCAGTGCAAATTCTCGGATGGAAAAACCATCACCGTCGACTATTCCAGCC
The DNA here is from genome assembly GCA_036268595.1 of Terriglobales bacterium. Classification (GTDB taxonomy): domain Bacteria; phylum Acidobacteriota; class Terriglobia; order Terriglobales; family Acidobacteriaceae; genus Gp1-AA145. The sequence continues at coordinate 24,210 of DATATW010000077.1, forward strand.
CACGCGCCAAAGGTCGCAAAATTTTCGGCGAGCTGGTTCCCTACGGACAAGTGTGGAGAACGGGCGCGAACGAGGCGACGACGTTTGTGACGACCGCTGCCGTTTCGGCCGACGGTCGCGATGTTCCCGCTGGGAACTATACGATCTTCACCGTTCCCGAGCAGAACAAGTGGACGCTGATCGTAAACAAGAAAACTGGAGAATGGGGAATCCCTTACAAGTATGAATCTGAAGAACTGGCGCGGATTCCGATGTCGGTTTCTAAAACTTCGGGGCCAGTGGAGAATTTCACCATTCGATTTGACCAGGGCGGAGATTCCTGCACGCTGAACATCAGCTGGGAAGAAACTCAGGCGTCGGTAAAATTGTCCGAGAAGAAGTAGGAGAACGGTGAGCTTTGAGCGGTGAGCTTTGAGTCTTGAGCTTTCAGCTTTTTGATTCGGTTTTGCTTATCTGCGGTTTCCAGCGCAACACTGGGTTTCGCGCGGCGGCAGTTTCGTCGAGGCGCGAGACCCGGGTCGAATGCGGAGCGCTGCGGACCATCTCCGCATCCTCTTCAACTTCCTGCGCGATCGACTGCATGGCTTCGATGAAAAAATCCATCTCTTCTTTGGATTCGCTTTCCGTCGGCTCAATCATCATGGCGCCGGGGACAATGAGCGGAAAAGCTGTAGTGTAAGGATGGAAGCCGTAATCGATCAGTCGTTTGGCGATGTCCATGGTGCGAACTCCCTTTTTCGCCTGCAGCTTGTCGCTGAAAACAACTTCGTGCATGCTCGGGCTCTTGTAAGGAAGCTCGAAAGTTCCTTCAAGCCCCTTCCGAATGTAATTAGCATTCAGCACCGCATCTTCCGTGGTCTGGCGTAAACCGTCAGGCCCGTTAGCAAGAATGTAGGCCAGCGCGCGCACGAACATTCCAAAGTTTCCGTAGAAAGAACGCACTCGCCCGATGGATTGCGGGCGGTCGTACTCGAAGCCCAGAGTGCCGTCGGATTTCGAGATCAGCACCGGCTTGGGCAAGAATGGTTCCAAAACTTTCTTGATGGCAACCGGACCGGAGCCTGGGCCTCCACCGCCATGCGGCGTGGAAAAAGTCTTGTGCAGATTCAAGTGCATCAGATCGACGCCGAAATCTCCGGGACGAACTTTACCCACCAGCGCGTTCATGTTGGCGCCGTCCATGTAGAGCAGGCCGCCCTTGGCGTGCAGAATGTCGGCGATCTTGTGGATCTCCTGCTCGAAGACGCCAAGCGTATTGGGATTGGTCAGCATCAGCGCCGCGACTTCTTCTGTCATCTGCGCTTCGAGGATGCCGGTATCGACGATGCCGCTGGAATTTGACTTCAGATTTTCGATGGCATAACCGACCATGGCCGCAGTCGCGGGATTGGTCCCGTGCGCGGAATCCGGAATGAGAACTTTTTTGCGCGGTTTGCCTTTCGAATCGTGATGCGCTCGCACCATCAGCAGACCGGTCAATTCTCCATGTGCGCCGGCTGCGGGCTGCAGAGTAATCGCGTCCATGCCGGTAATTTCGGTGAGGCACTCGCTCAGGGTCTTAATGATGCGCAACGCGCCTTGGGAAATTTTTTCCGGCTGATAGGGATGGCCATTTGCAATTCCTTCGAGCCGCGAGACGACTTCATTTACGCGCGGATTGTATTTCATGGTGCAAGACCCGAGCGGGTACATTCCAAGATCAATGGCGTAGTTCCAGGTGGACATGCGCGTGAAGTGGCGGATGATTTCGATCTCGCTCACTTCGGGCATTTGGCCGAGGTCTTTTCTTTCGGACTTGCCGAGCAGTTTGGCAGCATCGACTTCCGGCACATCGAGCGGCGGCAGCTTCCAGGCAGCTTTACCGGGCGATGATTTTTCGAAAATCAGGCCTTCGTTCTGGTTTACGTGGCGTGTGGCTTTGCGGGTCATGTGCTTTGCTGTCATTCGAGTCCTAAATCAGTGATTTCCGGTCCACGATAGAACGCACTACCTGTTCCTCCGCAACTCGGACATACTCCAGTTCCCGAACAGTTGCGGCATTTTGGTTCGTCTTCATTTAAGTGCGTGTTTACGCCGGTTCCATTACACTCGGCGCATTTCCCATCGCCGTTGCAGGAGGCGCAAACGTTCCCACTAATCATCTGGCCACTTCTTCGGCGGCCTCGCTCGCACTTGCTTCTGATCGTTCACTCTCCGCAACGACTCCTACCGCGGTGTCGATCATGCTGCGGGTGGTCAGCTCGGTGCAGCACCACAGAGAAGCATTGCCGAGTTCGGGATAAAACTTATTCAGCGGAAATCCGCCGACAATCTTGTGGCCGAGCAGACGCGAATTGATCGCGTGCGGATCTTCGGTGGTTCGAACCACGAATTCATTGAATCTCGGCGCACCGTCGAACAACACATTCGCATGTTTGCCGAATTGCTGTGCGGCGTAGGCAGTCTTCGCCAGATTTTGGCGGGCCAGCTCTTTCAAACCCACTTTGCCGTAAATTGTCATGAAGATATTTGCCATTAGCGCGATGAGGGCCTGGTTGGTGCAAATGTTCGAAGTAGCCTTCTCGCGACGAATGTGTTGCTCGCGAGTTGCCAGCGTAAGCACGAATCCGCGCTTGCCATTGCGATCGAGTGTCTGGCCGACGAGACGACCTGGCATCTGACGCACGAAAGTTTCGCGGGTGGCAATGACGCCGCAATATGGGCCACCAAAAGTCAGCGGCACGCCGAATGATTGCGCTTCCATCGCAATGATGTCCGCCGAGCGCGGCGGCTCGACGATTCCCAGCGAAATAGCTTCGGCGATGGAAACGACCAGCATGGCGCCTTTGCGATGCGCAATTTCGGCGAGAGCTTCTATATCCTCGATAGTGCCAAAGAAATTCGGCGACTGGATCAGAACGCAAGCGGTATCGGCAGTGATGGATTTTTCGACCTCGGTCGGATCCATCCGGCCGTTCTCCGCGAAGGGCAAAGTCGCCAGCGGCATGCCCTGATGGAACGCGTAAGTCGCCAGCACTTCGCGATATTCGGGATGAACGCTGCGCGCCACTGCCACTGAGCGCCGTCCGGTGAGGCGGACGGCCATCATGACGGCTTCGGCGGCAGCGGTTGAACCGTCATACATGGAGGCATTCGCCACCTCCATCCCGGTCAACTCGCAGATCATGGTCTGGAATTCGAAGATAGATTGCAGCGTGCCCTGCGAAATCTCCGCCTGATAAGGCGTGTAAGCAGTGAGAAATTCGCCGCGCGAAATCAGCGAGTCGATGATTACCGGGCGATAGTGATGGTAGGCGCCCGCGCCAAGAAATGTCGCATGGCCATCGCCGTTCTCACGCGAGCGCTCGCGAAACCAGTCAACGATTTCCGATTCGGCCATTTGCCGCGGAACTTTCAGATCGCGGTTCAGGCGGTATTCGGCCGGGATCGACTTGAACAGATCGTCGATCGAGCTCGCGCCCATGCTCTTAAGCATGGCTTCACGGTCGGCAGGAGATTTGGGAAGATAACGCATAGATCAGCTACTAGCTCTTAGCCGTTAGCTTTTAGCTGGTCGAGGCGATCACCACGTTCCAGCTAAAAGCTAAGAGCTAACAGCTGAGAGCTCTAATGTCCGCCTTCTTCGGCGACGAATTTTTCGTAGTCCGGGGCCGAGAGCAATGAGTTCAGATCGCCAGGATTTTTTAACGTGATTTTGATCATCCATGCGCTATGCGCGTCTTTGTTGATCTTTTCCGGCGCCGTCGCCAGTTCGCCGTTGACCTCGGTCACAGTGCCGGAGGCGGGAGCGTATAAGTCTGATACCGCCTTCACGGATTCGACACTGCCGAAAGTTTTGCCGGCGGCAAGTTCCGTTCCCACCTTGGGGAGATCGACGAAGACGATGTCGCCCAATGAATCTTGCGCATAGCTGGTGATGCCGATGGTCGCGGTTTTTCCGTCAGATTTCAGCCACTCATGTTCTTTGGTGTATTTGTAATCGGCGGGAAAAGGCATTTAGCTTGCTGTACCCCCTCGAAAAAAGTTGCTTCCATATGGTCGACCCGTGGAAGAGCAGCGCTGAAGGGCCGCTCTTCCACGGGTTTCAATTTTTCTTCGGCCTCTTGTAAAACGGCGTGGGCACGACTTTTGCTTTCACGCCTTGATTTCGAATTTCGACCTGCAGCTCAGTCCCGAGCTCTGAAAGTTCCAGCGGCACGTAGGCGAGCGCAATGTTCTTCTTCAAAAATGGAGCATAGGAGCCGCTGGTCACGTATCCGATCTGTTCGCCCTCACTATGCAAGATGCGATAACCATCCCGCGCGATTCCGCGCTCGATCATCTCCAGGCCGACTAGGGTCCGTCTTGGTTCTCCAGTTGCGGCTTTTTCCAAAGACTCGCGTCCGATGAAGTCGGGCTTTTCCATTTTGCAGAAGCGGTCGAGCCCGGCTTCCCATACATTTATGGTATCGGAAATTTCGTGCCCATAGAGTGGCAGTTTGCCCTCAAGGCGAAGCGTGTTGCGCGAGCCCAGCCCGCAGGGGACCGCGCCAAATTTTTTGCCGGCGGCGAGGACTTCATTCCAAACGCGCAGGCTGGTTTCTTCATCGCTTGGAATATAGATTTCGAAGCCATCTTCTGCGGTGTAACCGGTACGGGCGATCAGAATATTTTGCAATCCACAAACTGAGCCGCGAGTGACCCAATAGAATTTCACGCCGCGCAAATCGGCATCTGTAAGCTTGCTCAGCAGGTCAACGCCTTTCGGACCTTGAATCGCGATCTGCGTGAAGTCGTCAGAAAGATTCTCAACTTTGCAGTCGAAGTAGCGGGTGTTGTCACGGACCCAGTTGAAGTCCTTCTCGCGGGTGCCGGCATTGATGACCAGCAGATACTCTTCTTCGCCCAGGCGATGCACGATCACGTCATCGACGAACGTGCCCTGCGGATACAAGAGTGCGGAATACTGAGCCTGGCCGATTGCGAGCCGGGACGCATCATTCATCGAAATATGCTGCACCGCCGCAAGAGCGGCTGGACCGGCGAGTCGGATATCACCCATGTGGCTGACATCAAAGATGCCGACGCCGGTACGGACCGCCATGTGCTCGGCGATGATGCCTCCGCCAATCGAGGCGGGGTACTCAACCGGCATGTCCCAGCCGTTGAAATCCACCATTTTTGCGCCTAAGGCGCGGTGAGCGGCGTTGAGGGCGGTTTTCCGGACAACTGTGGTTTCGACTGTCGACAAATGGCCTCGATCACCGGCGGTCGCTGGGTCGCAGGTGGGAAACCTTTGAGGCTAACACGCGGCTTGCTTTCGGTTCAATTCGGCGCGGGAGGTGGTGTCCTAATTTGCTTATTAGAACATTACCCTTTGGTGAGCCGCACGCGGAGGGCGGCGCAGTCGAGCCGCAGCGGCTGATGGGCCGCTCACCGATTTGGCAAACCGTGTCCAGTACCCACTGGCAACCCCCTCCAAACACGATCTGCCATCAACAACCTAGAGGGGAATCCAAAAAGTTGTCTGTGACATGCGTCACAATCTGAGCTGCCGATTTCCGAATTGGGAAGCGGATCGTTGTGGATTTCGCCTCTCTGCGATCCAATAGACTGAACGGAGAACCCTCATGAAAGCCATCCGCATTCACGAATTTGGCGGGCCCGAAGTGCTTCGCTACGAAGACGTTCCTGATCCGCAGCCGCGCAAAGATCAAGTCGTCGTGCGCGTGAAAGCCTGCGCCATGAACCATCTTGACATCTGGGTGCGCAAAGGCCTGCCTGGGGTGAAATTGCCCCACATTCTCGGCAGCGATGTCGCGGGCGAAATCGTCGAAGTCGGCGAGTATGTAACTGGCTTCAAAATCGGCCAGCGCGTTCTGCTCGCACCCATGCACTTCTGCAATCACTGCGCGAAGTGCGTTGCCGGATTGCAAAACCAGTGCCCTGAATTCAGCGTCCTTGGCAATGCCGTCGATGGCGGTAACTGCGAGCTGATAGCGGTCCCGGCGGTAAATGTCATTCCGATTCCTGATTCGCTTGACTTCAACCAGGCCGCCAGCGTGCCGCTGGTTTTTGTCACCGCCTGGCACATGCTGGTGGGCCGCGCAGGAATTCGTCCCGGCCAAAGTGTGCTTGTGCTTGGAGCAAATTCGGGCGTGGGCATCGCGGGTATTCAGGTTGCGAAATTTTTTAATTGCCAGGTCATTACCACGGCTGGGGACGATCACAAAATGGCGAAAGCCCGCGAGCTCGGCGCCGACCACGTGATCGATCACTACAAGCAGAAAATTTCTGAAGAGGTCCGCAAAATTACAAGCAAGCAAGGCGTGGATATCGTTCTCGAACACGTGGGTCCCGCCACTTGGGACGAAAGCCTGCGTTCGCTCAGACCCGCCGGCACGCTGGTGAGTTGCGGCGCTACAACTGGCCCGAAGGTCGAGATCGACCTGCGTTTTGTTTATTCGCGACAACTATCAATTCTGGGTTCTTATATGGGAACCATGGGCGAATTGCATGAGGTTCTTAAGCACGTTTTCAGCGGACGATTGAAGCCGGTTGTTGATCGTACATTTCCGCTGAAAGAAGCTCGATCCGCTCATGAGTACATGGAAAAGAGCCAGATGTTCGGCAAGATCGTGCTCAACCCCTGATTACCTTTCCAGAAGCGAAGTTCCCAAATTCTCGAACCCAGCCGCCGTTTTAGAATGCCGGCGGACTATGTTGTCCACACCCGAGGTGAAGATTGTCTGTTGACAGCGGCGACACAGCCCCAGTAGGTGTAAACTTCTCTTCGCACGCAACACTCGCGGCCCCGTAGCTCAACTGGATAGAGCATCAGACTTCGGATCTGAGGGTTGGGGGTTCGACTCCCTCCGGGGTCGCCAGAGTCTTGGTGACCTTTCTTTCCGCCTCGCGTGACCGGGCGATTCGCCGAACCATAGGTAAATCCTAAAATCAATATCGCTGCTGCCTTTTCGGCCCATTTTTCCACAGTTCATTTTCCTTGCCGGGAGCCAGCCCATAACCCGATAAAGTGCTTTCTTTGTTGCGAGTTACCCAATTGAGCAAATCAGATTCACAATCGGTATGCATTGATTTGCACAATGCCCCTGTGTAAGCGAGACCAACACGTATATAAGTGCCTTCTTTTCAACAACTCTGATGGTCATATACTTTGGTAACCCGGATGCTGAGTACACGCCGTATTCTGCGGATAACAGTTGAGGACTAACCTGCCGCCGCGCGGTGAAAAAGGTTCTCACGAGAAGTTTTTCGGCTGAATCCCAGCGATGGGTTGAATTTCGGAGGAGCAGTCATGAGACGAGTAATTTTGTTGGCGCTGTTGGCCCTTGCCTTACCAACCTTAGCACTTGCTGACAGTATGGATTTTGCCTTCGGCGGCCAACTGGGAACCACTGCCAGCACCTCAGGCACGGCGGCCGTCAATAGCACCTATAGCGTCAGTTCCTCGCTGCTGGACATCAATTTCGCGCCTGCTTCTGGCACCGTCCAAGTCGCGACCGGTACGCTATCCAGCTGTTCCGCAGGCCTTTGCTTCACCGGCGGCACGATAGATGTGTGGAACAGCAGCAATCAGCTTCTGTTCCAGGGAAGTTTCGACGGCACTCTGACCAGCAAGAACGGGGTGGTCAGCATCAGTGCGAATTCCGGCGGCAGCCCGGTAGTAGCTGGATTCACATTTGTCGTGGCGAAATCGGGTTCCGTCAGCGGTGATTTCACAGTCACGACACCTGAGCCTGGTACCCTTGGATTGCTTGGCACCGGCCTGATTGGCCTCGCTGGCCTGGTTCGAAAAAAGCTACGAACCTAGTCTTTACGACGTGGTTCAAGGTTCTGCGATCATTTACTTGCCCCATAGCCCTGCTCACCGTGAGCGGGGCTTTTGCTTGGATCGTTTCGTCTCACCGCGCCAAACGAACGGCATATTACCGGGGTAACCCTCGATTTAGACTTCCTCGTTGACCCTTGGTTTTCTTCTTCTTAGAGTGCTATGAGAGGGTCCCTAATGAAAGATATCCATGAGGTACTTCGGCGGAAGCAAGCCAAGTACGCCCAACTGGGAAAACAGATTGAAATGTTGCAGCAGGTAGCTGAAAAGCTCCGCGAAATCGCCCCCCTGCTTGCGGAGAATGACGATGAAGATGCCGCCATTCTGACCGACGCTGAAGAACCGGCTCCGCTTGCTGCCAAAGCCGCTGCCGCAGGTGGCCAATCGCAATCTTCTGCAGCCAAACCACCGGTTCGCGGCGCTTCGCCTCGCTGGCCCTAAGGCTCACCCCCGGCCAGGTAATTTCGCGCTTCATGGCCGGTCAGACCACGTATAACCTAGCGCCATTAGCAGTCGTGCGAAGACCCTCTGCTTGATCTTTTCCGTAAGCGCGAATCTTTAGACCACCTGACATTCTCGAGCCGCTGATCCGCAAGCGCTTCCCATCAAATTCTAGAAACTTTGGCCTTGGAGCGACGATTCAACGCGACCCACGTTTCCACTGATTCAGAAACGCCAACAGGTCTTCCGGTCCCATGGCGCGAGCGCGTTCGAATTCCCCGTTTTTCTGGCTGTAGAGCAGATGACCGCCGTCATCAAGCACCGCAAGCGCCGGAATCCCGCGCTTCATCGGGACTTGATACTCAGCCATCAGGTCCTGGTTTTTGTCGCCCTGTCCTACATCCACATGGACCACTTCGTAGTTCGCTTTAAGGGTCGGGGCAATATCGGGTCGCCGCAGCGCGCTGTCCAGAACATGACAGTCATAGCACCAGTCGGCGCCGAAGATGATAAGCACACGTTTGTGGGCTTTGGTGGCTTCTGCAATCGCTTGCAGAATCTCCTCCTGTGCCGCGCTGGCCGGCGGATACAACTTCGCGTCCAGCGACATGGGTTGTTCCAGCCTTAACGCGTCGGTGCGTTGAATCGCGACCAGTTTCCACCCGGCCGTTTGCTGCTGCCACAACTGGGACTCAACCACGTACAAAGTTCGTCCGGGCGGTGCAGTCCGAATGGTCGCCTGAAATGTAACTTGCTGTATTCCCGGCTGCGGCGATGCCGAATTCGCAAGCTTCAGCGAGATCTGCCGGGCCTTGATTCTTTGCCAAAAATCAGCATCAGTATCGGATGAAATTTCTGACGAGTTCTTCTCTACTACAACGATATGGGGCACTGGATCAGTGCTGTAAAACTGTTTCAGAGCGTCTTCCCTAGGACTGACAACCGCCGCCTTCCAGTGCAGGAGCGGCGCAAAAGCTGAAGCGGACTGCGCGGTCGCGGTGGCCGGAAATCCTGCAATCGGAATGCAGAGCAGAAGCGTTGCTCGGTATACCAGAGAATTCGTCAATTTCGCCTTCACTCCACGAGTATAAAGAAGAACCCCGAATGATTCCGACGCGCAAAAGGTTTTCCGCCTTCGTCATCACGGAACTCCGTCGGTAATCGGGTATGGAGGGTATTGCACCTAAGATTGTGCCAGGCATCATAATAAATGTGCTTGGGCGTGTTCTCCGGGACCCTTTCACACTGGAAGCGGTCAAGAATCACATATGACTATCAGAATTCTCATCGCCGATGACGATGCCGCAATCCGCCGTCTGCTGCGCCGATTAATCGAAACCCGTGACGATTGGACGGTCTGCGCCGACGCCTGCGATGGTCAGGAAGCCGTGGAGAAAACGGATTTGCTCAAGCCCGACGTGGTGGTCCTTGATCTCGCCATGCCGGACATGAACGGGCTGCAGGCGGCGCGAGAGATTTCACGCAACCATCCTGAAGTGCCGTTGTTGCTCCTGACCGTGCAGCAGGTTTCCAAGGAGCTTCGTCATGAAGCGCTCGATGCGGGCTGTCGCGGCGCGCTGTCTAAGAACACCGGCAGTGAAGTTGTGCATGCCATCGAAGTACTGTTGAATAATCAGAATTTCTTCCAACCGATTCGCAACGACACGCCGGTCTGGTAAGGACTCTCGGAATCCATTTCAACCCAATTTTCTCAGAGCCGCTTCCAATCCGCTGGCAGGCTCCGGCGGCATCGCGCCGGAGTGCGATGCCACCCAGGCTCCCATGCGGTTAGCGGTTTCGTTCATCTGCGCCAGCGGTCGACGGCGCAAATACTCACATACCAAACCGGCGGTGAACGCATCCCCAGACCCGATAGTATCTTTCACTTTCACTCGATAACCTGTGTGCTCATGCGTCTCTCCGGGTCTGCATAGCAGGCTGCCATTCGCGCCGCGGGTGACACAAACCCATTGCAGTTCGAATTGCCGGATCAGGCTCTGGCAGAACAGGAGATCTGAACCATCACTCATCTCCAGAAGTTGTTTCACCTGCGGTACTTCCTCGTGGTTCAGTTTCACGGCATTGGCGAGCCCGAACGATTTTCGGATAATGTCCGCGTTGTAAAATTTCTGCCGCAGGTTGACGTCGCAAATACGCAGTGTTTCAGCCCGCGCCGCACTTAGAAAATCAAAGATTGTTTTTCGTGCCTTCGGACAACGCTGCGCCAGCGAACCAAAACAAACCGCATCTGCCGAATTCGCCAATGCTTTCCAATCTTCCGTCCACTCGAGGTAATCCCATGCCACTGGTTGGCTGATCTCGAACTTCGGCTGCCCTGAGGAATCGAGTTGCACGCGCACGGTTCCCGTAGGCTGCGAATCATCGGATTGCAGAAACTGATGGCTGAGACCAGCCCGCTCCAGGGTTGCGCGAATCTCTTCCCCAAGTTGATCTCGCCCGATCCGGCTGGCAACGATCCCACGGTTTCCCAGTAAGTGCGAGATGTATGCAAAGTTGGCAGGCGCGCCTCCGAGTTGGCGGCCCGAAGGCAAGAGGTCCCAAAGAATTTCGCCAAGACCAACCACAATGGGTAGATTCATGAGAGCAGCTCTTCGCTCGGGGCTCTTAGCTCTTAGCTTTTAGCCCTTAGCTTTCAACTTTTGCGTTCGGCTATCAATGAAAGCTTAATCGCATTTGACCGAAGACCGAAGGCCGAGGACCGAAGATCGATGACGTAACAGTTGCGAGAGGGCTATTTCGCTTCCAGCTCTTTGCGGGCCGCCGCCAGCTGTTTGCGTACTTCACCGCTCACTTTCGGATATGACAATTTCAGTTCCTCTAGCGTATCAACGATCGCCGCCGCCACCACCAGCCGCGTGTACCATTTATTATCGGCCGGCACGACGTACCACGGCGCGTGCTTGGAGGACGTCGCTGCGATCATTTCCTCGTAGGCATTCATGTACTCGTCCCAAAACTTGCGTTCCCGCACATCAGCCGCGGAAAACTTCCAGTTCTTCTCCGGAGTCTCCAGTCTCTCCAGAAATCGCCGCTTCTGCTCTTTTTTCGAAATATTCAGGAAAAACTTCAGGATGAGAATTCCATTGCGCGCTAGGTAGCGCTCGGAGCTTCTAATGTCCTCAAAACGCTCCTGCCAGATTTTTTCCCCCACTAAATCTTCCGGTGCGCGCTCGCTTTTCAGAATCTCGGGATGCACCCGAACCACCAGCACTTCTTCGTAATAAGATCGGTTGAAGATTCCAATATGGCCACGCTCCGGCAATCTTCGGTTGGAGCGCCACATGTAATCGTGATTCAGTTCCTCACTCGATGGCTGTTTGAACGAATACACCTGGCATCCCTGCGGATTCACCCCTGACATTACGTGCTTGATCAGACCATCCTTGCCGGCTGCATCCATCGCCTGCAGGATGATCAGCACCGCCCACTTATCCTGCGCGTACAGCTTGTCCTGCAAATCGCGCATGTCGGCGATTCCCTTATCCAGCAACTCCTGCGCATGGTGCTTGGAGTGAACATGCGCCGTGCTCGCGGGATCAAAGTCTTTCAGCCGGAAATTCTTGCCATGATCAATACGATATGGATCGGACAACTTGCTGGCCCAGCTCATTCTGCCTCCTGAAGGTTGATTCGCCACGAAAAGAGACGGCCATTCGGATCGCAACCGTAGCCTTGACTTTCCCGTGGCGGCCTCGGCAGTTACTTCGCCGGGATCACCGGCAGCACCAGCGCCGAGGGATGCTGGGCATCGTGGAGAATTGTGTTCGTGGCGGACACGAAATGCCGCGCAAACTTAACTTCTTCGCCGGTATTCAGGTTGCGATCAAAGCGAGGAAAGTTGCTGCTCGAAATTTCCAGGCGCAACGAATGTCCGCGAAGAAAAACATTGCTCGTCGCCCAAAGATCAACAGTGATTTCATAAATCTGACCGGGATTCATCAGATTCTGACGTTCCTGAGAATCGCGATAACGCATACGCAAAATGCCTTCCGTCAGGTCCTTGGCAAATCCGTCAGGACCTACATCAACCAGCTTGGCTGTGAAGTCAGTGTCCACGGCCGATGACTTTACGAACAGCCTCGCCGTTACTGGACCCGTTGTCTCAACATCTTTTGCCAGCGGCCCGATTGAGTAGACCAGCACGTCGTCGCGGTTTTCTACCGATCGCTGGTCGCGTGGGCCGGGCTCCATGTGTTTTTCATCGCAGCATAACGGACCGCCCATGGTGGGTGCCGGATTCGAAGGATCGTAAACGTAAACATCCGGAGCCTCGGACTTCGGAGCCGCTGTCGAAAGCGTACCATCGCCGCGCACCGAATTTGCTTTGCCGCCGGAGTGCAGAAAATATTTGACGTACTGGGCTTGCGGTGGCGGCCAATCGTCTTCCTGCCGGTATTCATTCACGCCCATCGTAAACAGAGTAACCGGCTTATCGGTGGCATAGTGGTTCTGAATGCCTTTGAGCATGTAGTCGTACCAGTCGAGAATCACATCGGTGTAGCCATTCTCGATGGCATGCGGTCCGAAATCGACATCGCCGATTCGCCGGCCAAAACCTGCGTGCCCGCCAATCTCGATCAGCAGATGCTGCTTGGTGCGCGCCGCGTCGGTAGCGCCATGAGCTTTGCCGCCCATGTAATCGCGTAATGTGCCGCCGTTGAAAATGTCATACCACGCTCCGACTTGCAGCATGGGCACGGCGATCTTCGAAAAATGTTCTTCTATCGACCACTGCTTCCAGTAATCGTCGTAGTCGGGGTGCGCCAGCCAGTCGAGATAATACGGCGCCAGTGTAGCCGTGAGTTGCGCGTCGGCGGGCAGTTGTCCGAAATTGAATACCGGATAATTGGCCAGCGGCAGCGTGGGAACGCCAACCCGCGCATCCGTGTTCTCCTCGATCACACGATCGAGTGTGTTCCCCGCCAGCTGCGAAGTCCAGTTCTGATCAAACCATTGCTCAAAGGCACCGCCCTGGTAAGTCCAACCGTCGTGATAATTGCTGGCAGTCATGTTGGGTGCGATCGCCGTCAGGTGTGGCGGTTGCGCAATGGCCGCAAGCATCTGGGTCGCGCCAACATACGATGCGCCGATCATGCCGACCTTGCCGTCTGAATAGGGAAGAGCCGCAGCCCACTCAACCGTGTCGTAGCCATCCGCCTGCTCATGCCGGAATGGATACCATTCGCCCTGCGACGCATACCTTCCTCGCACATCCTGAATAATGACCACATAGCCTCTCGGCACCATCTTGAAAACAGGAGAAACCGCCCAGCTGACATTCTTGTCATAAGGCGTGCGCATCAGGATGACGGGGAACTTTTCGTTATTCGAAGTTTTGGGCCGGTAAATGTCGGCGTACAGAGTGACGCCGTCCCGGGTCTTCATGGGCACGTCATGTTGAATGATAATGTCAGAGGCAGCAGGAGGCTCTTGGGCGCGCAGCCGTTGCGGAAAATTCAATAGCGTGATCGATAAAGCTAAGACAACTCCGTATCCGAACAGTGACGTCCCAACCCTGCGGCTTAATCTCATCCTTCAGTCCTCCGGCGGCGAGTTGGTCGGAAAACCGCCATCGCGCAGCGGAGGCAATTATTTTTCATTTCGCCGATTCGCGCAAGCGGACTGCCAGGAAAACTCAACAGTCTGTGAGTAATTGCAGCCTCTGATCGACCACAAACTCCCTGCTCAAACAGCGAAGGCACAATTTGTCGGTCGCCTTTTTACTATCATCCGCGAGCACCTCGATATTTTCTGTCCGCCAAAACGCCCGTCCGGTGCCGGAATTGGAATACTAGGTCCCGTGGACAACGCCTAAGCTGCTGATTTCATCGAAGTTGCGTATGTTCAAAGCGGTCAGTGTCTTCGTTCCTGGGCTGGCTCTCATCTTGAGTGGTTGCGGAGCCGTCAACTCATCTTCCAAGCAGCAACAAGATCCTCCTCCTCCGCCACCGGCCGCCATGACCGTCGTCAAACACATTATTTACATGCTGCAGGAGAACCGCACCTTTGATCAATATTTCGGCCAGCTGAATGCCTATCGGCAGAGTCAGGGTTTTAGTACCGATGCCGACGTTACTCCGGCCAATGCCACCCAACTCAGCTTCGACCACTCAACCTTTTTCAGCCCCTTTCACATGAGTTCGCAATGCGTTGAAGAGATGAGCTCCTACTGGAACGAAAGCCACAACGACTGGAACCATTACAATCCAACAACTGGTACCCCTTTGATGGATGGATTCGCCAACTCCGCCGGCAATGATTCTCGGAATAGCAACCCTCCTGGAAACGATATCAATGGCCAACGTGTGATGGGGTATTACGACCAGGGGGATCTGCCCTATTACTATTTCATGGCGACTCAATTCGCCATCTCTGATCACTGGTTTTCACCGCTGATGAGTAACACGCCTTCAAATCGTATGTATGCCATGGCCGCCACATCTCATGGCGTAGTCGATAAACCTGTGTCGCAGATAAATGTACCCACGATTTTTGATGAACTGCAGGCCGCCGGCGTAACCTGGAAAAATTACGTCCCCGATTACCCCAATGGAAGTTCGCTCAAGCCTTTTACCGCATACGCCAAGTACGTCAACACCAACATCGCCCCGATGTCACAATATTTCACTGACTTGAAAAGCGGCAACCTGCCGCAGGTGGTATTCATTGATCGCGATTCGAAGGACGGATTGGATGAGCATCCCGGCCTCGGTGTCAGTGTTCAAAAAGGGGCGGCTTATGTCAAAAGCATCATCGGCGCGCTAATGGCCAGCAGTGCGTGGCCCGATTCGGTTTTCTTCTTGACGTATGACGAAGCTGGCGGCGGTTACGATCATGAGCCACCAGTTCCCATGGCTTCGCCAGATGGCGTTCCACCTGTTCTGAATCCGAATGACGTCTGCGCTCAAACAACTGGTCCGATGTGTGACTTTACCTACACCGGATTCCGGCTCCCGAACATTGTGGTTTCGCCATTTTCTAAAGCTCATTACGTCGACCACACGCCGATGGACACGACCGCGATCCTGCGCTTCATCGAGAAGCGATTCAGCCTGCAAACCCTGACCGCGCGCGATGCCACGCAGCCCGACATCAGCTACTTCTTCGACTTCACCAATTCGCCGAACCTTAATCCGCCGACACCGCCCTCGCAACCGACCAATGGCCCCTGCTACATAAACTCCTTGCGTTAGCGAAAGAAAGGCTAAAGCTTGCCCTTCGCGATATGTTCGATCGCTTCTTAGCTTTTCGTGGGCCAATCCTTCCCATGTAGAATTATCCGGTCTACCCGCCCGGGTGGCGAAACTGGCAGACGCACGGGACTTAAAATCCCGGGTCCTTAACAGGACGTACCGGTTCAATTCCGGTCCCGGGCACCAC
>DATATW010000078.1:0-7281 GCA_036268595.1 Terriglobales bacterium
CGGACACTTCTGGTTCACGCAACGATGGTCTGCCTCGCCCTCGGCGCGCACCACGTGCCCGCCACAGACGGGGCATTTCTCCGGCATGTGGAATGATTTATCCCCGCGCGGGTGATCTTTGTCGTCAATCACGCGGGTGACTTTCGGGATCACGTCGCCGCCGCGCTCGACTTCAACCCAGTCGCCAATTTTGACGCCCAGGCGCTCGATCTCGTCCATGTTGTGCAGCGTGGCGCGACTCACCGTAGTGCCGCCGATGGGCACCGGCTTGAGTTCCGCTACCGGCGTGAGTTTGCCGGTGCGTCCGACTTGCACGTGGATGTTTTCAATCTGCGTAATTCCGCCGCGGGCGGCGTACTTGTAGGCGATAGCCCAACGCGGGGCTTTGCCGGTGAATCCTAGCTCGCGCTGCAAGGCCGTGTTATTAACTTTAAGTACGACGCCGTCGATTTCGTAGGGCAGCGACTCGCGTTTTTCTTCCCATTGCTTGATGAACTGCAAAATTTCTTCGAAATTTGTCGCGAGAGCACGACGAGGGTTCACTTTGAAGCCGGCGTCGTCGAGGGCGTTGAGCGTTTGCCAGTGATTGGGGAATACCGTAGTTGCACGGGCGAGAGCGCCCGCGCCTCCAAAATCACTTACTTCAGCACGGGCGGGGACGCCCGTGCCCCCATCCCCAGAGTTTGTGGGGCGACGGGCGTCCTCGCCCGTCCTACCGCTCCCGCTCGCAATCAGCATGTACGCAAAATAATCCAGCCGCCGTTGTGCGGTGATGCTCGGCTCTAATTGCCGAACCGTTCCGGCAGTCGCATTGCGCGGATTGGCGAACTGCGAGAGCTCCTGTTTCGCCCGCTCCTCGTTCATTTTTTTGAAAGAAGCAATCGGCATCAGCATCTCGCCGCGGACTTCGAAATCAAGCGGAATGCCGGCCTTCTTCAATTGGTCGTGAGAAATCGACAGCGGCACCGAGCGCACGGTACGAACGTTCGAGGTCACGTCTTCGCCGGTCGAGCCATCGCCGCGGGTGATGCCGCGCACCAGCTTGCCATCCTGGTAGCGCAAGGCCAGCGACATGCCGTCAAGCTTCAACTCGCAGACATATTCAATGTCGTTGCGTCCACTGAGTTCGTGCACCCGGCGTTCCCAGTCGCGCAACTCTTCTTCGCTGTAAGCGTTGTCGAGCGAGAGCATGGGCGCGGAGTGCGCAACTTTGACGAAGCCCTCGCGCGGCTTGCCACCTACACGCTGCGTGGGGGATTCGGGCGTGATCAACTCAGGATGCGCGGCTTCGAGCTTTTTCAGCGCATTCATCAGCCGGTCGAATTCGGCGTCGCTGAGCTGAGGATCGTCGAGCACGTAGTAGCGATACTCGTGATGGCGAATCTCCTCCCGGAGAGATTCGATATCCGCGTTTTTGCTGGAAGCCTTCATTTGGCTATAAGTCAGAAGTAAGAAGTCAGATTTCAGATTGCAGATTGCAGAATTTCAAATCATTTAAATTAAACGGTGAATTCTGAACAAATCTGAAATCTCCAATCTGAAATCTGCAATCCAGTTCACCTTCTGCATTCTGACTTCTGCATTCTGAATTGTCAGCTTCCCGGCTTCCCTTCGAACAGCGGCCACAATCTGTCGCCGATTACCGCGTAAATATTGAAGGCGGTGCCGCTGTCCTGAGTGGTGCGGAAAAGCAATTCACCGCGCCCATCGCCATCCGCATCGACCGCGTCGATGAACTCGAATTTCGGGATCACGTCCAGATGCTGATCGTCGGTGGTCTGAGCAAAGACTTTGTGCAGTTCCCCGTAAATATCTTCGCGCGCGACCACGGCAGTTGTGTATTGCAGCTGCACGCGCGCATTAGGAACGGTCGCGGTTGCCGTCAACACCAGCACCGGCTCGTTGCTGCTGGTAAGGTCGAAGACGTGCATCTGCACGTTTTGTAATTCCGGGTTGATGGTTGGGCGAGCGGTTTTTCTCGCCGACTTTGCCGCCGGCTCGGTCTCTGCTAAAAGTTTCAGTGCGCGCGCCCGAACTTCGTCGGTCGCCATCGCACTCATCGTCTTTAGAAATTTCTGTTCTTCTTCCGGCTTTAATTCATAGGTGTACGGCCGCGGTTCAGCTCCGTCCGTATCAGACACTGCGGGAATCAGCTGAATCGGACCTTTGAGCGCCTCGTGGGTGTCTTCTGGCTTGGCCGGCGCACTGGCCGCCTCGGTCGCCGGACGTCGACGAAGCAGCGGACGGTCGGGAGCATTGTCGGAAGCCTGCGGCGTATAGGAAGACGTTGTGCTGCTTCCTTTATCGGGAACTGCGGGAGGGTTCTTTGGTGTGGTCGGTGGGATTGCGCCCGGCGCCGGGGGGGTAGGCTGCGGCGTTGGAGAAGTTGTCTGCGCTGTCGGCGGCGAACTTTGATCGCTGGATTGCGGCGCTCTCTTCAGCTTTGGCGGGCCGCCTACATCTTCAGGGGCCTTGTAGGCCTTTCTGGCAGCCTCGGCTTTCGCGCGATCTCTGTCAGCTTTGATTTCGGTCTCGTCGCGCCATCTTCCGTCCGCGATCCAACCAGAATTTTCCGGCATCGCGCCCGACACGGTAAACAGGCCCTCGGATACGCCTGATTTCAGCGCTTCATAGACCGTCTCGGACTGCAGCGCCATGGGAACCGGATCGGCCTTATAGGCTCCGGCGTCATAGAACTTGCCGTCGATCATGATGGTCACCGGAATCAAATGCGCTTTGCCATTCGCGGCAAGCTCAAGCAGTCCGACTGCGCGCGGCCCTTTGCTGACCTGGCGTTTTTTGGCAAATTGAGCGAACAAGGGTACACAGCCAGCCAACGCGAAAGCGCAGATGACGGCCCACACGGCTTTGCGGTATAACCGTGTGCGATAAGTGAATTGAAAGGCTCCCATGGAAATTAATGATAAAGCCCCAGAGTTTACTTCGCTTGACCAGAACGGCAATAAGATTTCGCTCAAAGATCACAAGGGCAAATGGGTGGTGCTTTATTTTTACCCTCGCGCCGATACTCCGGGATGCACTATTGAAGCCTGCAGCTTTCGCGATTCGTTCCGAAAGCTAGAGAAGACCGGCGCGACTGTACTGGGCGTTTCTCCCGATCAACCCAAAGCTCAGAAAAAATTCGAAGAAAAATATGATCTGCCATTCACGCTGGTTGCCGACGCAGACAAAGCCATCTGCAATTTGTATGGGGTGATTCAGGAAAAGAATATGTACGGAAAAAAAGTGATGGGCGTGGCACGGACGACCTTCATCATCGGGCCAGACGGCAAGATCAGGCACATCTTCCGCAAAGTTAAACCCGAAGGCCATGCTGACAAAGTGCTGGGATACTTGAAAGAAGCACAGAAAAACGTCGCGTAATGGTTGCGCGAAAAATCCGCCGGTTGTCTGGCGGATTTCCGCTAAACCTGAACAGCCTATTGCTGCAGCGTAATTGTCCCGAAGGTATTGTCTCCCTGGTCGGTCTGCATTATGTAGGCCTGTGATCCCGAAGCTCCGTACCCAACAAAGTCGAGTCCGCCATTACCGCCGGTCATACTTCCGGTGAACCGGCCGCCGCTACCAACCTGATACGTTCCGGACAACGCCCCTGGGCTACTGGCGCCTGAGCCAGACTGCGATGCATTCGCCAATTCGTTTAGCGTGAGGTTGCTTGCACCGTCAAACTGCAGTGTGCCAATACGCCCCAGCCCCTCTGGGGTGGTATCGATGCCATTCATCACTATTGCGAACTGTCCCTTAAAGGTGGCCGCGGAAAACGAGGTGGTAGTTTGCAGGTCGGCGGTTCCGTCCTCGCACCGGGTTGTGAGGTTGTCGAGAAAGAAGGCGCGCGTTGGACTCACCATCCAGAAGATCACCGGAACCGAAGTTCCCGATTCGTTCAGGGTAACCAGCACTCGCCCTTGCGGCGAGGGATTGTTGGTTCCCGTGGTTGCAGCTCCCGTAAACGCGACATTTTGCGAATAGTTTGAGCCATCCTGAAGTGCATCCAGGTGGCCCGCGCTGACCGTGGCGCCGCTGCCGGTGAATTCACCTACGGTGGCTACGCTCGGATTAAATTCATTAAATTGAAAATCGTCGCCGCTGCTTCCGAATGCGTAAGTTCCCTGGAGGCCGTTACCCACTGCGCCAGACTGAGCTTCGGCGCTGCCGGAACCGACCGCCCCGGGATTGCTGGCCAGCATAACGAATTTCGAGCTGTTCACAATGTAGTAAAGAAAGTTCGTGGTATGGCTCGAGCTGTCAGTGAAACTGGCGGCGCCGGTTCCGAAGCTTGCGGGTGCATTAACAGTTCCGCTGTTCAGGGTCACCAGCGTGGTGCCCACTGGAAAGAGGTTTTGGTCCATGGTCCCGCTCAAACTGCCGCTGCTAATGGTGAAAGATCCAACTTGCGAAGCTGACGTGGAATTCTGGGGATCGAACTCCTGGTGCATACGAAAGGCAAATGTGCCGCCTGGCGCAGCAGTTATCACCGTCGCATCCTGCAGTTGCGCAGTGCCAGTGCCTTCCGCAAAGGTGTCGGCTTCCATCAATGCCGCCTGCGATGTGCTGGCGAGCGTGACCGCCAGACTTATTTGAGAGACACCCGCAATTGTCCCCAAACCTGTTGCGCCTAACAATATTTGCCCAGTCCCATCGTTGGCGACGGTATAGCTGCCGGTCACCGAAGCGCTGCTCTGAATCGCGCCCCCGGTATTTGTGCTGGCGAATCCATCAATTCCGCCGGTGACGTGACCGTTTCCGTCCGCCACAATGACTCCCGCCTCGCTGTAAGGGCTGTTGTTGATCAAGACCCCGCTTATCTCATACACGTATGAACCCTTGAAGCTGGCGTTAGAGTAGTTCCCGGTAGGGTGAGGAATCACCACGCCACTGCCGCCGCAGCCTACGGCGCCAACCAGACATGCAAGTCCTGCGAGAAATCCCGTTTTATAGAGAACTTTCGACATCAGCAAGAGGCACAGCTCCTTCGGAATCGCCCAACTTCAGCATGAAGACGGCGAACTCCTGATTAATGAAAAGGTAATCGAATTCTAACCCGGGTTCCCGGGGAAAGTTGCTGCTGGGAGATTAGTTGATAACCGAAGTCATCAAAGGCACGACATGAAACTAAATTGGCTATTCGAGAACCACTTTTCGAGGTAGAGACGACACCGATCGCGCCGTAGGTGAGTGACGCCGCCACGCGACTACGCGATATCCAAGCAGCACTGCGAGTATCGCGCCATACTCGAGCGGCTTGTGAATGTCGGCTTTGACCAGCCATAAATAGTGGATGACCCCGGCAATCGCGCTGAAGTAGATCAACCGATGCAACGCCCGCCAGCGTTTTCCACCCAGCCGCCTGATCCAGCCGGCAGTTGAAGTCACCGCCAAGGGAATCAGCAGCACAAACGCGAAAAATCCCACAGTGATGTACTTGCGCTTGGCTATGTCCGCGAGGATCTCATGAACATTAAAGTACTTATCGACCCATAGATACGTCGTGAAGTGTAAACATCCGTAAAAAAAAGCAAACAGCCCGAGCATGCGGCGAAATTTAATCAGCGCGGGCAGATGCAGCAGCTTGCGGAGCGGAGTGATTGCCAGAGTGATCAGCAGAAACCGCAGCGTCCAATCGCCAGTTCCATGCTCCAGCGCCTCGACCGGATTCGGCCCCAAGCCGACGCCCCAGTTCGTCGCGTCAGTGGGGTGGACGCCGAAAAATCTCCAGGCCAGCAAGAACACGGGGACCAGGCATAGCAGAAACACAACGACTTTGATGGTGCGAATCATTGAGAGAGGCTTGCCGGCAACGGTCTAGTAGTTTTTCACCAGGTCCATTCCGGTGTACATTCCGGCCACTTGATCATATCCGTTGAACATGAGGGTGGGGCGCGGACGGAACTCGCCCAACCGGTGCTCGCTGGCCTGGCTGTGGTAGCGCTCGACATTCGGGTTCACGTTGGAATAAAAACCGAAGTCGTGAGGATTCGCCTCGTTCCATGTGGTGTTGGGTTGATGCTCAACAAAGCTGATTTTTACGATGGCCTTGGCGCTTTTGAAACCGTATTTCCAAGGGACGATCAGCCGCAGCGGCGCGCCATCCTGGTTGGCGAGGCTGCCGCCGTACATGCCGAAACAAAGCAATGTCAACGGATGCATGGCTTCGTCCATGCGAAGACCTTCGGTATAAGGCCAATCCAGTATTTGCTGCCTCTGTCCCGGCATTTGACTGGGATCCTCGATCGAGGTGAACTGCACGAATTTTGCCTTGCCCAACGGCTGCGCTCGCTTCATCACCTCGCTGAGCGAAAATCCGATCCAGGGAACCACAATCGACCAGCCTTCTACGCACCGGTGCCGGTAAATCCGCTCTTCCGGAGGCGCAAACTTCATGATTTCGTCGATGTCCCACTTCAATTTCTTCGGCACCGCGCCGTCAACGGTCACCGACCACGGCCGGGTTCTGAAATTCTGTGCGAGTTTCGCAGGCTCGTCTTTCTCGGATGAAAATTCGTAGTAGTTGTTGTAATGGGTCACGTCATTCATCGGCGTGAGCTTTTCGCTCGTAGAGAACGGACTCTTCTGAAGTCCGGCAATTTTGTCGGCAGCACGTACCCTGGAAGAGGGTGACATTAACTCCTTCACGCCGATGCCTGTCGCAGCCACCGCGGTCAGTCCCACGCCGGCGAGAAATTTGCGCCGGTTCAGGTAGGTATCTGGTGGAGTGATCTCGGCGGAAGGCAGCCCGGCGGATGTTTTGATAAGCATAGTAAAAGACCTCTATGTATAAAGACGACTAACAGTCTCTTTTGGATTTCTATGATTCATGGAAGAGGAAAAAGTTACATTGCCGGACACGGAAGTTTATGAGAACAACCCGTCTAGGTTGTCGAGCTTTGTTCGGCCGGACGGCCGTGGACGCCCGATTCCACATCAGCCGACGGTCGCGGGAAGCACAGACCTCTTCTCATTCCCTGAGTCCCAGAAATTCGCAGGCCTGCCGGATCAAATCCTGCTGTGCAGTATCGCGCGCTAGGAATTCGAATCCGTGGCGCAATCCATCGCGGTAGCGGACCAGTCCGCGTAATTTTAATGGAGCGTTGATTCCGGGAAGTGTCAATTCCAAAGTGGCGACTTCGCCGGCCTGAAGTTGACCAGTGAGAGTAATTCCAATGCCATCCTGCCCTAGCTCGATCGAGCGTCCCCACAACTCAATAGGGGCGTCGGGACGAAATACTTTGACTGAAACTCTTATATCGAGGGGATGGCGCG
>DATATW010000079.1:0-45138 GCA_036268595.1 Terriglobales bacterium
GGCAATCGCTGACCCAGCGAGCGAGGGACAAGCTCCGGAACGATTGCCTTTACTGCAAAACGAAAAGCCCGCATAGGCCCAATTCCGCGATAGCGCGCCTAGTTCGTATAGATTCGCACGTAATCAACCAGCATCTCTGACGGAAATGGAGTTGTTCCGTTGGGAGATCCCGGCCAGCTTCCGCCGATAGCCAGATTTATTATGATGAAATTACTTTGCCCGCCATCGAACGGCCAGGTCGCGCCGCTAAAGCCACTTATGCTCGACGGCGTAAAAGTGGCGTATGGCTGCGCCGGATCGTCGATGTAATACTTCACGCTGGACGGCGACCAGATCATTCCGTAGGTATGCCACTGCCCCGCTGTTTCGCCGCTCGGGAAATTGTATGTGGTGCCGATGTTGCTGCCGGTAAAGCCCGGGCCGTGAATCGATCCAGCATTCCAGTCAGGATTTCCTGCGGCATCCACGCGCTCGAGCACATCCATTTCGCCGCACGCCGGCCAATTCACCGTGGCGATGTCATTTCCCATCGACCAGGCGGCGGGCCAAAAGCCCTGCGCCTCCGGCACCATGGCGCGAAATTCAAGCCTGCCATATTGAAAGCTGAACAGGCCTTGCGTCTTCAACCGCGCCGAGGTGTACACGTTGGTAGATGGATTTTGCGCGACGATGTGCAGGTAGCCGTCCGGTCCCACATATTCGCTTGGATTGGCAATGCTGCAAGGCGCGGTGGACGACCCCCAGGCGCAGTATGTTTCCAATTCTTGATTTCCGAAGCCGCCGTTGCCGGCATCGTATGTCCAGACCGTGGGGTCGGGTTGCGCAGGCACGCCGGTGGGATTTGAGAACTCATCGCTCCATACCAGGGTTCCGGAGGCGATATTCGGCGAGAACGCCTGGCTGGTCACCGTGCTCGAGGTACCGCCTGCGATAGCCAGAGCTTTTAGCGTAAGATTCGACGCTACCAGAAACGGGGCCTGGTACTGCTGAGAAGATGCGCTGGGCGTGCTTCCATCAACCGTATAGTAGATTGCGGCGCCTGCGGTTGTTGAGGCAAGGCTGACGATCACCGCGCCACTCTGCGCGGCCTTAGTGGTTATTGCCGGGGCAACAGTCGGGGTTGCGCCACCGCCGCCGTTTCCTCCATTGCTGCCGCCGCTTGAGCCTCCGCACCCGTGCAGGACCGCGCTGAAGATCAAGACAGCCGGAAGTATCGCGTTTATCCGCATAGCTGCACCCTTCCTCACTGCTGTATTTTCGGATTCGCCACAGAATACAACAAGGCGACACAGTCAACCAATACACCGCAGATTTCAGCAGGACGTCGACCGTTGCCGCGGCCGTAACCGTAATACGTCGGCAGGAATTTCATCGCGGCAGGAACACACCCCTCCTGCGTTCGACACCGAACATTAATAAGTCTGCGGTGCAATTCTTCGGCTCTGGTAGCATCGTATCTGTCTAACTGACGTTTATTTCCAGGGGAATCAATTTTTGGCCAATAGCCCACATATCGCCATCGTGACGCACGAGGGGGAACCGAAAAAATCGAAAGATGACCGCCTTCACCAATCAGATGAGATTTTTCGCCTGCTGGTAGATAGCGTAAAGGACTACGCGATTTTCCTGCTCGACACAAACGGGATTGTGTCCACCTGGAATCAGGGCGCTGAAAGAATCAAGGGTTATCGCGCAAGTGAGATTATTGGCCAGCATTTCTCGCGCTTCTATCCTCCTGAAGCCATCGAAAGCCGGTGGCCGGACCGCGAGCTGGAACTTGCTTCCAAAGAAGGCCGATATACAGATGAGGGGTTGCGGGTACGAAAAGACGGATCGACTTTTTGGGCGCATGTTGTGATCACCGCGCTGCGCGGCAAAGATGGTGAGCTGCGAGGATTCTCAAAAGTAACCCGCGACCTGACCGAGCGCCGGGACCTGGAAGAGCGCACCCGCGAGTTGAACAAGGAGCTTCGCACCCGCATCGCACAACTGGTGGAATCGCAGCGCCAGATCGAGTTGCGAACATTAGAACTGCAAAAGCTCTCCGGTCAACTGATGTCGGTGCAGGATGAGGAACGTCGCCGGCTGTCGCGCTCGCTGCACGACGAACTGGGTCAGGAATTGGCCGCCCTCAAGATGACACTGGATATCCAGAATACGGCGCAGGGAAAACTGTCTCCCGCGATTGAGATGACGGAACGGGCGCTCTCGAAGGTGCGCAATATTTCATACCTGCTACACCCGCCCTTGCTGGATGAATCCGGACTGCTGCCCGCCCTGCATTGGTATTTTGAAGGAATTCAAAAGCGGGCAGAGATGCGAATCCAGTTTAATTACAAGCCGGCCGCGTTTCCGCGACTGCCGCGTGATCTGGAAACGGCCATCTTTCGAGTCATTCAGGAGGCTTTGACCAACACCTATCGCCACTCCGGCACTCAGGACGCCAGAATCGACATCGAGCAGGGTCCTGATCATGTGAGCGTCCGAGTCCGCGATTTCGGAAAGGGTGTCGGGCCGTCAGCTTTCACCACCGGGGTCGGGATCAGCGGCATGAAGGAACGGGTAAAACAACTCAATGGCGAGCTGAAGGTTTCGAGAGCCGAGCCAGGAACTCTCGTCGAAGCCACGCTTCCGCTGCTTGATGTGGGCTTAGTGGGGATTGTGCTGTAAGCCCCAGACTTCAAAGTTGGTTTCCCTTTCTAAAAATGCGTCATCCCGAAACGCGGGTCTTCGGGAGGACGCCATCAGAGAGGGATGGCATTTACGAAAGACGAGGGGAATGAGTGGCGAACACCCTCACTGCCTGATTCGCGGATTCGCCACTGAGTACAGCAAATCAGTTAGGAAATTCACCAGCACGTAGGTCAGGCCGATGGCGAGAATGCATCCCTGCACCAGGAAGTAGTCGCGATTGCCGATGGCGTCGATGGTTAGGCGGCCGATTCCGGGCCAGGAAAAAATTTTCTCGGTCACTATCGCCCCGGCGAGCAGCGCGCCGAACTGCAGACCTAGCACGGTGATGATCGGCAGCATGGCGTTGCGTAGCGCGTGATGATAAATCACGGTATGTTCGGGAAGGCCTTTGGCGCGCGCGGTGCGCACGTAATCATGGCCGAGTTCTTCGAGCATGGAAGTGCGCACCATGCGGGTAAGAATCGCCGCCAATGCGCTGCCCATGGTGACCGCAGGTAGCACCAGATGCGCGAATGTGCCTGATCCAGAAACCGGAAGCAATCCGAGTTTAATTGCGAAAAACAAAATCAAAATCGGGCCGAGCGCGAAATTTGGAAACGACAACCCAAACAAGCTGACCACGCTGAGCAACTTGTCATCCCAGCGGCCGCGCCTTTGCGCCGAACGCACACCGGCAGGAATGGAAATCAAAATCGCGATAAACAATGAGGCGATGGTAAGTTCCAACGTATACGGATAACGGTGCACGATCAGGCTGCCGACGCTTTGGTTGAAGCGCAGCGACGGTCCGAGATCGCCGTGCACCACGCCCTTCCAGTAATGCAAGTATTGTTGCCAGAGCGGAACGTCCAGGCCGTAAGCGTGACGGGTGGCGGCGACGTCCGTAACCGGAGCGCCTTCACCCAGCATCTGCAAAATGGGGTCGCCCGGCACCAGATGAATCAGCAAAAAGACAACCGAAACCACCAGCCAAAGGACTGGCAAGGTGTACAACAGTCGGGCAAGTAGGTAGCGAAGTGCTCTCACAGGCTAGTAAGTAAGGTTGTGTTTGGCAACTTTCATTCTTCCTGAACGCCGAACCGGAACGACCGCTTCAGAGATTCAGGGCAGCAAACCGTAAACGTCCACTTCGCTGCGTGTGCCGATATACACCTTACCATTGGCGACGGTAGGGACAGTAAACTTCACGGCGGGGCCGGCCTGATCGCGCAGACCTGCTTGTGAACTATCCCAGAGTTCGCGAGACAGATCCGTAGCGTCATAGGCGTACAGAACAGCCGGCAGCGGGGTTATGCCACAAGGACTTGGAGCTCCGAAGCAACTCGAATCCACAGCCCATACGATTCCGTTGCTGTTGCCGCTGGATGAGATTGCCGGGGTTGCTCCGGGGAATGGAAACGAGTGCGAAGAAACCGATGATGCGCTGGTGGTAAACAGGCCAGTAGCAGGACTAAAAGTGTAGGACCTCAAATTGTCCGTCTTTCCGTGTTCCGCGCCCGCGATATAGAGATTGTTCTCCCAAAACGCCGGTGTACTGAAGTTTCCGTTGTTCGCCGGGAAACTTTGCACGATCTGGCCGTTGGTCGACTGTAGATATTTTCCCATGTTATCCCGGTCGACAACATAAATAATTCCCTCCTTGCCGCCCCCCACGAGCAAGTGCAGTACCGGACCCTGATTTTGATCCGGGAGAAGAACGACGCCACCCGACCCGAGATCGATATCATCCTGGCTCAAGAACAACTGGTCGTCGGGGGTAAAGTAATCGAGTGGACTCAGGCCGGCTGAGATACCGATCTTGATAAAGCTGTCCCCATAATCGTTGTTCGGTGATGTGGTCTGGTCCGCGTCGAACGTGCCGTTTCCGGTTGTAAGATAGAGATTCCCCAGGCCGTCCGCTGCGGGAGCGCCTCCCGCCATCCATATGCCGGCAAGGCGGCCATTCGGACTGGTGTTGAAGATCCCGACTTGCTGTTGAACGTTCGACGCACTATATCCCAGAAGCCAGCCATGATACGGCCAGGTGTCTTCATGGGATGCCCAACAGAGGTAAACCACACCGTTCACCAGGGCCAATGCGGAACGCTGGTTGTGAGTACGAAGATTAAATTTAAGGGTGCCACCGGAAGAGCCGTCGCCAGTGCCCGAAACCGAGGCGCTGAGGTCGATTGGAGCGCTGAATTTTTCGTTGCCGGTTGTGAGGTCAATCGCATGCAACCGTTGATGGAAAACCCTGGGAGTGCCGCTGTCGCATCCGCCAATCTCGGACTTGCTCACAACGTAAAGTGTGAGTGTTGCGGGATCAATAACTGGTGTGCCTACAACTCCGATTTCCGGCTGAATATCCTGGTCGCCGCTACCAACATCGTTCCAGCAAACCGAGGTTTCGCCGGTGGTTCCGCCGTGCGCAGAGTCGATCAGGTTTGCGTGCCAAAGCTGCAGGCACGGTGAGGCGTCGGCGTCGAGCGCGTAAAGGCTGTCGTGCTGAGTAGCTACGAAAATCATGTTGTGCACGGAACCGTTGACGGTTATTCCGGGCACCCAGAGAGGTTCCGTATACTCTGCGCCGTCGACCTGGCATGCGAACAGTTTTCCGAAAGTGGCTTGGTTTACGCTGGTTGCGGTTAAAGCGTATTCGCTGGAATTAACGCCTTCTCTTGTGAGGTCGTTATGGTAGGTGAGGACTCCGGCAAGATCGGTGACTGCAATCGACGCCGCCGCGCTTTTGGTTGCGTCGCCGACGCTGGTAGCGGTGACCGTATGGGTGCCCGCTATTGCAGGAGGCAGATAAAGACCGGTTACCGAAATTGTGCCGGTCGAAGAGCTGCCTCCGGGCACGTCGTCAACTGCCCAAATTACTCCCTTTCCGTTTAGATCATTGTTTAGCGTAGCTGAGAATTGTTGCGATTGAGTTATCGCGACAACTGCTGCGGTTAGAGGGCTAACGCTAACGGAAATCGGCGGAGGAGGCGGTGGAATTCTTGGTGGTGGCGCCGGGCCGGGGTCAGTCGCAGCTCCGCCTCCGCAGCTTACAGCTACAGCCGACAACGCGAGAATGAGGACAAGGCAACAACCGGACAGCCGCGAACGAACCATTTCTCCTCCCCAAGGAAATGATCGCTACAGCATAGGCAGTAATAGGTTTTTGAGTATGCCCCGAAGAGTCTACAGTGTCTAGTAACCGCAAACGAACGTGTTGAATGAAGTTCAGTCTCCGGCCTGCGCCGCGGCGGGCTGAGCGTCTTCGATTTTGACGTGGGCAATGCGATAACCGTCCATCTCTTCGACGACGAAGCGGCGACCGCCGTAATAGCAGGAATCGCCGATGGCGGGAATTTTCTGCAGCTTTGAGAGCATGAATCCGGCCAGCGTTTCAAAACCCGCATCGCGAGGCAGAAGAAGATCGTACTGCGACTCGAGATCGCGCAGGCCGATCGTGCCTTCGAGCAAGAGGATCTTATTGCCCGCCGTGGTTTGCGGTGTGGCCAGCGAGGTAACGTCGTATTCATCTTCGATTTCGCCGACTAACTGCTCGAGAATATCTTCGGCGGTGATCAGGCCAGTGGTTGAACCAAATTCGTCGACCACGATCGCCATGTGGCGCTTGCGTTCTTTGAACTCCTCCAGCAGTTCAGAAAGCGGCTTGGTCTCAGGCACGACCATGGCATCGTGCATGACCTGAGTGACCTTCATTTCGGAGATTCGGGGCGGCACTGTCAACGGCCGCGTGGTCAGCCGCAGGCCGGCCCAGCGCATCAGGTCTTTTGAATAAAGAATGCCGATGATATGTTCAGGCCCGCTTTGGGGATCGTAAATCGGGACCCGCGAGTGCTGTTCCTCGACCACGCGGTCAATTGCATCTTGCAGCGTGAGATCGCCGGGCAGAGAAAAAATATCGGGGCGCGGAACCATGACTTCACGCACAGTAGTGTTTTCAAGCTCCAGCGCATGATGGACCATGTCTTCCTGAGCGGGGGTAATCTGGCCCAGCTCCCTGCTGGCGCTGACGATCAGTTTTACTTCGTCCGGGGAATGCACCGGGCCCTGGCGCACGCGGCGCAATCCAAACACCTTGAGGACCCAGCCAGCGGATCTGCCCATTACAAAGATCAGCGGCCGCGTCAGAGTTAGCCATACGTCCATGGGAGCGGCGACCGCCAGCGCCACCTGTTCGGCACGCTGCAAGGCCAGTGATTTGGGCACCAGTTCACCCAGGATCACGTGCATGAAAGTAATCAGGCCAAAGGCAATGCCGATTGCAATGCCGTGGGCGTAGACCAGGACGTGCGGGACACGCTGCAGGAACTGGAAGCCCTCAACGAAATGGGCAACCATGGGTTCACCGATCCAGCCGAGCGTCAGGCTGACCACGGTTACGCCCAACTGCACACCGTTGACGACTTCATCCAAGTTGCGGTGCAGTCTTTGCAGGATGCGGGAGCCGATGCGGCGGGCGCGAATGAGCTGCTCGATGCGGGTTTCGCGGACGCTGACCAGCGCAAATTCCGCAGCGGCGAAGAAAGCGTTGGCCGCCACCAGGGCTACAATCAGCAAAACCCGGAGCAGCACAAATGCGATCATTTGAGGGTTAATTTTAACATTTCAAAGCTGCTTTCTCAGCTTTCTTCGTGTCCGGAGAAGCTACAATAGGGACAGCTCTGGAATCAGGCTTCTGGCGGCTATTTGCATTTAGCGGCCTGAATGGTTGTGTTTCCGGCGACTTGGAGGACCATCCTTCGAGTTCGTCAACAACCCAGCCTTAAAACCAGCCGGCTACCTTGCTTTCATTTTTCCCGCTGGGCGGTCTAACTACCAACCAAGCAGTGAGGTTGCTTCCCTGTTTAACGGCGCAGGGAACAAAACGGGGAGGCCGCACGTACCAATGGGCGAGAGCTGAAGCCCCAAGGATTCTTGAAGGATTTGAGGAGGAGTTGTGAACGGTAACGTGAATGCACGCAAGAAACGTCGCACTCGCATCATTATCATCTCAGCAGTTGTAGTGGTACTCGTACTCATCGTGGTCGGAGCCGCAGTGGCCTTCTCGCATGGCGCTTCGAAAATTGATCCTTCAAAACTGGCAAAAGTCGAGAAAGGCGATCTGGCAAAAAGCGTTGTGGCGACTGGCAAAGTCGAACCCATCACCAAGGTCGAAGTTAAATCCAAGGCCAGCGGCATCGTAAAGAAGCTTTATGTGGAATATGGCGACCGGGTGAAAAAGGGACAACTGCTGGCACAACTTGACAAAATTGAGATTGAAGCCGGAGTGGAGCAATCGAAAGCGGCGCTTTTGGCTGCAGAGGCGAACCTGAAGGGTTCAGAGGCCGATTTTGAACGGGCCAAGGTAGATGCCGAAGGCCCGGATGTCCCGCTACTGAAGCGCGCCTACGAGCGGAATCTGGAAATGCAGAGAGGCGGAGTGGTGTCGCAATCCGCACTGGATGACGCCGACAAAGACTATCGGATGTCAGTCAACAAGCAGAATGTGGCGCGGGCCCAGGTGATCGTTCTGCAGGCGAAGATTGCGCAATCGCAGGCGCAAGTAGCTGAGGACCAGGCAAACCTGAAGCAATTGGAAGAACAGTTGAGCTATACCGACATTACTTCGCCAATTGATGGCATTGTGCTTTCGCGCGATGTGGAAATCGGCGACGCGGTGAGCTCGATTCTGGTGCTCGGTTCGAGCGCCACATTGGTCATGACGATTGGCGATACCAGCCAGGTCTATGTGAAAGGCAAGGTCGACGAGAGCGACATCGGGCGTGTCTATATGGGGCAGCCGGCGCGGATCAAAGTCGAGTCTTTCAAAGACAAAACCTTCAAAGGCGTGGTCACAAAAATTTCGCCCATGGGCGTAGAAAAAGACAATGTCACCACATTTGAAGTCCGCGTCTCAATTGACAATCCGGGCGGTGAACTCAAGGCCGAAATGACCGCGAACGCGGAAATCATTCTCGACGAGCACAAGAACGTGTTGCAGATTCCGGAAGGCTCCATCATCTATGACAAGGACCGCAAGGCCTCAGTTGAGGTGCCTGATCCCAAAGGTAAAGACGGCCAGCGCAAGGTGGCGATCAACATCGGAATTTCTAACGGCGCCAAGACTGAAGTCCTCAATGGGCTGAAGGAAGGCGACCAAGTCATACTGCAGTAGGGATTCATGCGCACCCGGTTTTATCGCCGGGTATTTGGGCACGGGCTACCCTCCGTGCCCTTTTTTGTCTGATTTAAAATTTCAGGAGGATAACGATGCGAGCCTTCATATCACGATGGGCAATCGCAGCCGCAATTTTGACACTAGCTGCGCTACCGGCGATGAGTGAAACCCATGGAGAATTTGATCGCACTTTACAGGTGAATGGGCATGTCGATCTGCAGGTTGAAACCGGAGCAGGATCGATCCAGGTACATCGCGGTTCTTCGAATCAGGTCCACGTGGTCGGGCACATTTCCGCGAACAATTGGTTTGGCGGAGGGAACGCGGACGAGAAAGTTAAAAGGCTGAAGAACAACCCTCCAATTCAGCAGAGCGGAAACGACGTTCGCGTCGGACACATCGATGATCCCGAACTCAAGCATGACATTTCGATCAGCTACGAAATCACCGTGCCAGAGAACACGCAACTGCGGTCATCATCCGGGTCGGGAGACCAGACTATTTCTGACATTTCCGGTCCCCTCGAGGCCAATACGGGTTCGGGAACTGTGAAGATTTCCGACCTGGGCGGAGGAGCCCGTGCCCGAACCGGATCGGGAAGCATAGAGGCTGACGGAGTTCATGGGAGCCTATATGCCCATACCGGCAGCGGTTCGATCAATGCCAGCAATATTGCGGGCGGTTTCGACGGCCAGACTGGCAGCGGCCACGTGACCTTCGAACAGAGCGCCCCGGGATCGGTGCACGCTGAAACCGGTTCGGGAGGGTTGGAACTGCGCAACGTAAAAGGCTCATTGCAGGCACAGGCCGGCAGCGGCGACGTCCGAGTGGAGGGCGAGGCAACGGGCGAATGGATGGTGCGAACGGGCTCGGGCAGCGTTCAATTAAAGCTTCCCGATAATGCCTCTTTTGATCTGGACGCTCACACCGGGTCGGGATCGATTAACCTGAGCCATCCGGTCGAGGTCCAGGGATCGATTGGGCGCAAAGAGGTGAAAGGCAAAGTGAAGGGTGGAGGGGTGCCAGTCGAGGTACAGACTGGATCCGGAAGTATAAGGATCGATTAGGCATAGCGGCCCTTGGGCACAAGCAGGAATGACTTCTGTACCTTGACGCATATGGGTTAAAGCTTTAGTTTCGAGTTAGTCCCCGGAAATCCAGTTTCGCGAGGCTGACTCGAATGCACCGACCGATTGTTACGCTTACCACCGATTTTGGCCTGAACGATCACTTCGTGGGAGTGATGAAAGGCGTGATCCTGAATATCGCGCCTAATGCCGAGATCGTAGACATAACTCATTCGGTTCAGCCGTTTGACATTCTGGATGGGGCATTGGCGCTGGCCCAGTCTTATTCCTACTTCCCTGCCCGCACGATTCACGTAGTGGTGGTCGACCCCGGCGTAGGAAGCGCGCGCCGGCCGATTCTGGCAATTTCAGATGGATTCACCTTTGTGGCGCCGGACAATGGCGTGCTCTCGCTGATGTACGCGCGAGAGGAGCGAGTGCATGTCCGGCACATCACCGGCGAGCATTATTTTCTGCAACCCATGAGCAATACCTTCCATGGACGCGATATTTTTGCGCCGGTCGCCGGTTACTTAGCCAAGGGAGTGGAGCAGGAAAAGTTTGGCGACGAGGTCGAAGACTTTGTACGCTTCAATGCTCCCCGGCCAAAAGCCATGGACGCTCGTACCCTGCGCGGGGTGGTGCTGAAGGTTGACCGCTTCGGGAACCTGATCACAAATTTCACTCCGCAAGATGTGCCGGCATTATTCGCCGGACAAGCGCCGGGTTTTAAGATTATGGTCGGCAAGCGCGAGATCACCAATATTAAAGCCAGCTATGCGGATGGAGCTCCAGGCGAGGTATTCGGGATCCTTGGCAGCATGGGATATCTGGAAATAGCCGCCAACCGCGGAGCAGCAAACCAACTCACTGCCGCTACCAAAGGAACCGAAGTCACGATTGTCCTTGAGGGCGCGGTTGCGGCCAACGGATGAAGAAAGAATGGGAAATTGCGAAATTTTGTAATTGGGTAATTTAAAAGCAACGATATCTTGCTCTTTAAATTTCACCAATTACTCAATTTCAATAATTACTTATTCGACTTCAGCGCCGGGTGTACATACCGCTCCATCTCTGCCGTCCATTTCAAGAAACGCAGAAGGTTTAAGCGTTCCCGCCACAAGAACTCCCAGAACTCGAGGAATCCGATCTGCTGCATTTTTACGCCGCAATAGGTCTCAATGCGCCATAGAAGATAGGGGCTGCGCCAGGGCGTAAGCCGGTGGCCGCGGGTGGCGTTCCACATGAATCGCAGAGTGTAACGCATGCTTAGATCATAACCACGAATGTCGCAAACGAGAACTGCTCATGTGGGACAGCCGCCTTCGGCTGTCCTGGTTCAGCGAAGCTGAACAGAGCTTCCACACGAAAGAAAAATCGTCGAGCCCAGTTCGACCGGGCAGCCGAGGGCGGCTGTCCCCACGTAAGCAGTTCGCAGCTGGTTTTCAATAACAGCGAAGTGCGCTTGACGTCACAGATCGTACTTTTTCATTAAATGACGGAAGGAGCGGTAGGAAATCTTGAGCACATCGGCGGCGCGGGCCTGCACGCCGTTGGATTGAGCAAGCGCGGATTTCAATAGCGCGCGTTCGATGTCTGCCACATACTTCTCCATGTCCATTCCTTCAGGCAGGATGCCGTCAGCCGCCACTGAAATTCCTTCGGACCCCACGCCAGCGGCTGCAGCTCGGGCGCGCGGACGCTCGGCCGGAAGTTCGACCTGCAGCTCTTCCCCGGATCCAAGAGCAACCGCGCGTTCAATGGTGTTCTCAAGTTGGCGAACGTTGCCCGGCCAATCGTAACTGGCCAGTGAAGCGAGTGAAGCCGGGCTTACCCGGGCAATTTCTTTCCCGGCGGCGGGACCGTATTTGCGCAGGAAATGGTTCACCAGCAGAGCCACGTCCTCGCGGCGGTCGCGCAGAGGCGGCACCGTGACTGGTATTACGCTCAGCCGGTAATAGAGATCTTCGCGAAAAGTGTTTTCGGTAACTTGTTTTTCGAGATCACGATTGGTGGCGGCAATGACACGCACGTCAATCGCGATTTCGTCGGTGCCACCGACCGGGCGTATACAGCGCTCCTGCAACACGCGTAGCAGCTTTACCTGCATGGTGAGCGTCATTTCGCCGATTTCATCAAGAAAAATTGTCCCAGCGTCGGCTACTTCGAACAGGCCTCGCTTATTCTGATTGGCACCGGTAAATGCGCCCTTCACATATCCGAAAAGCTCACTTTCGAGCAACGTTTCAGGGAAAGCGCCGCAGTTAATGGATACAAACGGTTCGGTGGCCCTGGGTGAGCAGGTATGCACGGCGCGGGCCACCAACTCTTTTCCGGTGCCGCTTTCACCGTAGACAAGGACGGTGCTCTGGGTGGAAGCCACAGTGCGAATGGTTTGCTTAAGCTTCTCCATTGCAGGGCTGCCGCCAATGATGTTGTCGAGCGAATTTCTAGTTGCGGCGTCACGTTTGAAAGCAAAATTCTGGCGGCTGAGGGCCACTTTTTCCAGAGCTTTGCGAATAGCGATCTTGATTTCATCAATCAGCCCTGGAGATTTACGGATGTAGTCGGTGGCACCGCCCGCCTTGACCGCCTCGACCGCGGCTTCATAGTCGTCGACCGCAGTAATCAGGATGACCGCCGAGTCCGGCGACAGCTTGTGCGCGTGCCGGAGGACTTCAATGCCGTCGATGGCGGGCATTTTTATATCAGTGACGATGATGTCATAAAGCGCTGATTCGATTTTCCGCTTCGCGACCTCTCCCGAGGTCACGGTTTCGACTTTGTAGCCCTCACGGCGCAAGGTGATGTCGAGCATTTCGCAGATGGAGCGCTCGTCATCGCAGATCAGGATATTAGGCATGCGTGCCTTCCGCTTTGGAGCTGGCGCTGCGGCTTTCCGGCAAAGCCCGGAAGACTTCGGACGCCGCTGGCACCGGCGCGCCGAGCGCCTCTTCCGTTGCCCGCCGTATCCGGAGGACGAAGGTACAGCCCTGCCCGGGCTTTGACCTGACCCAAACCTTGCCTTCGTGCGCCTGCACGATCTGGTAAACGATCGCCAGTCCCAGACCGGTGCCGCCCTCGAATTGCGACTGAAACGGTTCGAAGATTTTCTCCACCATTTGAGGGCTCATTCCGGGGCCGGTGTCTGCAAAGCTGAACTGCCAGTCATTTTCCAGTTCTTCAATACTTATCGTCAGCGTGCCGCCCTGCTTCATTGCCCGGATGGCGTTCTCGCAAAAATTCCAGAAGACCTGCTTCATGCGATCGCCATCGGCGAGAACCAACGCTTGGGGAGCGCAGTATTTCCGCTCGATTTTAATTCCAATTTTCTGCACTTCCAGCCGGCGCTCCAACAGGGTAAGCGTGTCTTCAAGGAGCGGCACCATGTCCACCTGCGCGAAGCGGTACTGCTTGGCGTGCGAATAGGCGAGAAAGTCGGTGATGATGCTATTGAGCCGATGCGATTCGCGGGTAACGAT
Source organism: Terriglobales bacterium (assembly GCA_036268595.1). Taxonomy (GTDB): domain Bacteria; phylum Acidobacteriota; class Terriglobia; order Terriglobales; family Acidobacteriaceae; genus Gp1-AA145. Next base: position 13,398 of record DATATW010000079.1, read on the forward strand.
CTCGAGAAGCCGGCGATGCTCCTCATTCAGGCTGGGAATTTGCGAAAGCAAAGTGGCTGATCCCGCGATCGAAGTAAGCGGATTGCGGATTTCGTGGGCGATGGCGGCCGATAAACGGCCGATGGCCGCCAGCCGGTCCTGCATTCGGACCTCGCGTTCGAGACGCCGCACTTTGGTCAGGTCGTCGATTGTGTAAACAAATCCTAGTTGGCCGCGCCCCAGCACTCGCAACTCTGCGGCGGTAACCCGAAAAGTCTTGCGGAAATTGTTGGGAGCGACGAAACGGACTTCCCCGTGCGAATGCTCAGCGCCGGCCTGAGGCAGCGGATCCATGAATAGCGGGGCAATGGACTGTCCCAGAAGCTCGCTCTCTGCCCGCTGCAACAGCTTTTCTGCCGCTGCATTCACCAGGGTGATGCGTCCATCAAGCCCGGTGGTGATTAGGCCGTCACTGGTAGATTGCACGATATTCTCATGCAGCGCCTGCAGGCTCTCGAGTTCCCCGCGAAAATAGTCCAGCCTTTTGTCGGTCTGCCGCAGCTTATCTGCCAACAAACCTGCCAGGTAGGCGATGGTCAGGAATCCAAACAGATTTACGAAGATAATCGCCTGCAGGGTGCGTATGCCGGGATGTGTGATGGAGAAGGACGGCACCACCTGGAAGAAGGAGAGCTCCAGCACCGCCCCGTACAGGATAAAAGCCAATGCCGCGGTCAGGTATGCCCACAAACGGGGCAGGAGAATGCTGGCCACGAGAATGACCAGTGGGTAAAGGAAGTTCAGCGAACTGTCCACTCCGCCGGTAACGTAGACCAGTAAACTGACCAGCAACAAATCGGAGACGACCTGCAGTACGGATTGCAGCTTCAACTCGTCCCAGAAATGCAGCAGCACCAGGTAGAAGGCGGAAATCGTATATGCAAACAGTATGGTGTCGACAAAAAGACGAATCGGGAAGGCGACCGGAGTCAATTGCGCGATGGCCAACTCAATGGCCAGGAGCAAGGTGAGAATCAGGATTCGAACTTTCACCAGCCACGCGAGCCAAACCCGGTTCTCAAAAGCGGATTGCATAGTTCCTGATTTTTCCGTGAAAAGGACCGCGTGGCGACCTTCGCCACGCGGCCGCGAGTCTTAGCCTGCCAGTTTTGCGATCATGGAGAACAATGGCAAGTAAAGAGAAATTACGATTCCGCCGACGGCCACACCCAGGATGCCGATAATGATCGGTTCCAACATGGCCAACATGTCTTTGGTGGCGGTATCTACGTCGTCTTCGTAGAAGTCGGCGATTTTTTGCAGCATGTTATCCATGGCGCCGGTAGCTTCACCGACTCCAATCATCTGGGTCACCATGCTGGGAAACACGCCAGACTCGCGCAAGGGGTCGACGATGGTACGGCCTTCCTCAATCGCTTTGCGCACTTTCATCAGAGCTTCTTCGAGCACCGCGTTGCCGGAAGTGCGGGCGGTGATGCTGAGGCCTTCAAGAATCGGCACGCCGGAGGTAATGAGTGTGCCGAGAGTACGCGTGAAACGTGCAACCGCGATCTTCCGGAGCAGCAGGCCGATCACAGGCATACGAAGCATGCCCCAATCCATCCAGTAACGGCCGCGTGCGTCTTTGCGCACTTGCTTGATCCCGAAAACAAGGCCGACGCCGCCGACGATAAAGAACCACCAGAACTGTCCGACAAAATGGCTGAGACCCATGACGATTCGAGTGGGAAGAGGCAGAGCGACACCCAGTCCGGCGAACAAGTTAGCAAAAATAGGTACCACCCACTTGAGCAGTGCGGCCACGATCAGCACCGCCAGCGAGATAACCGAGACGGGATAGATCAAGGCCGACTTAACTGCAGACTTGAGCTTTACGGCTTTCTCAACATAGGTCGCAAGCCGTTGGAGAATCAGGTCGAGAATACCGCCGGTTTCGCCTGCTTCCACCATGTTGGTTGTCAGATCATCAAAAATCTTGGGGTGCTGGCGCATAGCGTTGGCCAAGGTCGCTCCACCTTCGACGGTGGTACGAACACTGGTCAGCGCCTTCTGGAAGGTCGGACTCTCCTGATTGGCGGCCAATATCTCAAGGCACTGCACCAGCGGCAGTCCGGCATCGATCATGACCGAGAACTGCCGAAAAAATATGGCAATGTCTTTGGTCTTGACCTTTCCCGAACCAAACGTAGGCAGGGCAAATTCTTTTCCTTTTTCGCGGATGGTCGGAGCACTAATCTGCTCGCGCCGCAACTGGGTGGCAAGAATCTGCTTGTTCACGGCCACGCGCTCTCCGGCAACTTTTTCTCCTGCCGCGTTTTTCCCTGAAAATGTAAAGACTGGCATTGTTTCCTCTCTCTTCTACGCAGTGCGAATTCGCTCTTCCGTTCGATCGAAATTAATGTTTCCCGCTCGCGACCGCCTTGGCCGGAGTGGTACCGGGCCGGCTATTCAGACCGGCGCCGCGGTTGATCATTTCCTGAAGTTCGTCGGCATTGCTGGACCTTGCCAGCGCCACCTCCAGGGAGATCTGCTTCTGAAAATACAAAGTCGCCAGGGACTGATTGAAAGTCTGCATACCGAATTTTTCTTGTCCTGACTGCATGGCGGAATAAATCTGGTGAATCTTGTCTTCTCTAACCAGGTTTCGCACAGCGGCATTGGGCACTAGAATCTCCATTGCCATGGCGCGGCCTTTCCCGTCAATTTTCGGCAGCAGGCTTTGGCACATGATGCCTTCCAGAACCAGTGATAGCTGGGCCCGAATCTGCGGCTGTTGGTGCGCCGGAAAGACGTCGATGATTCGGTTGATGGTGGACGATGCCGAATTGGTGTGCAAGGTACCGAAGGTCAAGTGGCCGGTTTCTGCAATTCGCAGGGCCGACTCGATGGTTTCCAAATCGCGCATTTCACCGATGAGTACTACGTCAGGATCTTCACGGAGCGCGGCGCGCAAGGCATCGGCGAAAGATTTGGTGTCAGCGTGCAGTTCCCGCTGGTTCACCACACAGTTCTTATTCATGTGGACGAACTCGATCGGGTCCTCAATGGTGAGGATGTGATCGTGCCGTTCGGAATTGATTTTGTCGATCATGGCAGCCAGGGTTGTCGATTTTCCGGAACCGGTAGGGCCGGTGACGAGCACTAAACCGCGCGGCTTCTCACAAAGTTTGGTGACTACCGGGGGCAGCCCGAGCTGATTGAAATTTTTTATTTCAAATGGGATGACGCGGAACACTGCAGAAGTCGCGCCGCGTTGATTAAAAGTGTTGGCACGAAAACGGGCCAGTCCTTTCAGTCCGAATGAGAAGTCGAGCTCGAGATGTTCTTCGAAGCGGTGCTTCTGGGAATCGGTCATGACACTATAGGCCAACTGCTTCGTCTCAGCCGGCGTGAGCTGCGGCAAATCGAGCGGAACCAAATGCCCGTGAACGCGAATTTGCGGTGGAGAATTCGTCGTGATATGTAGATCGCTGCCGTTCATTTCCAGCATGCGTTTTAATAAATCACTTAATGAGAGCGACATTCTTTTCCGTTTCCCTTTCCGGTTTCAAATCATTCGCCGTTGGCCGTTCATCGTTGGCTAAGAACTCGTAATGCCTTGTGCCAACGACCCACGACGGTTTCTAGTGAATGGTTTCGCGTGCCACTTCCTCAAGCGTGGTAATGCCTGCAGCTACTTTGATCAAACCGCTGCGCCGTAGAGTTATCATTCCGCGCTCAATGGCTTTCTTTTTCAGTTCGAGCGCCGACGCCCCTACCAACACCAATTCCCTGATTTCGTCGTCCACTTCCATCACTTCGTAAAGGCCGGCTCGGCCTTTGTATCCAGTGCTGTTGCAAACGCCGCAGCCTTTGCCCTTATTGATCTTCACCGTTTTGGCTTCTTCCGGCGTGAAGCCTTCCTCGATCAGCGTCTGCACCGGGACCTCCTGAACCTCCGCGCAATCCTTGCAGATTCTGCGCACCAGGCGCTGCGCGCAGATCAAGTGCACTGAGGTCGCAACCAGGAAGGGCTCAATGCCCATGTTCATAAGTCGAGTAATGGTTTCGGGCGCTCCGTTGGTGTGTAGCGTGGAAAGAACCAAGTGGCCGGTAAGCGCAGCTTTAATGGCAATTTCAGCAGTTTCGAAGTCTCGAATTTCGCCGACCAGGATGATGTTGGGATCTTGCCGCAAGAATGCGCGAAGCGCGGCGGCAAAGTTCAACCCGATCTGCTCCTTCATCTGCACCTGGTTGACGCCCATCAGCTGAAATTCGACCGGGTCTTCGGCGGTCATGATGTTGGTGTCAGGCTTATTCAAAGTCGAGATCGCGGAGTAAAGCGTATTAGTTTTTCCTGAACCGGTAGGACCAGTTACCAGCACCATCCCGTATGGCTTTAAGATCGCTTTTTCAAATTTGACCAGCGATTCGGACTCGAAGCCGAGCTTGGTCATATCCAGCCGCAGATTTTCTTTGTCCAGCAACCGCAGCACGATTTTTTCGCCCCAAAGCGTGGGCAAGGTACTCACGCGGAAGTCGAGCTGCTTTTTCTTTCCGCCGATATTCATCTTCAGCATGATGCGGCCGTCTTGCGGCAGCCGCTTTTCGCTGATGTCCAACTTCGCCATGATCTTCATGCGCGAGGTAATAGCGTCCTTCAATTTGAGTGGCGGCGACATGATTGCCTGCAGCACACCATCAATACGGAAGCGGACGCGGAATTCTTTTTCGTAAGGCTCAATGTGAATGTCGCTGGCCCCGCGCTTAACAGCATCGGTGAGAATCAGGTTGACCAGTTTTACGATAGGCGCTTCGTCGGCCGCCTTCTCCAGATCGGCCAGGCCCACTTCCTCAGTATCAGCCTGCAGTTCGACATCGGTCTCATCCATGTCAGAGATCGACTGCATGACCTGATCGAGGTCTTCTTCTTTGCCGGCCCCGTATGCTTTTTCAATTCCCTCGAGAATGGCGCTCTCGGAAGCTACTACCGGCTCGATGTTGAAGCCGGTCATGAATTTGATATCGTCCATGGCGAACACGTTGGTCGGATCGACCATGGCTATGGTGAGCGAAGCGCCTACACGGCTCAGAGGCAGAATCTGATAGCGCTTGGCAGTGTCGTAGGGAATCAGCTTGACTACCGAAGAATCAATTTCAAAATAGGAAAGATTGATTGCCGGAACGCCATATTGGCGCGAGAGGAAATTAGTGACGTCCTCGTCGGTGAGAAAGCTGAGTTTGACCAATGCGCTGCCCAGGCGGCAGTTTTGTTCCTTCTGCACCTTGATCGCCTGTTGCAGTTGTTCTGGGGTGATGATCTTCTCTTTCACGAGAAGGTCGCCCAGTCGTTGAGACATACCCCTATCTCCGTACGCCAGAAACAGAATCCGGGAACGCGAGCCCGGCGCAGAACGAGGTGCCCGCCTCGGGGGATACAGGCACAAGTTCCGGTGACACAAATTGTCACCTTGAATCGGTTACCTTGAAAGTAACTTAAGTACTTGTCCGCAAACTTAGGATTTTTCTTCCGAAAGAATTCGCTAAATGCCGCTATAGAAGGGACTTTTCCGCACGTCGCCATCCGCCGGTCATGTACTTTGGACACATCGTCACCCCTCTCTTAAACTGAAACTGATGCCGAAACTGTCTTCCGAGGAACACATCGCGGCCCTCTATGCGACACTCGCGCGCGCCTGGGGACGCCAGCACTGGTGGCCAGCGAAAAGCCGCTTTGAGGTGATCGTGGGAGCATACCTGACACAGAACACGAGCTGGCGAAATGTGGAAATCGCGTTGCGAAACCTGCGCGCAGCAAGAGTTTTGAGCGTGGACGGAATTAGAAATATTTCACTTTCGCAGTTGGAGCGCTTGATCCGTTCCTCCGGTTATTTTCGACAGAAAGCCCGCAAGCTGAAAACTTTTGTTAAATTCCTGGATCGACGCTATTCCGGTTCACTGAACAAAATGTTTGCTCAACCTGTCGAGAAACTCAGAGCACAACTGTTGTCGCTGAACGGCGTCGGACCGGAGACTGCGGATTCAATCCTTCTGTATGCGGGGCAGCATCCGGTGTTTGTAGTCGATGCCTACACGCGGCGGATCGCGCTGCGGCATGGCATCTCGAGTGAGAAGGCGAGCTATGAAGATTTACGCGCCTTGTTCGAGCGGGCTTTGATTCAGGCAGAACTGATTCAGTTCCCGGGCGTGGACCCTTCACTCAGGGCAAGCGCCCGGGGCTACATGGGTCGTGTAGAGGCGGACGTCCACGCCCGCGCAAGTAATTCACTAGGGTCTGCTGCGCACCCGCCGTCGCGGATGAGCCTGGCCAGGCGCCCGCCTCTGGCACAGGTATTCAATGATATGCATGGGCTGATTGTGAGCGTGGGAAAACAGTACTGTTTGAAATCTAAAGCGCGCTGCGAGGAGTGCCCGCTCCGCGTATTGCTGCCAAACCCCCAAACCTGCTGATTGAAATCTCCGCGTTGCATTCCGCGCAGAACCGTGTTCTTCTAACTCGCGCCCCATGTCGAACTCCGACCAGCAACTCACCCCGCATCCCAGTTCTCCGACCGCGCGGCCCTGGCCCGCCGTTACTGCCGGCTTTCTGGGATGGATGCTGGATGCATTCGATTTTTTCGTCCTCGTATTCCTGGTTGATACGCTGGCGCGACAATTTCATGTAAGCAAAACACAAATGGTTTTTACGCTGACCGCCACGCTGGCCATGCGTCCGGTGGGCGCGGTGATATTTGGACTGCTAGCAGACCGTTACGGCCGCCGGCGCCCGCTGATGGCCAATGTGATTTTCTTCTCCGTCGTCGAACTGCTCTGCGGATTCGCGCCAAACTACTCTGTTTTCCTGATTCTGCGCGCCCTTTATGGCATTGGCATGGGTGGAGAGTGGGGTGTCGGGGCCTCGCTCGCCATGGAGGCCGCACCGCCGAAGTGGCGAGGCATTTTATCGGGAGTTCTGCAGAGCGGCTATCCACTGGGATATTTGCTGGCAGCCCTGGCGGCACGTTTCATCGAACCCGCGTTTGGTTGGCGGGCGATGTTCTGGATCGGCGGGGTTCCGGCGCTGCTCGCTCTTTATATCCGGTCGAAAGTGCCGGAGTCGGAGGCCTGGAAGCAACATCGCGCGCCGTCAACGCGCGCTATTGTGGCAGTCGTAAAACAGAACTGGAAATCCGCGATTTACCTGGTACTGATGATGACCTTGATGATGTTCCTGTCGCATGGCACGCAGGACCTGTACCCGGACTTCCTGCGCTCAACACGCGGAGCCAGCGCCCACACCATCTCTTATCTGGCGATTCTCTATAACATCGGCGCCGTGCTGGGAACGCTGCTATTCGGGCATCTGTCGGAAAGGTTGGGTAGGAGGCGAAGTATGATCTTTGCGCTTTGCCTGGCCCTGGCGGCGATTCCCGCCTGGGCATTCGCGGGTCCGATCATCATCATTGCGATTGCGGCGTTCGTGCTGCAGGCCGGAGTGCAAGGCGCGTGGGGAGTGATCCCAGCCCATTTGAACGAACTTTCGCCTGACCAGACGCGGGGATTGTTGCCGGGGCTGGCTTATCAACTGGGAATCCTGATCGCCGCGCCGATTAATTCAATTGAATATGCGTTGAGTTCGCGGGTCGGTTATTCCTGGGCGCTGGCGGGATTCGAGATCATCAATATTGCACTACTAATCGTGGTACTCGCGCTGGGCAAAGAGCGCAAAGGCCGAGGGTTCGTGTCAGAAGTCGTCAGCGGAGTCTAGTGCGGCTTCCGGTTTTCCTTCGTGCCCTTTGTGGTTGAGGCTCTTGCGAAAATCAATAACCACGAAGGACACTAAGGTTCACGAAGGACTGCTGAGCAAACTATCGGCAGGCAAGAGTTAATACTGCGGCGTGGTTTTCCTTCGTGGATCTTCGTGCCCTTTGTGGTTAAGGCTCTTGCGAAAATCAATAACCACGAAGGACACTAAAGGTTGACGAAGAAATTCAGAATCAAACCAAGTCATCCTCGGAGATTACGCGACGAAATCTTCGGCTGGTGGGACGGGCACAGGGTCAGGAACACGATCGGTGACCTCAGCCAGCGCAGCCAGCTTCGCGGCCAGTTCCGGCTTGAGCGCTCCTGCATTACAACGCCAATGATAATTGCCGGTATGGGTGCTAGGCGTGTTGAGCCGTGCTTCGCTACCCAAACTAAGGAAATCCTGCAACGGCACTATAGAAAAATTCGCGGGAGAGCTTTGCGCGAGGCGGATTAAACCCCAATTCGGCCCGTCATTGCAATCGCCTATGAGGCCAATGACGGCGCTGCGTTCCTTTTCGCTCAGGGCGGACCACCAGCCCAGCGTGGTGTCATTGTCGTGCGTGCCGGTGTAAATCACGTGGTTTGCCGTCAAGCGGTGCGGGAGGTATGCGTGGGCCCCGACGTCGCCAAAGGCAAATTGCAAGACCGCCATCCCGGGAATGTTGTGACGATCGCGGAGGGCGACCACGTCCGGAGTAATCAGGCCCAGATCTTCGGCGACAAATGGCAGGCCGCCGAGCGCGTCATTCAATTTGAAAAAGAATTCATCGCCCGGGCCATCGACCCAGCGGCCTTTAATTGCAGTAGGCTCATCTGCAGGAATTTCCCAGAACTGCGCGAAACCGCGGAAGTGATCGAGGCGGATAAAATCGCAGGTCTGGGTCGCCCAGCGCAGACGCTGGATCCACCAGCGGTATCCGTTGTGGCGCATTGTCTCCCAGTTGTAGAGAGGGTTGCCCCAGCGCTGTCCGGTGGCACTGAAATAGTCCGGCGGCACGCCGGAAACGACCTCCGGCAAAAGATCATCGCGTAAACGGAAGAGATCGCGGTGCGCCCAAACGTCTGCGCTCTCGTAATCAACGAAAATCGCGATATCGCCAACCACGCGAATGGATTTTTTCGCGCAGTAGTGGCGCAGGGCGCGCCATTGCTCCCAGAAAAAAAACTGCAGAACCCGGCACACAGAAAGATCGGCGTCGAGCTCCAGTCGCTCCGATTCAATGGCCGACGACTCACGGCGGGCCAACGGGGCAGGCCATTGATGCCAATTGTTGCCGTGCTTTTCGCGGAACGCGTCAAAGAGGACGAAATCTTCGAGCCACCAGGCATTGTCACCGCAAAACTTGTCGTACCGTCCGCGAGATTCCTGGTTCGCTTGATTAAGAAAATTGTTGGCCGCGTGGCGCAGAAGCGGCAGCTTGTGGCCGCGCACCTGCTCGTAGTCGATAGGGCCTATGGCTTCGTTTTGAGTAGAGAACATAGACCGATCCAACCAGCCTCTCTCTGCCAGCCGCTCCAGGCTGATGAGGAGCGGGTTCCCGGCAAACGCCGAGATCGAAGAGTAGGGAGAGTTTCCGTTTGCCGGAGGATTCAGCGGCAACACTTGCCACAAACTCTGGCGCGCCTGCGCAAGGAAATCAAGGAACTCATAGGCCGCAGGCCCCAGATCGCCAATGCCGCCGCGCGACGGCAGCGAAATGGGATGGAGAAGAATTCCAGTCGAGCGAGGAAAGTTCATGAAGAAGATCAGCGCTTTAGCATTTTCAGGATACCGCCCCTGAAGTTTGTTTTCCGAGGAACTTTAAGCCCAGGAAATATCTTTAGTGGAGAACTGCAGATTCCGCGTAGAAGCAGAGCAGAACGCAGTATTACGGTTACATCAGTGCCGAATCGGCCGCCAACCAATCGAGATTACTCACTCTCCTCGGATCGCGGCTTGGTCAACGTGGCCAGCTCTTTCTCATTGACCTTAATCTTGCCAGCTTTCTGCATCGATTCGCGAAGGTTGCCAAGAAACAGGCCGAAGACCTCACTTTGCTGCTGCTGCAACACGCCTTCGCGAATCTGGTCCTTCTTGGTTGCGTATTCCTGGTCGGTTGGGGCCTGGCGCTCGGTCACCGAAAGCACCACACCGGTATTTCCAGTATCGATAGGAGCGCTGATTTCGCCTGGCTTCATGGTGAAGGCTACAGCCGCGGAACCAGTCAAAGATCCGATGTCCGGCACCTGCCCGTCGGGCGCGACAAGGTCGCTAGTTTTGTAATCTGCGCCGAGTTCCTTGGCAGCCTTCTTCAAGTCATGATCGGCCTTGGCGCGGTCAGAAAGTTCCTGGGTTTTCTGAGACAGCAGCTGAGCCGCGCGTTCATTCTTGAACTCATCCTCAACCCGGCTGCGAATTTCATCGAAGGTCGGCGTCGAGGGCGGCTTGATTCCGGTGACCTGGTAAATCGCGTATCCCTGATGCGTCTGGGCCTCGTCCGGCGGCGCGTTTGGGGTTTGGGCAAAAACCGTGCTCATAAACTGCGGGTCGTTGCCAATGCCGGGAAGCGCGGCCTTGCTGTCAACGAAGTCGGTGCTAATTACTTGCAAACCTTTCGACGCGGCAGCTTTCTCAAGGCTGGTGCTGCGGGCGTCGGAGAGCAGTTGCTCAACTTGCTGCTGTGAAGCCTGCGCAGCTTTTTGTTGCTTGATCAAAGGCTCGATCTGGGCCTTTACGTCGTCGAGCGATTTGACGTGAGCATCCTGTTTGTCATCCACGTGAATGATGTGAAAACCGTAACTGCTTTGGACCAGATCGCTTGTAGCGCCTTTGGGCAGAGAGAACGCGGCTTTCTCGAACTCGGGTACAGTCCTTCCCTTCCCGATCCATCCCAATGAGCCGCCGTTCTTGGCCGATCCCGGGTCTTCGGAATACTTCTTGGCCAGCTCGGCAAAGTTGCCGCCAGCTTTAACTTTCTTCAGGATGTCTTCCGCCTTGGCGCGCGCGGCGTCAACCGCCTTTTGGTCAACTTTGCCGTCAGCTCCAGGCAATGGCGTTTTGATCAAAATATGACGAACATTCACCTGCTCGGGTACGCGGAATTCGTCTCGATGCTGGTCGTAGTAGCTTTGCAGCTCCTGCTGCGTGACCTGTGTCTGCGAAAGCAACCGTGCGTTGTCCACCACGACGTATTTAACTTGCCGCTTCTCGGGAATCGAATTGACGTAGCTGTTCTTGTTGCGGTCGTAGAAAGCCTTCAGCTCCGCGTCCGCGGGGTGAATGGATTTAAGAACGTCGTCCTTCTTGATGACAGCGTAGTCGAATTTAACTTTCGTGTTCTGCTTTTCAAACTGCTTGCGAACCTCGGCGTCAGTGACCGTCGCGCTGGAGGTGACCAGATCGCGCAACTTGTTTATGAGAATTTCTTGTTTCACCAGTGCTTCAAATTGCGGAACCGTCAAGTTAAAGTTCTGAGATACAAAATTGTCGTACTCTTGTGCCCCGATGAAAGTGCCACCGGGAAAAAGTTCCTGCCCCAATTGCCCTTGGCGGAGATACTCGCGAACATCGTCGTCAGTGGCTTTTAGGCCCATACGTTGGGCCTCGATCAACAGCACTTTTTCGCTGATAAGGTTTTCAGCTGCACGCTGCGCGAAAATAGGCAGGTACAAGCTGGCCTGGGCACCCCCCTTGGGAAACTGCTGGTTGAGCATCTGCTTGGCCTGGCGCTCGACGTCGTTGGTGGTCACGTCCTGTCCGGAAACTGTTGCAACCACGCCCTGAGCAGGAGTGTCAGAGAGGAAACTCCCGCTGCCAAAGCCGGGAATCAGCGTGATCGCCATAAGCACGCATACAACTGTTAATAGGCCGCCAAGGACAATTTTCTTGATCGGGCCCGGGGTTTGCAGAAAACGAATCATGTGTTTGAAAACTCCAAATTGTTAAGCGGAACCTAAATTATAGACGAAAAGCTGGACAGTACGCGCAGCTGATAGCCTTCCGCATCTTGCGCCTTCTCGAAAAGCATTCACCATGAAGGACACTAAGGTTCACGCCGGAAGCCTGATGCTCACGTCAGTAGGCGGCTTCACGATGATTTACCAAATTCGTCTATTGAAACGTGTTAATAAAGCGTGATATGAATGCTGGGCCGAATCGTTTCCATTTATAGAAGGGGCCTCATGAAGCAACTTCGAATTCCGTTCTCCGTTCTTGCTGTCTTCCTGGTTTCGCAAATTGGTTTTGCGCAAATGCATTCTTCCAAGCCGATTGCAAAACCGGTGGCATCCTCTCCCGTACCCGAGATGGGCATCGTGCTGCGCGACGGCTGGTCGCTGCAATCGTCTTGCAAAGTGGAGAAGCCAGGGGAGGTTGTGTCGACCCCGAAGTTCGCGCCCAGCGGATGGTATGGCATAAGTGTTCCCACTACCGTCGTGGCTGCTCTGGTAAAGCAGAAGGTCTATCCCGACCCCGATTTCGGCATGAACCTGCGCAAGCTGCCGGGGATGGATTATCCCATCGGCGCCAACTTTTCGAATATTCCCATGCAGCAGGACAGCCCGTTCATGGTGCCGTGGTGGTATCGGAAAGTCTTTACGCTTCCTGAAAGTTTTCGCGGAAAGACGATCTGGCTGGATTTCGGCGGCATCAACTATCGCGCCAATATTTTTCTGAATGGAAAGCAGATTGGCAAGAAAGATGACGTAGCGGGTGCATGGCGCACCTACGAGCTCAACATCACTGACGCGGCTCTGCCGGGAAAGACCAATGCGCTGGCGGTCGAAGTGTACTCGCCAACTGACAGAGATCTCGCGATCACCTTTGTAGATTGGAATCCATCGCCCCCAGATAAGAACATGGGCCTGTTCCGCGAAGTCAGCGTGCGGACCAGCGGACCAGTGGCAGTGCGATATCCGACAGTGCTTTCGAAGGTCGACGCCGACGGTAAGGCCCATCTGACCGTGACCGCGCTACTGAAAAATGGAACTAACCAGGCGGTCAAGGGAACGCTGAAGGGGCGGATAGAGAATGCCGAATTCTCGCAGGAGGTCGAGCTTGGGCCCAACGAGCAGAAGGACGTAACGTTCGACCCCGCGCAAGTTGCACAACTTAATTTGGATAATCCGCGGCTGTGGTGGCCGGCGCAGGTGGGCAAACCCGAGCTGTACAAACTGCAAATGAGTTTCGAGACCGGGGGCAAGAGTTCCGAAACTACCGAGACGAATTTTGGCATTCGCGAAATCACATCTGAGCTTAACGCGCATGGAAAGCGGGTGTTCTCGATCAATGGCAAAAAGTTTTTGATTCGTGGCGGCGGTTGGTCGCCCGACATGATGCTGCGCGAATCGTCGCAACGCCTTCAGGACCAGTTCAATTATGTGCAGGACATGGGGCTGAATACCATCCGGCTGGAGGGAAAGCTGGAAACAAAAGAGTTCTTCGACCTTGCCGATAAGCGCGGAGTTCTGGTGATGGCAGGATGGTGCTGCTGCTCGTTTTGGGAGCACTGGCCGAATTGGAAGCCGCAAGATTATGAAATCGCGCAACAGTCTTTGAAGGATCAGATTTACCGGTTGCGCGAGCATCCCAGCCTGCTGGTGTGGCTGAACGGCAGCGACAATCCGCCGCCGCCGGATGTCGAGGAGATGTATTTAAAGATCGAAAAAGATTTGTTGTGGCCGAACCCGGTAATTTCGTCAGCAACGGGAAAACCCACAACCGTCACCGGCGACAGCGGAGTGAAAATGAGCGGTCCATACGAATATGTTGCGCCCGCCTATTGGATGGAAGATTCGCTAGCGGCAAATCACCCGCAGACTTGCAATCAGGGCGGATGCGGCGGCGGTTACGGCTTCAATACTGAAACCAGCCCCGGGCCGGCGGTGCCTCCGATTGAAAGCATCAAGCGGATGCTGCCAAGAGAACACTGGTGGCCGATCGATGAGTGGTGGGGTTTTCATGCGGGCGGCGGCGTGTTCAAAGACCTTCACGTATTCACCGATGCGCTCGACGCACGCTACGGGAAAGCGACGAGTCTCGAAGATTACGCAATGAAATCGCAGGCGCAGGCCTACGAAGGCATTCGCGCCATGTATGAAGCCTACAGCCGCAACAAATACACATCCGGAGGCGTGATCCAGTGGATGCTACAGAATGCGTGGCCGTCGATGATCTGGCATTTGTATGACTGGTATTTGCGCCCGGGCGGCGGATACTTTGGCGCGAAGACTGCACTGCAGGCGCTTGATCCGATTTACGGCTATGACGACAACAACATTTATGTGGTGAATAGCCGCTTTGAAGCCGCGAGCGGGTTGCACGTTCAAACCAAGGTCCTGAACCTTGATATGACGGAGAAATTCTCGAATGAGAGCACCGTCGATGTTCCAGAAGACGGGGTGGTCAAAGTTGTGGCCTTGCCGGAAATTTCCGGGTTGAGTCCGACCTATTTTGTCTCCTTGCGAGTTTCGGACGCGAATGGAAAATTACTCGGCTCAAATTTCTACTGGCTATCGACGAAGCAGGAGACCATCGACTGGGCGAAATCAACCTGGTACACCACCCCGACGGCGACTTATGCGGATTACACCGCGCTTTCGCAATTGCCAAAAGTAAAGCTGAACATTAGCGAGCACAGCGAGAAGCAAGGTGACAACGAAGTGACTCACGTGACGGTGGAAAATCCGAGCAAGAGCCTGGCATTTCTTGTGAGGCTCAAAGTGGATAAAAGTAAAGCTGGCGAAGAGATTTTGCCGGTGCTGTGGCAGCAGAATTACGTTTCGTTGCTGCCGGGCGAGAAACGAGAGCTCACCGCAACCTATAGGGCGAGCGAGTTGGGCGCGGCGAAGCCGTATGTGGAAGTCAGTGGGTGGAATGTGGAGTGATTGTGATTGCCGAGCTTTGCGCGGCGTGGACGGCCGAGGGCGGCCGTCCCCACATGTTCAGTTCAGTGTTAACTCTCTTCTGCGGGCAGTTCGAAATCGATCAGGTTGCCGCGGAAGCCACGAGTCTTGATTGCACCGAAGGCAATGCCGACGGCCATCCAGATGCCACCAACAATCCAGGCTTTCCAGCTGAGATTCTTCCACAGAAAAAAACAGATGGTGAAGCCTGCCAGCGGAGGCGTCCACACCGCCAGAACTGCTAGCCCTACGCCGGCAACCCCTAATAACGCGAGACTCTGATAAGGCAGTAGCACCAGCACGATCACGATACCTGTTATTAGCAGAGGAAGCATGGCGCTGTGGCCGCCGTCACGAACGTGGTAACGGACAAAGGCCGCCATATTAACTCCCATAAAAGCGATGAGAGCCCCGAAGTTGAGCATTTCCGCGCCGAGGCCATAACTGATGAGGAATGCGCCCACCAGCGCGACCAGACCCACAAAAATAACATTGTTACGCGGCACATGTCGCTTGGGATCAACTACACCGAAAAATGACTGAGGCAGCGCCTTGCTGCGTCCCATGCCGTAAAGCAGCCGGGCCGCTCCGATTTGCGCGCCCATGCCGGACCCGAAATTCGCCACCAGCAAGGTGAATCCTACGATTGCAAATAAAGGCGCCCAGGCACGGCCTGCCACATAGGTGAAAGCTGTATCAGAGTTTGGGAACGCCTGGGTCGCGGGCCAAATAAGCTGCGCCGCATAAACTTCGAAAGCGGACAGAATCCCAATCACGAAGCAGGTCAACACCGTGGCCAGCAGAATATTGCGCCGCGGATTCTCTGCCTCCTCTGAAAGCGTAGAAATACCATCAAAGCCTATATAACTAAGGACCGCGATTGAGGTCGCTCCCAGCACGGCTTTCAGGTTCCACATACTTGGGTCATAAAAAGGGCGCGTAAAGAAGGCCGCGCCATCGTGCGGATTGCGAAAAATGTAGCGTGCCGCGGCAATAAAGAAAATCGAAACCACCGCGGCCATTCCTGCCGCCAGCAGCGTATTCACCCGTGCCGAAGTCTTGATGCCTTGAATGTTCAACCCGGTGAACACCGCTCCAAAAAAAATCGCCCAAATAGCGTATGGGACGCCGGGCGCAAAAACGTGAGCTTGCTGGCTGCACCAGATGATGCAGATCATCGGATTGAGCATGTAATCCATCACCATGCTCCATCCGGTGATGTAACCAACCGCAGGATTTATTTCCTGGCCAACATACGTGAATGCCGAGCCTGCGCTGGGATAAGCTCGCGCCATGCGTCCGTAGCTGAACGCGGTGAATAGCATGGCCACCATGGCGATCAGCAGCGTGGTCACGACGTGTCCGCGGCCGCGATCGCTTAGCACGCCGAACACTGACATCGGAGCAACCGGCTGAATGACGATCACGCCATAAAGAATCAGGTCCCATAATGTTAGTGTTCGCCGAAGGCGAGGAGCGGAGGAGGGTGCCGAAGCGGTTTCCATCTTGGCGTATTGAACGGGGCAGAGCTGAAAAAGTCAAGGATTAAAACGATTGAACGTTGAGACGTTGCTTGCAACGTCTCTCTAATCGGCAGCGGGAGACGTAGCAAGCTACGTCTCTACGATCGTCAATTATTTTGCGTACTTGTATGAATAGCCGCGCGGTTCATTTCCCGAGATGAATCGCGTGTTGAATTCGAGCATGTATTTCAAATGCTCATCGTCGGATGGGAATGACTTGCCGGAATACGGATACGTTCCCATCCGGCGGAATGGCAGCGGCGCGACCGTCGAGCCGTCGGCGGCGTAGAAGTCCATGTCTTTTTCGTAGCCGTTGGCCTGAAAAAAATAATCGCGCGCCCAGCCCTTGGGCAGCGGCGGCAATTTTGCGGGATCGAATTCCAGCTGCACTTCTTCGCCGGAGCCGAAGACGACTAGTTTGTCGTCAAAGGACTTCAGCAGCTGCAGGACATCCCCGTAGCGCGTGTATTCGCCGGCTTGGCGCGCGTAGGGCCCGGTGCGGCTGACCTGCTCGTAGACATATTTCACGTTGCCCGGGGGCTGGTCCTCGATCTGCCGCGGATAACCGTGGTAGTCGAGATTGGCTTTGGTGAGCGGGATTGCGGTCAACTTGAATTTTTCATTTTGCTCGCTGCGGTCGATGAGAATATTGTTCCAGTAAATTTGGAGATTCGTTGTAATGCGAATACGCGTGGCTCCTTCGGGAACTTTGCCGGTTAGATCGGCAGTAATGGTTTTGGGAAGCCCGGCGGGAAAGCCCAAGTCGTCGGTCACGCGGACCCACTGGGTTCGGGGTGTGGGGAGCCGGGCGTCCTCGCCCGGCTGGACGGGCGAGACGCCCGTCTCCCCATGGTTAGATGTGGGGCGGACGCCCTCGCCCGCCACTTGAGCTTCCACATACGGCGCTGTGGCTTCGATTCCTGCCTGCGACGCCGCATACATTCCGGTCGCGGTGAAATATTCAATCTCACCATGCATGAGTAGACGCAAAGGCCCACCGCGGTAAGGCTCCCCTAAATCCAGAATCAGGCTGTGCGGTTTTGTGAAGCCTTTGAACGGCAGCAGCTCAAATTTCCCAACGTACTTATGTGCGAGCAGATCGGGGAGAAGATTGTTGCCCTTGTCGTCCCACGCACCGGCTGGAGGTTTGGCGTTCCTGCTGGTGACAACTTTGAAATCCGGATACGGCGGATTGCTGGCGAAATATTCGTTGGGATAAACATCTTCATTCGCCGGATGATCGACGGCCATGAGCTTCACCGCGTCGAGATAGACGACCTCTTCCATCGGCTCCATGAGACGGAAGCTGAGGAGCGGGTGCTCCATCCTTGTCGCGGTTTGTGCGACAGGGTCGGGATCTTGATTGCGAAAAGGGACGTCAACTTCCCCACCCTGTCTCTCCAAAGAGCGGAGAGACAATGGTGGGGCACCCTCTTTGTCTCGCATTACGTTTTTATCGACCTTCACCCACTCCGTGGGGCGCGCGATATTGCGCTCGCCTGGCCCGACCCAGTGGCCGACCACGCCCGCGCCCAGAATGTCTGAGACAAGCTGGTAGCGTTTGCCATCCCATACAAATAACGTCGGACACGAGCTGCCGCGGCGGTCGATCTCAAGAAAATCTTTTTGCTGGTTTGCAGCCACTTCGACTTCGTCTTGCAAAACGCCCGTCGGCCATAGCATGCGCACAACATCAGCTTGCTTGGCCTGACCCAGACCGACGGTCAGATACGGCGAGTTCTGCCCGAGATATCCGTTCGAACCGTAGATTTCAAACTTCTGGCGAATGCCATCGGAGAAAATTTCGACCTTGGTGCCGATGGCGCTCTTATTGTCGTTCAGTCCCTTGAGCGCGAGCCGCAGCCAGTTATTCTTGTTGCCACCTTCGTTCTTGAGCAGGACTGCCGGCCCGTGCTTCTGAGTGATGAGTATGCCGGTTGCGCCGGTTCCCTCGAAGTCCCCCGTAATGACGGCGCGAGGCTCCTGCAGATGAATCTTGTCCAGTCCCACATCGGCCGTCACATCTTCAAACCCATCTGGGCCTAGATTACGGAATAGTCTAATTTCACCTTGACCGTCACCCGCCCTTTCGCCGACCGCGACTAAATCAACCCAGCCGTCATTGTCATAGTCAAAGGCGGCAATCCCGAATGCGCGAAACCACTTCGGCACTGGAAGGCTGACCGGTTCGAACTTCTTGGCATGATCGTTACGCCAAAGGGTGATGCTGGGATTGCCCTCGTGCGTGAATGCGAGGTCCATCCACCCATCATGATCAAAATCCAACACAGCGACACCGCGCGCCGGCTGTACATCCTGATCTTGAAAAACGTCGGCTACTTTAAAAGCACCTTCGCGGGGATTCTGAAATACGATCGCGCCCTTCACTCCTCCGGTGAGAACCATGTCAACGGCGCGGTCATTGTTGTAGTCGGTACCAACGGCTGCCACGGTTGTGCGCGCACCATCCATCCCAAGGCTGGCGGTCACATCCGTGAACGTCCCGTTTCCGTTGTTACGCCACATCTGGTTATCACCTAAAGTGGCCGGCACTTCTTCAGTCCAAATACCAGAATTCGTCAGAGATTTTCCAGGCGCCGCTTTCACAACGTAAAGGTCGAGATCTCCGTCGTGATCGTAGTCGATGAAAGTAACGGACACAGGCATCGCCGCAGGCTTGGCCAACGGACTACCCGGCACAGAAGCGCTCATCTTCGAACTGGAACGGGATGTCTGCGGCAGCAACCCCGCCTGTTTACTTACGTCCTTGAATTCTCCATTTTTCTCGTTATGAAAAAGCAGAACGCGATCTTTGGTGGTTACTGCAAGATCGACGAAACCATCATTGTCGTAATCCCCGGCGGTGCAACTAACGCCGTGGATTGTCGGATCAAATCCGGCTTGCTTAGTCACATCTTGAAACTTTCCATTCCCAAGATTGTGATAGAGGGACATTCCGCCTTGCACCCCGTTTTCGGGAAAAAAGAGGTCGATCTTGCCGTCGTTGTCATAGTCGAGGAAACACGCGCCCGGCGCCAGATTTCCGATCACATCTTCGCCGCTGTCTGACCGGCTCCTAGTTATCAATCCTGACTGCCCGGTCACATCCACAAACTTCACTGGAATTTGCGGCGGAACTTTTACCGTGGCGGCCTGCGATTCCTCGCATAACGAATACTTTCCCTGCTCGCCATAGGCAAGGCTTATGGCAGCGCCGAGGTGATTCTGCGTGATGTACTGGAAGCGCGCGAGATGCTCGCGGGCGTGCGGCGTATCGCCGGATTGTTGGTAAGCGCGCGAGAGTCCGAATTGTGCCGAGGCGTGCAGCGGATTTAATTTGAGCGCGTGGTCGAAGGCGTCAATCGCCTGGGAAAATTGTTTAAGCTGCGAATAAACTGTGCCCAGGAAATACCAGGTGTCAGGATCGCTGTCGTCGATTGCGATGACGCGCTTGAAATCGTCCACGGCGGCCTGCGGATCGCTGGTGTTCTTCTCCAGCATGCCGAGCGCATACCAGACGTGCGGATCTTTAGGATCTTCTTTGGCGGCCTCTTCAAGGATTTTCTTTGCAGGATCGACTCGCGCCAGACCCAACAACGCGATTCCCTGATTCACCTTCGCCACATGCAAATTCGAATCGGCGGCGGCGGCATCTTGAAAATATTTGAGCGCCTTCTCGAACAACTGCTGGTTCATGTAGGCGCAACCAAGATTGTTGAGGCGCGCGGCATCGGCGGGATTATTCTCGGGAGTGGCAGCGATTAGCATCAACCCGGCCACAACCAAGCAAGCCGAACATAACAGCAGTTTAGATTTCATTGTTAAAAGATTTAACCATAGAGGACATCGAGTTTCACAGAGGTGACGCAGAGGAAAACGCCGCTAATTCTCTCTGGCCCGACGCCGTCAACCTCGGCGTCCTCTGTGGTCGAGCTTTTTTTGTCGGTTGCCGATCGTCGACACACTGACCCAACAAACCAACGCATCACGAATCCAGTAAATCCGCCAATAAGCGATTGGGCGTCGGCGCGAATGGATTCACCACCGTCACTCCGTTCCAGGTAAAACCGTCGTGTAAATCCTCAGAGAGTAGGAGACGACAACTAGCAGAAGCTGCCGCCGCCATGATAATTGCGTCCCAAATGCGTAACCGGTGATGCGAGGACAACTCCATCGCAGATAAGAGAACCGAATTGGAAGTGTCGATGAGCGAGTACTGGTCACACCATCGCAGGACTGCGTGCTTGGCTTCGTCAGGAGCAACCCCCGCTTTCATTACGAGCACGTGGAATAGTTCAGCGACTGCTTGTACGGGTAAATAGACATTTTCGGGGAGCAATGCTCGAAGCAGGCTGACAGCCGCACGTTTGCGAATGGCGTCATTCAGGCCCTCAGCATAGACCAGGACGTTCGTATCTAGCCCGATCCGCATCAATCCCGCTCGTAGAGTTCGTCTCGGGTCCAACGGCCAATATGGCGCACAGGCTGATTCTCCAGATGTCGAAAAAACGCTTCCCTCTTGCGTTTTGAAGCTGTTTCTTTCGAGTGGGGAGTGATTCTTGCGACCGGTTTGCCATGGCTGGTCACGACGTAACTCAGGCCGTCACGAACGTCGCGCAACACCTGTGAGAACTTTCGATTGGCTTCCGCGGCAGAAATGGCCTTTTCCATAATGTAGTTATTTTACCTACTTTTTATGGAGATCTCAACCGATATTAAACGACGGCCGCACCTTATCGACGTTCCGCCGATAGTTTCGCTAACTTGCTGGCAACAGGTCGCTTGGGGGCGGCCCCATACGCTCGCGTGGCCACGATGCCCTTCCCTTCTTCTACCGTGATGGTCTGGCCGGCGCTTACATTCGCCAGTTTCTCCGTCTGGCCGCTGGGCCATTCAATTTCGATCGCATCCGCTTTGAGTCGCTGCGCCAGTCCAAACGTCGCGACCAGTTCGCTTTGCGAAAGATAGCTTGAGCCACTGCGGACCATCTTCCATTGCTTAACGTCGCCGGAAACAACCCTGACTATGGCGCCGATACCGTCACGGTTCGACTTTGTGCCCACCAGCTTGACGCGCAAACTGTGATTGCTCGTGCCTTCGTTGCGAAACAGGTAAGCGCGGCCGCCGTTAGTTGTCATCAGCACGTCGAGAGCGCCATCGTTGTTTATGTCGGCGTAAGCGGCGCCCCGGCCAACCCGCGGTTCGGCAAAGGCGGCCCCGAGCGATTGCGTAACCTCCGCAAACTTGCCGCCACCCAAATTGCGAAATACGTGCGGAGGCTCGGTATAGCTCACCCGCTTCTGCACTTTTTCGATCTGATCTTCGATGTGGCCGTCGGCGACCAGAATGTCAGGCCAACCATCGTTGTCGTAATCGAAAAAGAAGCATCCGAATCCCAGTGTGACCAGGGTCGCCCGTCCCACCTCTGAACTCGGTGCCTCATCCACAAAAAGCCCGTTGCCTTCATTGTGGTACAGCGAGAGCATCTGGTTCGCGAAATTGCTGATGATCAGGCTGGGCCGGCCGGAATGGTCGTAATCGCCCGCATCGACGCCCATACCGGCACGCGCAATTCCGTCCTCGCTGAAAGCTATGCCCGCCGGGACGGCTTTTTCTTCAAAGGTCCCGTCACGTTTGTTGAGATAGAGCTTATTGGGCTGAGTATCATTCGCCAGAAAAATGTCGGGCCAGCCGTCGCTGTTGTAATCAAGGATGGCAATACCGAGACTCTTCGACGTGTTATCAAAAAAGTGCGCCTTCTCAGTGGCATCTTCAAACTTCCCATTGCCGAGATTGTGCCATAAACGCGCGCTCGATCCCTTGTAGGATTCCGGCGTGCAGTATGACTTATGGGTGCCATCGAGGGTGCAGAACAGATCACTTTCGGTCGACCACTGCACATAATTGGCGACCACCAGATCGAGCTTGCCATCGCGGTCGTAATCGACCCAGGCGGCACTGGTGGAAAATTCATTTGGTCCCCAAAGCCCGGCCGCCTTGGTCACGTCGCTAAACGTGCCGTTGCGGTTGTTATGAAACAAGTGGCTCTGCCCAAGCGCGGTTATGAAAATGTCGTCATAGCCGTCGTTGTCATAATCGCCGACCGCTACTCCCAGACCGAACATGGGAATCGCGAGCCCGGACTTCACAGTCACGTCGGTGAAGGTACCGTCGTGATTGTTGTGATAAAGCTTCGGAGTGGAGTGTGGGCCGGAATGTCCCGGCCAGCTTTCGCCGTTGATCAGCAGGATGTCGGGCCAGCCATCATTGTCGTAGTCGATGAAGGCGCAACCGGGGCCCATGGTTTCCGGCAGATATTTTTTCCCGTAGGCTGCGTTATTGTGGGCGAAACGGATTCCGGACTGCGCGGTGATGTCGCGGAAGGTGATCTGCTGGGCGAAGCTCAGGGCGGAAGACAAGAAGATGATAATTAGAATTCTGCACATTATTTGACTTCCCGAACGGTTGATTTCATGGATGCATAGGTCGAGCTCCGCTCGACCGAACGGGCGTGGACGCCCGTTTCTACACGAACATGGGTTGTGGGGTGACGGGCGTCCCCGACCGTTATTTTCGAAATCCTGCGCTGACTCAACACAGGAAGCGGTACTGAGACATGCTCATGGATTGCCTGACGCTCATTATTGTCTTCAGGATGAAGCTGGCGGTACGGCCCCGTGATGGTCTGCGAGGCCTCATCCGCCTTGAACCTGAGGTATCGCACCTGGTGATCGTGCGCCTGCTTCTCATCCCCAAGGCCGTTATAGCAGAGCATGAGGTTGTATTGCGCCTGCAGATCTTCTGGATCAATCGCCAGCACACCGTTTAGTGTAGCGATTGCATCTTTGTATTTCCGCTGCAGGAACTGGATTCGCCCAAGATCATTGATGGCCACACGATCCCGCGGATATTGCGCCAGCACCTTACGCAATTCAGCGTTTGCGCCATCATAGTTGCCATCGCTGCGCAAAACTCTGGCATAAAAATAGTGCGCCCGGGCAAGATTCGGACTGACCGCAAGCGCCTTCTGCAGGACGGTGCGAGCGCGGTCCATATCACCTTCCTGCACGGCGGCGCGGCCAATGTTCACCCAGCCGTCAGGATTGTTAGGATCGATTTCCGTGACTTTTTGGAATGCCACTTCTGCGCTCTTGAGATCCCCTTGCAGCAATAGGCCTATGCCGTAGTCGTTCCATCGCTGCCAGTCTTCGGCACGAAGTTCGGTCTTGGGTTGCAAGGCGGGTGCGCTTCGCGGGCCGACGTTAAGCGTGACCTGATCCTCTCCGAGAGCAACAATGGGAAGATCCGGAATTTTCTGCTGCTTTGCTGAAAGGCCCTGCAGCGGTCCGGTGAAGGCGTACTTGGTGTCGTCATAGCCGGGAGCAGTTGGCGCCTTGGGCTGATTGGGATCCGCCACGCCCGCAAAAGCAAACTGCGTGTTCCACCATGCGAACTTGCGGTAACACAATCGCGCGTGCAGGGTGATTTTGTTTCCCGTGTTCTCGGGGATGAACATGCGATAGTGAACTGTGTCGGCCGCGCCTGGTGGAATAAGCCGCACATAAACGACCGAACGCGTGGCCCACGCATTGCGCTTGTTAATGGGATTACCATGACCATCGATCTGCAACGAGCGGTAGAAGTGTGCGCCCTTTTCGACCGGACCTTTGCCGCCATCCTCAACCATGCCGCTCCAGAAGATAGTCTGATTTTTATCGTCAGTGGCCTTCAGTTCGAGCCAGGTGTCATACGCGTCGACGGTCCCACCTGGGAAAAAGTGCCCGATTTTTTTGGTGCGCACAACCACGTCAACGCGCACCGTGTCTCCGCGTCGTAAGGTCGGCTGCACACGATTGAGGGGCGCTGTGATCGGGGAAGCTTCCGTCGTGGCTGACGCGATTTTGGATTCGGCCTCTTCACCAACCGCGAAGGTAGTTTGTATATCCGATTGAGGTGTGGCCACGGCCTTGGAATTCGCAACTTCCGGCGAAATGGCGAAAATATCCACGCTCAAAATACCATTCTTCAGAAATTTCTCAGTCAGATTCAACTGATCGAGGTCGCCATTGGCGGTAGGAACTGCAGTGTTAGCCGCAGGAAAGCGGTGGGAATGAACGAATCCATTCACGTTGCCGAAGTCGTGCGACTGGGTAAGCGGCATATGGCAATCGGCGCATTGCAGCGGATGCTGGGGATAATAAAACGAGCGAGCGCCTTGGCCGGAAACGCCGCTCGCCTGCCAGTTATCGTATTCATTGAAGCCGCGAATCCAGCGATAGTGGTTCACTGGAGCGTCGAGATGGACTTTGTGACAAGTGGAGCAGAACTCCGGCGTCTGATCGCGCATGAAGGGCTTGAGAAAGACGCGGCGATGCGGCTCGGGATTCAGCTTCACGAGAAAGTCATGCATGGTTCGCACAAATGGATTTTTGCTGGCCGCCAGTTCGTGCAGCTTGGGATACTCAAGATAAAAATCCGCCTGGCCCATCGTGCTCTTCACGCGCGCGATCGAGTGGCACATCATGCAACCGAGGCCGGCTTGGGATTCGGGACGATGCACGATCTGCTTGATGGGAGTGTCCATCAACCCGCTGTAAAGTACCGCGGGATCGTGGCAGCCGCCGCACCATTTTGACGGGGTGGTGCCGACGCGGTCCTGCATGTACTCGATACTCTTGCGGTACCACTGATTGTTGAACGAAGAAAAGTGATGCGCCGAACTCTGCCATTGGTTATAGATGTCAGCATGGCAGCGCTTACATGAGTCGGACTCCATGAAGAACTTGCTGGGAATTTTCTGATGGCCATAAACCTGCGCCGAGCTGGGAAAAAAGTCGCCCTTCGGACCATCGCCCTCTCCATCCATGGTGTCTGGGGAATCCTTCGGATTCTGAATGCGAGCCGAATTTTGCCAGCGCACATTGCGTGAATACCATGCACCAGCCGAGAGTCCGGCGAGCGCAAATATGCATAAAGCGTACCGCAGCGCTGCTTTAGCGATTCCCGGCGTAAGCCACGCATGCCGACCTGCCCAATCGGCAAACAAAATAACCGAGCCAGCCAGCGCCAGCCCGATATGAATGTAGAGGAAATTCCATTCCGGACGAGACGTTCCAAGCTTGATCAGGGCCAAGCCCATGCCCGCAGACCCTGCTATGAGAATCCATCCCAGGCGGGCCATGAACGACGCATCGCGCAAAAGGCGGAATAGCAGGATGAGAAGGTAAATCGAGAGAATCGCCCCGACCAGCGCGTGGCACAAAACCACGCCGGCATAAAAAACTGTTGCCTGAGGAAAGCCATAAAGATAAATGGCTGAGCCGAACAGAAACACAAGCATCGGCGTGAGGGCAGACCGGCCCAAAAGATTTTTGAGTTTCATTCTTTAGTTTCCTGTTGGCAGCGCCACGAAGTGCGGAACTCTGTTCGGATTCGTACGATACGTTTCTCAAGTTGCGTTTGGAAATAGTATAAAAACGTTAGTTCGACCTTGGGTTGCTATTCACGCAGGTTCTCTCCGCCGAAATGCGTGATGGCATTTTCGCCACTACTACTTTTCAATTATTGTGCGGCAGCGGCGCTCACTCTACATTCCTTCAAATCTTTGAAGCTGGATTTTGCGCAACGATCGAATCGGCGCCAATAAAAACTGAGCGGGGAGACTCCGATATGCGATTTGGATTTGCAGGTTTGTGCGGACTGCTGTTAACGGCAGTCTGTGTCTTGGGCGGAACGGCTACGAGCCAATCGCAGCCATCACTTCCGCAGCAGCAAGTGCAATCAGACGCGTCTTCGCCTTCGCCAATGGACTACCTCAACAACCAGCTTCCCCGGTGGATGCGTTTCAGCGGGCAACTGCGTGAACGAGCAGAAGGCTACACCGGCGGAGGATTCAATCCGGCGAATGATGATCAGTATGTTTTGACGCGGGTATGGATCAACATGAGCCTGCAACCCAACGACTGGACTCAATTCTTCTTTCAAGGCATGGACGCGCGGGCCTTCGGGAAAAGCGCGACTCCCGCCGGGCCCCCCTTCCGCGACGACATGGATTTGCGGCAAGCTTATTTTGCCTTGGGTTCTGAGAGCCGGCCGGTAAGTGTGCGCTTTGGCCGTCAGGAACTTGAGTTCGGCGATGGGCGTCTTGTGGGCGCGCTTCCGTGGGCAAATACGGCGAGAACTTTCGACGGAGTCCGCGGCTCGGTGGTCGGAGAGTTCTTTCGAGTGGACCTGTTCGCGGCTTCGGTCGTGAAGATTTATCAGAGCGACTTTGATACCTACGTTCCGGGAAATAATTTCTACGGCGCCTATTCAAGCTTTCCTAAGCTGATTTCGAAGTCCACATTGCAGCCGTTTTTCTTCTGGCGAAGGCAATCAGGTTTGAAAACTGAAGCCGGAGCACCTGGAATCTCCAACTACGCCACGGTTGGAGCGCGTTGGACGGGCAAACTCCCCGGCGGATTCGACTACGACACGACCATGGCGAAACAGTCGGGTTCGCTGGGGAGCGAATCGATCGGCGCGTGGGCGGGACACTGGCTGGGAGGTTATACCGTCGAGCACACGCGTTACTCGCCACGCTTTTTCGCGGAATACAACTACGCCAGCGGAGACCACAATGCGACCGACAATCATCGCGGAACATTTGATCAGCTGTATCCAACCGGGCACGATAAATATGGACTGACCGATCTGGTCGGCTGGCAAAATATCGAGCAGACACGCGCGGGCGCCGAAGTCAAACTGACAAAGAAGGTGTCGGCAACTGCCCGCTACAACCTTTACTGGCTCGCTGATTCGCACGACGCTCTTTATAATGCTTCGGCAATAGCGATTGCGCGTGACAAGACCGGGACCTCGGGAAGGTTTGTTGGACAGGAACCCGACGTCATTACTACCTACAAGGTAAACACTCGTCTCACGTTCGCGGGAGGCTATGGACGGCTAATCCCTGGCACCTTCTTGAACCACACCACCAAAGGTGCGTCCTACAACTACCCGTACTTTATGACGGTTTATGATTTTTAGTTGCGGTTGACTGCCGGACGGCTTAGCCGAGTTGGAACTATACCTTCGTGCGTATCGCTACTCCGGCAGGAGTGATATAAGACGGTGAGCGCGCCCTCATTTCATTGCGCATCGGTTATGACAGTTAAAGCCCATGCTGGTCCCCTGGTATCTCTGACCGAAGAATTACTTGAACTTGAAAAGAAGCTGCTTGATCCCGAGTTGCGGAGCACTCCAGAGAAGCTTGCGCCGTTGCTGGACGATGATTTCATAGAATTCGGAAGCGGCGGCCACGCTTATGACAAGAAGCGGGTTTTATTCCTTTTAAGACGGCTGGCGCCGGCGGAAATCTCTATTGAAGAATTTCGCGTAATAAACATCTGCGACTCCGCTGTCCTGGTCACCTATCGCGCTTGCACGGAATCAACTCGAACCTCCGCCGCGCGCTACTCTTTGCGCAGTTCGCTGTGGGTGCTTCGCGATGGCAGCTGGCAAATCGTGTTTCATCAGGGGACCAATGTTCCTGAATCTGGGTAATGCATTTGGTTAGGGCTATCGTTTTATAGTTCCGGCGGTCTCGATTTCTTAGCGCCGTGGTTCTCGATGACCTCGGCGACGCCGAGCGCCACTTCCTCTTCCCAGGGGCGAGCGATGATTTGTACTCCAATGGGAAGGCCATCACGCGATTGCGTCACCGGAACTGTAACCGCGGGCATTCCCAAAAGATTGAACCACTCGCAGTAACTCCACGCGTCGAGATACTTGACCGTCTTTCCTTCGACCTGCCATTCGCGCTCACCGTGGTGAAACGCGGGAATGGACGCGACGGGACAGAGCAGGACAGGAAATTTTTTCATCTGCTCGAAAATCTGCATTCGCACCAGGTCCCGCTCGATCCAGGTATCGAGCAAAGACTGAGCGGTATGCGGAGACTCGGCGGCGACCCAACTGTTGAATTGCTTCAGAATTGGGCTCAGCTCGGCGTCGCGGCCCTTGGTCATTGGCCCGAGTAACATCCCACCGGCAATACCAAACAATTGCCACCAGAGCTGCCGGGCTTTCTCGAGGCCTTCAGGCCGGAAAGGCTCAACTTCGAATCCAGCGGCGCTAAGAGCTTGCGCTGCATGCTTCACGGCATTACGCGTTTTCAGAGTGACAGGGGTGCGGCCATCGTCTTCGAAATATCCGATGCGCGGTTTATCCGCACCCCGGACTTCGACGTCCGAGGCTACACGAGCATTGCTGAATTCAGGCCAGCGAATGGGAGCCGGCGCAGCGTTGGGATCACCAATATTGGGCCCATGCATCACTTCAAGTAACACTTTAAGGTCAGCTACCGTGCGAGCCATGGGACCGACCACACCCAGCAACGCAAATGGTCCGAGGGATTGCGGAAAGTGTCCGGTCGCGGGTATTCGCCCAGGAGTCGGTTTCAGCCCGCAAATTCCGCAAAAATGGGCGGGGACGCGAATGGAGCCACCGCCGTCGCTACCGACGCCGGCGGCCGAACATCCGGATGCGATGGCTGCCGCTTCCCCGCCGCTCGATCCCCCAGCTGTCCGGGAGAGATCCCATGGGTTGTTGGTGCGGCCGTAAAGTAAGTTGTCAGTCTCCCACGCCATCAGCAACTCCGGCGTGTTAGTGGTGCCAAGAACAATGGCGCCTGATTCACGCAACCGTGAGACAAGAGGCGCGTCTTCATTTGCGATTTGGCCTGTCCGGAGTTTGGTTCCTGCCTCGCAGCGCATGCCTGCGACATCGATTGCACTTTTAATACTGATGGGAACGCCGTGCAGAGGTCCAAGATTTTTGTTCTGTGCCACGGCAGTTTCTGCTTCTCGTGCGGATGCAAGGGCACGGTCGTGGTCAACCTGAACGTAGGCATTAATTTTGGGATTTAGCTTCTCAATGCGATCGAGATGAGACTGCACCAGCTCGACGGGCGAAAGCTTACGATTGCGAATCAGTTCCGCCATTTCGCAGGCGGAAAGAAAAGTTAAATCACGATTAGACACGGAAACCGGAGTCTAGCACGCAATTGGCTTGTCACCGAAAGCCGGGACTAGCAGTCCCACTTCTCGCGCTGCAGGCGAGAAGTGGGGAAGCATACGTGAAATTTATGCTGCTTTCGATTTCCGCTTGGAGGGAACTTTCTGCCCCTTTTGCCGGGCTTCAGAAATCCCAATCGCAATTGCCTGTTTGCGACTCTTAACTTTTCCGCCCTTTCCGCCTTTGCCGGAGCGTAGCGTTCCCTTTTTCTTACGGTGCATAGCGCTGCCAACGGTTTTGCTGGCCTTCTTGCTATAACGGCGACTGCTCGATTTCTTCTTTGCTGGCATAGTTATCCTCCAGCCTTTTAGAGCGCACACTCGCGTCCGGGGTTGTGCGTAGCCCCGACTCCTTTGCCATCCGCAAGCCTGCTAATCTGTTTAGAAGTCTTCGCACTCATGAACAAGATAGTTCTCATAAATATTTCCGGAGGCGACCGGCCAGGACTGACCAGTTGCCTCGCGGATACCCTTGGCTCTTATCGCGCCCGCATTGTGGACATCGGACAGGCGGTCGTTCACGAGACGCTGGCGCTCGCCATGCTCATTGAGCTTCCCGGAAACGAAGAGTTCACGCCGCTTAAGCGAGACCTGGTGATGAAGGCGCACGAACTCGATTTGAAGATCAAGTTCACGGCAGTAAACGAAGAGTCGTTTGACCATTGGGTGCGTTCACAGGGGAAGTTTCGTTTCGTCATCAGCGTGATCGGCCGCACCATTACCGCGGGACAGTTAGCCAGCGTCAGCGCGTCCATCTCAAACCATGGTTTCAATATCGACCGGATTGAGCGCCTGTCTGGACGGTTGTCGCTTACCGGCCGGTTAGCGGAGTCCAACGCCTGCATTGAGCTCGAAATCAGCGGCGAGAAAGACAATTCCTCGGGGCTGCGTGCAACCCTGATGGAACTCACTCACCAATTCGAGATCGACATCGCATTTCAGCGGGAGAGCATTTATCGCCGCAACCGCCGCCTGGTCGTCTTCGACATGGATTCCACGCTGATCCAGGCTGAGGTGATCGACGAACTGGCGACGCTCCATGGAGTTGGAGGCGAAGTATCTGAGATCACCGCGGCGGCCATGCGCGGCGAACTGGACTTCAAGCAGAGCTTGGAACGACGGGTGAGTTTACTGGGTGGCCTTCCGGCACATCGATTGACCGAACTACAACATTCGATAAGACTGGCGGATGGAGCAGAGCGACTGATCTCAACCCTGAAACTCCTGGGATACAAAACCGCGATCCTCTCAGGCGGCTTCCAATTTTTTGGCAAACATTTGCAGGCGCGGCTGGGAATTGATTACGTGTTCGCCAACGATCTTGAGATTGCCGGCGGTGTATTAACCGGGCGGCTGGGCTCTGAGATTGTTGACGGCGCCAAGAAAGCGGAATTGCTGCAAACCATCGCCCGAAAGGAAAACATTTCTTTAGATCAGGTGGTTGCGGTCGGAGATGGAGCGAATGATCTCCCAATGCTGAACATGGCCGGCATGGGAATCGCTTTTCATGCCAAGCCGCTCGTACGGCAGAGCGCCGACCACGCGGTTTCACACCTTGGCCTGGACAGCATTCTCTACTTACTAGGCGTACGCGATCGCGATCTCGATCGCGAAGAATTCCGCTCAGGAACGACTGGCTAATCCTCTCACGCAGCCTGTCTTGTCTTTCCTTTTCTCAGACGCGGCAGAACTTCTTTTCCG
Organism: Terriglobales bacterium; assembly: GCA_036268595.1. GTDB lineage: Bacteria > Acidobacteriota > Terriglobia > Terriglobales > Acidobacteriaceae > Gp1-AA145. Next base: position 44,347 of record DATATW010000079.1, read on the forward strand.
TAAAACTCAATGACTCGCCGCTGGTCAGGCTGGCCGGAGTGAATGTGCACTTCCGTCGCCCCGCCATCGAACGCCTTCTGCAACGCCTTTACATGAACATCGGGATCGGTGCTCACCGTCCAGTCTTTGTACACCTCTTCCAGAGGCAGGTCAGCCTCTGCGCGTCGCTGGATCTCCAGCGGATCCCGAATATCAAAATAGGGGTGCCAGGCTTTGGGAATAAAACGCCATAGTTCGGCAGAGGCCTCGGCATCTTTTTTGTCTCCGACAACCACAAACTGCTCGATGAAGACTGGCATCTGCGTAGGATCTTTCTTCGCTTCACGTGCACCGCTTTCAAATTCTTCGCGATGTTCCTTCCAGGTTTTGGGATCGGTTATGAGGCCGTCGGCATGCAAGCCTACGCGACGCATCGCCTTGGGGCCATTGCCTGCCATCAGCAATGGAATTCTCGTTTTTGGCGGATCGTACAGGCGCATATTCACGTTGTAATACTTTCCTTGATGCTCGACCTGCTTCCCACCCCAGAGCTGCCGGATGATTTCCGTGGCTTCGACCAGGCGCTCCGAACGCTCAGGCCACTTAGGCCAGTTTCCGGTTGCGGCCTGCTCGTTCAGCGCCTCGCCCGAACCTATTCCGAGAAAAATTCTTCCCGGATAAAGAATGTTGAGCGAAGCGAATGCTTCGGCGACTACAGCAGGGTTATAACGGAAGGTTGGGCAAGTAACGGTCGTTCCCATCCATATTTTTTTCGTTCTCGCGCCGATTGCAGCCATGGTGAGCCACGCCTGC
>DATATW010000080.1:0-26926 GCA_036268595.1 Terriglobales bacterium
AAGTGTTTGTCTACGACACTTCGCAACTGGACCACGTTTACCGCATTCTCAGTTTTATTGCGTTAGGCGTGCTTCTGCTGGCGATCTCTTTCGCCTATCAGCGCAATTGGTTGAAGCTTCCTTCGGCAAAAGCTTCTTAGGGGAGACTGTTTACCGCATTGACTCTTCGACTTCGGTAATCCAGCTGGGGCGTTTCAGAACTTCGCGCGGCTTGGGGCCATCGGCTGCGCCAACGATGCCGTCGCGTTCCATCAGATCAATCAAGTGTGCGGCCCGTCCGTACCCAATTCGCAGGCGCCGCTGCAGCAGGGAAGTGGAGGCTTTGCCAAACTCCAGCACCAGGCGAACCGCGTCTTCAAACAGCGGATCGTGCTCATCGCCGCTGCCTTCTTCGCCGCCTTCAATTCCGGCGCCGTGTCGCTCTTCTTTCGGTGCTTCGAGGAATTTCTGATCGTATTCCGCGGTGCCTTGCGTTCGCCAGAACTCAACCACTGAGGCAATTTCTTTTTCGGTAACAAACGGAGCATGCAGACGGTGTAGCCTGGCCGATCCTGAAGGCAGATAGAGCATGTCGCCGCGTCCCAGCAAAGCCTCGCTGCCATTGGCATCGAGAATGGTTCGTGAATCCACTTTGGTCGCGACGCGGAACGAAATACGCGCCGGGAAGTTTGCCTTGATCAATCCTGTGATCACATCCACCGACGGGCGCTGCGTCGCCAGCACCAGGTGAATTCCAACTGCGCGCGCCATCTGCGCCAGCCGTGTAATCGACTCTTCAACGTTCCCGCCGTCTAGCATCATCAAGTCAGCGAGCTCGTCGATGATGATCACAATGTAGGGGATCGGCCGCTCTTCGCCTGAATCGCCGAACAGGCTTGGCGTGTCGGCATCATCGAATAATTTGTTGTACTGCTCCAGGTTGCGTACGCCCTTTTCGGCCAACAGTTTCAGCCGGCGCTCCATTTCCCGGACCGCGTTGCGCAGTGCATTCGCCGCCAGCTTGGGCTCGGTAATGATCGGCGTATAAAGATGCGGAACTCCTTCGTAATTGCCCAACTCCAGCCGCTTCGGATCGACCAGGATCAGTCGCACCTGGTCGGGCGTGGCTTTGTACAGAATCGACATAATCATGGCATTGATGGCCACGCTCTTGCCCGCGCCGGTCGATCCCGCGATGAGCAAGTGAGGCATGCCCGACAACTCTGCGGTGACGATGCGTCCGTTAATGTCTTTACCCAGCGCCAGCGTCAGCTTCGATTTCGATCCAATAAATTCAGACGACTCAATGTTCTCCCGCAGCCAGATAATTTCGCGTTCGCGGTTCGGCACCTGAATCCCCACTGTGCTCTTACCGGCCATCCGTTCGATCAAGATGCTCTCCGCCTTCAGTGCCAGGCACAGATCGTCGGTGAGCCCAGTGATGCGGCTGTACTTGATTCCGGCCTCGGGCTTGAATTCAAAAGTAGTAACCACCGGGCCGGGATTGATCTGCGTGATCTGCCCATGCACGTCGAACTCGGCGTATTTTGCTGTGAGCACCTGGGCCAGCAATTTAAGTTCATCCGCATCGACCGCCTGCTGTTCATCCGCTCGATGCAGCAAGCTGCTGGGAGGCAATTTGTACCCGCCCGCAGTCACCCGCGGCATGGTCGTCTTTGGTTTTGCGGAACTGTCGGCGCGCTCGGTAACCTCGACCAGCGGCTCCAGTGGCGGGTTCTGGCTCGTTGATATGACCCGATCTTCATGCTCTTCTGCAAAGCGTTCAATTCCTGTGCGCCTTGGTTCTGAGCGCTGGGGCTCAACCGCAGCCCTCGCCTGAATCATCTGTGTCTGGATTGCGGGCTTAGCAGCGCGGCGCTTATCTAATTCCTTCTGGAGTTTTGAGCGAAGCCGTTGTTCCTGCCAATCCTTCCAACGCTCGCGTAACGCAACCACCAATGAAAAACGGGTCGTGGCCCATAGCCGCGCCTGCGAGAACGAGAACGCAGTGCAGAAATAGAGGGCCACCGCCAGCATGCTGATCGAAACAATGTAAGCCCCGGCGAGATTGAAATAATGAATCAGGGTATCGCCGAGCACTCGCCCGACTATGCCTTCAAAAGGCACCGCCTCCAGCCATCGCAGTGGACCGGGCAAAAGCGCGAGGAGCGCCGGAACGAACATCAGCAGCCACAATCCGCCCAGCAATTTTGCAATTGGCGAAACCACCTTGCGGGAATGAAACCAGCGGATGCCGAGTCCCAAGGCAAATATCGGCAGCAGAAACGCGCTCACACCCAATGCCTGCAGCAATACGTCGGCGCCATACGCGCCCACAATGCCAATCCAGTTTCGCGCCACCCGCGAACCAGTCAGGACTGAAGCACTATTAAAAGATGGGTCAAGCGGAGAATAAGAAGCCAGTGCAAGGAAAAGAAGGAGCGCGGAGACACACAACAAGAAACCAAGCAGCTCGTTCAACCGCCGGTTATTCGTCGGATTAAAAACACGGGCAATGAACTTCATAGTCGGCACAAGCTGTGTGGCACAATCCGTGTGGCGCGGGCGCCATCGCCCGCGAGAAATCCATCACGAACTTTTTCCCGACACCGCCGCACCAAGCGCGTTTTACACCAGAGCCAGATAATTATCACAAGAAGCTGTCACTGCGGCAATGAAGACTTTGAGTCACTCCGAAATTATTCACCTGCGTGGGCTATACCGCCTATGGCCTGATTGTAATCATTACCACTCCATGACTTTCCACGGGCGCAGAGAAGTTCCCGGTGAACTTTCCCGAGTCCTTGTGGGTCCACAAATCTCTCACCGCAGCGCCCAAGTGGTCCGGATATCCAATCTCGCGCCAGTTCACCGTAATCTCGTGGGCTGACCCTCCGCGGTTAAGCAGCACCACTGCCCGGCTCCCGTCCTGCATCTCTTTCGACCAGATTTCCAGATCGCCATCTTTTGCCACTCGTCGGCCTTGTCTCCCCAGCGGGTCCTGGTCCACGGCGATTACTTCCTTATTCGTCAGGATGTCGTGAATATCCGCCGTCATATTTCGCAGGTCATTTCCAGCAATCAGCGGCGCCGCCATGATCGTCCACAAACTGAAGTGCGAGCGATATTCCGTCGTGGTCATCCCGCCATTGCCGACTTCAAGCATATCCGGATCATTCCAGTGCCCGGGTCCCGCAGCGAAGTACAGCGGTTCATTTTCATCCACAATAGCAAGCATGCCGTTGCTGCAGCAGTTGCCCGGGCTCCATTCCTTTTTCCCTGCCCAACGGTCCTGGATGTCCCCCGTGGTTCGCCACAAGTTGCCGCCTACCTCCTGCCCCCACAACCATGGCTGATTCTTCCCCCACTCGCAAATACTCAGCACGATGGGCCGTCCAGTGGCATCGAGCGCCTGGCGAATATTGGCATACGAAGCCCGCGCATCCTGTTCCGGCAGCGTGTTGCACCAGTCATACTTCAGATAATCAACTCCCCATGACGCATACATGAGCGCATCCTGATATTCGTGTCCCAGTCCTGCTGGACGCCCCTGACAAGTCTTGGCTCCGGCATCGGAGTAGATCCCAAATTTAAGTCCGAGCGAATGCACGTAGTCGGCTACCGCCTTAATTCCATGGGGAAAGCGCTGCGTGTCGGCAACGATGTTGCCGCTTTTATCCCGCGATACCTGCCAGCAATCATCAATTACTACATACTGATAGCCAGCATCTTTCATGCCGGACTTCACCATGGTGTCCGCCATTCCGCGCACCAGTTCGTCACTCACATTGCACGCGAATTTATTCCATGTGTTCCATCCCATTGGAGGAGTCAGAGCGAGTCCGGAAGACACAGAAGTTGATTGCGCAAACATAGGAGCAGGGAACTGAAAGGGAATTACAACTGCCAGGGTCAATGCAAGAAGGAAGTGTTTTGTCATGGTTCGCCTCGAAGGAGCGACCATCATACCGCAGCGCACTAAGCCGGGGCGGCCGTGTTTGTCGGATACTTTTGTCCGACAAACTGTATGACGATTACTCGATGCCTGCGGATTATTCTGAGATCAGCAGCGCAACCGGGAAATTATTGAAAAGGTGTTTTGCAAAGAGAACGTCGCGTTCTGCGGCGAGCTTTTCCCCGGTAAATAAATTTCGTAAACCCTTGCCAAGCTCCGGAATTTTAGTTTGCACGTCCTGCCAGACCTCTTCGCCGCCAGGCGTCCGCAGCTCGCCTGCCAACAACTGTGCGCACAAGCGGGGCGCCAGCACAATAAGAGTTTGCTTCTTATATCGGCGAGCGAATGCAACCAGATGCTTCGCGCGTTCTCCTGCAACCTCGAGCGGCACGTACTCCCCGCGCTGAAATAATTCTGGCTGCTGCTTTCGCAAGTTCAGAATCTTCCAGACTAGATAAGCCTTGATTCGCCCATCGTCCATATTCGCGGTTAGTTCACGGACAAATGTTGCATGCTGATCGCAGCCGCTACCGCAAACCTCCCTGGACCCCACCAGGACATGTTTCCTCCGTTCGTAATCCACGGCACGCCGGTTGTCCGGATCGACCAAATTAAACTCCCACATTTCATTGCCTTGATAAAGATCGGGAACGCCCGGGACAGTGAGCTTGATGAGTGTTTGCGACAGGCTATTCAGCATCCCGAAGTGCGAAATCTTCTTTTGGAAGGCGGCGAAATCATCGCAAAATACCTGTGAGCTGAGTACGCCATCCACAAACTCGGCCAGGGCGTCCTCATAATCCTCATTCTGGTTCGCCCAGCTTGTCATCTCCTTCGCTTCGCGCACCGCCTTGAGCATGTACTCGCGAATTCTCTCCACGAATTCCTCAGAAGAATGTCTTTCGCCATCCGGCCATGCGCCTACCAGTGTCTGATAGAAGAGGTATTCATCATTGGCGACCGGAGCCTCGCTTCGGTCATGGAAGCGTTTTTTCCCGCCATTCATCTCGCGCCAGGTCCGCACCTTGCGATGCCATTCCGATGGAATTTCGGAAAGCACGTTTATGCGCGCACGCACATCCTCAGAACGTTTCGAGTCATGGGTGGAAGTCGCAACCATTTCATCCGGCCAGCTTCGGCTGCGCTCTGCGATCTCGGCATGGAACTGCTCCGGCGTTACCCCAAACCGCAATGGATCGCCGCCCACGTCATTCAGAGAAACCAGCCGGTTGTACCGATAAAAGCTGGTGTCTTCAACTCCCTTAGCCATCAGCGCGCTGGTGTACTGCTGGAACTTCATGGCGAAGTGGACTACCGATCGCCGGTAAAACAGTGGGTGTCCTTCGCCCTGAGTGGTCAGCAAAACCGCACGGATAAAGTCATACACTGAGGTTTCAGCCGTAGCACTCTTTTCTTTCGCGCAATCCACCGCCTGGTTGATGTAAACGCGATCACCTTTCGAGACCTCTTGCTCGGTCACATAAGTCCGATAAACCGGGAAGCAGGCGATGATTTCAGTCAACGCATCGCGCAGGCTTTTAAGCGTGAAGTCGCAAGTGTGCCGGTCAGCCAGCGCCATTCGGCTGAGATGATTCGCCAGCACATTCAATTCGCTGTTGAGAAGACGATCCATCACCAGCTTCTTGCATTGGTAGACAATCTCCGCGAAGTCGGCGTGCTGCCCAATGAAGGCACGATAGATCCGGTCGAGCTTGCGTTCATTTGCAGGATCGACAAACAGCCCGTTCACCAGGTTTGAGAAGTTGTAACCCGTCGTTCCATGGATCGGCCAATTTTCCGGAAGCCTTTCGTCTCCGGTAAGGATTTTTTCCGCCACCAGGTAATACGATTTTCCGGGTCCCTGTTCGTCGTCTCCACCGCTTTGTACTCGCTCAAAATATTGTTTCGGATCATAGAGGCCATCGGGATGGTCAACCCGCAGCCCATCAATCTTTCCCTCCGCTATCAGCTGCAAGACAAACTCATGCGTCTGGAGAAAGACCATTTTATTTTCCTGCCTCAACCCGGCGAGATCATTGACATCGAAGAACCTGCGGTAGTTGATGTCGTCGGCTGCCACTCGCCAGTAGGCCAGCCTATAGGCCTGTGCCTTGATCAACTCATGAAGAGAATCGAGCGAGTTCGCATCTCCCGCGACGCCATTAATCTTGGCGACGCTTTGTCCAATGAATTCCGCCACTTCAGGGGATCGCGCACACAACGCCGCCAACCGCCGCTTGTGAATTTCTTTGTCGCGCAAGCGCTCGGCCCTTTTTTCCGGCGCGGCTTCCTCGCGTCCAGGCAAATGATTAAAGGCTGAGATCAGGCTCTGTAACTCGAGCAGGCTCTCATCCTCCGCACCCAGCTTTTGCTGCAGCCTCTCAATCTCATAACCTAGAATGCGCGGGTACTCTCGCGGATTGACGGGAAAGCGGTGTTTCAAATAGAAAATGTTGAATTCGCCTTTTTCTGCGTCGAATCTCAGCTTTAATTCTCCCGCGTCAAGCACGGTTCCATACTGATCTCCCAGCACTGGAACCAGAACTTTCCCCTGCAGCTCATCTTTGAGTGGATACCAGTCGATGTCGAAGAAGTCTGCGTAAGTTGAGGCCTCGCCATTCTCGAGCACCTCCAGCCACCACGTATTGTCCGCGCTCATGATCCCCATGTGATTGGGAACCACGTCAAGAATTTGTCCCATGCCGTGCTGGTGCAGCGCCGCCACGAAGCGCTCGTAATCTTCGGGCGTGCCAATCTCCGGATCCAGATGATGGTGGTCAATAATGTCGTAGCCATGCATGCTGCCGGAACGCGATCTCAAGTATGGCGAAGCGTAACAGTGGGTAATGCCTAATTCAGCCAGGTAGGGAACCAGCTCGGCCGCTTGGGAAAATGTGAAGCTGCGATTGAATTGCAGACGATAAGTGGAAAGCGGAATGAGTGGCGCTTTCATGCACTCAGAAACCAGGCCGCCGTGAGCGGTGGTATCTCCTTCCATCCCATGTCCCGAGTGTACGTCGTTGCGTAGAGCAGTTCGCCGTCCGGCTTGCGATTAAGGGCAAGAGGCTTGTGGTCGAAATTCGCGAACAGTTGCAGGCTGCCGGATTTCTTGAACGACCAGCGCACATACAGTCCCAGTTGGCGCATAACCTCGAACTCGGCACGGCCCGGCGCAATGTCAGAAATTCGAGGCACCACCTGTTCGCTCCGGCGCTTCAATAAATCTCGATAAAACTTCAACCAATTGCAATGGCGCTCCTGCTCTGCCGAATTCCAGTCAAGCTTTGAGCGCAAAAACGTCTCTTTTGCATTCGGATCAGGTATTTGTGCCTGCCCTTGCGGAGAGCTGAATTGCGCAAATTTCGCGAACTCGCTTCGCCGTCCGGATGTGACTTTCTCTGCCAGCTCGGGCGCAAAGTCGCAAAAGAATAGAAATGGCGTGTCAGCGTCGAATTCTTCTCCCATGAACAGCAGGGGCGGGGAAGGCGCAAGCAACAAAATTGCCATTGCGACTCTCAGAGTATCCGCGTCCGCAATTCGGTTGATCCTTTCACCCAACGCGCGATTGCCGATCTGATCATGATTCTGCAAAAACGAAACAAAACATGTCGGGGGCAGGTCCCGGCTGGCATCGCCACGTCTGGCGCCATCACGAAATGCCGACTCATCACCCTGGAAGCTGTACCCTTCGGCCAGACACCGCCCCAGATGCCACATGCGATTTTGCGCATAGTCGGAGTAGTAGCCGTCCGTCTCGTTGGTCACCAGTACGTGCAGCGCGTGATGTATGTCGTCGTTCCACTGTGCGGTATACCATATCGGACCGTGTTTGTTACGGCGTAAATAGCGGCGCGAATTATCGTCATTTTCCAAAACCAGATGCACCCGTCTCTCGCCCTCGAACCTTTTGCGCACCGTCTCCGCCAGTTCGGTCAGGAAGTCGGGTTGCGAATCGTCATGAATGGCGTGTACGGCGTCGAAGCGCAGGCCGTCGAAGTGATATTCCTCCAGCCAATAAAGCGCGTTGTGAATGAAAAAATCGCGCACCGGTCGGCTGTCTGGACCATCAAAATTGATCGCTGGTCCCCACGGCGTTTGATGTCGAGCGGTGAAGAACTCGGGCGCATATAGCGTCAGGTAATTGCCCTCCGGCCCAAGGTGGTTGTAAACAACATCGAGGAACACCATCAGGCCTTTTGCGTGCGCCGCATCGACCAGGCGTTTAAGGTCATCAGGACGTCCGTAACAGCGCGCCGGTGCAAAGGGAAGAACTCCGTCGTATCCCCAATTGCGCTCTCCCGGAAAATCCGCCACTGGCATGAGTTCAATCGCCGTCACCCCGAGGCTTGCAAGATAATCCAGTTTGGCTTCTACGCCCGCAAATGTCCCTTCGGCAGAAAAAGCCCCGACGTGCAGCTCATAAATCACCGCTTCATCCCAACAGCGTCCCTTCCACTTAGAATCCTGCCAATCGAACGCCAGGGGATCGATGACTTCACTGGCCCGGTGCACTCCGGATGGCTGGAAGCGCGAGGCCGGATCTGGAACCAGATTGTCTCGAAGCTGAAATGCATACTGCACGCCCGGTTCAGCGGAAGTGATCAATTCGAAACAGCCGCCGTCGACTCGCGACATAGGCAACTCGCGCATAGGATTGGTCAGTTGCAGGGTCACCGTCCGGACCTCCGGCGCCCACAGCCTGAAGCGGACCGTCCCATTGCCGCGACATTCGGCTCCAAATGGCATCTCGTGCTCGCGCTTCATGCCGTCGGGGGTCGCCTTCTTTCGGTTCCCCGCACCCGGTTCGCTGCACGTTCCACCAGCAATGCGAGAGATCGACCTTGTAGGGGATATACGTCTCCGCCTTTGTAGAACGCGCTAGCCTGCCTTGAAGTCTGGCAGGAAGTATCCAGCAGTACAAACCAGCCCATGCCGGAAGGCGGGGTAACCAGCGAAAAGGGAACCTCTTCGTGGTGAGCATTGATCAGGAGCATGAAGTTTTCATCGCGAATGCGCTGGCCGCGTTCGTTTACGTCGTCGAGGGCGCTCCCAGCCAGGGTGACCCCCAGGGAACGCGCGAATTCCTGGTTCCACTCTTCGTCCGTCATCTCTCTCCCTTCAGGATCGAGCCAGACGATGTCCTTGATGTCCGCGCCCCGGATTTTGCGGCCTTGAAAAAAATTTCTTCGCCGGAACACGGGATGTTCTTTGCGTAGAGCGATCAGCCGCTGGACAAATTCGAGCATCCCGTAATCCATGTGTTCCGGATCCCAATCAAGCCAGCTGATCTCGTTGTCCTGGCAATACGCATTGTTATTTCCGTTTTGCGTATGCCCGATGGCATCCCCGGCAAGAAACATGGGCACCCCCTGCGACAGCAACAAGGTAGCCATGAAATTCCGCTTGAGCTGCGCCCTGAGCTTGTTCACTTCCGGGTTATCGGTCGGCCCTTCTACGCCACAATTCCAACTCCGGTTGTTGTCGGTGCCGTCACGGTTGTCTTCGCCGTTGGCTTCGTTATGTTTCGAGTTGTAACTCACCAGGTCCTGCAAGGTGAATCCGTCGTGTGCGGTAATGAAATTAATGCTGGCATACGGTTTGCGGCCGCTACGCGCATACAGATCACTTGATCCCGTAATGCGGTAAGCCAGCTCGCCGATCAATCCGCCGTCTCCCTTCCAGTAGGAGCGCACCGCGTCGCGATATTTGTCGTTCCACTCCGCCCATCCGACCGGGAATTTTCCCACCTGATATCCGCCCTCGCCGAGGTCCCAAGGTTCGGCGATCAACTTCACTTGCGACAGCACGGGGTCCTGATGAATGATGTCGAGGAATGCGCCCAGCCGGTCCACTTCGTGCAGCTCGCGCGCCAGCGTGGCCGCCAGATCGAACCGGAAACCGTCCACGTGCATCTCCAGCACCCAGTAACGCAAACTGTCCATGATCAGCTGCAGCACCCGCGGATGCCGCATATTCAAAGTGTTTCCCGTACCGGTGTAGTCCGTGTAGTAACGGGGATCTTCGGGCGAGAGCCGGTAATAAGCTTGGTTATCGATTCCCCGGAAAGACAAAGTCGGCCCCAGGTGATTGCCTTCCGCGGTGTGGTTGTAAACCACATCCAGAATCACTTCGATACCCGCCGAATGCAGCACCTTCACCATGGTCTTGAATTCGTTAATGCTGTAGCCCGCGCAATACCTTGGCTCCGGAGCAAAAAATCCGATGGAGTTGTATCCCCAGTAATTTCGCAAGCCTTTTTCGATCAGCGTGCGATCGTCTACAAAGGTGTGCACCGGCATCAGCTCAACCGCGGTCACGCCTAACTGTTTCAGATAATCGATCACCGGCGCGGTCGCAAGGCCGGCATAGGTTCCGCGCAATGGTGGCGGCACATCAGGATGCTGCATGGTGAAACCCTTCACATGGGCTTCGTAAATTATGGTTTGGTGCCACGGGGTCCGCGGCGGCGTATCCGCCCCCCAGGTGAATGCAGGATCAATCACGATCCCCTTCAGCATTCCCGGCGCGCTGTCCCGGCGATCGAAAGAGAGGTCTTCATTGCGGCCGCCAATTTTGTAACCGAACAGCGAGTCGTGCCACCGCATGCCGTTTTGAATTTGTTTTGCATAGGGATCGAGCAGGAGCTTGTGACGATTGAATCGCAAACCCTTAGCGGGATCGTAAGGACCGTGCACACGATAGCCATACACGAATCCAGGCCGGGCCTCTGGCAAATAGCAGTGCCAGACCTGATCAGTCTGCTCCTGCATCAACACCCGGTAGGTTTCCCGCCTTCCGGAGGGATCGAACAGGCAAAGCTCGACCCGTTCCGCGCGCTCTGAAAACAGAGCGAAATTGACCCCTTCACCGTCCCAGGCTGCTCCCAGCGGATATGGCCTTCCAGGCCAAACTACCAAGCCCGTATGTTTTATAGGTGTGCGTATCACGAGAGAAGTGGCAAAAATATTTCAGAAAATCGGTGGTGCTTCGGATTTAGGCCGTGGCAACGTACGCGTACAAAGCGAGCCCTGCTCTCGCATAACATCGGCCCGAGAGAGAATATTCTTCAGCCCCACGTATTCGTATCACGAATACCGAGCTAAACGCTGTACAGTGCTTGCTGTAGAACGATTCTTGCGCAAGTTTGATTGCCGCCGGCGACCTCCTCCATCGGGAGAACATGGCGTAAGTTGGATGCAGAGAAGGCGATTGGGTTTGGAACCCTCAGTCTGCTGCCGGCACGAATTTGCTGCCGCTTATCTCTCCCGGCTCAGTCTCGTCCACATAACACCACACCCATGCTTCTCCTGGTTCAATGGAACGGATAAGCGGGTGTTTCGTGGCGTGAAAATGTTTGGTCGCGTGTTTGTTCTTCGAGGAATCGCAACAGCCCACCTGCCCGCATTCCAGGCACAGCCGCAAATGGACCCAGCGGTCTCCCATTTTTACGCACTCTTCGCAAACATGGGTGTGAGTGCTGGTGAATCGAATTTGATTGAGATGAGCGCATTCCGACATGCTTTTCTCCTTTGATTTTTTCCAAATAGCCGCCGTTCCCAAGTCGTCCAGCCCACTAAATGCAGTTCAGGGATTGTGGGGGCGATCAAGGCTAGTAGATGCGACGATTGGCCATTCCGCTTCAACGGGTCGTGCGGAATTAGATTTCCAGAAGGCGCGGAAAGGTTAAAGCCCCTTGGTCTCGTAGGTCAGGGTCGCCAGCGAGAGCTGGTAATCGTACCCTGCTTGCACGTAGCTGATTTCAGCCTGGGTCTGCTGCAGCTGCGCCTGGCTAAGCTCGACAATCGAACTTAGGCCCATTTGATATCGCGTCTTGGCGAGGCGTAATCCCAGATTGGCTTGCTGCAGCAACTGCTGTGTCACGTCCAGTTTTTGATATGCGGCATTCGCGTTCAGCCAGCTGGTGCGCACGTCGCGGGAGATCTGGTTGCGCATGTCGCGTAACCTTTCATCCGACGCTTCCGCTCGCAACCGCGCCTCACGCTCCCGCGCCGTGTACAGAAAGCCGTTGAATACAGGTATCTCCAGGTTCGCACCAACTGCTCCGTACCAGCTATTCGACACTGCCGGATTGCCGAAAGGGGTATCTCCGATCGCGCCCAGGGCACGAATGTTCGGGAACAGCAGATCGCGCTGTGCGATGCGAAACTTGTTCGCGGATTGCGATTCAAACTGCAGCGCCAGAATCTCTGGACGCATGGAGAAAGCCGTGGCAATCAAATCGTCAATATTGGCCGGCGGCTGCACCGCAGGAGTCTTATCCTCGACCAGCTGGTAATTCTGCAGGCTGGGAAATCCCATCACCATCGAAAGGTTGGCGCGCGCGGAATCGTCAGTGTTCTGCGCATCCAGCAACAGCAGCTTGGCCTGTGCAAGATTAACGTTGGCAAAGCTGAGATCAAGTTCCGATTTCAGCTTATTCTTGAATAATTCATTGATCTGATTGGCTACCGTCTGCCGTTCAGCTACCGTTTGTTGCGCGACTGTAAGCACCGCCTGAGTTTGCAGCGCCTCATAGAACGCCTGGCTCACGGCCAACAGAATCTGTTCTCTGGTGGCGACCGCATTCTGGTTCTGAGCTTTCTCAGCCAAGCTCGCGCTGGCAATCAGGTTATTGGTGCGCCCGAAATCGTAGATCAGCTGACTGACAGAGGCCCCGGCCGCGGCCCGTTCGTAAATAATCGGATTATTCAAAGCTCCGGCCGTAATCCGGCTGCCCGATTCTGCGTCGACTCCAGTCACATTCACCGTTGCCGTTGGCCACAAGTTGGAGCGCACTTCGCGGGTCGCCTGGTGTGACGCCAGCGCGATTAATCGCGCAACTGAAATCTGGGGATTGTTTCGGGTTGCCAACGCTTGTGCTTGCGGCAGCGTCAGTGTCGCTGCCCCGTTCGTGGATGGCTGCGCAGCCGGCATTTGCGGTCCAGGCAAAGCCATCGGGGACGCGGGCGTTTGCGGATTTTGCGCCGCTGCCGGACTTGGGATTGGCGCTGCCGGCAAATTTTGCGCGGTGCTGACCCCGGCTGCGACCTGTGCCCTCGTCATACGCGGCAAAATGGCTACAAGCAGAACTGCCATGGCAATTGCCCAGCGGATAATCATTGCGCGGCCTCCGGCACCGCATTCGCCCTGGCCTTATCGCGCCGCCCGTAAACCAACAGGTAGGCTGCCGGAACAATGAACACAGTCAGCACAACTGAGACCGTCAATCCTCCAATAATTGTTCTTGCCAGCGGTGCATACTGCTCGCTGCCGGTTCCCATCTTCAGCGCCATCGGCACCATGCCGATGATGGTCGCCAGCGACGTCATCAGGATGGGACGCAACCTTACCCGGCATGAAGTAATCACCGCATCGCCGACGGAGCGTCCTTGCTCCTCCAGCCGGTGCGCGAACTCTACGATCAAAATGCTGTTCGAAGCCGAGATCCCCACCAGCATCAGCACTCCCATCAGTGACATCACGTTCAAGGTCGTCCCCGTCAGCGGCAAAATGATCAGCACTCCAATGAATCCCATCGGAATCGCCAGCATGATCAGCAGGGGATCGACAAACGACTTGAACTGCGCCACCAGAATCAGATAAAGCAGCAGAATCGACAGCAGCAGACCCAAGGCAAAGCTGCGGAACGACTCATTCATTCCGTTCACCATGCCGCGCAGATCAACGTGCACGTTCGCCGGAAGGTGCATCGTGTTCACAATGTGCCGCACGCCATCAGAAACCTTTCCTAGGTCCTCAGAAGTTGGAGTGACATAAATATCTGTGACCGGCTGGATCTGGTAGTGGTCAACCTCGGTCGGCGATTCGATTGGCACCAATTTGGCGACGGTGTCCAGGGTCGTCGTTTGTTTTAAGTTCGGAGCGCGGATCGGAATATTTGTCAGGTCGACTGGGGTGTGAATTGCCGCCGGCCCGTGTTCGAAATACTGCACAGTCAGGAAATAATCGTTCCCCGTCCTGCGATCCAGCCAGTAATTCGGCGCGATCATGTAATTGGAATTCAGGGCGGTGATGACGTTGTCCACGACCTCTTTTTGCGTCAGCCCAAGTTCTCCCGCATGTACCCTATCCACTACCAGCCGCAGCCCGGGATAATCGAGATCTTGCGGAATGTAGACTTGTCCAACTCCCGGCAGCTGCCTTATGTTTCCCGCCAGCTCTTGCACAATGGGCTGAAACTGGTGAGGATGGCGTCCGCTCACCTGCACATCGATCGGGGCCGGCATTCCCATGTTCAGAATCGAGTCCACCATCGAGCCACTCGAGAAAAACGCGCGGACATCGGGAAACTTGCTGGCGATCTCTTTCTGTACCCGGTCCATGTATTCGAAGCTGCTCAACGGATGCGAATCATTCAATGCCACCTGGATGGTTGCGGTGTAAGGTCCGGAATTGCTCGTATACATGGACGAGAAACCAGCGGCCACACCGATATTGGAGACCACCATCTTCACTTCTTTGGGTCCTATAGTTTGCCTGATGAGGTCTTCGACTTTTGACACGTACTGCTCTGTCAGCTCAATCCGCGTTCCTGTCGGCACCTTCATATTTATGGTGAATTGCCCGGCATCGGTTCGAGGGAAAAAGGCCAGGCCGACGAACGGATAGATCGCCAGGCTGATCAAAAACAGCGCGCTCAACGCCATCACGGTTATGCCCGGCCTGAGCAGGGCGCGCTTAACCCAATATTCGTAATAGTCCAGCAGCCGATTGAATTGCCGGTTGAAGCCTGCCGTGAAGCGGCCCCACCATGATTGGTTGGGAGCGGCGGCGGGCTCAACTTCATATTCGGCATGGGCATGTTCGCCCGTGTGCGGGACGGCTTTGAGATATCGCGAACAAAACAACGGAATGACCGTCATTGCCACCACGTACGATACGAACAACGAAATCGCCACCGCCAGCGCGAGGGCCGTGAAAAGAAATTTGCTGACCCCATACAAAAAAGTTACCGGGAAGAACACGACGACCGTGGTCAACGTCGCTGCCAGCACTGCCAGGCTGACTTCTGAACCGCCCCTTTCCGCGGCAACAACCGGCGCGGCCCCGCCTTCCAAATGCCGGTAAATGTTTTCCAGCGAGATGACCGAGTTGTCGATAATTCGCGAAAACGCCAGTGCCAGCCCGCCCAGGATCATAGTGTTCAGCGTGCTCCCCATGTTGTAAAGCACCACAAATGTGGCCAGCGCGGAAAGCGGAATCGACAGAAATACGGCCGAGGTCGCACGAAAACTTCCCAGAAAAATCAGGATCATTATGCTGGTCAGCAGCAGTCCCAGCGCGCCCTCGTGCAGCAGGGTCTTGATTGCTTCCTTTACGAAGACTGATTGATCGAACACCACCGTGGTCTTCAGTTGCTTTGGAATATCGAATAGCTTGGGCAGCATCTCGCGAATTCCATTTACTACTTGAATGGTGTTGGTGTCTCCCCCCTGTTTCATGATCGGCAAATAAACCGAGCGCTGGCCGTCCACTCTCACCATGTTGTATTGAATCTGGCTGGCATCTTTCGCCTCGCCCACATCATTGATCGTGACCCACGAACTTCCATCCGTCTTAATGGGGACCTTTGATAGTTCGTCGACGCTGTCGACCAGGCTGTTCGAATAAACGTAGTAGTCGAATGGCCCCATCTTCACGTCACCTGCCGGCAAAATCAGGTTGGAATTATTCACCGCCTGCACCACATCCATGGGGCTCATTTGCCGCGACGCCAGCTTGTAGGGATCGACATACACCATGATCTGGCGGTACCTGCCGCCAAAGGGTGGAGGTATCTCTGCCCCCTTCACCACCGCGATCTGATTGCGGATTTCGAATTGACCCAGGTCGTGCAACCGGCTCTCGCTCAAGCCTTCACCCTTGAGTGTCACCAGGCAGACCGGCAAGCTGGAAGCGTCAAACTTCAACACCACTGGCGGCAGCGTTCCCGGCGGCAATCGTCTCAAGTCGGCGAGCGCAAGGTTTGAGATAGACGTCATGTCAGCGTCGGCGCTCGTGCCTGGCTGAAAATAAATTTTGATAATACTCACGCCAAGCAGGGAACGGGATTCCATGTGGTCGATGCCGCTCGCCAGGGTAAAAAACCGTTCCAACCGGTCGGTGATATCGGACTCAATATCTTCTGGCGGCATGCCCGAATAAAACGTGGCCACTACAACCTCTGGCAAGTTGATGGGCGGGAATAGATCCACCGGCATGCGAACCAGGCTGGTGATTCCAATCACTACCAGCACCAGGCAGATGACAACAATAAAATAGGGATTGCGAATTGAAAAACCTGGCATCTTCTTTCACCTAAGACTGCGTGGATAAATTCTGCCGCGCGCGGCTAGCTTCCTTCCGTGTATTGCATCAGCTGCACTGATTGCGGATGCACACTCTCGCCAGCCTTTAGCCCGCTTCGGTCGCTCACCACTACCTGCTCGCCCTCGCGCAGTCCGGAAATAATCTCGGCGGCGTTTGCCGTCTGCAGGCCTAGCGTCACCGGGCGGTCTTCAATTTTTCCGCCGGCGTCGACGACGTAAACCGTGGTCTTGTCGCCCTCGTGATTCACTGCCTGGAGTGGAACCGCCGGAACTCCATCCTTCTGCTCCAGCGTCAAATCGGCTTCTGCGTAACTCCCAGGCACCAGCAGGCGCTTAGGGTTCTCTACATCCACCTCGGTGTGCATAGTGCGTGTGGACTCCTTCACGTCAACCGAGAATCGCGCCACTTTGCCGGGAAATGTCCGGCCTAGCGACGGCACGCGCACATCGACCGGCTCGCCAATTCGGATATAGCGAACATAGGACTCCGGAACCGGCATCACCAGCCGGAAGCGATCGTCTTCTGACAGCTTCACGATGGGCATGGCCTGGGTGCTCGATGACGTCCCCGCCTGCACCAATGTGCCGAAGTTGGCATAGCGCTCAGTCACTACCCCGGCAAACGGTGCCGTAATCTTGGCGTAATCGTAGAGAGTCTGGTCATGAAATAACTTCGCCTTCGAGACATTCAAAGAACTCTCCGCAGCTTCGAGCGCCGCCTGCCCGGCGTCCACTTGTGACGACGCCGCCAGGTCTTTACCCTGTGCATCGTCCACCTCTTGTTGGGCCACGATTCCCGGTTGTGATTGGAAGACTCCATTCAGCCGCGTGTATTCGAGATGCAGTACGTTGTATTGCGCTTGATACCGCTTCAACTCGTGCTGGGCTCGGCTTACCACATCACCCGAATTCTTGATCTCTGCCCGGTCCTGATCGAGTTGGGCCTCCAATTCAGGAATCTCCAACGTCGCCATCAGTTGGCCGGCTTTCACCCGCGTGCCATAGTCCACATACAACTTCTTTACATAGCCGGCTTCTTTCGCGTAAACATCAATTTCCTGGAAGGGCACCAGTTCGGATGAGAGAGTAATAGTTCGGCTCAGGTTGCGGCGCTCAATTTTGGTCACGCCCACAGTAACTGCCGGTGCGCTGGCTTCGACACCAGTGTGGCCGCCGCTGCATGACGACAAGCCAACTGCCAGCGCCACCAATACACCAAAGATCACGAGCGCTCTTGTGCTCGCGCGTTCTCCCGTGTTCGCAAGAAAGGAATGAATGATTCCGTAATTCCTTGTTGAGTCTTTTCGCATATGCTTCCCGCGCCTCTTCCCGCCGATCTCTATTCCAATATCCTGATAATTTCCCGAAGTTTCTCCAGCGGCAGTTCACCCTCGCGGCACGCCGCGATCAGCTGTTTTTCTTTTTCTCGCAGCCGGTTTGCTACGGCAGGCACTTGTCCCGCAATCTGGCGCGGAATGCTGAGCACGCCGTGCCCATCTCCGTGCAACAAATCACCCGGATGCACTTCCAACCCGCCCACCGTTACTGCCGCGCCAAAATGAAATATGTGCGCATAGGCATGCGACACCGCAACATTCCCCGCGAACAGATGGAATTCCATTTCGCGCACCCGCGGCAGTTCCCGCACCGCACCATCGGTCACTACTCCTATACAGCCCAGCGCCCGCAGGATTGCCGCATGCACGTCGCCGATGAATGCGCCGCGACCCGGCGGCTTGTCCATATCCTCGAGTACAACGATGCGGGGCGCTGGCACTTGCAGAATGCTCTGCCACCACTCCGACCGGTCATGCAGTTGGGCTTTATCTACTGGGGGAGCTTCGCTCCGTAATCGCGCTGTGGCGGCATAGCCCACCATCGGCGGAAAATCCTTGAACATGCAGCGCACGCTCGAATCCGCGAAGCCGGCGTTGCGCAGCCGTACCCCGAAGGTCTCGATCGCGTTTGAGACCGTGCAAGTATCCAGTTTTCTCAGGTCGCTGAGCTCCTGTTGGCTCAGCACGGTTCCAGGCATAATGCGCTCCCTTGCGCAGCTTTGAAAGCGGGCCCAGTCTTTGGGAGTAACAAGTTCATGTTCTCCAAAGATCCCAAAAGAAACAATGCGTAATCGGCTTCATCTCAACCCTAAACAATGGGCGGAGAATCCGTATCGGAGGAAGTGAACGGCTTAGGAGAAGAAGGGAGGGGGCCGAATATAAAGATCCGATGAATGTAGGCTCTTGACCTGCAACTCATCGCTCTCGAACACTTTTGACACCAACGTCGAAGGCTTCAGTTTGTCAAAGCCGGCGAGAGGAAAAATCCATGTAAAGCTGGTCTTTTCGATATGTTGCTGCTGGTTTTCCAGGCTGTTATGTACGACTGCACAACTCACCTGTACACCCGTATCCACGCGGCCGGTATACCGGGTCGCCACCGTCATCACCAAAGCGAATGCCGCCGTGAGCACCGCCGCCCGATACAAAGAGCCATAAAAGGTGAACAGGACACTATTCTCGCCTGAATTCCTTAGCGGCTTTATTTTCCAGGTTTTCAATCGATCCATAGCCAGCGAGCGGAGGTGTAGCAAGGTGATCTGCAACGTCGTCAATATTATATGCGATTCAGGACTGCTGCATGAGGTTGTACATCTGTCGACGGTCGAAGGGAATCTGTGCCGGCCAGGGCAAAGAAGCTTGCGTGCGCCGATAATCACCGTTTAGGCGATTCGAGCGCCGATATTGCGGTCCTTTCTCGCCAACAATTGATAAATATTGTCGAATAGCCTGTCGTGATGGTCGGATTTCGAAACCACCGCATTACAACCGGCGGCCATCGCCTCTTTCTCAAGTTGAGGAGTTTTAAAACTCGTAAACATCAATAGAGGAAGGGAGGGACTGATGCGCTTCAGCTCGCGCGCCACTTGAAAACCATTCATGCCGGGCATTGAAAGATCCAGAAGCACCAGATCCGGCTTGAGGTCCTGCGTCAGTTGAATCGCGCTTTGCCCGTCGCTCGCCTCACCGCAGATCACCCAGTCAGGGTTCACTTCCAGAGAGCTTCGCAGCGCGTGCCGAACGAGCTGGCTGTCATCGACTAATAAAATTGTATGAGACAAAAATGGCCGACCTTTGTCCTGAGCAGGCTGCAGGCCGGTGGCCATTCGGTAAGGTCGGCGGACGGCGACGAGGAAGGACAGCTTTAAGTTAGGCCTCTACCCTTCGTCGCACAATACAGCAATCTCTGTACGCTTGCGCACATTGCATCTCGGGTCCTAAACTGATAAAAACCGCCAAAACGCAGTAACAAGGCTTATTTCCCTCGGTTGTGTTTAAAAAGGTAGTAAACTGTATCTAGTCTCTTCTAGCATCCATCCGCCGCGCCCTCTGGGCGACGGTTCCTTGCAAAAAACAGACTGGCATATCGCCACGCAAGGAGCCGCTAAATGGCCAATATTAGACCTCTGTCTGGCACCGCGCCGCCTCAGTCCGACGGCAATGGCAACCCAATCTATAACGAAGTTCTGCTCTCGCTTCCCGCGGGAGAATGCAAAGACCTGTTCTCTAAATTGGAATTCGTTCGCCTCAAAGTTCACCACGTATTGCATGAACCCGGCGATTTTTTGAAGTCTGTCTATTTCGGTAATTCCGGGATGGTTTCCATTCTGACGGTTTTTTCTGACGGCAAGAGCGTCGAAGTTGGTTTGGTTGGCAAGGAAGGTTTCGTAGGATTGCCTCTTCTAGTCGGATTCCACACTGCATTCACTCGTGCAGTTTCGCAGATTGACGCTACCGCTTTTCGGGTGGATGCCGAGACCCTCATGGCTCTACTGCCTCACTGCCCGACGCTGGATCGGCGCCTGCGCCAGTATTCGCAAATTGCCACCATGCAGGTCACCCAAGTTGCCGCTTGCAACCGGCTGCATGAGGTTCATGAGCGCCTGGCGCGCTGGCTCCTGATGTGCTCCGATCGCGTGTCATCCAACGAGCTTCCGTTGACCCAGGAATTTTTGGGCCAGATGCTTGGCACTCGCCGATCCAGTGTGACTGTAGCAGCTGGAATTTTGCAGCAAGCCGGAACTATTACCACCAGCCGCGGCGACGTAAAAATCGTTGATCGTCGAAAGCTGGAGGGCGCCGCTTGCGACTGTTACGCCATCATGCAACGGCAAGTCCGCGAATGGCAAAACGGTTCTCGCCACGCGTAGCGTACGTTTTCAGACACTCGCAAGTCACCGACCGAACCGACAGATCACGCCGAGTCCCTCAGACTGGTTGATTCAATGATGGCCAGAAGATCGGTTCCTTTCCCCCTTCAACGAAGAACTGCGCATGCTGACGGTCACCGCAACGAAATTCGCAACAAAATTCTGCTCACACTTCCACCCGCCGAACGCAATTTGATTTTTCCAAAGCTGGAATTCGTTCGTCTTAAAGTCCATCACTTGCTGCATGAAGTGGGGGACGCCATTAAATCGGTTTACTTCGGCAACAGCGGAATGATTTCCATCCTGAGCGTTTTCCCCAATGGAAAAAGCGTAGAGGTGGGCCTGGTGGGGAAGGAAGGCTTCGTCGGACTTCCACTGCTGGTCGGCTTCCGCACCGCGCCGACTCGCGCCATTTCCCAACTCACCGCTACTGCCTTCCGAATGGATGGCGGTACCTTAACCAGCCTCCTGCCACAGTGTCCGGTGCTGGAACGCAGCCTGCAGCAGTATTCGCAGATCTTCACCATGGAGATTACCCAAATCGCTGCCTGCAATCGGCTTCACGAAGTTGAAGAGCGCCTGGCCCGTTGGCTGTTGATGTGCGCCGACCGCATTGATTCGATGGATCTGGCCCTCACCCAGGAATTCCTCTCCCAAATGCTCGGCAGTCGCCGCTCCAGCGTGACCGTTAGCGCGGGGATTTTGCAAAAAGCAGGAATGATCGCATACAACCGCGGCGATGTGAAGATTATCGACCGGCGGAAACTGGAAGATGCAGCTTGCGAATGCTATGCGCTGATGCAAAACCAGCGAACCCAGTGGCGCCGGGACGGCACATAGCTCAGCGTGCGCCATCGCACCATCAGAGGCGCGTGAAGCGACTGACAATCGGTTCCACTTCACCGAGACTGAAGCTGTTCCCAAACAGAACTCGATTCGCGGCTTGCTTTCGTGCTCGTTTCTGTCAAGGAGACTCGCTCGAAAGAGAGATGATATGGGACAACCACTTCAACAATCCTCGAATGGGCCGCAAGAATCCAAAGTACTGAAATTCGCCGCATCCTCCTCCCGCGACCATCAGAATACCTCCGCACTACAAGGCTGGAAGGCGATTTCCGCTGAACTCAATCGGGGCGTCCGGACTGTGCAGCGCTGGGAGAGCACTCTCGGGCTTCCGGTGCACCGGTTAGGCGAAGGTCCTTCGTGCCCGGTTTTCGCCTTTCAAGATGAATTGCAACTCTGGCTGCGCAGCAAAACTGCCCGCGGTTCAGATCGAAATGACGCAGATGATTCGTCCGCTAAGAACCACCATAAAACTGTGGACGCTGGAAGAGAGCTGCAGCAATTCGCCACGGCAAAGGCAAACCGGGCAGGAAATTCGGAGCCGGAGATCATCAAGTCGCTCAATGCGTTTTTTGCATTGAAAGGTTCAGTCCACAAGGAGTCTATTTGCGAGTCTTGCAGCTCCAGCACCCGCCTGCTGGTCGGCCAATTCTGGCTCTACGGGACCGACAATGCGTGGCAGGTCTCTATCCCGTTTTGTCCTCAATGCGATGCCGAGGTGCGCGCGCTACTGCCGCCTACGCCCGGTCGGATCAGCTGATTTGTTGGACTGAATTCCCAAAAACTGAAAAGGCGATCTCCGAAGAGATCGCCTTTTGCAAGATTCGCGCCCGGCTTAGAGTGCCTGAACGTTTTCAGCTTGCCAGCCCTTGGGACCCTTGGTCACATCGAACTGCACCGTCTGGCCCTCCTGCAGGCTCTTGAAGCCGCCCGCTTGGATCGCTGAGAAGTGCACAAAAACGTCTTCGCCATTCTGACGGCTGATAAAGCCATAGCCTTTGGCGTCATTAAACCACTTTACTGTTCCTTGTTCTGCCATGTTAGTACGTGTTCCTTTTTTGATTGATTTACGCTGGAGGGAGTCGGAAGAAACTTGCAAGTTACTGGCTGTGAAGCAAGAACTGCTCATTACCGATTCAGTCTAACGCACACCCGAATGGTACTCGGAAATGGTGCAATAAGCAAGTTTATTGTGATAAGGCCACACCAGATTATGCGGACAGCTACCCTCGGCTGCCCAAAATTGCACATGTGGGGACAGCCGGTTCCGGCTGTCTAAAACTACACATGTGGGGACAGCCGCACTCGGCTGTCCTGGCGAGCCGGCTCGCCATTAATTCCACTTCGGAACTCGCAGCCCGCGCCTGAAGATTTTCTTGCCAGGACCACTACATTGGCCACTTACAATCAGCCGGACAGCCGAGGGCGGCTGTCCCCACATTCACAAAATTTGAATATGCGCAAAGCTTTTTATCGCCGGCAGTTGCCGCATCTTCAGCGCGATTACCGCCCCCACTTCATTACTTTCTGCACTTACAAAAAGTGGGTTATCCCGGAATGCGTCAGGCAAATCGTGCTCGACTGCTGCCTGCACGATCACGACCGCACCGTCAACCTCTACGTGTCATTGGCAATGCCGGATCACGTGCACATGATCTTCACCCCAATGATCAACTATCCGGCAAACGAAATCTACTCTTTGGCCTCAATAATGGACGCCATCAAAGGCGCATCTTCACACAAAATCAACCGCGCCTTAGGTCGGAAGGGAAGTGTCTGGCAAGCAGAATCCTTCGATCACGTGCTGCGTTCCTCAGAGAGCCTTGATGCCAAAATTGCCTATATCCTAGCCAATCCCATCCGTGCCGGCCTCGTCACCAAATGGGAAGACTATCCATGGCTGTGGCGCAGACCCGCTCAGGTACCCTGCGTTCCGAAACTGCTCATTTAAGAAATGCGGAAACAGCCTAAGAAATGTGGGGACAGCCGCCCTCGGCTGTCCTGGCGAGCTAGCTCGCCAATAGTCCTACTTCAGAACCTCCAGCTCTATATGAAAGACTTTCTTGCCAGGACCACTACCTCTGCCACTTACAATCAGCCGGACAGCCGAGGGCGGCTGTCCCCACATTCGCGACAGTTGAGTTTTGCGCAATTCACCGCGACTACTGCAGTGTCCGCCCAGCAGCATAGTCGCCCCAAACAGCGTATACTCAATTTGCTTGACCTCGAAGATGCGCGACCGAGAATGCGCCTTCGTGATTGAGAGATTGTGAGGGCTTTCTCTTGCGGTCGCTCCCATACGTTTTAACTTCAGCTCCCACTGAACGCGTTCGTGGTCACTGATGTCGGCCTGACGCTTACTGCGACGCGACAACCATGAGGGCATACCACCCTCCCCAACCGGTCCGAATTACAGGAGCTGATGATGTCTGCAATAAATGGCGACAAGGCCAGGTTTCATCGCGATCGCAAGGAAAAGATCGCCCGCCGTAAACGCACTCGCGAGTTGCTCAACTCAGCAAACGCACAACCGAACAAGAAAGCTCATAGCCAAAGTTCGAAGCCAGCGGCGGTGTCAGAGTGACGACCACTCCTTATTTGCCTCCTTTGGCGCCCGCCCCGGGTGCCCTCAAGAAAAAACGCGTGCTTCTGGTCGACACCTCCACGGCGAAGCGCGAACTCCGCGCTGAAGTCATGCGCAAGCTCGGTATCGATGTCGACTGCGCCGCTGACATCACTGAAGCCCGCTCCTGGTGGCGCGCCGATCTATACGACCTGGTTTTAATTAACGTCGAGAAGGGAAGCGGTCATCGCGACAAATTTTGTGATGACGTTCGCAGCGCCACTCCGCGCCAGCAACTGGCTTTTCTTGTCGGCAAGCCCGAGTATCTCGCGAACATCCCCGGCCTCGATGGAGAAATTCCAACCGCAGCGCACTTCGATGAATCTCTGATCGGCGATGTCAAGACCGCACTTTCTATCGATCTTGCAGACTTGTCGCAGCGCTGGGGAATCATGGAAGCCTCCCGCCGGATTTCTGCGGTACGCTCCGCCTCCAACGCGCGGACCAAAGCCATGCGCGACCGTCCTACGCCTCCGCGCGATATTGAAATGCGCCACGGCAAGCGCCCCGCCGACGAACCGCCAAGTTTGGATGATCTATTAAGAGAGGAAATGCAATGAAGAACTTGTACGTGGGTAATCTGCCGCACAGCACAACCGAAGCCGAACTTCGCCAGGTTTTTGAGGCCCATGGCGCAGTCGAAAAAGTCAGCCTGGTCACCGACCGCGAAACCGGGCGCTCGCGGGGTTTCGCGTTCGTCGAGATGACCGATCCCAGCGAAGCCGACAAGGCGATTGCCGCGTTGAACGGCACCCAGCTCGGCGGCCGCGCCTTGACCATTAATGAAGCCAAGCCGAAGACCGATCGCCCCAAGAGCGGCCAGCGTTTCGGCCGCGGAGGCAGCGGCGGCGGCGGGGGCGGGGGTAACCGCGACGATTACCGGGGCCATGCGCGCCAGCCGCGCGAGCCGCGCTGGTAAACTATTAGCAGAGCACTAATATTTCGCGCGGGGCCGGTCGCCAGATCATCGGCCTGCGATCGACATTCAATACTGGGGGATGAGGTATGCCACGAGGCCGCTCAACTTTTACCAAGCGCCAGAAAGAACAGACACGTCAACAGAAACAGCGGGAAAAGGCTGAACGCAGAACACAGCGAAAGCAGGAGAAACCCGCGGACAGCAATATCGATGAGATGGCCGAATTGCGCGAACATGCCGCTGCCCAGGCAGCTTTGTTCAACGTTGGGATAGAAGACGCCGACGAAAACGGCGCTGAGGAGTCCGAACGATAAATATCCGCGCAGTCCGATCAGATGATAATTAAGTCGCCGACGCTCTCAAGCTTCGGCGACTTTTGTTTTTAGACGAATACTTCGCCCGGCAGTGCCGTCAGAGTACGCGATGCCAGGGTGTTCTCCACAAAGCGTCTCGGTTGTTCCGCTGCTGCGTCAATCTGCTTGCGCTCGATTTTCAACTTAAGCGCGCGCTCGATGGTCCGCAGCTCTAAAACTTCGGCGCCCGCAACCAGAGTGGTTGCCCGACCCTGGAACCCTGCACGCCCAGTGCGTCCCACACGATGGATGAAATCTTCAGCCATCTTCGGCACGTCATAGTTGATTACGTGGGCCACATCGTCCACGTGCAATCCGCGCGAGGCGATGTCGGTCGCCACCAGCACCTGATAACGGCCTTCCTGAAATCCGCTCAACGCAGCATTGCGCTGCGACTGTGAACGGTCGCCGTGAATCATGGCGGCGTTGAACCCGTCGCGCACGATCTCTTTAGCCAGCCGTTCCGTGCCCCGCTTCGTACGCGTAAAGATCAGGGTCTGTCCTTTTTCCGCATAAAGCAGCTGTCGCAGCAGGTCCATCTTCTGTCCCGGCCGGACTTCGTAAGCATTCAGCTGTACGCTCTCCGCTGGCTTGAGCACCGAGCCTAAAGCCACTCGCACCGGATCGCGCATGTAGTCGTAAACCAGCCCCGCAACGGATGCTTCCAGCGTGGCTGAGAAGCACAATGTCTGTCTGCGCTGCGGAAGTATCGAAACAATGCGTCGGATCGCCGGCAGAAATCCCATATCCAGCATGCGATCGGCTTCATCCAACACCAGAATTTTCACGTGCTGCAAGTCAGCAAACCTGCGCGTGACCAGGTCCTGCAAACGTCCAGGCGTGGCGATTACCAGGCCTGCTCCGGATCGCAGACTGCGGATCTGCGTCTGCTCTGAAACGCCGCCGATGATCAGTGCGGCTTTGTGCATGGTTTTCGTGCGCAGCCGCTCGTACACTTCATGCACTTGCATAGCAAGTTCGCGCGTCGGCAAGAGCACCAGCGCGGTTGTCTTATGCGCAGATTCCCGGCTCAGCATTTCAATCACTGGAATCAGAAACGCCAGCGTTTTGCCGGTGCCGGTCTGGGCCGTGCCGATTACGTCCCGGCCTTCTAGAGCAGGAGGAATCGCGCCCTCTTGGATTGGGGTGAGGTTAATAAATTGACCTGCCGCCAGTTTCTTCTGCAGCGCAGAAGCCAGGGGCAGTTCGGTAAATGTGGTCATTCGATTTTGTTTCTTTCTTGGAGCGGTTGGTTCCGCACACTTGGTGCCTTATACACTCGGACACACGCCCGGAGTCCGCCAGCCACTCACACTTTAATTTTTAGATTGGCGCCAACTAATACGGCGGGCAGGAAATGCGGAGATGAGACTGGCCCAGCTTGGGGCCACCGCGTCACGAGCAAACCGTGGCAATAGCGTCTGAAAACAGTATACCACGTGCCCGTTACCAGATGGATATGACCGCGCTGGTTCGGATAGCACTCCAGTAACCGGAGTAATTCCTCTGTGCTTTCCTCAAAGGCACCACCGACGCGCTTCCGAACTTTCTATGAACGAAGCTACTTCGAGGCATAGAGATGGAATGACTCTTTGTATGGTTCGACCGGATAGCCATTCGTCTTCCACGCTTCCAGTCCGCCTTTGAGAAATTTGACGCGGAAGAAACGAAGAGCCAGAGCGCGTCTTAATATTTGGCGGCTGGTCTTGTCACTGGGG
>DATATW010000081.1:0-13743 GCA_036268595.1 Terriglobales bacterium
ATCGAACTGGCTGACCGGATTGCGAATTTCTACCGTAGCGTTGGGGACAACTGCTCCCGAAGGATCAAGGACTGTTCCCTCAACCGCAGTCGAGTTAGCAGATTGGGCAAACAAACCGCCGGAGATGGCAAAAAGAAAAATGCTGAGAAATGCCGCACGCAGCGGCATTCCGTAGAAAGCCTTCATGTGTTCCTCCAAATTTTATTTTTCGCGAGCTGAACCCACACTGGCGGTTCTAGGCCTGCGGTGGAGGACGGATATAGTTGGAGGAAAGCGGACGGAAGGAACGCGAGACCACTGCGGGAGTCTCACGCAAAACAGATGGAACAAAAATCGGTGCTGGCGTGGCAACGTTGTTTATTGCGATTCCGACATGCGCCAGAGCGCAAAGCGAACAGGAGCGGTCGGCATTTCCGCTTTCATTAGCGTGAAAGTGTGCGACGGCCACGAAGCTAGTGAGAAACACCAGCAGAATACAAACCAGCGTCCCGGCACGGTAAAGCATTACGCTGCGGCCGAAGTTGATTTCGGAGAGCGGCGTTCTCGCTCTCTGACCGCCGTCGAAGCTCACTCGAGTAGACACTGAAAGGGTTGGAGTCTTTAAATGTACTCCCTCAGGATACTTTCACCACCGGCAATTTTCAAGATTGCCTTCTCATCCTCCGTCAAAGATCGCCCGCGATTACACGATCAGGACTTCGCCAGCTGGTACTTCCGGCAGAACACGCCGCGGTAAATTCGGTCGGGGGAAAAAGAGGAAGCAGTGATTGCGAAGGTATGGATTTTGATATGGGGTGGGAGACGGGAATCGAACCCGCAACCGTCGGAGCCACAGTCCGGTGCTCTGCCAGTTGAGCTACTCCCACCGAATCTCTTGATTATAACAAGGTAGAGGTAAGTATCCGCGGAGGCTTGTTTGCGGGCTCCGACGTGGCAGGTGCCTGCGCCATCAGAGACGTAGCAAGCTACGTCTCTACGTCGGGGATTACACTCTGCCGACGCCAATGTATTCGAATCCCATGGCGCGCAGGCGAGTGGAGTCGAGGATGTTTTTGGTATCGACGATCAGAGGACGACGGAGGAGGGCTTTGATTTTGCTGAAGTCGAGAGCGCGGAATTCCGGCCAGCCGGTGCCTACCACCAGGGCTTCCACACCTTCCGCTACTGCATAAGCCGATTCGCAGTAGTGTACCGTTCCGTTCAGTTCCAGTTTGGCGTCTGTCATTGCCACTGGATCGTATGCGCGCACCCGGGCGCCGCGTGATACCAGGCTCTGGGCCAATCTCACTGAAGCAGAACCCGCGACTGAGTTGGTATTCGGCTTGAATGCCAGCCCTAGAATTCCCACATCTTTGTTCTGCAAAGACTGCAGGCAAAGCGAGATTTTTTCGGCCATGCCGTCAGCGAGGGATTGGTTCACCTCTCTCGCTGCGCTCAAAATTTTCAGCGGGACCTGATTTTGCTGTGCAAGTGTGGCCAGTGAATCCATATCGGACTGGGCGAAAAGGCCGCCCATCGAAGCGCCTGCCTGCAAGCAGCGCGGGCCGATTTTTTTATCTAATCCCAGCGCCAACGAAAGATGCACTGCATCTCCTTGGACACGCTCGCAGAGTCCGGCGAGTTCGTTGATAAAGGAAATCTTGGTTGCGACAAAGGCGGTGGCAGCCTCGCGGACCAGTTCGGCGGTTGCATGATTGGTCACGATCACCGGGACCCCACGCATCACCAGCGGGTGGAAAATATGCTTGATCGCGACCACGGCTTCGTTCGAACTCGTTCCAAGGATGATCCGGTCTGGCCAATTGAAATCTTCAACAGCGCATCCGGCGGTAAAGAAGATCGGCTGGGAGACTATTACCGCTTTCAGTCCGGCCTCCTGCAACCGTTTTTCCATCTCCTGGCCGGTGCCGACTGAAACCGGGGTAACGATGCAAAGAATCGGCGGCTTGGCCGCGGCTTTCGCGATCCGAACAACGAGTTCCGCCAGATGTTGCGAATGGTCTTCCGCCAGAAAAATTACGCCGCACTTGCGCGCAAAAGAATCGACGTCGGTCGAATAAGCCAGTCGTCCGGAGCGCACGCTGCGCTTGATTACTTCGCTCAGGTTCTTTTCGTGGAAGGGAATTTTGCCTTGCGCCATCTCCACCATTCGGGAGCTATCGGGGTGGCAGCAGGTTACCGGAGTTCCGAAATCCGCCAAACAGGCTGAAATCACCGTTCCCAGATACCCCGCTCCATAGACTCCGATCTGCATCGATCCTCCCGAGGCTCAAAAGCGATCAGCCTGTCGTATCTTTTGTTTACCCTGATGCCTGACGGATGGGCAGAGTACGGGAGGGATATAGCACGCGCGAAGAAGTACAGTAACGTGTATGTCTGGTACTACAGAGTCCGCCAGTGACGGCAGTTTTAGGGGAATCTCGCAAGCGGCTAGGTCAGCGAACCCGGCCGGCGGCGCTGATTAAACGTCGTCCCAGGGGAATCTCGGCCAGATCCGCCCAGACGTTCTGGCCGTCTTCCCGGACGAAGGTCAGATCGCGCACCTCGATACAGCGGGATTGATCGAATTCAGCCCAGCGGGTGCGAGCGACCCGGTAGGCGTACTGCGCTTGGTCCTCGGCCCCCATTTTGACAATCGTCAGATGGGGCATATAGGGCCATTCTTCATGGCATGCCAGCGCATTGACGTTCAATTGGTCATGGAGCTCCCGC
Organism: Terriglobales bacterium; assembly: GCA_036268595.1. Taxonomy (GTDB): domain Bacteria; phylum Acidobacteriota; class Terriglobia; order Terriglobales; family Acidobacteriaceae; genus Gp1-AA145. The sequence goes on from DATATW010000081.1 coordinate 2,713, forward strand.
ATTCGGTAAGCGGCATGTGCGACCCGTATAAAGACTGTGGGGGTGACGGGGATAAAGGTTTCGACCTCGCCCAGAGAAACCTCGAACGGCTCCACTTCCTTACAGAGTTCCTCCATGGTTTCGAGGGCGGCGGATTCACTGCCGCTGAGCAAGCGCGGGGGAAGCAGTGTCACGTGGGCGGCGAGGTGTGGTAATTCCGGGTGGAGTTCTTTGCGGAGAGCTTCAACGAACTCTCCTACCGGGTTCCTTACGTAAGCGACTAGTGCATAACGCTGGTTCCGCGGCATGGTGGCGAATGAAGATTATACGCATTATGTATGATGCGGGCGAGGGGATGGTTCGCTTGACCAATCCGGGCGCTGAAGCGATATCCTTAAGCGGTTCCACTAAATCCCGAGGTGTGCATGTCCCAAAGACAACCACTTTATTTTGAGGCACAACCGAACTCTGTTTGGCGGATCGCAATGCATATGGCTTTGATTCTCCTACTTCTTGTGTTCGCTGGGTCTGTAGCGTTAGCCGCTTCCGATTCACCAAAGGGCGCCCTGCAGATTTACTTCGTGGACGTTGAAGGTGGGCAGTCGACGCTCTTTGTCACTCCGGCCAGGCAGTCTTTGTTGATCGATACTGGATGGCCAGGCAATGAAGAAAGAGATGCTAACCGGATTGTGGCCGCTGCCAAGGCAGCGGGTATCAGCAAGATCGATTATGTGCTGATCACGCACTACCACACCGACCACGTGGGCGGAGTGCCGCAACTGGCCGCAAAAATTCCCATCGGCAAGTTCATTGATCACGGCGAGAATCGCGAACCGAACGATTCCGTCACCGAGCAAGGATACAAGGCCTACCAGCAACTGCTGGCCAGCGGAAAGTACAAACATATGACTGCGAAGCCGGGCGAGGCGTTGCCGGTCCGCGGAATACATGGAGTCGTGGTCAGCGCCGACGGCGTCCTGATTGACCATCCACTTGCAGACGCGGGCGAGGAAAACCCGACTTGCAAGGATTCGCAGAAGTACGCCGCAGACCAGACCGAAAATGCCCGCTCGCTGGGTTCGGTCTTCACCTTCGGCAAGCTGCGAATCTTAGATTTGGGAGATTTGACCAGCGACAAAGAAATTGGTTTGGTGTGCCCGCAAAACAAGCTCGGTAAAATCGACATCTATATCGTCTCGCATCACGGATTTAGCCAAAGCGGCAGTCCGGCTTTGTTGAATGCCATTGCGCCGCGGGTCGCAATCATGGACAATGGCGCAAAAAAAGGCGGCAGCCCTTCTTCATGGGAAACAATTGAGAAATCGCCCAACCTCGAAAATCTGTGGCAGCTGCACTATTCGGAAGAAGGTGGTTCGGCACACAACGTTGCAGCAGAGTTTATTGCCAATGTCCAGGGCCCCGATGCTGGCAATTACCTGAAGCTCACCGCATGGCCGGACGGAAAATTTGAAGTGTTTAATTCGCGGACCCAGCAAACCAAACAGTATCCGGCGAAATGAATGCCGCCGCGTTAATGGGGAGAATGCTTAGAACGATGAGACCGAAGTGCTGGGTAGTGGGTTCAGTTTCGGGATGGCCGACCACTCGCCCAAAGAGAAGTTTCGTAAACGGATAAACTGGCAAGACAAACTACGCCAAGAAAGAGAATGGAGGTCACGAAATCCAAGAAATTAGAAAAAATGTCAGTACGCCCGCGGCAGGCCCATTCCGGTGACGATTGCCCGATACCGCGGGTCCGAGTGCAGGAAATCAAGCACCGGTTCCCTTTGGATAAAGACCAAAGAGCTGGAACGGTCGCGGTAAGCAACCTCCAAGTATTTCAAGGTTTGTTCCTTGTTACCCGGGAATGCATACTGAAATGCTATGTCCCAGGCTGGAACAAATCGCTTCTGCGCGCGTTCCAGGACTGTTTTCACACCTAGTTGTTCCACAGCTTTTTCTCCACCTTGTGCGAACGCACGATGTTCCGCAGCGGCCATCTTGGTATCGCCAGAGACCTGAAATGCCCTCTCCAATTCTTGTTCCGATTCCTTCCACATGCCTTTGAGCCAGTAGGCTTGAGACAAAAGAAAATGAATACCGGGATCGCTCGGTAACACCTCGGCGCGCAGTTTAAGTTCGTTGATGGCGTCGTCATATCGCCGCATGTGAATGTAAAGATAACCTAATCCCCACGGCCTCTCGTAAGGGGAGAGATCGTTAGCCCGTTTCGCCTCCTGAAGCGCATCCTCCTCCCGATTCATCACAATGAGAACTTGAGAATGCATGAACCGCCCCTCGGCGTAATTGGGATCCAATTCAAGCGCGCGCAGCGATTCGGCTTCAGCGTTGTGAAAATCCCATTTGCAAAACAAATTGAGGACTGCCATGGAATTGTGGACTTCTGCTAGAGAATCGTCCAAAGACATGGCTTTTTGTGTAGCTTCATCCTCTTTAGCGCACACTTGCTGAGACGGGATGCCGTTGTCTTCGCCGCTTTGGAGATAGGCATCTCCAATTCCATCCCAGGCCAGCGCATAGTCAGGCTGTAACTGAATCGCCTTCTGAAAAAATTCGATGCTTCTCTGGAAGTTGTTGGCAAACCAGAAGTAGCGTCCTTGCAGGTAAGCATCGTGCGCCTCAGGGCTTATGTACCGATGTGGACGCGCCGCGGCGGCCGCAACTTTAGCTTCGGCGGCGATTGTTTGCGACAGCTCCTCGGGCAATGACATTGCGGTGGTGGGGTCGCGATCATAGCTTTCAGCCCACATGTGTGTGTCGGTCGGGGCGTAAATGAGCTGCAGATTCACGTGAACTCTGCCGCCACTGCGGGCGACCGATCCTTCCAGAATCCCGTCCACGCCAAGCGATTGCGCAATGTCGTGAAGTGGACGGTTCACGCCTTTGTATTGCATCACTGATGTGCGCGACACAACACGCAAAGACCTGTTCCGGGCGAGGGCAGTGATCAGTTCATCCGTCATCCCGTCGGCGTAATAATTTTGTGACGCATCGCCGGAAAGATTTGCCAGCGGAAGAACTGCGATGGAGTGAATGGGCCCGATCTGGTGCGACGCAAAGATTTGATCGCGCAGTCCAACCACATTGAACGCGAGCGCGGCGCCGATGATCAGGAACAGCACAAGGGCTGTAATACCGGCCAGGCTCCAAGCCCGATGCCGCCGCCGGACGTGAGGGGCTTGCGGTGGAGCGGGTTCGACCGAAGCCGGCCGCGTGGTCTCCGAGGCAACGGCCAACCTTCCCGCATTGCCGTTACCGTCCTTGACTTCCGCAATGAATCGGTAGCCCTTACCCGAAACAGTCTGAATATAGCGGGACTTGTCCGCGTCATCCCGAAGCGCCGTGCGGATTTTGCGGATGGCGGTGTTGATTCCCTGGTCGGTATCAAGGAAAACGTCCTTACCCCAAAGGCGCTCGATAATCTCCTGCCGAGCGACCAGGTCACCGTTCCTCTCTACGAGAAGAATGAGCAACTCGAGGGGAATACGTTCAACCCTCAGCGCCCGTCCCTCGCGACGCAACTCGAACTGCGCCCCGTCGAGTTCGAATTCATCAAATTTGTAAAACCCGGCAGGCAAAGTGGCCTCAACAGGACTTGGCGGAACTATACCACTTTCTGCGCCAGCAGCGGCCTATAAGTCGCCGGATCAACAACTTACGCCTACAGTTTTTCTTGAGCAAAGCTCTAGTCCCAGTCCATTGCTCTAGGCCGACTTTTATCGCAGCATACGCTCCGCAGCTCGAAGCCTTCAACGCTTCGAGTGTTCAAAGGAGATCACACATGAAACCTGCATTCAGCAAATTTGCAATCGCCTTGGGAGTCATTCTGATGGGAACGCTTCTCAGCGGCACAGCCTTCGCAGCTTGCGGAGACAACGGCAAGTCGAAACCTGGGGCGTCTCTACTGCCTCAACTGTGGGATGGCCAATCCGGCTCACTCTTGCCTGTCTCGGCCAGCTCATCCGACGACGCAATTGTCGGGATGTGGCACGTAACGTTCACAGCTCAGGGCAATGAAGCCGGACCGCCGGACGGGGCGCCCCTGGACAACGCCCTGGTCGTCTGGCATAACGATGGAACCGAAATCATGAATTCGGCACGGCCTCCGCAAGACGGGGATTTCTGCCTGGGGATTTGGGAAAAGACTGGGAAATCCAAATACAAGCTCAATCACTTCGCGTGGTTATCCAACGACACCACCAACATGCCGAGCGGCATTGGGAACCCGCAGGGTCCGACTCGGTTTTTTGAGGAGATCACCTTGAGTCCAGATGGGAAGCATTACACCGGGAAACTCACGTTGGATGCGTACGATACCTCTGGAAACGTCGTTACTCATATCGTCGGTGTGATCAACGCAACCCGCATCACGATCAATACGACAGTGCCTGACCTCCTCTAAAGGAACAACGAACTCGGCTGAGGCGGCGGAGGTGGAGCCCGCCGCCTGACCGCGTGTCGTTGACACCTGAATCGCAGAATGGCTCGCCGTCACTGAACACTGAATCAAGCACTTCCCCCAGGGTAGATTGCGCGTCCCCAACGAGACTGTCGCATGACGGGCTAATCGGAAACTGATCCGTTGCAAGGTGCTACAAAGGGTGAACTGCTTCTGTCTCTCTCGGATATACTAACTGGTTTGCCTGTTCGCCCTGAACGCGAGGAATAGTTTTGAAGGTTCTGGTTTGCATCAAGCAAGTGCCGCAAAAAGACGCTCCCCTCAAACTCAATGAGAGCGGCACCTGGATCCGCGAAGATGTGTCCTACGAAGTGAATGAGCCTGACGCGTTCGCACTCGAAGAGGCATTGCGGCAGAAAGAGAAGCACGGTGGCGAAGTGGTCGCGATTACAGCCGGGCCGGCGCGGTCACAGCAGGTTTTGCGGGAGGCGCTGGCCAAGGGCGCAGACCGAGCCATCCACCTGGAAGACGCGGGCTTCGTTGGCCTGGATGCGTTCAACACCGCGAAGGCCTTTGCTGCGGCCATCAAAGACGAGAAATTCGACCTCATCTTTACCGGGTTGCAATCTGATGATTATGGCTTCGCACAGACTGGCGTAATCCTCGCCGAGTTGCTGGGGTGGCCGCATGCGACCATCATCATGCAGATTGAAAAGAGCGATGGCGGCATCAAAGTAAAACGCGAACTCGAGGCAGGATACTTTCAATTCGTCGAAATGCCCTTGCCGGCGGTGCTGACAATTCAATCCGGAATTAACAAACTGCGCTACGCCACGCTCATTGGCATCAAGCAGGCGAAGAACAAGCCGCTGCGGAAAGTCACGCTGGCTGAAGTGCAATCGGCGGTTGGCGCGAATTTGCAGAAGATCGAGCGCATGTACATTCCGCAGAAAACTAAGAAGACAGAATATCTGGAAGGGTCGGCGTCCGAGATCGCAAAGAAACTGGTGGAGAAGCTGCGTAACGAAATTCGTGTGCTGTAGACAGGAGGAGCGAAATGTCTGGGAAACAATTGATGCGCATGGAAGAAGTTCAACTCGGCGGTCATGAAACTCAGGGCACGGTGCTGATGACGATCGGCAAACTACTGCTGTGGACTGACCTAATTTTTCTGTCATTCGTGTACAGCGGGATCAAGGGCGGATCTTACCTGTACACGTACTGGACCCTCGCGCAGGGCGCCATCGGCCTGACTCTGCTGATCGTGGGCGCGATCAAGCGCGGCCCGCTAACTGAGTAATCCCCTCACGCAATTTTTGGACCCTATGCCTGAAACCATTCTGGTAATCGTCGAACAACGAGAAGGAAGACTGAATCGCGTTTCCTGGGAGACGCTGACTGCAGGGCAGGCGATTGCTTCGGAAACGGGATGGACGCTAGAAGCTGCCGTCGTCGGCGACGGCATTGGATCGATTGCGAACGAAGTCGCCGGCAAGAATGTCGCGAAAGTTTATGCCGTGGAATCGCCGGCGCTGAAGCCGTATACACCCGACGCGTTTTCGTCCGGACTGAAGCAATTTCTGACGTCCAAGCAGCCAAAATTGGTCCTCATGCCGCACACCTACCAGGTGCGGGATTTTGTGCCGCAGCTGGCGACCGCAATGGGAAGAACCGTAATCAGCGACTGCATCGGGTTTCGTAAAGACGGCGACAAGCTATTGTTCACGCGTCAGATGTTTCAAGGGAAGTTTGCTGCTGATGTGAGCTTCAATTGCGATGCGCCCTGGTTCGTGACCTTCCAGAACGGCGCGTTTCGCGGCGACAAAGTTGAAGCCGGCGCAGGCGCGGCTCCTTTAGAGAGCCTCAAAGTTGATATTCCCGCCGCAACGGTTCGCAATAAACCCCAGGAACTTTTCAAAGAGGCCAAACAGGCGGTCGATCTTACCCAAGCTGAGATTATCGTTTCGGTTGGGCGCGGAATTAAAGAACAAAAGAATATCGAGCTCGCGAAACAATTGGCTGATGCCCTGGGCGGGGAGATCGCGGCCTCACGTCCTATTTGCGATTCAGGCTGGCTGCCCATGGATCGGCAAATCGGTTCTTCCGGCCAGACGGTCGCGCCTAAACTTTATCTCGCGCTGGGGATCAGCGGTGCAATTCAGCATATTGTCGGGATGAAGGGAGCACGATCAGTTGTAGCGATCAACAAAGATAACGAAGCGCCTATTTTCGAGATTGCCGATGTGGCGGTGGTGGGGAATTTGTTCGATATCGTGCCGCCGCTGATCGAGGAAGTGAAAAAGGCGAAGAGCTAAGGTTTCAATGTTTCGAAGGTTTCAAGGTTTCTGAAATCGAGAGTGACTCGATCAGCCGATTCAAGAGACCTAAAACTTGGAAGGTGTGCGAATCTAGAGTTTGGTGTCCCGGTTGATTAAGATAACCAAGTTCATGCGCGATTCCAAGTTGAGTTTCTTGTTCGAGGATTGAACCCCGAGCTTGGCCTAGGAAGTGTCGGAATTCTCCCTTCGTCGCGCCCCTGGCCCTCTGCAATATTGGATGGAATCGAAATCGCGGCTCTTCTGATTTGGGAGGTCAAACCGAATATCTCAGATCTTGGGAAGCCCTCGGTTTCGCAATAAACGAGCGTAGCCAGGTGTTTCGCTTTTTGCCAAACCAGGAGTTCGCGGTAGGTGCGGCTCAATCTAATCTCCTGCGATTAATTTAGACCTAATGCGTACCCGTGAGTCGCCAGAAGCGATTTTGTTTTCCTGGTTGTTCCGTTTTGGTCAACTCCGAGGGGTTACTGAGAGGCGAAACGAAAGACTTTTTAAAAGTTGAAACTCTGAAACCTTGAAACTCTGAAACCTCGCATATGCTTATTTTTCGCAAGCCTCCAGCCGATATAACACGCCCGCAAATGCCGGCCGATGTGGTCATCGTGGGTGGCGGGCCGGCTGGAATGGCTTGCGCACTGCGGCTCTCGCAGCTTATCGACGCTCACAATGCGAAGGACCCTGATTCGCAACTTAGCAAAGAAAATATTTATGTTTTAGAGAAGGCCCGTGAAATCGGCCAGCATTGCCTTTCTGGAGCGCTGCTCGATCCGCGGTCAATGCGCGAACTGCTGCCGGGATTTGAAAAAGAAGCGCCGATCGATGCCCCGGTTTCAAGAGAGTCGGTTTACTTCCTCACCGAAAGGGGCAAACTGAAATTTCCCATCACGCCTCCACCGCTGCGTGATCACGGGAATTATTTGATCTCGCTCAATCGCTTCGTGAAATGGCTGGGCGGAAAAGTTGAAGAAGCCGGCGTGACTGTTTTCACTGGATTTGCGGGATCGGATCTGCTGTACGACGGCGATCGCGTAAGCGGAGTGCGCACCGACGACAAAGGCCTCGACAAGAACAATCAGCCAAAATCCAATTTTGAACCGGGGTACGACTTACAGGCGAAGATCACGATCCTGGCCGAGGGGACGCGCGGATCGCTTACCAAACAACTCATCAACAAGTTCGATCTGATGAAAGGACGCAATCCGCAGACATACGGCCAGGGCGTTAAAGAGCTGTGGGAAGTTCCGTCGGGAAGGATCGCTCCCGGCGAAGTGATCTACACCATGGGCTGGCCGTTGACTTCGCGCGAGTATGGCGGCGCGTGGATTTATGGCGGGAAGGACAATGTTGTTTCTTTAGGATTCGTGACGGGACTTGACTATCCCGATCCGCGGCTCGATCCGCAGCGCGTGCTGCAGCAGTTCAAGCGGCATCCGTTGGTGGCTAAGCTGCTTGAGGGCGGAAAGATGATCCGCTACGGAGCTAAGTCGCTGCCTTATGGCGGCTGGTGGGCGATTCCGCCGGTGGCGGGTGACGGCTGGATGATTCTCGGGGATTCCGCCGGATTTTTAAATTCACAGCGGCTTAAGGGAATTCATCTCGCCATAAAGAGCGGAATGCTGGCAGCCGAGACCGCTTTCGACGCACTGAAGAAAGACGATTTTTCTGCAGCATCACTCAGTGCATTTCAAACTCGCATCGAGAATAGCTGGATCAAAGAAGAACTTTGGAAAGTGCGCAATTTTCATCAAGGATTCGAACACGGCTTCTGGCGCGGAATGCTCCACGCCGGCATCCAGCAATTCACCGGCGGCCGAGGCTTGCGCAGTCGCTATGCAGGAACTGCCGGTTACACGCGAATGAAAAAGTTAAGCGAGTTGCCCGCCGACGGCGGCGCGGAATCTCATCTGATCGGCGCGGCGAAAGGCGACGGCAAACTCACCTTCGATAAGCTCACCGACCTATATCACTCTGGCACCAAGCATGAAGAAGACCAGCCCGCGCATCTGATCATTCACGATACCAATATCTGTGAGTCACGATGCGTTGTCGAATATGGCAGCCCCTGCCAGCGATTCTGTCCAGCGAACGTTTACGAAATGCTCGACGATTCTTCTGCGCCGAATGGCAAACGCATCAGTCTGAATCCTTCAAATTGCGTGCACTGCAAAGCCTGCGACATCCAGGACCCGTACCAGATCATTACCTGGGTGCCTCCCGAGGGCGGTGGCGGACCGAACTATGACGGGATGTGAGGACGATCGATTATGAGTTTCAAGCGCTTGCTCATTTTTGTTCTGATTTTTTCCGCTGGAGCCATTGCGCAAACCACGGAGCCGCAAGATACTTTGCCTTCGAGCGGTTATCCGGGCCTCGATAAATACCGGGCGTCGCGAATTGCTGTCTATGTAAGTGACTATGGCCAACTTGGGCGTTATCGCGAAGCCGACGCGGCATTGACACCGCCGGCGCCGAACGAGAACCGCGTGGTTTTCTTCGGAGATTCGATCACCGATATCTGGAAGCTCGACGATTCGTTTCCCGGCAAACACTACGTTAATCGCGGAATCGGCGGCCAGACTACTTCACAAATGCTGGTCCGCTTTCGCCAGGACGTGATCGATCTGCAACCAAAAATTCTCGTTATCCTGGCGGGCACCAATGACGTTGCCGGAAATACCGGGCCGATCTCGAACAAGGACATCGAAGCGAACCTGGCATCTATGGCGGACTTGGCGAAGGTGCATGGCATACGAGTGATCTTCTCGTCCATTCTGCCGGTAAATAATTACACGCCCGAGGCGCAGGAATTTTTTGCGTCGCGCCCGCCGGAGAGAATCTTGGCGCTCAATGACTGGCTGAAAGGTTATTGCGAGAAGAATGGGCTGATCTATCTTGACTATTTCAGCGCTATGGTCGATGACAAAGGGCTGCTCAAACGCGATCTTGCGAAAGATGGCCTTCATCCTGACCAAGCTGGATTTGCGGTGATGTCGCCAATGGCGGAGAAGGCGATTGAACAAGACCTCAAATCTATGGCGCCGTAATTGTTTGTCCCTTTTCTCAAATGAGTGCATCTATAATTGGATTGAGTTTCCGACCGCCTTGGCCTGAGGAATACCCGGCTGGCGCGGCGAGGAAGACAGTATGCGGGCGACTCGCCCGCACCAAAGTCTTCCGAGGGTGCAGGTGGAAACGCCCGCGCCTCCCGCTTTCGATAGAAAGCATTGGAAAGGAGACGACTGCCGGGATTTCCCGCCTGCCATTTCTTTTTCAGGAACGCATTCAGCATTTTGCGTTCGGCATTTAGCCATAACGGGCTCTTGCTGGATGCTTGGAATTCATATCGCTGAGTGCTGAATGCCGACTGATGAAATGCCGCTTACCGACAAATTCGGCCGCGCCATAACCGATCTACGGATTTCCATCACCGATCGCTGCAATTACAAATGTGTCTATTGCCGCACCGGAAATGAAGGCGCGATCTATGGCGAATTGCCGTTTGCGGATTATTCGCGGATGGCGCGGGTGATGGTCTCGCTGGGGATCACGAAGGTTCGCATCACGGGCGGAGAGCCGCTTCTGCGCAAGGGAGTCGTGGACTTTGTGCGCGAGTTGGCGCGACTCCAAACATCTACGGGAACGAGCCTCGACATTGCCATCACGACCAACGGTCACTTGCTGGCCGAGATGGCGAAGCCGCTCAAAGATGCAGGGCTGAGCCGCGTCACGGTCAGCATGGACGCGGTCGATCCCGACACATTCGCAAGAATCACACGCGTCCCGGGCAGCTTCGATCAAGTGCTCGCCGGTGTCCGTGCTGCGCGCGACGCAGGGCTAGGCCCAGTCAAGGTGAACTGCGTATTGATGCGAGGCTTCAACGAAGATCAGATCGTGCCGTTTGGCAAGTTCGCGCGCGTAGAGGGATTGATCGTACGCTTCATCGAGTTCATGCCGCTCGAAGAAGACCGCGTATGGACGCCCGAAGTGGTTGTCACGCTGGATGAAATTCTTCAACGCATGGCAGAGTACCGGCCGCTGGTCGAGATTCCCCATCAGCACAGCGAAACCGCGCGGCGTTACTGCTTTGAGGATGGCATTGGCGAGATCGGAATTATTGCGCCGGTGTCGCATCCATTCTGCGGGCATTGCAGCCGGATTCGCATTACGTCTGATGGCAAGATTCGCACCTGCCTGTTCTCGGTGTGGGACCACGACCTGCACGAACTGATGCGGCGCGGCGCTTCGGATGACGAACTCGTAAGCTTCATCCGCGATGTGGTCAGCAAGAAAGAAGCG
>DATATW010000082.1:0-4840 GCA_036268595.1 Terriglobales bacterium
GACACTCGCGGCAGAGTCGAATCCGCCATCAGTTCTGCACGCTCCACGCTCAAATCGTTCATGCAAGTCTGCGCCAGATACTCAGCGTCTGACTGCAGCTTGACCGCCGCAGTTGAAACTTCAGCTTTGCGATCACGCAGAGCATCGAGCGCGTGTCGGGCCTCGCGCAACATGGCATCGATCTCGCCAATTCTCGCCCGCACCTCGTCCGATTCAACTTGCAGCAGGCCGGCGCGAGTTTCGCAGGCATTCTTCTCGGCGTCGAGATCCAGTAACTTGTCCGCGATTGTCAGATTTTCCATCTCGCGTTGAGCTTTTTCTGACCTCGCCGATTCAATCTGCGATAAGAGTGATCCGATGCGCGCCTGCATCTCCGCCACCAGTTGCTCGATCCTCTGTAACACGGATGACGCCGATCGATGCCGTTCTGCCAGCGTCGCCACCTGTGACTGCCGCTCCGAGACGGATTGCGCTGTGGTGTTGCGGCTCTCGCGCAATAATGCGAGTTGCTCTTGCGCGGATGCCAACAGTCTCTCCAGCTCTCCGCGTTTTTCCTCCACCAGAGCAATGTCAATTTGGCGGTCAACCATGATCTGCTGGTGGGCCGCGCTCTCCGCCGCCAGCCGTGCCAGTTCCCTTTCGCAAACATCGCAACGCTCGCGAACCCGCGTCATCTCAGAATCGAGCTGGCGCAGAGCGTGGCCGGAGGTCATGGCCTGCTTTTCCGAATCACGCTTGTCGGCTTCCAATCGATCAAGCAGAGAACTCAGTTCCTTGATCTCGTGCCCGAGATTCAGCACACTGCTTTCCTGATGGCGCAGCGCCATTTCCAGTTCGTTCAAAACCCTCGTAATGTCGCGCAGTTCGCGCTTCATAGAAAGCGGACCCTCAGCGCGCTGCTTGCCGCCGGTGACGGTTACGTTGTGAAAGCATTCGCCATTCTGCGCCAAGAAAAATGCATCAGGATTTTCGAGAGCCAAATTGCGTGCGAACTGCGGATCGGGAACGATGTAGCCGTCGCGCAGCTTGGGAAGAATGACTTCCAGCGATTTTCCGAACCCGTCGAGTACGCGAATCGTATGTTTGAGCGGAACAATCGATGCATCTGGGGGCGCCGGCTGGTTGTCAGCAACTGCGAAAGAGAACCGCGCCTGAGAATCTTCTGGGTGGACCAGGAACGTGGCACGACCGTTCACATCCGATCGCAGTAGACGCAAACCTTCGTCGGCGGCATCCCACGATTTAACGACGATGTAGTTCAACTCATCGCGCAGAAAATCTTCGACCATGGATTCGTAACGCGGCTCAACTTCCAGAAAGTCTGCCAGTACGCCGACTGGCGCGAGTCCGCCTTGCATGGTGCCTGACTGAAATAGTCGACGCACGGATTCGGTGGAATAGCCGTGCTCGGCGATCACCGCCTCCAGCGAACTTCTTTTACCCAGCGCCGAAGCATATTCGGCGCGCAAGCCATCGAGGTGATTCTTCCCTTCTGATTCCTCCCGGCGCTTGAGCGCAAGAAGGTCTCGGGTCTGAGTAATTTCCTCAGTCAACGCCGAAACTCGCTGTGATACCGATTCAAATTCCAGCGCCAGCTGACCGCGTTCGCCTCCGAACGATTCAGCTTGAGCGCGCGCCGCTGCCATCTCGGTTTGCAGCCGCTGAGCTTCACGGTCTGCGCCAGCCATGCGCTCTTCAGCTTGCGTTAATTGATTGCGCAGATTTGAAAGTGAGGCGATACATTCGAGCGTGGCAACGCGCGATTGCTCCTGCTGTTGTTCGAGTTCGGCCAACGCTTCCGCCGCTGCTGTGGCTTGCAATTGGCTGGCTTCGAGCTCCTGCTGCGCCAATGCCAGATCCGCAGCCGCAGACTCCAGCACCTGCCGGTTCGAATTCAATTCTTCTTCAAGAGCTGTGAGTCGCGCACGTCCCTGATCGAGTTCGGCCTCAGACGAAGCCGACCGCACGGTCAACTCGTTGCAGCGCTCCTGGTTATGGCGGCATTGCGCCTGGTTACGATCGACCTCCAGCTTGATGTCGCTCAACCTTCCTGCGTTTTCCCGAATCTCGGCTTCAATGGCATAGCCGCGCTGCCCGCGCTCCGACAGTTCAGTCTCGAATTCCTGCATTACGCTGGATGATTGCCGCATTTCATCCGACAGTGAACTGATCTGAAGATCGAATTCTGCCGCCTGCTGATCGAACTGCGCGAACTTGCTGGCCAAAACGACTCGAAGCTTGGCCCGCATCTCATCGCGCAAGCGACCGTAACGTTCCGCCTTCGACGCCTGGCGTTTCAGCGAATTCACCTGGCGCGTCACCTCATCGAAGATGTCGTTAACGCGATTTAAATTCTGCTTGGCGTCTTCAAGACGTGCTTCCGCCAAACGCTTTTTAGTTTTGAATTTGGTGATTCCCGCCGCTTCTTCGATGATGGCCCGGCGGTCAGTCGGTCGGCTGCTCAGGATTTGCCCGATGCGTCCCTGCTCGATCAGCGCGTAGGATTCCGGCCCAAGCCCGGTGCCCATAAATAGTTCCTGGATGTCGCGCAAGCGGCACAGCTTTCCGTTCAGCAAATATTCGCTGTCGCCCGAACGGAATAGCCGGCGCGTGACTGCAATCTCACCCGCGTGGAAGCTCTGCTGAAATTTGCGACGCCGGATTTTCAGTACCACCTGGCCGGCAGGAGGTGCCGTGACGGCGGCTTTTATCAGGTGAATCGCAAACTGGGGCTCATCATCTGGAAACGCAACCGCTATAGTGTCGACCTTCGACCGCGAAACTTCAACTTCCTCGGTTGCTCCCGGTTGAGCCTCTTCGGTTAATTTTTCCACTTCATCTGAGGCACGGGCACGAATCTCAGCTTCGTCCCAGTCTTCGGCAGGCATGTCATCTTGAAGTACCAGCTCTGTGGGATCGTGCTTGTCCGGGCCCTCATACTCTTGCGGGTCAATCATCGTCAGCGAAACTTCCGCCATTCCGGTGGGTTTGCGGTCGCGCGTGCCGGCAAAAATCACGTCTTCCATGCGCGATCCGCGCAGGGTCTTGGCCGACTGTTCGCCCAGCACCCACGAAATAGCGTCGGCAATATTCGACTTCCCGCAGCCGTTCGGCCCAATAATCGCAGCTACGCCTTCGCCGTGAAACTTAAGTTCGGTGCGATCGCAGAACGACTTAAATCCGAGAATCTGGAGCTTTTTTAGTTTGAGCAACTTACACTCCTTGGTTTGCTGGTCCCGTGGTGGTGTGAACTTGGACGGCAGCTTAGCTTCTGCAGGTTTACCAACCAGGTTCCTCCGGCAGTTCGCTCCCATGAATGCCGTCCCCGGCTGGAGGGAGCGGGGCACAAATTAGAGCTACTGTACCGATCAAATTGCGGCAGGGTCAAGTAATAAAACACCATATATTGTGGGTAACTCGTCCTAAACCCAGCATTTTGCAGCCACTATGCAGCCGTTCGCCAGAATTAGGGTGTGGATTGGAAAGGAAGGGAGAATTGCGAGAGCGAAAGTAGCCTAACGCAGGTCTAAACCAGAAGCAACGGAATAGAGATCCGTGTGCCATGCGGATTTGCCTGAAAGGCGGCTACTCCGGGGCTGCCGAAGTGGCGATTCCGCCCCACACAATGGCACGCTGGACGGAAAAGGAGACCCAACTAACGGAGTAAGCGCGCCTGACGAGTCGATGGTAAAGCCAACGATCGCATCGATGTTCGGCGAGGACAGCCACGTACAGAAAATTTCCGATAGGCGTAGTGGCCGCGAATCCCGGCGACGGGAGAGTAGAACCCGGCAAGCAACGGCTTGTCCCACAGCTTAGTGCTCCGGTCGTGGAATCGATCGTAAAAGCCGACACGCTTGAAGCATTCACCGCAAACAAAAACTTGCCAGAAGCATCAGTTGCCGCGTCGACGGAATTGGGAGCGACCGAAAACGGTGAGCCAGAAATGGCGGTCAGCGACCCGTTGGCCGCCACCGAAAAGCCCGAAATCGTGCCGCTTAATCCCAGCCCATAGACAAAGTTTCCGTTTGGAGTGGTGGTCACGTCTTCCAGCAAACTTGGTCCGGATCCGCCAGCATACGGCGATCCCGGCGCAGCCAGATATTGATTGCCGTTGAGGACAAAGGCCGACAATTTGTCCAGGACGTGAGCGCCGACGAAAAGCGCGCGCGATGGCGGCGAGATCGCAATAGTGCCCCCGGCATCCGCAGGACCGGGGACAGACAAGGGAGGCTGCAACGGCCCGGTCTGGCTAACCGGAAACACGAGGACCTGGCTGGCATTGGTGGTGGCGTAAACGAAATTCTGCAGCACGCAAGTAGCACCCGACACCGGAATCAAATGCTTGGGGTGCGGTACCGACTTACTGCGCGCTGGGATTCGCGGTTACAGTTGGCTCCGCCTCGCTTTTTGTTACGAAATTGCCGTTGTAATCTGTTGCAAGAAACATTTTGGTTCGTTCATGGTTTTCGTTGTTTCGTTCTATGCAATTCCCGTTCTCTTGCTGTGGGATCGCGAAATCGCCAGATTTTTCCCGCCGGTTCGACTTATACCGGCGTCGAATGCCAAACCGATTCAGATTCTTGGACTCTCGAATCCTTAAGGACGAGAATCCCCCTGTGACTTTCGTTACTGAAATTCATCGCTCACAATCCAGAGAAGATTTACAATTCAGTTAACCCGTCCCGCCGCAGTTTTCGCCAGCGATCTACGACGAAGGACCGACGACTGACTTATGTTTGGCCGCGATGAAAAGCCTTCCCACGTCCGCCTGACCGCGGTGCAATACCTAATTCTTGGGGTATTTCTTTTCCTGGCTTACGGGCTTTGGCGGCTGCAG
>DATATW010000083.1:0-22630 GCA_036268595.1 Terriglobales bacterium
CTCGGCTCGATCACTACGGCGCCGGCCTTGTGGAATATCTCAAGATATCCGCGGCGAATGCAGTACTCGCGCGTCTCCTGCGAACCGAACTGAATGTAGAACTTGGTCGAGTCCGCTATGCGCTTGCCCTGCTTCAACGCATCGTTGAGAACGAGGGCATACATGTCCATGTCTTCGTTCTTGCCTGCGGTGCAGGTGCCGCCATAAGCAATTTCAACGGGCACCGGCGTATTCAAATCACGAATATATTTGCCATTTCCAGGATCGCCCGGCGTTGCCACCATCGGCGTAATTTCGGCAGCATCAAGTTCGATCACGTGCGCGTACTGCGCTCCGGGATCGCTGTAAATGCCTTCAATCATCCCCTCGGCCTTCTTGCGATCCATGCCGCGCCGCTCAACGAGAAAATCGACGGCCTTCTTATCCGGCGCGACGATGCCGGTAAACCCGCCGATCTCGGCGGCCATGTTAGTCATGGTCGCGCGCTCGTCGACACTGAGTTCTTCGATCGCCTCGCCTGCATACTCCATGACCTTGGCGAGCGCTTTTCCGCTTCGCACGTAGTCAAGGCTGAGAATCTTCAGGATGAAGTCCTTCGCGGTAACGTTCGGATGCCTCTTGCCGCGCACGATTACCTTTACCGACTCCGGCACCTTTACGCGGACGTCTTTCGTGATCCACGAATTGAATACGTCGGTGGTCCCAATTCCGAAGGCTACGCACCCGATCGCGCCCACATGGGGCGTGTGCGAGTCGGAGCCAATATTCAACTGTCCCGGCAACGCGTAACTCTCGAGAACAATCGAGTGGCAGATGCCTTCCGATCCTTTGCGGTCGGTGAGTTCTCCGTGCAGCCTGATTCCCTGCTTCTTCGCGAAGTCCTGCTGTTTCAATTTGAGCTGCGTCGCGAGATCAAGCAGCCCGAGTTTTTTCTTTTCTTCTGAAATGACTTCGTCGAGAAACGTCAGATGATCGCGGAAAAAGATGATTGTCGAAGGATCGTTGGCCTTCGCATCTTTGCCGACATACCGCTCGAAGAATATCGCCGCCATCGGCGTAACGTATTCATGGCTGAAACGCAGATCGGCTTGCGCGAATCCGGTATCGCCGGGCTTCACCGCCGCCACTCCAATCTCGCCCTTCTCATTTTTCATGTGCCGGGCGAAGATTTTCTCAGCCAACGTCATCGGTCGTGAGGAACCGGCGCTTTTGCCCGCTTGCCCTTCGCCTTCCGTTTTGATCGGCGGCAGAAACACCTTTCCCTGCATTCTCGCCACATTGAAGGGGAACAGACCGCCATACTCAATCACCTGCCGTGTGATTTCGTCTTCTCCAGCAGTGAACTCGCTCAGGGCGATCTCTTCCCCGCCCCGAATGCGTTCGATCAAAGAAAAGTTGGTCGAAGTCAGCAGGCCGAGGTTCTGGCAATTCTGCTTGTAGATGCGCTCGATATTCTCGGCAATCACCACTCGGATGCCCGCACACATCTCGGCATAGGGAGACTGCTCCCGGCTGGATCCTTTTCCGCGCCGTTTCCCACTGACCGCGCAAACAAAGCCACCGCGCTTCACGTCGCCGCGGCCGATGGGCGTGACGTTGCCGCATTTCAGCCCCAGATAAGGAATCTCGCCGAGCGTCTCGTCAAAGTAGAAACAGTAATGCGCCGGCGTTATTTCATCAGTCGAAATGTCGTCGCGCAGCTTGGGATTATTAGCCGGATTCCTGGTGTCCCAAGGCAGGTCTTCGCCCGCAAGCTGCTTCTTGATCAGTTCGGGATCTTCGGTAAGAAAGAGAATTCGTCCTTGCAGCTTAACTTTGTCGGGGCGCTTTTCGATCTTGCGTTCGAGAAGAGAGTTAATCACGGTTAACCTGATTCAACGTGGAATCGGCCGCTGTAGCGGATCGGCGGCACTGTAATTATTGTAACGCCGTAATCGTGAAGGGGCGATTTGGATCAGCCTTGATACGCCCGCGGATCGGGCAACGGTTCCAAGCCCCGTCCGCTGAAGATTTCCTGAAACTCACTCACCAGAGCGCCCTGTACCAGGCCATTCGATGCCAACGTCTCGCGGCTGTCGAGCAGGAACTCAGAACCGTCGAAGCGCGTCACCTTGCCTCCGGCTTCTTCGACGATGAGCGCTCCGGCCGCTGTGTCCCATGGATTAAGATTGAATTCCCAGAAGCCGTCGAAGCGTCCGCTGGCCACGTTGCACAGGTCAAGCGCAGCCGAGCCCGCGCGGCGCACGCCGTGCGTGCGCAGCGTGATCTGGTGATAGAAGAAAATGTTGGGATTCTTATGCCGCTTGTGGCTGGGAAATCCCGTTGCAACCAGACATTCGTTCAGCTGAGCAGTCTTTGACACCTGGATCGAAGCGCCATTGAGCTGTGCGCCTCTTCCCTGCTCGGCGGAAAAAAGCTCGTTTCGCGTGGGATCGTAAACGACGCCCGCGATGCGCTTTCCATCGCTTCCCCCAGGTCGATGCTCGATCGCCATCGAGACGCAAAACACCGGATACCCATGCGCGAAATTCGTCGTGCCATCGAGCGGATCAACGTACCAGCGATAGTCGCTGCCCTGGTCGTTCAACCCCTGCTCTTCCCCGAGCACATCGTGCGACGGAAACTGCTGGCTGATTCGCTCCCGTATCAGCTTTTCCGACGCCCGGTCCGCGGCCGTTACAAGATCGGCATCGCCTTTGTATTCGATCTTGAGCCCTTGGTGAAAATACTGCATTAGCAGCGCGCCCGCTTCGCGCGCAATAGCAGACATGGCCGGAAGAAAACTTTCGGTTTGGGAAGTGGTCTTCATCCTGGTGGGATCGCCTTCCGGCTCAAGCATCGGCAAAGCTTTGTCATCCGCTACGAAAGGTTCTGTCACCCGGGCGAAGGTTTTGTCGTCGTCAGAAATCGAGAGAACCGAAGTCTGGGGCCCGGCTACTTTCGCTTTCCGCTGTCTTCCGCGATATACATGATTTCGTGTTTAAAAATAAACAGGTTGGGCGCACCCTCGCGGGTCAGGCGCACCATGTTCTTGTCGTAGTATTCGATCCATCCGCGGACAATCTGGCCGTCAAGCAGCTTGACAGAAACCGGCTTCTGCTTTTCACCAAGCAATTTAAGAAAGGACGCTTCCTCAAAAGTATCTTCCGGCGGAGCCGTTCGGCCGCGCTTGGCATTTGGACTTCCCGGATGATCGCGAAACGGCATGTTCGCATTGTACACAACCGGGACCCCGGACCTCAGGCCTCGGGCTGCAGGAAATCAGCCTCCTCGATGTCGCAACTCCGCGTACTAAACCGAAGCAAAACGCATAATCATCAAAACATCGTCCGAACAATCCGAACGCGAACCAAGAGCAAAATGAGCGGCGCTTTTTCTTCCGGCGGGAGGTTACCGTGAAGAGATTCTCTTCGTCACACCGTCAGATGTTGCCAGCGTGCGCAAAGGAACTCTGCCGAAGGATGCGATTGAGAAACTGAAGCAGATCGAAAAAACTTCCGAAGAGCGCGCGGGCGCAAGTAAATCAATAGGTCAGCAATCAATGCGCACGCAAAATCAAGAGAAACTTTCGAGATCTCTATGGCGTTGCGATTTTGCCGTAGGACGGCCGCGTCCCCATGACTTTGGTATCGCTTAGCAACCTCATCTTCATGTCGTTATCTACCGAAAAGATTTGGTACTCTCCGCTCCACTGCTCACAGCGAGGTTTTTCCTCGCCTGGAACGATTCCCTGTGATCCCAGCCGGTTTAAGGAAGAGATAATGATCTGGCTTCCATCTGTCGACCAGGACGGGAAGCAGAAGTCCTGGTGTTTGGAAAAGATCAACCGTTGTGGTTCGGAACCATCCGGGTTCATAACGAACAAGCCGCGACGGTCGTCGGTGGTGGCGGAAATGTAGGCAATCGCGTTGCCCGTCGGTCCCCATGCCGGATTTGAATCCTCAGATTTGTCTTTTGTGAGCCGTCGGACACTCGATCCATCGGCGTTCATCGCATATATCTGGAAAATGCCATCGCGATGCGAGGCGAATGCCATCTGGCGCCCGTCTGGGGACCACGATGGGTCCATGCCATGATCCGTAAGCTTCTTGGGATTCGATCCGTCGGCATCCATCAACCAGATCTCCGGATTGCGGCTGGGCTGCGTATTTGCAAATGCGTAAAAGGCGATCTTCTTGCCATCCGGAGACCATGCCGGGCCGCACGCGTCGCCGGTCTTGATGTCCGTCAGTCGTTTTTGATTACTTCCGTCCGCGTTCATGACATAGATCTGTGAATAAATTGTGTCCCGCAGCGAGCAGTAAACGATTTTCGCGCCATCAGGAGATAGCATGGGATCAGAACCAAATACGCGCAGTCGAGTGATGCCGGAGCCATCCGGGTTCATCAGTGCGATTTCACTCGTCTTCGGATTCGCCACCGCCCGGCTCTGCATATCGGGAGCGTCGTGAGTGTTAGTTACCATGCCACCCTGCCCGGCGCCAGTGGCTTCGTTCGCTTGGTCTCCGATTGCACCTGGTCCTGAGTCAGCGACGGTAATGCTCCGCATCGAAGAGACACCAATGGAAGGATCGGCGCGCACAAAAACAATCTTTTCCTTCAAGGCGTGCGGCGCAGACGCAGCGGGAGTCGCGGACTGCGCGACCGTTGCAGGAACCGCAAGAACTGAACCAGCCACAAAACAGAAATAACAAGCCAGACGCGACATCGGATTCCCTCCCGGTGCGAGATAGTAGCCTCGTTTCTTGCGGGCCGCAAGCAGCAAGTGCATCAGGCGGCCCGCAAAACAAAGCCGCCAGCCCTTAGGCTGGCGGCTTCGTTTCAGAAGAGCAACTAGAAAACCAGCCGCAGACCAAATTCGATCTGCCGCTGCGCGCCCAGCGCGTATACGCCGGTGCCGTTGCCGACGCGGAAAGAGTTGTTGTCGATTCCGGTCGTACCGTTGATTGAGCCGTTGCCGTTGCCCAAAAGCAGGCCGTTCATCGTGTTCGGCGGCAGGTTGAAGTTGCTGAAGTTCGGCAAGTTGTAGAAGCCCACACTCGGTTCAATCGTGAACCGATCGTGGAATGTGTGACGCCATGCCAGCTTCAGATCCAACGCGCGCAACCAGGTGAAATTGACCTGGCTTCCGGCCGAATCAGGAGCACTGCAGCTAGGATTGGTATCAACTGCCGGCGGCGGCAGACAAACGTATGGTGATACTCCACCGAGTTCCTGAAGCTGCTGGGGAGTCATCAAGCCATTTTGAACCAAAACATTGCCCGCCGGCGTTGGCTGGCCAGCTTGAGCGGTATCGTACTTGCTGATCAATCCAGTCAACTGGCTCGCATTCGTTTCACGATCGAATTGACCAAAATGCGTTCCAGGCAGCGGATCGCCCACCGTTCCATCACCCGTGAAGTCCGTGCGATAGATTTCGCCCACATCGCCGAAGTTCGGTGAAACGATCGCACTGGACAATGGACTGTAGAAGTGAGCAATCAGGCCCAGGCGGAATCCACCCGGAATATCCGCATAGCCACCAAAGGAAATCTGGTGCGTGCGGTCGAGCAGAGAGGGACCGAAGTAGCGCCCGGGGTTATCGTTGTCGGCAGCCGACAGAACGAAGTCCTGATCGTTATCGGCAGGAGTGCCGGTAAGCTGTGCGCCGCCTGTGTTCTTGAAGCTCGAGAGGCTGTACGCCGCCTGGAAGTTCAC
Source organism: Terriglobales bacterium (assembly GCA_036268595.1). GTDB lineage: Bacteria > Acidobacteriota > Terriglobia > Terriglobales > Acidobacteriaceae > Gp1-AA145. The sequence goes on from DATATW010000083.1 coordinate 5,698, forward strand.
CGCCTTGACCCCGCGAACGGGGTTGGTGACGTTTTGCACGAGTTTCAATTGCAATGCGTTGTAAACCGAGCGACCGATCGGCTTCAGGAACAGAGCCGAATTCTGGCTCTGGTTGGTACCGCCGAAGGCGCACGGACGGCCTAAGCCACCCACTGAAGGATCCAGAATGCAGCCCACCCCAGCGACATCATTAGGCGTGCCCATTCCATTTGCGACGTAGTCATCAATGCTGGCACCTGCGCCGATCGCGCAATCAACGGAACCACAACCGCCAAATGAAGCATTCGTAGCTGCAATCGCGGATTGCGCGGCGCCCAGATTAAAGTTTGAAACATCGCCGACCTTGTTCACGTCGATTGCCAGTAGCGTGCGTGTCTCGACGTTGCGTAGGTAATCGGCGCTCAGGACCATTCCATGCCGGATTTCGCGCTGAATGCCAATATTCATCTGCACGGAAACCGGAGTCCTATAGTTTGGATCGAAGAGGTCGGCGGGTTGACCTAAGCCCTCTCCCAAAAGCGTTCCAGCATAATTTGGATTGGGCGTGTGCGGGTCAAACGTGTTCCCGGCCAGCACCGTCTGCCAGAAGGACAGAATGCCCGGAATCACATTTCCCATAAAAGGATTCCCGCAAATTCCACTCGGATCAGCAACCGGGTCGTAGTTGCTGGGTGCGGTTGTACCGCTGCTTACTGGAACCGGCCTCGACGTGCCGGTGCTGCAGGCTGCGGTCACCGCGTTGAACGCGCCCGTCTGAAGTCGGGCGGGACGATCAAACAGGACGTTGTTCCAAATCACGTTCTCGTAGAAAAGTCCTGCACCGCCCCGAATTACTGTCTTGCCGTTGCGGCTCGGGTCCCACGCAAATCCGATCTGCGGGGCGAAGTTGAGATTGGCTTGTTTTATGCGATTGCCATAGCCAGGGAATGCAGCATTGATATTGGGATCGGCCGGCAAGTCGCTGTCCGTTCGACCTGTATCGCGGTCGTAGCGCAATCCAAGGCTCAGGGTGAGGTTTGGTTTAATCTTCCACGAATCCCCGACATACAGTCCGATGCGGTTGTCCGGGCCGAGGCCGCCAGCCGGGAATCCGAGAGCCGGCTCCAAGGTACTGAAGCCCTGGCCATTACCAACGCGGAGCGTAGTCACGGGATAATTCAGAGGATTGTCAGATGGTAAGCCCCCTGCAACGAGGGCCGGAAAGGGACCGCTGTTAGCTGCGGCAACATTGGCCGAGCTAGCGGTGAACGAAACGCGCGGCGCGGTGCCGTAGAAATTAGCGAATCCACCACCCTGGATGTGATTGTAAGAAATGCCATAGCGGAAAGTGTGTGAGTGGAAAATCCTGCTACCGTCGTACTTGATTTCGTGGTTCGACTGCGGCGTGCTTTGCGGAGCGAGCAGGTTCGGACCGACAAAGAACGATCCGGAACTGATTTCCAGGCCCGTGCAGCACTGCGGCAGAGAGGGATCGCTCAGTGTTGCGTCAACAATCTGGTTCTGGAACTTCAGATACGAGAACCGAATGCTATGGGTGAAATTACCCGAACTGAAGTCGAAACCAACGACGTGATTGCGAGTGATGTCGCGATTGTCGTAGACGGAGAAACCAAGTCCGAACGTCGCGAACAGCGAGTTCTTGAAGTACGAATAGCGATAGAACGCTTTCGCGCCGTTGCTGAGGTTGTAATCGACCTTGCCGATGAGGTTGTCTTCGATAAAGGGCTGGCCGAAACCTCCGCTCGCGAATGGAGTTCCGGTCAAGTTGACTGGCGCAAGAGAATTCTGCTTTGTGCGCTCGCCATCGCCGAAGAAAAACAGCTTATTCTTGATAATCGGACCACCTAGGCGCGCACCGTATTGCGAGCGCTGCGAATAGAGGTCCTGACCACCGACAGCATTGGCAGCCATGGAATGATCCCGGAAGAATCCAAAAGCTTCGCCGTGAAGAGCGTTCGTGCCAGAGCGGGTGGTGACGTTGATCGCGCCCGATGACGTTAGGTCCTGCGAAAGATCCAGCGAGGACTGGCTGAGCTGGAATTCGTCGATCGCGCTGGCAGGAATGTCTGCCGTAGTGGTTCCGACCGTCTCGTCGCTGACGTCGACTCCGTCGACGTTGATGCGGGCCGTTCGTCCGAAGCGTCCGCCGAACGAGATCGAGGAGTACCCTGCCTTGGTCGGATCGAAATTCTGGCCGTCCTGGATCTGCACGCCGGGTTCGAGTTGTGCCAGATCAAGGAAGTTGCGGCCGTTCACTGGAAGGTTTTCAATCTGGGTCGACGTGAGCACGCCCTGTACAGTCGCCTGCTCGGTATTCACCGACACCGATGTTCCCTGCACTTCGACGATCTGGCTCTCTTGTCCGAGCTGGAGTTGGGCATTGAAGGTCGCCTCATTGCCCACCTGAACCCCGATGGTGGTCGTTTGGCCACTGAAACCCTTGGCGCCAATCTGCAGTTTGTAACTGCCGGGAGCCAATGGACCGGAATTAAAGGCTCCGGCCGCATTGCTGGTCAGTTCCACTTTCTGTCCGGTTGCAGTGTTTGTGATGATAACTTTCGCACCGCTGACCACGGCCCCTGTGGGATCCGTTATCGTTCCAGTGATACTTCCGGTGCTCAGAGTTGTCTGGGCTGCTAGATACGTACAACATAAAAGGGCCAGCGCACTGACTAGCGCCAGCATCGTAAATCGACTGCTGCGGGTGACAGAATTGGGATTCAACATCGTTCTACTCATCCTTTCGAATGATCTCGTCGGAGTGTTCAACAGCTTCTGGGTGCAAAGACAAATTGAGGAATTCGCACTCTGCTTACAAAGTAAAGTCTTGAGCGTCTAGACAATGGCAATGCAATTTCCGCGCCAGCATACTGCTGTTGCCGTATGTTTGTGTTAATTGCTTTTGAATTCAGTACCTTGGATCGATTGATGTAGGTGGGATCAGGCCAATCCTTGGCCTCGGGCCTCGCTGGCAATTCCATATATTGTATGTGGGCTCTAGGAAACCGTACTACCGGGAGATTCATTACTGTATCGGCAGCACTGAAACGTCGCACAACCATACAGATACTGACAAAATGTTCAGCTGCAATGCGGACAGGAGTTCACGCGATGCGGCAACTAGAACTCTGACTTTACGGTGTAGTATCCGGCGCGATTGCGAACACGGTAGGCCGTCGAGTCGGCTACGCCGGTCACTTTGACATCGATACGGCGAAAGTCTGAAAACGAGGTTCGCTGTGAAGGGTAATAGGCCAGCAGATATTGCGTCCGCAGCTCATCGCTAATCTTGCGGAAAGCGTCATCGAGTTGCGAAGTGGAGGTCGCGTAGTAATACTTGCCGCCCGTATCTTCGGAAAGCTGAATCAGGGCGTGTTCCCCTCCGGTTTCACGGCCTGCGCTGTTCTCGATGGGCACCACAATGATGGAATACACCAGCGCTTCGGCCTCTTCGGCAGCGCGCGCCGCCTCTTTGTAATCCACCTTGCTGATCGTGTCGCCGCCATCTGTGATCAGAACGATCACTTTGCGCCCTTTGCGCTGGTCAAGGGAGCGGGAAGCGAGATAAATCGCGTCATACAGCGCTGTCGCTGCGCCCACCCGGATGTGGTCGATGCTTTCGTCAATGCGCTTCAGATCAGACGTGAAACCCGGCGTAGCCTCGTGCACAACCTCGCTGAATCCGTAGACCGAAAGCCCGTCTACCGGACGCAGGATCGTGTGGCTGAAACGCTTGGCCGATTGCTGTTCCAGCGGCAGATCGTGCCGCGTGCTCAGGCTGGTGTCGATGGCAAGTGCGATGGAGAGCGGCAATGCAGATTCCTTGTCAAAGACTGAAATCTTCTGCTCGCGGTCGTCTTCTTTGAGAATGAAATTGTCTTTTGTGAGCCCTCCCACGGGAGATCCCTGGGCATCGGTGACCGTCACGAAGACGTTTACCAGGTTTACATCTACTTTCAACGTAGTTTCGGGCTGAGCGGGATGCTGCGATTGGGCCGGTGCCGCAGGAGTGGCGGGCTGCTGCGCCCACGAGCCGTAGGCAACACTGAAAAGGCCTAGCAGGAGCAGACTCGGGGCGGATTTTCTCATCGAGTGCAGCAGATTATACCTTTGAAAACTCTTCAGAACCTATCACTTAGATGCCCGCCGGTTGGCGGGGCTGCCTTGGGATCAAGAATTTGCGCGGGGAATCCCGGCGGGAAAAGGCTCGCCATCGGCCCAGACGACGCCATCCTCAAAATGTTCTTTCTTCCAGATGGGAACGGTCCGCTTAAGCGTATCGATCAGCCAGCGACAGGCCTCAAATGACGCGGCGCGGTGCGCGGAAACCACGCCGATCAGCACGCTGGTTTCACCGATTTCGAGCCTGCCTAAACGATGGACGATCGCAACCTCGCGAACCTGGAACTTCTGCAAAGCCTGCGCGGCAAGAGACTCCATCTCTTGCAACGCCATCTCTTCATAAGCCTCGTAGTCCAGATAGAGCGTCCTGCGTCCCCGAGTCTGATTGCGGACGATGCCCTCAAAGACGAGCGCAGCGCCATCCTCTCCGCCCTTAAGTGAATCGATTGTCCCCCAAGTGTCAATCGGGTCGCGTGTAAGGCGAGCGTAGCGCCGGCGTCCCGCCGGCTGTCCAGCGGGCGTCTCACCCGCTGCTGCGCCCCCGCTCACAGGCGGAAGCAGGGCGACCTCATCTCCGTCCTTCAGCACTGTCTCCAGACCCGCGTACTGCTGGTTTACCGCCGTCGCCAGCGACGGAAACGACTTTTTCAACTGCGGAGTTCGGGATTCGATCTGCGACAGCAGATCGCGCAGCGAGGAGCCGTCCGCCAGATCCATTTCGTCGAAAGATTTCCCCGCCGTGTCTCTCAGAATGCCGAAAAAAAGAACGCGCACGCGCATCGCCGTTCAGTGTACCGCGACCCTGGATGGAAGACCGGACCTGCGGATGTTAAACCTCTGTACAATCATTGTGTTTGACCTGGCTGTAGGCTCTTCATAAGATTGTGACGCGCCCGTCTATGGTTGGAGAGTCCATCTCGCACTACCGCATCGTGGAAAAGCTGGGCGGCGGTGGTATGGGAGTGGTTTATAAGGCTGAAGATACCCGTCTTGGCCGGTTCGTCGCCCTCAAATTCCTTCCCGACGAGGTCGCCAGAGATCCGCAAACGCTTGCACGCTTTCGGCGCGAGGCGAAAGCTGCTTCAGCGCTAAACCATCCGAATATCTGCACGATTTATGACATCGGCGAAGAGGACGGCCAGGCATTCATCGTTATGGAATATCTGGACGGAATCACTCTCAAGCACCGCATTGACGGCCGGCCGATGGAGATTGAGTCCCTTCTCTCCCTCGGCATTGAGATCGCCGACGCGCTTGACGCCGCGCACCACGAGAAGATCGTTCATCGCGATATTAAGCCGGCAAACATTTTCGTCACGAGGCGCGGGCACGCAAAGGTTCTGGATTTCGGACTGGCCAAGATCATGCCCGAAGCGTTGTCTTCAAGCCAGGTCGGGGCGGCACAAACTGTGGCCGACGCGAATGAGCCGCACCTCACCAATCCAGGGTCGGCAATTGGCACTGTCGCCTATATGTCTCCGGAGCAGGTCCGCGGCAAAGAGCTTGACGTCCGCACAGATCTTTTTTCCTTTGGCGTGGTGCTCTACGAAATGGCTACTGGGAAATTGCCGTTCACAGGTGAGACTTCCGGTGTCACTTTCGATTCGATCCTAAACCGGGCTCCGCTGTCTGCCTCGCGAGTGAACCCCGCCCTTCCCACAAAACTCGAAGACACAATCAATAAGGCACTGGAAAAAGATCGTGAAGTGCGATGCCAGAGCGCGGCGGAGATTGGCGCAGACCTGAAGCGCCTGAAGCGCGATTTGGATTCCGGGCGGACTTCACAAGTTTCGGCCGTGAATGGGAGCGCGGCTGTGCAATCATCGGCTTCAACCAGAACGGTCGACAATGCTTCCGGTTCACGCAAATCCTTGTGGATTGGAATTGCCGCAGCTTTAATCGTTGCGGCCCTGGCAGGAGCATTTTTTCTGCGGGGACGGTCGGGCGCCAGCGCAGGCAAGATCGATTCCATTGCCGTGCTGCCGTTCGTGAATGCGACCTCCGACGCCAACAATGAATACCTCAGCGATGGCATCACCGATAGCCTGATCAGTTCCCTCTCCCGGCTGCCCGATACGAAAGTCATGGCGCGCAGCACCGCTTTCCGTTTCAAGGGAAAAGAAGACGATCCGCAGAGCATTGGAAAGTCGCTGCAAGTGGCCGCTCTGCTTATTGGACGCATCTCCCAGCATGACGACACTCTGACTGTGCAAGCCGATCTCGTCAGCACTGCTGACGGCAGCGAACTCTGGGGATCGCACTATGAGCGCAAGCTGGCGGAGATCACGCAGGTACAGGATGACATCACTCGCGATGTCTCCGCGCGCCTACAACCGCGGGGAGCCTCAACACAACCGCAGGTTGTCGCACACAGCGGCACATCGAATCCAGAGGCATACCGCTTGTATCTCGAAGGCCGGCAGGCGTGGTACGGTCGAACCCCTGAGGGGCTGAAAAAAAGTATCGACCTGTTTCAGCAAGCGATTGCCGCCGATCCTAACTACGCGCTCGCCTATGCGGGCCTTTCCGACACCTACGCGGTCGCTCCCAGTTACGGAGCGGGCATTTCCTCGTTGCAAGGCATCACGCAAGGACTCGAAGCCTCACGAAAAGCGATCGAGCTCGATCCCTCCTTGCCTGAGGCGCATACCTCCCGTGGCAACGTTCTCGCAATGTCCTGGAAGTGGAGTGAAACGGAAGCCGAGTTTCACCGCGCGCTTGAACTGAATCCCAATAGCGCGACTACGCACTATTTTTACGCGGTCGACTTTCTGATCCCCCAGAACCGTCTGGATGAGGCGCTTGATCATTTTCACATCGCACTCTCGCTCGATCCGCTTTCGCCCATCGTGAACACGAACCTGGCGATGCTGCTGATGGAGATGCATCGTTACCCCGAATCCAAGGCACAATTTGAGAAGACTATCGAGCGAGATCCTAATTTTCCGCCCGCGCACTTCAAGTTCTCCGAGCTTTACGCGGCCCAGGGCGATTTTCCCAACGCGGTAAAAGAAATTCAGAAATGGAGCATCACTCCGTTATCAGCTACACCCGACGCGGCGGGCTATCTGAAGCTGGTGCTGATGAAGGAACCCAAGGACGAGTGGGTTTCAGCGGTCGCATCGGCCTATGTACTGGTTGGAGACAAAGATAAAGCCTTTGAATATCTCGAAAAATCGTATGCAGCCCGCAATATCGAGCTGATGCTCGACATTCGTTACCCATCGTTCGATCCGATTCGCTCCGACCCTCGGTATAAGGACTTGATGAAGCGCGTCGGCATACACGAATAGAGAACGTTTCAGCACAGAGAAAAAGCGCGCCAAACTTGGCGCGCTTTTTGGAGTTTTCCGAGCGAGCTCCCAGATTTTCAGTTCATCTTCGTAAGAACCTTCTCGTGAATTTCCGTGGGATCCTTCATCGGCTGTTTGGGTGCATAGTCCTGCGAAGGATCTTTCGGCGGCGTCGACAGAATCTTTGCAGCAGGCCCTTTTGCGACCGCCGGCAACGAAACCGCAAGTGCCTCGTCGATGGTCTTCACGTAGTGCACTTGCAGGTTCTCAAGCTGCTCTGGCGTGAGGTCTTCATCGACGTTCATTTTGTTGTCCGCCGGCAGGATCACGTCGGTGACTCCTGCGCGTTTCGCGGCCAGCACCTTTTCTTTGATTCCACCAACCGGCAGCACATTACCGCTCAGCGTTATTTCGCCGGTCATTGCGATGAGAGGCGTGATGCGACGCTTGGTCAGCAACGAAACAAGAGTCGTAGCCATGGTGACTCCTGCCGACGGCCCGTCTTTCGGGATCGCCCCCGCAGGAACGTGAATGTGGAGGTCGTGGTTGGCGAAGAAATCTTCCGCCACTCCCAGTCGATCCGCATTTGACCGAACCCAGGTCAGCGCGGCCTGCATGGATTCCTGCATAACCTGGCCGATTTGGCCGGTCATGGTGAATCCGCCTTTGCCTTTCATAGCGTTGGCTTCGACGAAAAGCACATCGCCGCCCGAGGGAGTCCAAGCCAACCCGACCGCAACTCCCGGCCGTTCGGTGCGCTCGGCAATTTCGCCTTCGCTGCGAATCTTGATGCCCCCGAGAAATTCCTGAACGACTTCCTTGGTGACGACCAGTTTCTCGCTCTTTCCTTCCGCCAATCGCCGCGCCTGTTTTCGGCAAATTGTCCCGATGGTACGTTCCAGGCTGCGGACGCCGGCTTCGCGCGTGTAATGCCGAATCACGTAGCGGATAGCCTCTTCGGGAAATTCGATCTGCTCGGGTGTAATTCCATTTTCTTCGACCTGTCGCGGGACCAGGTATTTGAAAGAAATGTGAACCTTTTCTTCTTCGGTGTAGCCCTGAAGCTCAATGATCTCCATGCGGTCGCGCAGAGGCTCGGCAATCGGGTCGAGCATGTTCGCAGTCGTGATGAAGAGTACCTTGGAAAGATCGAACGTCACATCCAGATAGTTATCGCGGAACGACGAGTTCTGTTCGGGATCAAGCGCTTCGAGCAATGCCGATCCGGGATCGCCGCGGAAATCGCGGCCGACCTTGTCGATTTCGTCGAGCATGAAGACCGGATCCTTCGTCTCCGCGCGGCGAATGCCTTGAATAATCTGTCCCGGCAACGCGCCGATGTAGGTGCGGCGATGGCCGCGGATTTCGGCTTCGTCGTGCACACCGCCGAGCGACAGGCGAACGAACTTGCGGCCCAGAGCTCGTGCGATCGACTTGCCCAGCGAAGTCTTGCCCACGCCGGGAGGTCCGACGAAGCACAAGATTGGCCCTTTCATGTTGGGCTTCAGACGACGCACAGAAAGATAGTCGAGAATGCGGTCTTTTACTTTTTCCAGATCGTAGTGGTCCGCATCGAGAATTTCTTTCGCCTTCGGAATTTCGATTTCCTGGCCGGAAGTCTTGTTCCACGGCAGCACGGCCAGCCACTCGACGTAGTTTCTCGTCAGTGAATAGTCGGCGGCCATGGGCGACATGCGCGAGAGGCGGCCGAGCTCTTTCAGCGCTTCTTTCTTTACCTCTTCCGGCATTCCGGCGTCGTCGATCTTCTTTTTCAGGTCTTCGACGTCGCGCTGGCCTTCATCCTGCTCACCCAGCTCTTTCTGGATCGCCTTCATCTGCTCGCGCAGGTAGTACTCGCGCTGCGTCTGCTGCACGCGGTCCTGCACTTCGCTCTGGATCTTATTGCGGAGTTGCTGGACTTCCAGCTCTTTTGCCAGATGCTGGTTAATTTTTTCCAGCCGGACGTGAATGTCGAGCGTTTCCAGCGTGTCCTGCTTGTCGGGCGTTGATAGCGAAGGCAGCGAAGAGGCAATGAAGTCGACTAAGCGTCCCGGCTCATCGATGTTCATCGCAACGGTCGAGAGCTCATCTGACAGCGTTGGCGATCCGGCGACGATCTGCTGGAACAGCGTCAGCACATTGCGCTGCAACGCCTCAACTTCCGAGGTCGCTGCTGGCTGCGCTCCTTCAGCAAGCGGGTGGTAAAACGCGTTCATAAAGGGCTGAAGCTGGGTGAATTCGCCCAGTCGTACGCGCTCCAGGCCTTCGGCGAACACAAACAGGCTCTGGTTGGGCATCTTGACTACTTTATGAACGACGGCTGATGTACCAACGGTATATAGGTCGCTCGGTTGAGGCGCATCCACGCGCGCTTCGCGCTGCGCGACCACGATGATGGTCTTGTCCTCCCCGAGAGAATTGATCAATTGCACGGAGCTTTCTCGACCGACGGTCAGTGGCAGGACCGCGTGCGGAAAAAGCACCGTATCCCGTACGGGCAGCACGGGGAGAGCCTTCTGTTCTTTTGTTTCCTTGATCTTAGGAGTGCGCTCTGCTGGCGTCTGCTGGCTCATATTTCTCCTTGAGTGTAACTCGCTCAAGTTTAGATGATGCTCATTGAGGAAAGGTTTCAGGAGAGCCCAAATCGCTCCCCCTAAGATCTTGAATACTATTCCCTTATCGGCAGCCTGGAATGTGTCTAAGGTGCAGAGGCTATCGCGGCAGGTACGGACGTGCAAGTTCTAAATTGGTAGCCGAGGAGTTTATGTTCGAGCAGCGGGATAGACGCCTAGCACTTTCACGAAATCGGCAACTTCTCCCAGATGCCGCAGCGCATTTTGGGCCGGTTCATCATCGCCTCGAAGGAAATCCACGTAAAAAACGTATTCCCACGGGCGCCCGCGCATTGGACGCGACTCAATTTTGCTGAGGCTGATGTCGCGCAGAGCGAAAACGCTGAGCGATTTGAATAGAGATCCGGGGACGTCCTTGACTTTGAAGGCAATCGAAGTCTTGTTGGCTCCTTTGGGAATCAATTGCCGATAGTCGGAATTGATCGGGTGCCCCACTTTTTGCGTCTTTTGCGAGAAAGCCTGCCCTGAGCCTGTCGAAGGGTGGGGATTTTTCTGCCGGGCTCCCTCGCACTTCCGAATCAGAAAGAACCGGGTGAAGTTTTTCTTATCGTCTTCGATTCCAGCTTTGAGAATTGTCCCTGAGTATTCGCGCGCGGCTTGTCTGCCGGCAATTCCCGCAGCGTCTCTTAACTTTTCTGCGATCACATGCTTCACGCCGCCTGCGGTGTCGTAGAACGGAACGCCTTCCATTTTCGGATGCTTACGGAAGAAATCGCGGCACTGATCGAGCGCGACCGGATGTGAGAGCACCTTTCTCAGTGAGCCGAGCTTCACTCCCGGCGCGGCAATCACGTTGTGTACGATCCGCAGAAGATATTCCGCGCATATAAAAACATCTCGCGTCACCAGCAGATCGGCATGTTCCGCCACCGTACCGGCAAGCGTGTTTTCGATTGGAATGACCGCGGCCTGCACGGAGCCGTTTTCAACTCGATCAAACACCTCGGCCGAACGCGCGCAAGGAACGACCTGACAGCGCGGCACCATCTTCTCTGCCGCCTCATGGCTGAATGAGCCACGCTCGCCTTGAATTGCAACCTTCATTGGCTTCCCGCATAGGCAAGGTATCTGGGCGGCGTAGATAAATGCAATGATTTCGCGGACTACGCTAGTGGTTTTTCGAGCACCAGCGCGTCCACGCCGTTGGGGTAGTAACGCGGCCAGGTGCGAATCACGCTGTATCCGTGGCGCTTGTAAAAAGACAGGCCCGTCATGTTGTCCACCGCTGTCTCCAGCCCCACGGCCGTGCTGCCATTGGAACGCAACCGGTCTTCGGCGGCGCGAAGCAATAGCGATCCTACGCCGGTCCGGCGCGCGGACGGACTCACGTCAATGGTGATGATGTGCCCAATCCCGGCGGCATGAGCCACGATAAAACCTTGGATAGAAGCACGGTTTTCATCGGCCACAACCAGCGTGAACGACCGTGGATGGCGAATGTAGGACGCGAGCTCCCGCTTCGAATAGGCAATGTCCGCCGGGAAGCACTCCTGGTCCATACGCCAGAGCGTGTCAAAATCCTCCGGCTGATAATCGCGGATGACGAGGGCCACGCCGCTATTGTAGCGACACAGGTGAGCCCCTCAAAAAACGGAAAAAACCTCTCGGCAGAGTGCTGGGCAAGTTCTAACTGGCGGGACGCTGTTTTTCCACAATCCCTTATCCTTTCGTGCCGAAAAAATTACGTTTGGAGACATTTGCCCTCTTGCCCTAGTCGCAACCTCAGAAGTACCATCGGCATCAGAGGGATAGGAAGAAGGTCGTGATACGCCTTCTGATCATCGACGTAATCGCCGCGGTTGTGGCTCTGGGCGGATGGTATTTGCTGTTTGCTGCCTACAATCGCCGGCGGGGGACCGAAGCGCTACGCTGGGTACAGTCTGCGTGCGCGGGCAAAGGGCGCATTCTGGACTCCCATTGGCTCAACAGCTTCCGCCTGGACGCTCGTCTGCACTTCCCTTCTCGCAGCTTTGAAAATGCCCATGTCACGATGAAGTTTCGGCCCCGGGCACTTCCTTTGCAGTGGATCCTAAGCCGTTGGCACAATCAGAAGGAGACGCTGACTTTCGAAGCCGATCTTGGCGGTTCTCCGGCGATTCGTCTGGAGGTGATGCGCCATCGCTGGTGCGCTCACAGCCATGGCATCACGGTCCGTAAGCGGAATCAGCGCGAATGGGATGTCTACGAGCCCGGGCCGATCGTTCTTACGACGCGCACGCACTGGAAGGAAGATTCCAGCCCCGAACTCAACACCTTGATGACCGTCCGCCAGCAGGATGTCCTTCAGGTTCGCTTCCGGCCCGAGTCTCCGCAATTCTCGGCGACGATCGCGCTGGACGCGCTTGACGATCCCCGCACCGCCGCCGGGTTTCTTACTACACTGCGTGAGCTCGCCGCAGGCGCTTCGGCCCATCGCCAATAGTACTTACACGTCGTCCGCATGGGCCACCATTCATCCAAATCAAGGCCTGGCAGTGGCTGACTTTCCGGCGATCGACGGGAAGACCGAAGTTCGGACATAAATCGTAACTGCTGCAAAATGACGTAAACTGCCTTCATGCCAACTGGCCGCCAGGGATCGATCCACCTATTTCGATTCTCAGGAATTGATGTCTTCCTGCATTGGTCCTGGTTCCTCGTAGCGGTCTACGAAATCCAGAGCCGCGCGGGCGGCTATTCGTCGGTGGCATGGAACATTCTCGAATATCTGGCCCTGTTCGTGATCGTGACTCTGCATGAGTTCGGCCATGCACTGGCATGCCGACAGGTTGGCGGGCGCGCCAACCGTATTGTGCTGTGGCCGCTGGGTGGAGTGGCTTATGTCGATCCGCCGCCCCGCCCGGGCGCAACCCTGTGGAGCATTGCGGCGGGACCACTGGTGAATGTGGCGCTCATTGCGGTGTTCGAAATCCTTCTCAGCGCCAGCAGATCTCGGGGATGGGCCTACTCTACGCCCGACGTCTACCGGTTGATCTTGAATATCAGGCAGATCAACATATGGCTGCTCGTCTTCAACGTTCTTCCGATTTATCCGCTTGATGGTGGCCAGATTCTTCGGTCGCTTTTGTGGTTTGTCATGGGAAGAGCGTGGAGTCTGATGGTCGCAGCTGTTTTGGGTTTGATCGGCGCGGCGGGCTTCATTATCCTCGCGATTTATCAGCAGAGCGCATGGCTTGGCGTGATTGCGGCGTTCGTGCTTCTCAACTGCTGGGGCGGATTCAAGAACGCGCAGGCTTTGCTTCGATTTTCAAAGCTTCCTGTCCGTCACGGATATTCCTGCCCAACCTGCAAGACCTCGCCTCCGCTTGGGCCTTATTGGCGATGCGCCAACTGTGGACAAGCCTTTGACACCTTCGAATCCAGAGCGGTATGTCCCCATTGCTCGGCGCAATACCCGAACACCCAGTGTCTCAACTGCGGCAGCCAGCATCCTTTGAGCGACTGGGCCGTTCAGTCAACGATTGTGGTTCATGATCCGACCACCGTTTAGCGGCAAGAAGTCCCCAACAGGCATAACACTTCCGGTACCTGAAAGACGGTTCTCGCTATCGTTTCTCTATCCTGGACGAGCAAGTCCGATGATAGGATAGCGGCAATTTTCTGACCGGAGATCTGGCCAATGAATACTCGTTCCGGGATATTGCGCGTCGCCCTCTACCTTGCAGTCTTCTTATCGCTTGTTTCTTCTCATCGACCTTCGCGGGTTTTTGCCTCTGAGCCGCAGTGGGTAGAAGTGCGTTCTCCCAACTTTTCCGTCATCACAGACGCGGGCGAAAAACGCGGACGCGAAGTTGCCCTGCGGTTCGAACAGATGCGCGCGGCTTTTGGCACGCTCATGACAAAGGCCAAGCTGAATCTGCCGGTGCCTCTGCAAATCGTCGCCTTCCGGAGCACGAAAGAAATCCGCCAAGTTGCTCCCATCTTTCACAGCAAGGCGACGCAAGTCGCGGGCTTGTTTCAAGGCGGTACCGACCGCAGTTTCATCATGGTTGATATGTCTGTGGAGAATCCCTGGACAACCGTCTTTCACGAATATGCCCACCAGCTTTTGAACGGAAACGTGCAAGCCATATCAGACCCATGGTTCGAAGAGGGGTTCGCAGAATACTTCTCGACCATCGAAGTGGACGGCAAAGAAACGCGCGTGGGAAAGATTTCGCACGATGATTACCTGATCATGAAGCAGGTCGGCACCATGAAGATCGCGGACTTGTTCAAGGTGCGCCAGTATTCCGAGACTTACAACGAGACCGGAAACGCACGCACATCGTTTTATGTCGAATCCGGCATGGTTGTGCACTATATCTACGACAATCAACTGCTTCCCAAAGTCGTAACCTACTTCGATCTGAAGATCAATCAGCATATGAGCGTCGAAGATGCAATTCAACGGGCTTTTGGCATGAGCGCGACGCAATTCGATAAAGCATTGCGCAATTACCTGAGCGATGGCCGATACCATTACTATCCAATACCGGCTCCGGCGAACATCTCCGAAAAAATGTTCACGGTGACCCCACTCAAGCTCGCGGACGCGAATGCGGTCTTGGCCGACATCCACCTCCATTCACTCGACTACCGGGAGAAGGCGATTGGCGAGTTCCAGGATATTTTGAAGGCTGATCCGAATAACGCCGCGGCCTGCCGAGGACTTGGATACGCCTACCTGCAGAAACGCGACTTCTCCCAAGCCGCCGACTATTTCAAGCGCGCTTCTCAGATGAACTCTGGTGACCCTAGAGTGCACTACTACAATGCTTTGCTGATGACGCGTCAGGCTGGATTCAGTCGCGAGGACGCTCCGGCTCTGGCGCAGGAACTGCAAACGGCCATTAGCCTCGATCCGAATTTCGCTGACTCCTACGCTTTGCTTGCCTTCACACAGATGAGTTCCGGAGACCCAGAAAAGGCCCTGGAGACAATGAGCAAAGCCCTCGCGATTGATCCTCGCAACGAACAGTACCGCTTCAATCTGGCTAGCATCTATCTGGCTAACCACCAACCTGACAAGGCTGTTGCCGTTCTCCAATCTCTGCAAAATAGCCCGAATCCCGAAATAGTGGCTCGCGTCTCCTCCGCCCTCGCGAATGCGCACGCGTTTCAGGATATGCAGTCTGGACCGCAAGAGGCTATCCTGGTTCGAAGGGACACCTCCGGCGATTCGGGAGCCTCCCCCGATGCATCGCCTCAACCGCCGCCATCAGGCAAGAACGACACAACGAAGTGGAGTCCCGGCATTTTTCTGCGTGGAACCTTGAGCAGTATTGATTGCTCGTCTAAACCCACGGCGTTGCTCACGGTTGCTTCCGGCCCAAAGATCCTGAAGTTGAAAGTCGCCAATACCTCACGCCTGGTGATCATTGGCGCGGACACGTTCTCCTGCTTCTGGACCAACAAAAAAGTGGCCGTAAACTATCGCCAGAGCGATGCCGGCGATACCAGTGTGATCTCGCTCGAATTGCAGTAGTGCCAATGGAACTTCTTACTGCTCGGAAAGGGCAAAGAGAACTTTGCCCTGAATAAATCCCTTTTATGCCTCGCATCAGCTTTTTCGATTGGCCGCTCACAGCCCTGCAGGATATGCTTCCGAGTTCCAGGCGAGCACGTTGAAACCAGCCATTTCAACCTCCAGCAATCGATAACCGATTTTGCCCAAATTATTAGTTTCGATCTCAAAGGAGACTGACCCACATCCATGCCCACCGAACTGCGGAACTTCTTGTCACTGTCCTACGAAGAACTCGAAGAACTGAACCTCAAGGCGAAAGAGCAGCGGAAGAACCGCACGCCGGCCGACACGGTGCAGGATGAGCGGATCCAATACCTTGCCGACGAGAAGCGAATCAAGGCTGTGACCGTGCTCTTCAGCGACCTCGAAGGCCGGTTGCACATGCTCGACTATGACAAGAAGTTCCTGCTGAAGAGCTTTGACAACCTGACCTTTGACGGTTCGTCGATCCGCGGATTTACCGCCCAGCGCGAAAGCGATCTGCGCCTGGGAATTGACTGGGGGGCTTTTTATTGGGCGCCCGCGGATGTCTTCGGTTCGGGCAAGGTGCTGGTGTTCGGCGAGGTCATCGACAAAGGCGGAACGTCTTACTCAGGCGATATTCGAGGTGTGCTCAAGGGATACGCCAGCGAACTCTACAAGAAAAAGGGCTACACACTTAACGCAGCGAATGAAATTGAAGGATTTTTATTCAAAGGCTCCGACGCCGAGCGCCACTACCACGAAGCCGGCAAGTTCGAATACGTCAACACCGGCGGATACTATCATTCCTTGCCCGGCGATCCTCTGCGCACGTTTATCGACACCACTGCGGAAGTGCAGCGGGCGATGGGCTTCCAGAATGAGAAAGACCATCCGGAAGTTGCGCCTTCGCAGTTCGAAATCAACTACGGATATGGGGAAGTCGTGCAGGCCGCGGACCAGATTCAACTCTACAAACTGATCTGCCGCCAGGTCGCAACGAACATGGGACTCACGGCTTCGTTCCTGCCCAAGCCGGTTGTAGGCGTGAACGGCAGCGGCATGCATACCAACGTCTCGATCAGCGAAAAAAACAAGAATCTGTTCTGGGATTCCAAAGGCGAAGAGAAGCTAAGCAAGCTCGGATGGGCCTTCACCGACCGCATTCTCACCCATGGCAATGACATCTGCCTGCTGTTGAATCCGAGCGTAAATGCCTATCGCCGTCTCGATCCGCACTTCGAAGCGCCGAACCAGATCAAGGCATCGGCAACAGACCGCGGCTCCATGGTTCGTATTCCTATTGGTAACGAAAAGAGCATGCGCGTCGAAGTCCGCTCGGTTGCCCCGGACGCGAATCCGTATCTAGTCATGCTGGCGATCTTCAAGACCGGACTCGACGGCGAGACCTCGAA
>DATATW010000084.1:0-73502 GCA_036268595.1 Terriglobales bacterium
CATTCATCGGCGTGAGCTTTTCGCTCGTAGAGAACGGACTCTTCTGAAGTCCGGCAATTTTGTCGGCAGCACGTACCCTGGAAGAGGGTGACATTAACTCCTTCACGCCGATGCCTGTCGCAGCCGCCGCGGTCAGTCCCACGCCGGCGAGAAATTTGCGCCGGTTCAGGTAGGTATCTGGTGGAGTGATCTCGGCGGAAGGCAGCCCGGCGGATGTTTTGATAAGCATAGTAAAAAAACCTCTATGTATAAAGACGACTCACAGTCTCTTTTGGATTTCTATGATTCATGGCACAGGAAAAAGTTACATTGCCGGACACGGAAGTTTATGAGAACAAGTGGTCTAGGTGGTGGAGCTTTGTTCGGCCGGACGGCCGCAGACGCCCGTTTCCACATCAGCCGATGGTCGCGGGAAGCACAGACCTCTTCTCATTCCCCGAGTCCCAGAAATTCGCAAGCCTGCCGGATCAAATCCTGCTGTGCAGTATCGCGCGCCAGGAATTCGAATCCGTGGCGCAATCCATCGCGGTAGCGGACCAGTCCGCGTAATTTTAATGGAGCGTTGATTCCGGGAAGTGTCAATTCCAAGGTGGCGACTTCGCCGGCCTGGAGCTGACCGGTGAGAGTAACTCCAATGCCATCCTGCCCTAGCTCGATCGAGCGTCCCCACAACTCAATAGGGGCGTCGGGACGAAATACTTTGACTGAAACTCTTATATCGAGGGGATGGCGCGGGAATCGGCGTAGCTTCTTGGGGTCAGATTTGTCTTTGCTCATCCGCTTCGGCGTCTCTTTTCAAGGACCGAACTCCTGACCCCAGAGCCCTTCCCACTTCTACGATAACGGTCGCCCAGCGGACGCCTCAAGTGTGGGCACCAGCAGAGTAATCGATTTCGCCCATGGTTGAACTTTCGCTCTGCCTTCGGCGTATTCTAGCTTAGGGGTCGCATATGTTCTGCAATCGTTGTGGCGCACAATTACAGCCCGACTTCAATGTTTGCCCAAAATGCGGCGCTCCAGTCAGCGCTCCGGCGGGCATTTCGCCTCCGCTGGTAAGGACCGGGAGGCTAGAGCGTCACCTTCGAACCGTAGGAATTCTCTGGATTGTAGTGGGCGTGCTCTGGATCATTCCGTCGCTGGTGCTCATGGGTATCAGCCATGCTCCGCACTTTATGATTGGCGATGAGATGTTCTCTCGCGCCTTCATGCCTCCCATGATGTTCACACTCGGATTGGTTTTTCTATTCATTGCCGCAGGGGGAATTTTTGTAGGCTGGGGATTAATGAACCACGAACGGTGGGCGCGAATGACTGCCATTGTGGTTGGAATTCTCGCGCTTTTCCATCCGCCATTGGGTACCGCGTTAGGCATCTATACACTCTGGGTGCTACTCCCCGCCGACGCCGCCGCCGATTATGATCGGATGTCACGAGCCTGACCCGAGTAACTAACTTCAGTTTCGCTTTGTCTAACCCCGATCATCCAGAAGCGAGAGCGGAAAGGTGACCAGCAGCAGCCAGGAATGCATCTAACTCCGCGTCTCATGTTCCATGCTGTCTTGAGAATTTTGGGGCCGTGCTGCATTTGCGTTCTGCTTGCGTTGGCGATCTCGTCGAACGCTCAGACCTCTTCGCCTTCGCATGTTGCCGACGGCCATTCCCTCACTATTGCAGTGCTCGACGAGAACGGGGTCGCGGTTCCCGAAGCCCGCGTCCGGTTACTAGGCGCGAATGCCTCGATGCAGTGTGAAACTGATCTTACCGGCCATTGCAAACTTGCCAGTCCATCTCGAGGATCGTGGCATCTTCGGGTGGAGAAAGAGGGCTTCTATGCCGCGAACCTGGATAGCGTGCAGACTGCGGGAACACTGGAAGTCGATCTGCATCACCAGGAGGAAGTCCGTGAGAATGTGAATGTGGTGGAATCGGTGCCCGCCATCGATCCAGCCCAGGTCTCAGACCAGGAAAAGTTGAGCGGCATGGACATCCTGGACATTCCATACCCCAACACTCGCGACTATCGCTACGCATTGAATTACATTCCCGGAGTCGTGCTCGATCAGAGTGCGCAGCCTCACGTTGCAGGAGGAGAGACATACGAGACACTGGTGCTGCTCGATGGATTCAATGTGACCCAGCCTGCCAACGGCCAGCTTCTGGTGCGCCCGAGCACCGACGCGTTGCGCGAAGTGACGGTTGAGACCAGCCGGGTGTCGGCGGAATATGGCAAAGGCCCCGCCGGGGTGCTCGCCCTCGACACTGGTATAGGCGACGATCATTTTCGTTACGCCGTGACCAACTTCATTCCTTCTTTTCAGGACAGGAAAGGTTGGGCATTCGACAAAGTCGATCCCCGGTTCACCGTCTCCGGTCCGATTGTAAAAGGAAAGCTGTGGTTTTTTGACGGGCTGGATGGCGAATACGACAACGTGGTAAACGCACAACTTCCTTCAGGCGCTGACAGCGACAGGATCTGGCGCGGCGGCAATCTGGCGAAGGTGCAGGCTAACGTCAGCAATCATGACATTCTTACCGGCAGCTTTCTGCTGGATTGGCTGCACGACCAGCACCAGGGGTTTTCTTATCTTGCGGCCCCGTCCACCCGTCCCGCAGACAACGAGAACGTCTACGTGGCTTCGGTAAAAGAGCAGCACACATTTTCCAGCGACACGCTCTTTGAAATCGGCTACGCCTTCGATCAATATGGGCAACGGCTATCCCCGGCCGGCCATGAGCCTTATTTCCTTACGCCGCTGGGCGCTGAAGGAAATTATTATTTGCACGCCAAGACCGCGGCTGCACGTTCGCAAGTGCTCTCTAACTTCTATGTGCCGCGACAATGGTTCGGACGCCACGACCTGATTTTTGGCACTGATCTAGAGCACATCTCATATGACCAGGTCGCGATGAGGAGTCCGGTTTCGACCGTCAAGGCGGGAACCGTGTTACCTCCGAACAGCAACTGCCTGGGACCGCCGCCGGTGCCGCCGGCTCTTTCTCCTTGCGCGCTTTATTCCGTCTATCTCGGAGCCGCGCCTTCTACGACGTATAACGCGGAAGCCAGCGCATACATCCAGGACCGCTGGTCGCCAATATCTCGTGTCTTAATTGAACCCGGCGTACGCTTCGATTGGGATGAAATCGTGCGCAGGCCGTTGTTCTCTCCGCGGCTCGCCGGGACTTATGTCCTCGACAATTCCGGCAACACCAAAATTTCAGCCGGCATCGGCGTGATTTACCAATCCACTCCCTTATCGTTGATTGCCGCTCCGCTGCAGGGTTCACGTCACGATTATTTTTTTGATCCGATGGGTAACTTGACTAGATCGGTATTGACCACCTTCTCAGTTGACCGCAACGACCTGCTCGCCCCTCGATACGTGAACTGGAGCGTGGCCCTGGAACGAAAACTCCCGTGGCAAATTTTCGTAAAGACCGAATTTCTGAAGCGTGAGGGCAAAGACGGTCTCGTCTACAACACCCCGGCAGGGCTCGTTGGGACAAATTATCTTCTGCAGAACACCCGTCACGATCGCTACTACTCTTTTAAGGTGGACTTGCATCGCAGTTTCCGTGAACGCTATGCCGTCACCGCGTCCTATGTGCGCTCGCGGTCTACTTCCGACCAGGTGCTCGATTATTCGCTCGACAATCTGGTGAGTAGTTCGCAGGTGCCAGGGCCATATGCCTGGGATGCACCCAATCGATTTATCTCGTGGGGCCTGCTGCCGCTGTTCAAGGGGTTCGATTTGGCGTACTCGATGGAAGTTCGCAGCGGGTTTCCTTTCGCCATCATTAACTCGCAGCAACAGCTGGTTCTGCCCCCAGGCGCAGACCGCTTTCCCCGATACTTCACGCTGAATCCGCATATTGAGAAACGGTTTCACGCCTTTAACCATTATTGGGCGCTGCGCGGAGGCTTCGACAACATTACGAACAGCCAGAATCCTTACACCGTCAACAACATCATTGGATCTCCGCAGTTCCTTTTCTTCAGCAGTTTCGACAAACGGGCTTTCACGGCTCGCATTCGCCTTTTGGGCCGAAAATGATTAGTACTACTGCGAATATTCAGCGGGTCGGAATTTCTTACTCGTTCTGCTCTGCATGGAGCGCGGCTAACTTACAGAAAATAAGAAGCTGCGCTACCTTGGCACGGCAAATGCAAGATCATCACTGAAACCCGCTACTACGGAGGTCACCGCATGGAAACTCAATCGCAAGATTGGCGTGTTCTCTCTGAAGCCGCAAGTCGCGAGCAGGATCCGGAAAAGCTCATTGAGCTGGTAGAAGAACTCAACCGCGCCTTGCTTCGCCGTCAAGTCGCAGCCCCACCGCGCCCTGTGGCCAAGTAACTGCGCCGCCCACTTCGTCTTCAATTTTTCTTTCCCTTACATTCGCGCCAGCTACGTGCAAACTTACCTTGATTGATGGACAATAGAGCAGTGGCCAGTTGCCAGTTGTCAGTGGCCAGTGATCAGATCACACTTCTGACCACTTGCCACTGATCACTCGCTTCGCCTGCATCTTTGGGCCCGACCAAATCATCTCTCATTTTGGAGGAAGAAATTATGGCGCATGAACTACCCCCTTTGCCTTATGACTATTCTGCCCTCGAACCGATTATTGATGCCCAGACCATGAAGCTGCATCACGACATGCATCACGGGGCATACGTGAAAAATTTGAATGCTGCGCTGGAGAAACATCCGCAGTTGCAATCGAAGAGTGTGGAAGATCTGATCCGTGATCTCAATTCGATTCCTGACGACATTCGCGCCGCTGTGCGCAACAACGGCGGCGGCCACGTGAATCATTCCATGTACTGGAAGATCATGAAGCCGAAGGGCGGCGGCGAGCCCAGCGGAGCGATTGCCGATGTGATCAAAAAGAGCTTCGGCAATTTCAATGATTTCAAGACCAAATTCAACGATGCCGGCGCGAAGCAATTCGGCAGCGGCTGGGTGTGGCTGGCGGGCAAAAACAGCGGCGACGTGCAAATCATCAGTACTCCGAACCAGGACAGTCCGCTATCGCAAGGCCTGTTCCCGATTTTCGGCAACGATGTTTGGGAGCACGCCTATTACTTGAAATACAACAATCGCCGGCCCGAGTATCTGGCAGCATGGTGGAACGTAATCAACTGGGAGGAAATCAACCACCGTTACGAGGCCTTCAAATCGGGCAAACTTGAGCCCGCGTTAGCGGCAAGATAAACCGAATGGTGTTGGATTTTGAATTTGTGAATCCTTGTGTGGGGCGGGCGCCTTCGCCCGCCCTTTCTTTTAGCTCAACTGCATTCGTACGAAAAACCTATGCCTAGCGACGTTCTAGTCATCGGAGCCGGCGCCGCCGGATTGTCGGCCGCACTTGAACTCTCCCGCGCCGGTCTTCAAGTTGAAATTATCGAAGCTCGTGACCGCGTCGGCGGACGCATGTTTACCCGCCATGATCCAGCGCTCAACCATCCCATTGAACTCGGCGCTGAATTTGTTCACGGTCTCGCGCCTGAAATTTGGCTTCCGGTGCAGCAGCACAACTTGAAAGCCACTGAGATTGACGGCGATATGTGGTGCTCGATCGATGGCAAACTGGAGCGCTGCAATTTTTTCGCGCAGGCCGACAAAATTTTGAGCGCGATGGATGATGAATTTGCGGACAAGAACAAGACTGACGAATCATTCCTGGATTTTCTGGCGCACCGCTTTCCAGGGAAAGATCATCAGCAAGCCAAGCAATGGGCGACTGGCTACGTTAGCGGATTCAATGCGGCCGATCCTGGGCTGGTGAGTGCACGTTGGGTGGTGGACAGCCGCCGAGCCGACGAGCAGATCGAAGGCGAGCGCGCATTTCACGTCGCTGGCGGATATCAGAGTCTCGTAAATATTTTTTTGCGCGAGCTGGATGATCGCAAGGTCGAGATTCGCCGGAACACAATCGTCACCGCCATACGATGGCACTTCGGCTCAGTTGAAATCCTGGCGAATGGGCCGCAGCCTGAGAGCAGCTTTTTCGCCCGCCGCGCGCTGATCACGCTTCCCCTGGGAGTTCTTCAATCACCCGGCTTCGTGCGATTCGAGCCCGAGCTTCCGCGGCAAAAACTCGAGTCTCTGGAGAAGCTAGTCATGGGAAAGGTAGTTCGCGTCATCTTGTGTTTTCGCGAGCGCTTCTGGAAGGACTTGCATGGTACCGGTGACTCGCGCAGTCTCGCCGGCCTCAGTTTTCTTTTTTCCCGCGACCCGTTCTTTCCGACGTGGTGGACGCAGATGCCCGAACCAGCGCCGATCATCACTGGATGGTCGCCGGCGAAGTCAGCGGAAAGCCTTGCAGGAATGAGTCAGGAAGCCGTCATTGATAAAGCAGTCCAGTCTTTAAGCAGCCTTCTGCATATTGAAAAATCTAATGTACAAGCACAACTGCAAACCGCATATTTTCACGACTGGGATTCGGACCCATTTTCAAAGGGCGCTTACAGCTACGTGAAAGTCGGGGGCGAAGGTTCTCAGCGGACACTGGGTTCGCCCGTTTCGGACACTCTCTTTTTCGCCGGCGAAGCCACCGATACCTCGGGCCACAACGGCACGGTTCATGGCGCAATTGCCAGCGGCCAGCGTGCCGCGCGGGAGATCCTCAAATCCAAAGAAGAAAGCGGCGGAAAGGCAGGATAGAAGGCTCATCCGGCAACCAGGGCCAGTGCCTCTGACCGGCAGAATTGTCGCAACTAAAGGGCCAGCCCGGGGTTTGAGTTTGATGGTTATGGATTTCCGGCGAGCAGCCGGAGGTTTCCAGCCTTTTTATAACGGTCTTTCGGGCTGGACAAGGAGAAATCATGTCATATCTGAGATTTACGGCGATTGCGGGGGTATTGCTGCTGGCTGCGGCGACCGCATCGGCTCAGGTTTCGGCTGGTGTCAGCGTCGGCAACGGCGACGCTGGTGGCTACTACAACAACGACAACGGCTACCCTGACAACGGTTATAACAACAACGATTATCGTTATAACGGCAATTACGACAACGGGTACTCTGACAACGGATACGACAACGGGTACTCTGACAACGGCTATGCTGACAACGGGTACGACGACAATGGCTACGGCGATTCGGGCAACTACGACAATGGATATGCGAATTACGGCCCGCCTCCGGTCTGCCCTTACGGCTACTATTCCTATTACCCATATGCGTGCGCACCCTACGGATATTACGGTCCGAGCTTCTTCCTTGATGGCGTCTTCATAGGCGCAGGTCCGTGGTACCACGGATATGGACGCGGCTTCTACGGGCGCGGCTACTACGGGGGACACGGCTACTACGGCCGAGGTTCCGTTCGAGCCTACGGCGGCCGTGCTTACGGTGGACGCTCAGGATACGGCAGAGCCTACGGGGGAAGCAGCTTCCGAGGCGGGTACGGCGGGGGGCACGTTGCACGTGGCGGCGGCCACGCAGGAGGAGCATTCCACGGCAGCAGCTTCCGTGGAGGCGGCGGACATAGCGGAGGTGGCTTCCACGGCGGCGGTGGCGGTCACGGGGGAGGCGGCTTCCACGGCGGTGGCGGTCACGGCGGCGGTGGTGGTCACGGCGGCGGTGGCGGACACGGCGGTCGTAGATAACGCTTGAGGTTATTGAGGATGGGGCGAAAGGTCGGATCTTCGGATCCGGCCTTTTTTATTTATTCCTTGAGACGCTATTCGATCTGCTCAAATCACTACTGATTTGTAAGCGGTTGTAAAAAAGATTGAACATCAGGATGGCTTCCCTGGGAGGGTGAGCTGTTAAGGGATCAGGGACCTATCGTTCCGCCTGATCGTCCTCCGGCAAATTGCTTTTAATGTAGCGGTAAAATCTGACCGGCCCGCGTTGTTTCCAATACTGAGTGTCGTATTCATCGATTCCGGGGCCATGGCGAAGAAAGCTATAAAACTCCCGCTGCGCAGGGTTTACCACAATTCCAACATGCCCTCGCCAAACGACCAGATCGCCGGGCTGAGGTTTTCTGACCCGCCGAAAATCGCCGGTTCCCCGGTATAGGTCCCTTGAACTAGCGTAAGTGTAGGAAAAACCTGCGCGATCATAGATGGTGTGCACCAGGTGCGAACAGTCCCGCTTACCGCGCATGCGAATGTGCTCATCAAGCGCCGTCTCAACCACCGCCAGACCGTCGTCTCGCGTCAACGTATGACCGCGGTCGCGATCCCCCTGCAAGCGGTTCCCCGAGCCCAATGATTCATACCCTTGAGCCGGAGAGGCGGTCGGAAACCCGGCCCCGAGGCAAACTGCCAGGGCCGCCAGTATCATCCGGTATTGAATGCGAGGCATATCTGACATTCTGATGCTATTTCCGAGCTGCGCGCAGATTACGCCAGTATTACGTCAACCCGTCTGATGCTCATATGAAGGCATCTTACCCCTGAATCCGTACGGTATTGGACGTTCATGTTTTGCTGCCTATTATCATCAAATCGTGCAAGCGTGGGAAAATGCTGCTGGGTCCATGGGCGATACGGAGAAACAACCAGACGCAGGCGAAGGCAAGGACCTCGGAAATTTCGAGGGGATGTTGCATACCGGCCTGGCCTCGCATTTTCGCGCAGGCGGCTCCCGGTATTCCAAGACCAAATACGATCCCCTGAACGCCTTCTTGCCCAGCCATCTGGCGGCGTGGATTCCACATGTTGCCCGTTACTGGTTCCATAAAAAGCACCCATTTCGCGATTACACCACGTCCGGCAAAGGCACGGGCATTTATCCGATTGCTGACCGCACGACCTTAAGCCTGATTGGCGACTGGGCCACGGGAACCGACGAAGCGCAAAAAGTCGCCAACTGTGTTCAGCAATTCAAACCCGACTACACGGTCCATCTCGGCGACGTTTATTTTGTCGGCGATGAATGCGAGATCAGAGAAAACTTTCTGGGTGAAAAAACCAGCCCCTATCCGCCAGTGAAATGGCCGATGGGCAAGCTCGGCAGCTTCGCCCTTAGCGGCAATCATGAAATGTACGCTCGCGGAAATGGCTATTACGAAACCATCCTTCCCAAGATG
The DNA here is from genome assembly GCA_036268595.1 of Terriglobales bacterium. Taxonomy (GTDB): domain Bacteria; phylum Acidobacteriota; class Terriglobia; order Terriglobales; family Acidobacteriaceae; genus Gp1-AA145. Next base: position 9,046 of record DATATW010000084.1, read on the forward strand.
GGCCTGAGACAATCCGGCGCGGAGTGGGGCCACGGACAATGGGCAAGTTTCTTCTGCATGGAAACTAAGTACTGGCGAATTATCGCGCTTGATACCGGTTATAACGCCACCGGCTTCGACTGGGGAAAGTTGCCGGTGTTCGAAAAAAGTAAACTCATTCGCAAGTCAGTTCACTTCAAGCCGCGTTGCCAGTTTCCCGATCCGCTGCTGGAATGGCTTCGGGATACGGTGAACCCCGACGGCGACAACCGCGGTTTGCTGATCGTGACTCATCACGGCTGCTATTCCGCATTCAGCGACTGGTATCAGGTTCCGGCGAAGCAGTTGGCGCAGGTCATTCATCGACCGGTGCTGTGGTTCTGGGGACATGAACACAAACTCGCAATTTATGACCGTTATAGTGTGCGCGACGGAATTGAGGCGCATGGCCATTGCATCGGCCATGGAGGAATGCCGGTTGAGCGCGGCGACCCTCCCGACATTGAATGTCCGTGGCTCGCCTGGGATAACCGGCGCTACCACAATGGCGAAAAGATCAACGTCGGCTTCAACGGGCACGCAAATTTATCTTTGGATGGACCGGCCGCTCACATCGAATATGTGGACCTGAATGGCACGCTGCTCCTGACCGAAGACTGGAAGGTCGATATTCAATCGGGCGAACTAGGAGGGCCGAATCTGAAGAAAGTTCTGCAGGACCCTTCGATTCACGTCCGGCCGCTATAGTCCGTGGGATGTCAGTCGGAGCTGCTGGACTCGGGCGCGGAGGGTAGAACGGCTGGCGACGGCACGATAGGCTTCGCCAGAAAGAAGTCGTGACTGTAAAGATTGTGATACATGCGGCCGGCGATCTCTGCCGCCTTGGGGCCGAAGGTTGGACGTCCGCCTTCGAGGAAGACGACGACGACTACGCGACCGAAGTCGGTGTTGGCGTAACTGGCGAACCAACCGAAGCGAGTTCCTGCACGGGAGCATGTTCCGGTTTTGCCCAGCACTTCCTCTTCATTGAAATTCAAAAGCACGCGGCGTGCCGTGCCAAATTCAACCGCGCCGGCCATGCCATCAGAAATTTCCGGGATCAGGCCGCCTATGTTGAGATGACGCCTCACCATCGGCTGAAAGTTCGCGACTGCGGCTGCGGTGGTGGGATGCTGCAGGTAATACATGGTCCCGCCGTTCGAGATCGCCGTGACCAGAGCGCCCAGTTGCAGCGGCGTCATGGAAATACCTTCGCCGAAGGAGCACATCTTGCCGACTCCGCCGAGCTTCGGCGAAATTTCCTCTTCCGGATAAACCCCCGGCTGCTCGCCGGCGACGTGATACCCGGCAAGCTGACCCAGACCGAAGAGGTGGGCATAACGCGCAACTTTTTCGAATCCGAGCTGGCGACCTAGCGCTTCGAAATATGCATTGTTCGAATGCGCCAGCGCCAGCGTCAGATTCATATGGCTGCGGCCGCCAAGTCGAACTTCAGTTTCCTTTGTGATAATGCCCTCGCTGAGAGCCGCCAGCGCAACCGACAACTTAATCGTGGAGCAAGGCTGCGCACCGCTTGAGAGCGCAAGCTTTTGATTGACCATCGCGAGAATACGCCCGCTGGTCGGCTCGATGGCCAGTACAGTGCCGTTCATGTTGCCGAGCGCGTCGATCGCGGCCTGCCGCACAACAGGATCTTCGCCGGCGGTCTTGTCGCCATCGGTGATGTCGTTAGAGTAGGAACTGGCGTAAAAGCGTTCGTAGTAATGGTGTTTCTTAAGAGCGTGGACAGTGCGCGACCGGACTCGACGGCTGCGCGCCAGATGTCGCATATGCCGGCGAGCGTGCCGGCTTTCTTTGACCGCTCGCGGTTTCCGATTTGGGGTCAGGGTGTGGTTACTGATGGTCGCGGCAAACCCAGCATGAGTTAACAAAGCCAGGGTTGCGACGAAAACTACGAGAGCGCGAGTCGAACTTTTGGCGGTCACGAACAGTACCCACTTCCCGGGATTCAACAGCTACTTAGATTGCAGAAAAACGATTATCGTTCTTAACTTTGACGAAGTTTCTGCAATTTTTTGATCTTACGGGAGCGGCGCGAGGTTACGCAAATAAAATTAACGAAGTAGATAACAAGGGATAAAGTGTCTAATCGCCTTAGCCAACAATGAGTTAGCTATTTACAACTTAAGGAATTAGGCCTTTGGTAATGACTGTTGTGGTTACTCGGCCTTTACTTGATGGCAATAGACAGTAACTGCCCGCCGGAGACGACGAAATCAAGCGGCGGTGTTGCAGTCTCGCTGACTGAGGATTCGCCGAGCACGGTCATGTCTTGCGTGCCACGCATGCCGTCCATCACGTTCATTACTGAGAGCGGAAGCGCGGGCATGACCTTGTCCTCGACCATGGCCTCGGGATCTTCGTCGAGCACAGAAACGTAAACGCGATTGTTAACGTGCTGTTTGTTGAGGATGCCGATAGTCGAGGCGAGGTCGAGTCTCTGTGCGCCCGACGGGCCGCGGCGAAGGCGGTCGAGCATTTCGCCGTCGCTCACCATAATGTGGAGCGTGGATCCCTTCGAGGCCGAGAGCGGAATGCGCACCGGAACATGTTCGATGACTGCTTCCCCACGATAGGGCCGCAGTAAAATTTCGACCGTGATCTCATCTCCGGGACGGGCTTCGTTAAGATCCGTGCGGGCGCTTTCCAACCGTGCCCACCGGCGCTCATTGGTGACTTCGAAGTCAAGGTTCAGGCCCTTGATATCGGGAGTGCTGTAAGGATTGTCATAGATACGACCGAAGCATTCGCCGACTGAGCCGGCAGCCAGCATGGCAGCGGGCTGCATGCCGTCAGCGCTGGAGAACATATCCTGCAGCTTCACAACCGGGAAGCCCTGGACGTTGATATCGCCCTTCATGGCGTAAGTAGTTTCGTCGCCGTATTCATTGACGCCATGAAGCGCGTTGTAAACCGTGGTGGAGATCGCAACCGGGCTGAGTCGCGCGTTGTTCAGCACGTCATAATGAAAAACCTTGGGAGCCGTTCCGCCGTGGATGGTGAGGGTCACCGGGATCATCTCCGGTTTTTTGCCGAACTCGCCCAGAATGCCAGTATGGCGATCCTGAACGAATGTACCCACAGTCTCAGTGGCATTGACGATCTTGAAAGCGTTCAGCGGCGAAGGCAATGTGGCTAGCACTTCGGCCTTGGTCATGGGGAGATCGATCATGCCGAACTGCAACAGTGGATGTCCGCAGGCGAGCAGGTGTTCAGCGTCAATGTAAGTCACGGTACAGGTGGCGGCAATGTTCATGTCACCGCGTACCAGCACGGCGCTGACTGCTGAGCCCGGCTCCATGGGCTCAGGCTGAGCGACATCGGAAGCCGAGCCGACGCCCATGACCGGCACCACGCCCTCCGATGCGAATTGCGGGGCAAATTTCTGGACGGCATCCTCGGTGAATCCGCTGAAAACTAACGGGGTTTCGATTGGCTTTAAGTAATTCGCGAAGCTCTGGGTTGTATTAGACGGCAGTCCAGGCCCTGAAGTCTTGGCCGCGAAGGACGGTCCCGACCTTACCTGCACCGGAACGCTGGTGGGAGCGCTGTCAATGGCGCTAATCTCGAGCATCTCAGAAATAGGAGTGACGCCGGCGATGGGCTCCTTGGAGAATTCGCCAATGCGGAATGCCACCGCGCCCGCAAGCTTTCCATTGAAATAGACTGGGCTGCCGCTCATGCCGGCGACGACGCCGGTATATTCGACTTTAGCGCCGCCCAGCCGTACCAGAATGACGTCGCCCTTGGGACCGTTGGCATTTTTAAGAATGCCAAGGACTTCCACCTGCATCGGCTCGGGCTTGGTCCCTTGAAAAACGGTGTATGCCACGCCACGCATGCCTTCGTGAATCTGGCTTACGGGGATGGTTTCGACCGGCTTCGCCGTCTGCGCGTAGCTGGTTTGAGCGAAATTCAGGAAGGAGAGCAAAAACAAGTACACTACCACTACCGCGAGAGCAGTTCGTCTCATTGTGTCCCGCCGGGACAGGCCTGGGGCAAGTCCCTAATACTGGAATTTACTTCGCAGCTTTCTTTTTGCCCTGGGGTCCGGCAAAACATCCCAATCGCGAAGAACTGGCGTCTATACTAGCATAGGAATTTTCAAGAGGCTCCCAATGTTTTTTGCCATTTTTCCGCGTAAATGCGGGCGAATTGCACAATCGTGTGCAATATCGCTGATTCTTCTTCTCGTACTTACTTTGGTAACCGGGTCAGCTCTCCCGCTGGCTGCGCATGATACTTCTGGACAGTCGACTGCACAAAGTCCGAACGCCCAGCAGAATCCCAATCAGCAGGACGTTCCGCCCGAGGCCGGTGGCCCGAACGGGGATACCGGACCCTACGCCATTCCGAAGAAAGGCGAAGAGGAGCCACCTCCGCCGCCACCCGAACGTCCGAAAAAAGTTCCTGGCATGCCGGACTACTCCATCCACGTGGATGTGCCGCTGGTTACCATTCCGGTGATGGTGACGACCAAGGATGGGCAATTCATTTCGACGCTAAAAAAAGATAATTTCCGCGTTTTCGAGGATGGCAAGCAGCAAAATATCGCTGACTTCAAGGTTGAGGACGCACCGATCACAGCGGTGCTGCTGGTCGAATTTGCGTCCACGAGTTATCCCCTGCTCATCGACGCATTGCGTGCCTCCTATATTTTCGCCAGCACATTAAGGAAAGACGATTGGGTGGCAGTCGTTTCCTACGATATGAAGCCCGATATCCTGGTCGACTTTACGCAAGACAAGAGTGCCGTTATGTCCGGGCTGAATACACTTCGCATGCCGGGATTTTCCGAGACCAATTTGTTTGACGCTCTGTACGACACGCTGGACCGGCTGGACCGGGTCGAGGGCCACAAGTATGTGGTGTTAGTCAGCTCCGGCATCGACACCTTCAGTAAATTGAACCTGGATCAGATCACCAAGAAAATTAAGAGCACGCACGACATCACCATTATTTCGGTCAGTATCGGATGGCTGCTGCGGGAATATTGCGAAACCCATGGCTGCACTAGCATGTCGCACGGCATTGCCAGTATGGGAATGCAATCGATCGATTGGTACCAGGCGGACAACGAAATGCAGACTTTCGCCAAGCTCACTGGCGGACGGTTCTACCAGCCGAGGCTGGAAGGCGACTTCGTCGATGCCTTCAAAGACATCAGCAGCGACATCCGCCACCAGTATGTGATTACGTATCACCCCAGCAATGCAAAACTGGATGGCACTTACCGCAAATTGAAAGTGGATGTTGTAGCACCCGATGGCGGTCCGCTTAAAGTGAGAGACCAGAAGGGCAAAGACGTAAAGTACCAGGTCGTTGCCAGGGAAGGTTACACGGCCAAGCACACGGTGGATTGATTCGATTGACTAATTTGATTGTGAGGCACGGGCGTCCCCGCGTACTCAGACTCGGACGGGCGAGACGCCCGTCGCTGCACCTAAAATCTTTCAAACCAATCGATCCAGCAGGAAGAATACCGCCACGCCCAGCAACACCACCATGGCCATCTTGCCTCCAGGCTCGCGATTCACTTCGGGCATCAGATCTGATGCGGCGACATAAATAGTGACGCCGGCGGAAAGCGGCAAGCCGATTCCAACGTGGTGCTTCAAAAGCGCCATGGTAAGAACGCCTGCAAAAGTCGCGCCGCCGATCAGCACTGAGGCTCCCCACGCCAGCCGTTTGCTGCGTCCGCTGGCCAACATAACCGATGCGACGGTAAAGCCTTCGGGAATTTTGTGCAGGAAAATGGCCACGAAAATCACCCAGCCTAGCCGGTTTGAAATGATGAAGCCGGAAGCGATGGCTATCCCGTCAAAAAAAGTGTGGATTATCAGGCCAAGCAAAACAGAAACGCCTTTGTGCGAAGCCACGAACTGGTCGGGATGGGTTTCCTCGCCAAAGTGAAAGTGGGGCGTGACCGTGTGCTCGAAGAAGTGAATGAGCAGGTAACCGGCGAGTATAAGGAGAGACGCGCTTCGTCCGCGCAGTTCGAGGCTGTCAGGAATGATTTCAATGACAGCAACGGCGAGCATAAAACCCGCACCCAGGGCGACAAAGTATTTAAGGTAAGAACGGTCCCAGTTTTTCTGGACGATGATGGTGCCGCCAAAAACATTGGCTGCGGCCGCAGTCAATCCGAGTAAAAGGCTGAGCAGGATCGGATGCATCGAGAGTGGGAAATCATAGCAGAGAGCTCGCAGCCTTCAGCTTTCAGCCATCAGCTTACCCGGCCTTTCCATTACTCAAAGGCTGTCATTCCGAGCTGCCCTCCTTCCACGCAATTCCTGTAGAGACGTAGCTTGGCTACGTCTACAGACGCTGCAAGCAACGTCTCTACGGTAGTGATGAGAGTCTGGAGGGACAAATCGTGAGATGCAATAAACGCCCAACATCGAACAAGCTGATGGCTGACAGCTTGTTGCCCTCCTGTGCAAAAAAGCACCAACTTTTATCTTTCTATCGCTGCTTGAATGACGTTATAGTGAAATTGCTCAGCGATTTCCACGACAACTGACCTGTTGATGGCGCGAAGGAACAGCACCACCATCCAGGAAGAGTTGTATCCGGCGGCCAACGGCTCGGCGCGCGAAGAACTAGATGACGCTCGCCTGCTAGACTTGGACGCGGAGAAGGAATCGCCATTCCTGCGGGCACAGAAGCGTGTATCCGTCCGCCGCAGCCCACTCCCTAAAAAAACGGCTGCTCGCCTGTTGTGGGTTGTAATAGCGCTGGCCGCCCTCGGAGCAACCGCACTGGGCGCCGCCATATTTTACAGATACGAAGAGCACTCCTGGCGCTTCAGGCTGGATTCCAGCGACAACATTGAGATGGCAGGGCTAAGCAATGTGACCCGAGCACAAGTGATGGAAGTGTTGGGCGGGGACATCGGACGAAACATCTTCTTTATACCGCTAGACCAACGGCAAAAGCAGTTGCAGCAGATTCCCTGGGTGGCCTCGGCCAGCGTAATGCGATTCGCACCCAATCGGATCAAGATTCAGATTCACGAGCGCACCCCGGTTGCCTTCGCGCAAGTGGGATCCAAGGTCATGCTCATCGACGCCGGCGGCGTCCTTATGGATCTGACGAATAAGAAAAGATATTCATTCCCGGTGGTCATCGGTATGTCGGCCAACGAGCCGTTGTCGACACGATCCATCCGGATGAGGACGTTCAACCAACTGGTGCACGAACTCGACTCCAGCGGCGGACATTACTCACAAGATCTGAGCGAAGTGGATTTAACGGATCCGGAAGATGTGAAGGTGCTGACCAATGATCCAGCGGGCGAAGTGCTGGTGCATCTCGGGTCGGCAAATTATCTCGACCGCTTCAAAATTTATGTGGCGCACCTGCGGGAGTGGCGGCAGCAGTTCACAAAACTCGAGTCGGTCGATCTGCGCTATGACCAGCAGATTATTGTGAACCCGGATTTGCGCGGCACCGCAAAGCAACCGGCCCTTACCCACGCCGCCGCCACAGCGGCAATAGCTGCGGGAGTGAAACCTAGCGCCCTCATCCATCGCCAGTCCCTGGCACCGTCGACGCCCCATGCTGTTTTGGTGAGGCCGATCAAGAAGTCTGCAACCTTACAAGCTGCCGCCATCCCGCAAAAATGGAAGAAACAGGGGACCCTCGCGGCGAAGGTTAGACCCGCATCCATGAGGCACGCGGAAAAGCCAGCGCCCGCACATAAACGTTGGACGCCGCCAAAGCATTCTGCCTGGAAACCGCGAGCGCAGACTGTGGCGGCCCGATTCAAACCGGCGGCCAAGCTGCAAAAGCCCAGTCCCGCGATTGCCAAAGGAGAGGAAGCTCACTAACCATGGCCAAGCCGCACGAACAGTTCCTGACCGCGATTGATGTTGGCAGCGCAAAAACCTGTGTGCTGGTAGCCGAGTGCACCGAAAACGGATTGCGCTATCGCGGCCACGGACTGGCGGACTCGCGCGGATCGCGCAAAGGCATCATCGTGGATCTGGAAAAGGCTGTGGGCACGATCCAGAAGGCGGTTGAGCGGGCCGAAGACAGCTCGGGCATTCCGATCGAACATGCAATTCTGGGAGTTTCCGGATCGCACGTGCGAGGTGTAAACACGCATGGCGGATTGATTTTCGGCCGCGCACGCGAAATTGCGCGGGAAGAAATTCGCCAGGCCGTCGATAAGGCGCGGGCCATCCCTTTGCCTCCCGACCGCGAAGTGCTTCATCTGCTGCCGCAGGAATTCATTCTGGATGAACAGTCTGGCGTGCATGATCCGATGGGCATGATCGCAAGCCGCCTCGAAGTTCGCGTGCACATGATCACAGCCGCTACGTCGGCAACGCAGAACGTGATCACCGCGGTGAATCGCGCGGGCGTACACGTCGACGACACCGTGTTCGAACCACTGGCTTGCGCGGATTCGGTTTTGAGGTCCGATGAACGCGAACTGGGGGTCTGCCTCGCAGACATCGGCGCAGGATCGACCAATCTGATCGTCATTCAGGAAGGCGCGGTTGCCCATAGCGCAGTGCTCGGTGTCGGCGGCGATCATTTCACCAGTGATCTCTCGGTGGGGCTGTGCACCCCGCTGATCGAGTCGGAAAAAATCAAGAAACTCTTTGGCAGTGCGATCGTCACGCTGATTCCCGAAGGTAATGAAGTTGAAGTTCCCTGCGTGGGTGATCGACCGTCACGCATGGTGTCTCAGCGTATGGTCGGAGAAATTCTGGAACCGCGAGCCCGTGAACTCTTCGAAATGCTGCGGGAAAATCTGCGGCACGCGGGAATGCTTGAGGTTTGCGCAGCCGGAGTCGTGATCAGCGGCGGCGGTTCGCGACTGCCGGGGTTGATGGACATCGCTGACTCGGTGCTGCGCAAGCCGGTGCGCATGGCGTGGCCTATGCCGATTGCAAAAATGCCTTCGACGCTGGCTGAGCCTGAATTCGCAACCGTGTTGGGTATGGTGATGTACGGTCACCGTGCGCGCACCGCCCGAGGTGCACTCGATGAAAGATGGAGCTCGCGGCTGAAGTCCATGCTGGTGGGCAAGGGAGCTTAATCAGTGTGCAGCGGGTAGTGGCCAGTGAAGAATGCATAAGTAAGAAGTCAGAGTGCAGAAGTTAGAAGCTTAATTTAGTTAAGGCCGACGACCGAAGGCCGAAGGCCCCACGACGAACGACCAACGACGATTCACCAGGAGTGCGGCATGAAAAAAGAGAACAACGAAATTCGCATCAGCTACAACGACGACACCCGCAACGACGCTCGCATTAAAGTGATCGGCGTGGGGGGCGGTGGCGGCAATGCCGTCAACCGCATGATTGATGCCGGTATGGACAGCATCGAATTCATCACCGCTAACACCGACTTGCAGGCCCTGCGCATGTCGCGCGCGCCTATGAAGATTCAATTGGGCGTAAAGCTCACTAACGGCTTGGGCGCCGGCGCAAACCCTGAGATCGGACGCAAAGCCGCGCTCGAAGATTCCGACAAGATTATTGAAGCCCTCGAGGGTGCGGACATGGTGTTTGTGACCACAGGGCTCGGCGGTGGCACCGGCACCGGCGCCGCGCCGATCATTGCATCGCTGGCGAGCGAAATGGGCGCGTTGACGGTCGCGGTCGTCACCAAGCCATTCGCGTTCGAAGGCAAACGCCGAATGCAGCAGGCGGAGCGCGGTGTAGCCGAACTCATGGATGCGATCGACACGACCATCGTAATTCCGAACGAAAAGCTGCTCGCGGTGGCGCAGGATGCTGGCTTCTTCGAATCGTTCCGCGTGGCCGACGACATTCTCCGTCAAGGCGTCCAGGGAATTTCCGACATCATCACGATTCCAGGGATCATCAACCGTGACTTCGCCGATGTGAAGGCGATCATGGCGCGCATGGGATATGCGGTCATGGGCACCGCCAGCGCTAACGGTTCGCGGCGCGCAACCGAAGCCGCTCAAAAAGCAATTGCCTCTCCGCTACTCGAAGCCGGAGCTATCGATGGCGCGCGCGGGATTCTCATCAACATCACCGGATCGGCGTCACTCAAACTGGCCGAGGTGCAGGAGGCATGTAGCATTATTCAGAATGCCGCTCACGAAGACGCCAACATTATTTTCGGCGCGGTGCTCGACGAGAAGATGAAAGATGCGGTGAAGATTACCGTGATCGCCACCGGGTTCAAAGATGAGGACCGTCCGCGGCGAAGGACCGAGTCGACGGGGTTCACCGTGCATTCCGATGATGACTTCGACTCCGAGCCGACGCCTCCGCCAATGATGATGGAATCGTCACAACCGGCCCCGGCAGCTTCGTCCGAGGTGATTTCGCTCGACAACATGCGCACCGCGATGATCGCGAACTTCGAACAGGCAGATTTAGATGTGCCCGCATTTTTGCGCAAGAGCCGGGAAAACTAAGTTTCGTAAGGCACCGGGTTCCCATCCTTTCCGCGTTTTTTGCGGGAGGGTGGGATTTTGACTTGCGCATCCACCCGCACTTGACGAATTGCCGCTCGGTTGTAGAATTCTCCTGCCCAATCAACAGCCCACAAATCCAGTAAAAGAGGAGGCGCTATGCGGACGTTGAGAATACTCTTCGTCGTTACAATCTCGCTCGCTCTAGCCAGTTTTGTGTCCGCGCAGGAAAAGACCTCGGGGAAAATGACGCACAAAAAAGCTGAGATCTCTGACACTGCCTATACTGCGCAAGCGCTTTCGGCTGCGCCGAAGGCCATTGCCAAAGACGCAGGCGTGGTCCGGATGGATGCCGACGGCAAGATGCGAACGCTTCGCGAGAGTAAGAACGGCTTCACTTGCATGGTCATCAGCACCGACAAAATGTGCAACGACACGAACAGTATGGAATTTTTCGGCGCCATGATGAAGGGTGAAACGCCGACTGACAAGATGGGCATTTCTTATATGCTGGCCGGCGATCAAGGTGCGAGCAACACCGATCCGAAAGCTACTCACAAGACTGCCGATAACCACTGGGTAGTAACCGGTCCGCATCTTATGATTACGGGCGCGCCGGTAAAGACTCTCGGCTATACCACAGCTCTCGACCCCGACCCAACCCAACCATATGTGATGTGGGCCGGAACCCCGTACGAGCACGCGATGGTGCCGGTGGGCGGCGGAAAGTCGACGGCGAAGCCTGCGATGGCCGAAAAAAAATAAGTCGTGAACTAATCGGCGCTGTCAGTGCGGGCTCACTAAGGCGGGTGAAGGCGCCCGCCCCACACTCACACAAATCTGCGCCGGGGCGTTTCACCCACATCCTGCAACCAGCGCTCTCCGTGATACTCTGAGTTCAACGATTTCTCTTTCCTTCAGAGGCCACCATCTTGCTTCGTAATTCCGTCGTATTTCTCATCCTTTTTTCCGCCGCCGTCGCTGGTTTTGGAGAAGGCACTAGCAGCTGGGAACAATCAAACTACCAGGATTTCCTGAAAGGCACGGCTCACGGGGTCGCCATTTCGAGTGATGGGTTCCTGCAACTGGCGCCGGCTTTCAAACTGATCGCAACCACGCCGTCGAGCGCCATTTGGGCGACCGCAGTTGGTCAACATGGCGAGATTTACGCCGCAACCGGCGGGCCAGCCGGCGTTTATCGGATCATGCCGGGGAGCAAGCCGGAGTCGATTTTCCAGCCGCAGGAGTTGCAAGTGCAGGCTTTGGTGGTCGGAAAGGATGGAGCGATTTACGCAGCTACGAATCCGGATGGGAAGGTTTATAAGATCGAGCGCGGCATGGCGACTCCCGCAGATGACGGGCGGGACGCCCGTCAACCCACAAGCAAGGAAGATGCCAGCGGCGGGCGTCGTCCCAAAGACAAAGAGCGTGATCAGGGCAAGCCCGAGACTGGCAACCCCACGAATGGATGGAAGTCTTCGGTTTTTTTTGATCCCGGCACGAAATACATCTGGAGTCTGGCGCTCGATGAGAGCGGCAATTTGTACGTCGCGACCGGCGATCACGGACAAATTTTTCGCGTCACTCCCCATGGAGAGCATTCGCTTTTTTTCAAGAGCGACGAACCGCATATCCGAGTGCTGGCGTTTGATGGCCAAGGCGACGTGATTGCAGGGTCCGACGGCAGCGGACTGATTTATCGCATCACACCCAAGGGCGACGGATTCGTTCTCTATAGCGCGCCAAAGCGTGAGATCACCAGCCTGGCGATTGATAAGGCGGGCAACATTTATGCTGCGGCTGCAGGCGAGAAGCGGGGAGGCAGCACGGCAGCAGCTGTCAGCGTCGCAATTCCGGCATCGCCCAAAGCGTCGGATTCGGCAACCGCTTCAGGGGGACCGTCAACCGCCGCGCCTGAACCTGCGGTTACGCTGAACAGTTTGAGCCCGGCCATTCCAGGAGGATCAGGCATTTACAAAATTGCGCCCGATGGATCGCCGTCGTTGGTATGGAATTCCCGCGAAGATCTGGTGTATGCATTGGCGTTCGATGCACAAGGGCATTTACTCGCGGGAACCGGAAATCGTGGAAACATTTTTCAAGTCAGCGGTCGTGAAGATTACACCGAACTAGTGAGGGCGGAAGCCGGCCAGGTCACGACATTTGCTAAAGCTCCGAACGGCGGCCTCTACGCCTCCACCAGCAACCTGGGCAAGATTTTTCTCCTAGGCAGCGAACCCGATGCCGACGGCAGCTACGAGAGCGACGTGTTCGACGCGCAGGTATTTTCGAAGTGGGGACGCGCGCAATTTCGCGGTACGGGCAATGTAGAGTTACTCGCGCGCAGCGGGAATGTCGACAACCCCGATCGCAATTGGAGCACATGGACGAAGGTCGATCTGCAGAAAAACGCGGAAATCACTGTGCCGCCGGCGCGTTTCATGCAGTGGAAAGCCGTCCTGCATCCTGGAAACCCGGCTCCGCAGGTGGACAGCGTCATCGTAAATTATCTACAGAAGAACGTTGCGCCGGAATTTGACGACGTGACCGTCACGCCGGGAGTGCGATACCAGCCGGTGGCCCGGCCCCCCGGCTTGCAGCCGGGACAAAAATTTGATCCCCAGCCTGGCCCGATTCACGATTCCGATTCGATTGGCGTGAAGTGGACAGTCCACGACCAGAATGATGATCAGATGGCTTATTCGGTTTATTACCGCGGGGATGGGCAGAGCCGCTGGCTGCTGCTAAAAAATGACCTGAGCGAGAAATTTTATTCGTTCGATGCGGCCCTGCTGCCCGACGGCGGATACGAAATAAAAGTTGTGGCTTCCGATTCTCCTTCGCATTCGCCTGGCGAAGCGCTTTCGGCTGAGCGGGAGAGTGACCGCTTCGAAGTCGATACCACGCCTCCGCAGATTCAGGATTTGAAGGCATCGGTTCAAGCCGGAACAATTCACGTGCAGTTCCGCGCTGCGGACAGCTTTTCGATCATCAAGCGCGCAGAATATTCGGTCGACGCCGGGGACTGGCATTTCGTAGAACCGGTTGGCCAGCTCTCAGATGCGAAGGCTGAGAACTACGACTTCTCTCTGCCGATTCCGGAAGATCAGAAGGATCAGGAGCACGTGGTAGTGGTTCGCGCCTTCGATAAGTACGACAACATGAATTCAGCGAAGACAGTGGTGCCGGGAAAGTAACCTTTCTTAAGTTCTGCTGGTGACAACGTGCCCGGCAGACCATCAGGCACTCCAATTTGGTAGTGACGTTGCGTCAAGCCCATTCGTGGAGTGCAACTCAAGCGGCACAGGCCGGAACGCAAACGCATCCCGCAAGCAGCGTGATATATAGGCGAAGGCTGAGAGTATAATTGCAAGTCCAACACTTACGTCTAAAAATCCTCCGACTACAAAGCCCACTAAGACCAACGCCCCAACCAACGCGCCAGACATTCTGCGACGCTGCATTCTCCAATTTACAAATCGGGCTATTTCCTTAGGCCACTTGAAATCCCAATACAAGTTAAAGATGGGTATGAAATGAAACCGCACAGCCTTGCGGGGCGAGATTGGATGCGCCCAACCTTCAGCGTCGCAAACGACCTGATGATATCTGGCAATGCAACTTAAAACATATGCGGTCGAAACGATAGCTCCCAGGAAGGTCAGGGCGGCGGCATAGCCTCCCGCTGACCGCGAGTCCGGTGTGCCTCTCGCAAGTTCTTGCTGTACTCCCCACACAATCTCTAATGCAAAAACGGCAATTGCGATTCCTACTCCCAAGCGGAGGTCAGGCAATTGTGGGAGGACACTTTGGTTAGCGTTCCGTTCCGACACGAAGGCAAGTTATAGCCAAAAGAAGCCTTAGTCAAGATGCATCGAATTCGTGGAGTACTCGAATGCCGAAATGGCGGTGCCGGGAAGCACCCTGAGTTTTGTCGGTCACCAACTACCACAGAAGACGATCGCCCATCTCAAGCCGCTTTTCTCGGCGGTTCTTCGATCGGCTTCACTTGCTGCTGTTGGGTGTTGATGGAAATGTGCTCGCGTTTGATGTCCAGCCTCAGCCGGTCGTAAATACTGATGTACTGATTTGCGATCCACACCAGAGAGAAAAGCGAAATCACATACCCGCGCCAGTCTGGGAAAACGAGCTTGAAGCGCGTAATCACCAGGAACAGCGCGGTTATGTAATGGCTCAGGCAATATTCGCAGGTGAACAGATAGAAAAGCTTGCGCCTGAACCAGCCGCCGGATTTGCTTCGAAGCTTGCAGAATTCCTGAAATTCGCGCAGCACTGCTTCATGCGTAAACGTCCATGCGACACAGGCCACGGGGATGGCCAAAATAAACAGGGTGAGAAACTGCTGGTTAAGGGACACGCAATTCGATGCTGCAAAACGACCTCAGTTTGCAAACGTCAATACAAGACAATTTGCGCTGGAATGGAGCACTTTGCTTGTTACACGGCCTTTTCGTTAATTAGCAGTACTCGTCTTGACGCGCACAAGGGCGCTTCATTGTTCCGGCTTCGCGGTATCGCCTGCGGGAACGGCGACAACTGGCGGGCCCACGTAGGTCAAATTTTGTTTGCCCAGCAGGTCGACTGCTACCTGATATAACTTGGCGCGCAATTGATAACGCTCATTTGCCCGAGCGACGTAGCGAACGCTAATTTCTACTCCGCCAATTACGGGCTTAACGTTGATCGCGGGAACCGCCGATAAGACACTGGGATTTCGCGAATGCGCCGCAGTCTTCCACTCCTGCTCCGCCTGTTGGGCGCTTTCAGAAGTGGCTTCCTTCACCTTCTTCTGAATGGAATCAACAATGGGATACGGGTCCAGCCCAATGGGCAGCACAACCTGCAACTCGTCCCATAACCATTGTCCGGTGGTTGAAAAATTGAAATAGTGGCCCTCGATAGCGAAACTATTCGTGAAGGTGACGCGACGCCCGGTCGGGTGCCCGGAGTCAGTCCAGTTTCCGGTTTCCAGCAGTACGGTATGGAACATTCCGAGCTCCACGACCTCGCCGGTTACACCGTTGATTTCCACCCAATCCCCCAGGCGAATTCCGTTCTTCCCCATTAACACGAACCAGCCCAGGAAACTGACGATGAAATCTTTCAACGCCACAGTAAGGCCCGCGCCGGCCAAGCCTAGAAAAGTTCCAAGCTGCGTTGGAGGGCCGAGAATCACCAGCAGGATGAAAAGCACCCCGACAATCTGCACGCTGACGCGAGTCACGGTGCGCAGGGTTTCGACCTGGCGCCGATCCATTGACATTTTGCCTAATAGACTTTCGATCCATCCGTCGAAGAAGAGGCCGATCAGTGCGATCACCAGAATGATGGCTATTCCGCGCAGCGCGTGGTTTAGAACAATACGTTGTTCGGAGGCCACGATGCCGATCCATTTCCCGTACACACCGGCGAGCTGGGTTTGATCTTCTACCCGCTTGTCAAAAGTTGAAAGCGCCTTCTGGTCCTGGGAGCGCCGCTTTGTCAGCTGCAACATGGCGCTGGAATCCTCGGTTGAGGAAGTCGAGCCTGAAGTTGGCGAAGCCGGCGCCGCCGAAGCTCCCGACTGCGAGTCAATTTTGGCATCCAGCGCGCTATGTGCCGCCGAGAACTTCGCCGCGTCGGCTTCCGCCTGGGCCTTTGCCTGCCAAAGTTGCATCTGCTTGGAATGCATCGCCGACCATTCCTGAAAGCGATGAATCAGTCCGCGCTTATCGTTCGGCGGGGTCACGATTACATGCGTGTTATCCGAGATTTGTGAAGCCGCTTCATGTTCTTGCGTTATTGCCTGAATGCGGGCCTGCTGGTCGCCGCCTGCTCTCAACAGATCTTCTTTGCCGTCATCGACCTCGTCCTGATCGAGCTCAGCCTGGGCTTTAGCCAAATTCAGCTCGGCATCCAGTTCGTCCTTTTTCTTTCCGTTGGCAGTTTTCGCTTGAGCAGTAAGCTGTGCAACTTTTGCCTGGTCGACTGTTACCGCGCTTTCTGATTTCTGGATTCGTGCCTCAATCTTTTTTGCCTCGAGGCTCAAGGCCGGGGGATGCAGTTCTGCCTCGCGCAACGCGGTCGCGAATGCCAGATCCATTTCTTTATCCGCAAGTTGCAGCGCGTCCTCAGCTACCTGGCGTTCCCCTGCGGAGGTGGGCATCTGAGCGAGCCAACGCGCGGTCCAAAGCGAACTTTGGTCCACTTCCAAGGCGGCTTGGGTTCGACCACTGGATAAATCTCCGATGGCTGCAGCGCTGGTGTGTGTGCGAAACAAGCCGTACCCCGTGGCCAGCAACAGCACGGCTACGACTAGGGTTGCAATCTTTTGAAAAGTTTTCATCGGCGCGACAAGTCAACCGAACTAACTCTTGAAACTCACGGTGAATCAGGGCCTCCGGAGTCGCGATCATTCTATATTGATCCTTGCGAAACGGCGGCGAAAGCCGAGGATAGAAGCGGCAGATGGGAGCGAGCTGACAAAGCTGTGTGGAGGGTCACATCCCTCAACGCGAACAAGTGGACCCTATACCCGCAACAAGGCGAACAACATCCGAAACCAGCAGGTCACAGCCCGGTCATGCGCTCGATTTCTTCCGGATATCGCGCGCCTTCCACTTTTATCTTTGAAGACGCGTTGTCGATTTCACGAAGATCGTCGGATGTGAGCTCGATTGAGAGAGCGGCGATATTTTCCTCCAGGCGCGGCAGCTTGGTAGTACCTGGGATTGGAACGATCCAAGGCTTCTGGGCAAGCAGCCAGGCAAGGGCGATCTGCGCTGGCGTGGCCTTCTTTATTTTTGCGATCTTTTCCAGCAGGTCGATCACAGCCTGGTTGGTCTTGAGGGCCTCGGGCGCAAAGCGAGGCAACCGGCTGCGAAAATCGGAGCTGTCGAACTTTGCATTTTCGTCGATCTTACCGGTCAGGAAGCCTTTGCCCAGCGGGCTGTACGGCACGAAGCCGATTCCAAGCTCTTCGAGGGTCGGTATCACCTCCTGCTCTGGCTTTCTCCACCACAAGGAGTATTCACTTTGCAGCGCGGTGAGCGGCTGCACGACATGGGCGCGACGGATCGTGCTGACGCTGGCTTCGGATAGACCGAAATGCTTCACCTTGCCGGCGGCGATCAGCTCTTTCACCGTGCCCGCGACGTCTTCGATCGGCACATTCGGGTCAACCCGATGCTGATACAACAGGTCGATGCTATCGACTTTCAACCGCTTGAGCGATCCCTCAACGGCGCGCCTTATCTGCTCGGGCTTGCTGTTCACGCCCGGCGCTCCCGGCCGGTTGTCGCTGCCGCTCAGATCGAATCCAAACTTGGTGGCGATCACCACCTTGCCACGAAAAGGAGCGAGCGCCTCGCCCACCAGTTCTTCGTTGGTGTAGGGACCGTAAACTTCGGCGGTGTCAAAAAAAGTGATGCCGCGATCCACGGCGGCATGCAGCAAAGCGGTCATCGCTTTCTTATCTTTCGGCGGACCATACGAGAAGCTCATTCCCATGCAGCCCAGGCCAAGCGCCGAAACTTCCAGATTGCTCTTTCCCAGCTTTCGCTTTTGCATTGGTCTCCTCCGGGAACAAGAACATAGTTTCCCACAACTCAAAAAGTTCAGAGCTGATCATGAGCGCGAAGGGTCGTGATCACACGCTCTGCAGGTTCGGGGGTTCAGCAGCTTGCTCCTGCACGGGAGTCAGCCTGTTCGCATTTCTCAGTTCCGGGAACAGCCAGGCCCAGAGAGATACGATGATCAAAGTTCCAGCGCCACCGATAATCACGGCGGAAATGGTGCCAAACCAGTGCGCGGTGAGGCCGGATTCGAATTCACCCAGCTCGTTGGATGCGCCGATGAAGATCATGTCGACAGCGTTCACGCGGCCGCGAACTGCGTCTGGAGTTGCGATCTGAACCAGGGTTCCGCGGACAACTACGCTGACCATATCGGACGCGCCCACGAGCACCAGTGAAATCAAAGAGAGCGTCAAATTGTGTGACAACCCGAACACAATAGTGAATACGCCGAATCCGGCGACACAGAACAACATGATCTTGCCGACTCGGCTTCTGAGAGGGCGATACGCCAGGAGTATCGCCATGACCGCGGCCCCGACTCCTGGCGCGGCGCGCAATAGACCCAAACCCCAGGGTCCGGTGCGCAGAATTTCGCGGGCAAAGACTGGCAGCAGGGCTACTGCTCCGCCCAGAAGCACCGCGAACAAGTCAAGTGAGATTGCTCCCAGGATGAGTTTGTGAGTCCAGATGTAATGCAATCCGGCGAGCACGGTGCGTGAGGTAAATTCTTCTTTCGGGCGTGCCGCAGTGTGGAGGCGCATACGTGCCAGAGCGATGGTCGCGATGCCGCAGGCTATGACCGACACCGCATACACTCCCGCAGCGCCGCCAAACACTGCGTATAGAAGGCCGCCGAGCGCCGGGCCGAGGATGGTGGCACCTTGAAACATGGTGGCGTTCCATGCGACTGCATTAGGGAAAACCTCAATTGGCACCAGCAGCGGCAAAAGCGCGCGTCCGGCGGGGCTATTGAAAGATCGCACGATGCCGAGCAGAACCAGCACAGCATAAATCGGTTTCACGCTGTGCGGGTCGCGAAGCGTGATCACGATCAGGAGTGCGCAACAAAGTGCGAACGACAGGTTGCACAACAGGAGAATGCCTTTGCGGCTGAATCGATCGGCGGCGTGGCCGGCGATCAAGAACAGGAAAACATTGGGCAGAAACTGCGCCAGGCCAACGTAACCCAGGTCCAAAGGCCGGCGCGTGATTTCGTAAACCTGCCAACCGACAGCTACGGATAGCATCTCCAGACCGGCGACCACGAACATGCGTTCGATCTGGTAAAGCACGAAATCCAGATGTCGGAATGCGGACAGCCCGGCGTGCGTGTGGCTTTCGGCTTCGGACATGTTCTACTAATGTGCCACAGCGCGCGAGTGGAATGAGCGGGTCGGATAAAATCAGCAGTGAACATGTAGAGGCGGACTCCATGTCCGCCCCAACCCGGGACGTGGACGTCCGGGGCTACACGTTTTTGTTTTGCTGACGGCTGAAAGCTGAGGGCTGACGGCTTTGACGGCTTTTTATGCGCTTCGAACTTTTCATCGCGTCCCGCTACTTGCGCGCCAAACGCAAGCAGGCCGTCATTGGCGTCATCACGGGAATCTCCATCGTCGGGGTTGCGGCGGGGGTGGCTTCGCTGATCATTGCGCTGGCGATCAACAATGGATTCCGGCAGGACTTGCAGGACCGGCTTCTGGGCTCGACTTCGCATGTAAATCTGCAGCGCACCATGGGCGATGGCATCCGCGACTGGCGCGCCGTGATGGAACGGCTGCAAAAACAACCCCACGTGATCGCCGCCGCGCCTGACATTTACGAGCAGGTGCTGATTTCGATTGGATCGAATGCTCGTGGTGCGGTGCTCAAGGGCATCGTTCCGCGAGATGAGCGGAAGGTGAGTGACCTGCTGGACAGTGTGAAGCAGGGGTCGGTGCAGGAGTTGGAGGAGCAATCGACGGGTCAAACTTCGGCGAGCGAGGGCGCCCGCCCTACACAATCAAATGCAGATTCGCTCGACGCGGTGAAGCAACGCCAGGCTGAGATGCCGCCCATCATCCTGGGAACAGAAATGGCGAGTGAGCTGGGCGCAAAGGTGGGATCGATCGTGCTGGTTACCAGCCCGCAGGGAGAGCTTACCCCGTTCGGCATGATTCCCAAGTATGTGCGCTTTCGCGTGGCAGGAATTTTTGACTCGGGATTCTATGACTACGATTCTTCGTGGGCATTCACGCGACTCTCGGATGCGCAGCACTTGTTTGCGCTGGGGGATGTGATCCAGATCATCGAATTCAAAATCGACGACATCTACAAAGCGCCACAGGTGGGGCAGGAACTCGAACAGGCTGCTGGCCCGGGCTACATGACGACTAACTGGATGGAACAGAACAAGCCGTTGTTTCACGCCCTGAAACTGGAGCGACTGGTCACGTTCATCACCGTAAGCCTGATTGTTTTTGTTGCGGCGCTCAACATTTTGATCTCGCTCACCATGATGGTGATGGAGAAGACCCGCGACATTGCAGTGCTTATGTCGATGGGCACGCGGAAAGCGCAGATCAGAAAAGTTTTCATCGCGCAGGGGGTGCTGATCGGCGTGGTGGGGACGGCGATTGGCTTGGCTCTCGGCTATGTGCTGTCGTGGATGGGCGGCCATTACCACGCATTTGCTCTGGCACCGGAGATTTATTCCCTGGATTATGTGCCGTTCGCGCCGCGACTTTCAGACGGGATATTAGTCACGGTGGTGGCGATAGGAACTTCACTGGTGGCAACGATTTATCCCTCGTGGTCGGCATCGCGGATTCTGCCGGCGGAGGCGTTGCGGTACGAATAGGCAGAGTCGAGGACGGGCGAGACGCCCGTCGCCCCATAATCTAATCTAGGCCTCGAAGATCTCGGGAAGGGCACGGCGCTAGCCCTTGGGGCTTTCTATTTCTCCGGTACATCGATCTGCGAGTCGTGGCCTTTGGCACTTTGTACGTGTGCTATGGCCGAGTGCACCTGATAATTCGACGCCAGCTCGCAAGTTGTGTAGCCGTGTAACCCACTTTCCCCGTCCGCAAAACGCTCCTGACGCTTCACCTTGTACATACGCATGAAATAGCAAGCGGAGTCGTTCAAGACTGCTGATCTTTTTCGGCCGGCAGGAGAGGTCAAGCTCACCCGCTTGTCTTTTAGAAAGAACAAGTCCGAAGCCGGCACATCAGTAGCATTTCGCCCGAATAGTGCGGAATCGGTCGTTTGGTTCACTTGAGAGCTTGAGGGTTGCTGGGCTTTCTCGTCGGCGGCGAAGGCTGAGAGGGTGAGGACGCTGATCGAGAAAACGATCAGGACGCTTACAAAAAGAGGTCTGGCTGAGGTCATAAGCGAACCTCCTCTATCCAAAAATTATAGTCCCGAGAACGGCCGAAAGATATGTCTCCGCCCTCCACATTTGTTTTGACGATCCCGAACTCGTTCCGAAAGCAACGCCAGCATCCCAACCGTGTTTAAATGGATCAGGCAAATTTCTTGCCGCTGTGTACAAGGTTTTCGCCCGCCAGCTCAATTTGAGACGAGGAGCTCACTATTTGCATCTAAATCAACAGGTGCTGAGAGTCGAAGGATTGAAGAAGGTTTTTCGGTCTGGCGCCTCAGAATTGGTGCTCTTTGAAAATCTTTCGTTCGCCGTCGGGCCGGGGGAAATGCTGGCGATTGTGGGGTCGTCAGGCGCGGGGAAAAGCACGTTGCTTCATATTCTTGGCGCGCTTGATAGGCCTTCGGCTGGGGACGTATACTGCGCGCAATTGCGCCTGAGCTCCCTGTCCGAAAATGCCGCCGCCGATTTTCGCAACCAGGAAATCGGCTTCGTGTGGCAGTTCCACTATCTTCTGCCTGAGTTTACTGCGCTGGAAAATGTGGCCATGCCGCTGCTGATGCGCGGCATTCACAAAGCAGAAGCGGAGAAGGAAGCGTTGCACTGGCTGCAGGAAGTTGGCCTCTCGCAGCGCTCGCATCATCGCGCGGGAGAACTTTCCGGCGGCGAGCAGCAGCGTGCAGCCCTTGCCCGGGCGCTCATCACCAAGCCGAAGATCCTGCTGGCGGATGAGCCAACCGGAGACCTGGACAATCGCACCGGTGAGGTGGTGTTCGAGCTGATCTCCCGATTGCACCGCGAGTATCAACTTTCGTCGGTGGTGGCAACCCATAATCTTGGGTTTGCACGTCGGTGCCATCGCGTTCTACGGCTAGAGAGTGGGAAAATAGAGGAAGTGGTGCCGGAAACATTGCGGGACTAAGGTGATTTGGTTGGAAAGACGAAGTAAAAAATGTGAGGTGTTGAAAAGACTCACAGTGGTTCGTTATTAAATAGGAACTTGGGGTAAACGGACGTTCCTTTAGTAATCGGGAAGAGTGGTAAAACATATGGAAGCCCATCATAATGAGTTGGTGGGCGACCGGGTTGAACCGTTGGGTTGGGTTTTCCGGAGAGTCGGGCCCGAGCTTTCGCAGTAGGCGTTAGTTGGGTTTGCCTTCTCTCTCTGGAGGAATCTGGGGGAAGGGCTTATGTTCGAGCGTTATACGGAAAAAGCACGGCGCGTCATCTTCTTTGCGCGGTATGAAGCCAGCCAGTTCGGCTCTCCTTATATAGAGACCGAGCACCTGCTGCTGGGACTCCTGCGGGAAGACAAAGCCCTGACAAATCGCTTTCTGCGCTCTCACGCGTCAGTTGAGTCAATTCGAAAGCAGATCGAAGGGCACACTACAATTCGTGAAAAGGTTTCTACCTCGGTTGATCTACCGCTGAGCAATGAGTGCAAGCGCGTGCTTGCCTATGCCGCGGAAGAAGCCGAGCGGCTTTCACATAAACATATTGGGACCGAGCACCTGCTGCTGGGATTGCTGCGGGAAGAAAAGTGCTTCGCGGCAGAAATTCTGCACGAGCGCGGACTGCGGCTTTCGACCATCCGTGAAGAACTTGCTCGCAGCAGCCAGGAAAAGGCGCAACCACAGCGCCAGCGCGAATCGTCTCTGCTCAGCGAGTTTTCGCGCGATCTGACTCAGTCGGCCATGGACACGCAGCTTGATCCGCTGGTCGGGCGGGAGAACGAACTGGAGCGGGTAATTCAAATCCTGTGCCGGCGCACTAAGAACAATCCGGTGCTGATTGGTGAACCAGGCGTAGGCAAGACCGCAATCGTAGAAGGCCTGGCCCAGCGTATTGCCGATGGCGAAGTTCCTTCATTTCTGGCCGACAAGAGAATTCTGGCGCTCGATCTTTCGCTGATCGTTGCCGGGACCAAGTATCGCGGGCAGTTCGAAGAGCGGCTGAAGACCATCATGAAAGAACTGATGGAGTCGCAGAACTGCATCATCTTCATCGACGAGCTGCATACTCTGGTGGGAGCGGGTTCTGCGGAAGGCTCGCTCGATGCGGCGAATATCCTGAAGCCAGCGCTTTCTCGTGGCGAGATTCAGTGCATCGGCGCGACCACACCGGGCGAATACCGGAAGTCGATCGAAAAAGATCGTTCGCTCGAGCGGCGCTTTCAGGCAGTGAAAGTTCCGCCTCCGAACGAGGCCGACGCGACCAAGATCTTGTTTGGAATCAAAGACCGCTACGAAAAATTCCATGCGGTCACTTATACCGATGACGCGATCAACTTTGCCGTCTCGCATTCGAACCGTTATATTCCCGACCGTTTCCTTCCGGACAAGGCGATCGACTTGGTCGATGAAGCCGGCGCGCGTGTAAAGCTGCGCCAGACTTCGCTTCCGGAAGAGATCACCGAAGTGCAGAAGCGGCTGAAGTTCATCGTTCACCGTATGGAGAACGCGGTCGCGAACCACGAGTTCGAAAAAGCGCGGTTCTATTCCGATGAAGAACGCAAGGAGCGCGAGAATCTTCGCATCCTGCGCGAGAAATATCACCTCGATGAATCGGCTACGGGCGTGGTCAATCGCGAAGACATTGAAGACGTGGTTTCGCGCTGGACTGGCGTGCCGGTCACCTCGATTAAAGAAGAAGAAACTCAGAAGTTGCTGCGCATCGAAGAAGAGCTGCACCGGCGCGTCATTTCGCAAGATAAATCGATCAGCGCCCTGGCTCGCGCCATTCGCCGCAGCCGCGCTGGACTTAAGAACCCGAACCGGCCCATCGGCTCGTTCCTGTTCCTTGGACCGACGGGTGTCGGCAAGACCGAAGTCGCGCGCACCCTGGCGCATTTCATGTTCGGCAGCGAGAAGTCATTGATCCGCTTCGATATGTCGGAGTTCATGGAGAAGCACTCGGTCTCGAAGCTGATCGGCTCGCCTCCGGGATACGTCGGCTACGAAGAGGGTGGCCAGCTTACGGAGCGCGTAAAGCGCGCGCCTTATTCAGTGGTGCTGCTCGACGAAATCGAGAAGGCGCATCCAGACGTATTCAACATCCTTTTACAGGTTTTTGAAGACGGCCAGCTGACCGACGGCTTGGGCAACACCGTCGACTTCAAGAACACGATCATCATCATGACGTCGAACATTGGCGCCCGCCACCTGCAAAGGCGCGAGGGGCTGGGCTTTCAATCGACCAAGGAAGATGCGATTGCTGACAAGGTCGAGGAGTTGGTCAAGAACGAGGTCAAGCGCACGTTCAACCCCGAGTTCCTGAACCGGCTCGACGAAATCATCATCTTCAACGCTCTGAGCGAGGGCGACCTCATTCAGATCCTGGAACTGATGGTCACGCAGCTCAACCAGAACCTGGCGCAGAAGGCTATCACGGTCACGGTGGCGGATGAGGCCAAGAAGTGGATCCTCAACCAGACGCTGACCGATCGCACCTATGGCGCGCGGCCGCTACGTAGGGCCTTGCAGAAGTACATTGAGGACCCGCTCTCGGAAGCGCTGATCCAGGGCACGATTACCACCCGGCCGGCGTTCATCGAAGTCTTCCTCGAGGACAACAAGCTGTTCTACCGTCCCGTGGATTCGAAAGAGAACGAGGGCGTGCTGCTGTACGAGAACAGCTAGCCGTCAGCTTTCAGCCACCAGCCGTCAGCGAAAGCTGGCGGCTTTTGTTCATGAACGACCTCTCTTGCAAAAGCCATGTTGGTCAGGCATCCTCGGGTAACAAATCTCGGGCAACAATAATGTAGAGGTTCGGGGCTATGATTACTCAAGCCGAAGCTGATGACTTCATGCAGATGGTGAAGCATTTTGTGCGCCCGCCAGCAACAATCACCATTCCGCCAGGTATAGACGAAACGCATGAACTGGCGAGCCTCGATGACAGGGAGCGATTTCTGCTAGATGTCTGGAGAGGAACCCTTCGGCTTGCGAAGCTTAAGTTTCAGAACCGAGTCCGCACTGTGATTGTTCTAGCCCGACTCGATGTAGATGGATCTCCTCATACCAATCCAGACGGACAAACGATCCCGGGAACCCACCTTCACGTGTTCAGGGAAGGATATGACGACAAGTGGGCTTACCCGGTAAGCTCTAGCGTATTCACTCTCCTAACCGATCCAGGCACGACATTCCAGGAATTCTGCGCCTTTTGTAACATCGAATCTGCGCCGTCTGTTCAAGGGGTGATCGTGTGAACCGGGCCGAGTGTCAGAAACTTATAGATGCCTACGTGGGCTGGCTCCGGCAGGGATTATCTGCCGAACATGCGGGCGAAGCATGTGAGTTGACGACTCCGTTTCTCGATCGTCACAACGATCACTTACAGGTTTACGCCGTCCGGCGTAACGGTAATATTATTCTGTCCGATGATGGATACATACTCTCCGACCTCAGAACCAGTGGACTGGAGGTTGATACACCGAAGCGGAAGATGGTACTGGACAGTGTTCTGAATGGGTTGGGTGTACGGGTAGAAGGTTCGCAACTAATGATCGAGGCATCTCCAGCCAACCTCGGGCAGAGGCTACATTCTCTCGTTCAGGCAATGCTCGCCATCAATGACATGTTTGTGATGGCGCAACCCCGCGTCGCTAGTTTCTTCTTTGAAGATGTTCGCAATTTCCTCGATCGGTATGCGATCCGCTATACGGCAAGAGTGAAACTCGCCGGGAAAAGCGGCTACGATCACGGCATAGACTTTTTAATCCCTAAGTCTCCGAAACGCCCCGAGCGAATTTTACAAGCGATAGCATCACCTAAGAGAGACAATATTTTCGCGTATCTCTGGACTCTAAATGACACACGCGCCGCGCGAACGGGAGAGTCACAGGCCGAGGCTTATGCATTCTTAAATGATCAGGAACAGTCGATTGGAGGAGACATAATAGAAGCCCTCAGTGCTTACCAGGTCCTGCCAGCCGTCTGGTCGGATCGCGAACGTTACGTCGAGGCTCTAGCCAGCTAAACTTATCGGCATAAAAGGCGGCCGATTGGCCGCCTTTTATGAACTAAAAACCAACCTACGCTGGCGCCGGATGCTCGCCGCCCTTAGCGATTCCAGGCCTTCCCGGCTCGGGCTTGAGCACTTGCTGCAAGCCGTTGTCGTCGCCTCGAGGTGGAGGAACGACCTTCGGAAGCTCCTTGCCTTCGATAATCAGCTTAAGCTCGTTGGCATCAAGCACCTCGCGTTCCAGCAGGGCCAGCGCGATTCGCACCAGGGTATCGTGGTTCGCCGCCAGGATGCCTTTGGCAGTTTCGTACCCTTCGTGAATCATGCGCTTCACTTCTTCGTCGATCTTGATCGCCGTAGCCTCGCTGTAGTCGCGATGCTGGTTGATCTCGCGACCGAGGAAGATTTGCTCTTCTTTCTTGCCGAAGGTCAGCGGCCCGAGTTCGCTCATGCCAAATTCGCAAACCATCTTGCGGGCGAGTTCGGTGGCGCGCTCAATGTCATTGCCGGCGCCGGTACTCATCTGGTTCAGGAAAAGCTCTTCCGCGATACGTCCACCCATCATGATGGCGATTTCGGTTTCGAGATAGTCCTTGGTGTAGTTGTGCTTGTCGTCGATGGGCAACTGCATGGTCACGCCCAGCGCCATGCCACGAGGAATGATCGTGACCTTGTGCAGGGGATCAGAATTAGGCAGCTTGGCGGCGACCAGCGCGTGGCCAGCCTCGTGATAGGCCGTAACCTTCTTTTCCTCCTCGGTAAGGATCAGCGACTTGCGCTCGACGCCCATCAGGACTTTGTCTTTGGCGAGTTCGAAGTCATACATCAGCACAGCTTTGCGGTTCTGCCGCGCCGCGCTCAATGCCGCTTCGTTGACCATGTTGGCCAGGTCGGCACCGGAGAATCCCGGTGTACCGCGCGCAAGCACTGAGAGATCGACATCGTCCGACAAAGGAATCTTGCGGGTATGCACGCGAAGAATTTCTTCGCGACCGCGAACGTCAGGACGATTGACTACCACGCGCCGATCAAAACGGCCCGGCCGTAGCAGCGCCGGATCAAGAACGTCGGGCCGGTTCGTTGCCGCCATCAAAATGACGCCATCGTTCGACTCGAAACCGTCCATCTCGACCAGCAGTTGATTCAGGGTCTGCTCGCGCTCGTCGTGTCCGCCTCCCAGGCCAGCGCCACGATGACGTCCAACCGCGTCAATTTCATCGATGAAGATGATGCAGGGAGCATTCTTCTTGCCCTGCTCAAACAAATCACGTACTCGGCTCGCGCCTACGCCGACGAACATCTCCACGAAGTCTGAACCGGAAATCGAAAAGAAGGGAACGTTGGCTTCACCAGCAACCGCACGCGCCAGCAGGGTCTTGCCGGTTCCCGGAGGTCCGACCAGCAGCACGCCTTTGGGAATGCGCCCGCCAAGTTTCTGGAACTTCTGCGCCTCGCGCAGGAATTCGATAATTTCCTTCAGCTCTTCTTTGGCCTCTTCGACACCGGCCACGTCCTTAAACGTAACTTTCTTCTGCTGCATGGAGAGCAGGCGCGCGCGGCTCTTGCCGAAAGACAAAGCTTTATTTCCGCCGGTCTGCATCTGGCGGATCATGAAATACCAAAGTGCAGCCAACAGAAGCAACGGAGCCAGCAAATTGATCAGCCATCCCCAGCTGCTATTGCTTACATCCTGGACAGTGATGCTGACATTCTTGTCCTGAAGCTTTTTGATCATGTCCGGATAATTGGCTGGGGCGGTGAGGTGGAACAGGGAGCCGTCAGCCAACTTACCCTTTACTTCCTGCCCGCTGAGGGTGACGTCTTTGACCGTGCCCTGATCAACTTCTGACATGAAGCGCGAGAAGTTGATCTCCTGAACCTTCTGGCCTGAGTTCGCGGTTTTCACCACTTGCCACAAGGCGACTGCCGAGATCAAGATAACTACCCAAAAAATTATTGTCTTAACGGTTGAATTCACCAAAAGCTCCTAAACGGGGCACCTGTTCGATCTCAAGCGGAATCCCGGCAACCCAGAGGCCACTCTTTATTAGATGCTGCGGTAGAGATTAAGATCGATAGAATAACCCACCACTATTCTACCCCTCCCTATGAGAAAAAGCGGCGCGAAGTTTAAATAACTTAGGTCATGGAAAATGGCACGGTCTGCTCTGTACCAAAGGTTGCCGCGGGCGGCATTATCCTGACGACATCGGCGGAATTTGCACGGATTTGGCGGCTATGAGACTGGAAACACGTTTGATCGAGGTAGCCCAGGATAGCAAGGAAAGATGTACTGCTGATTCTCGAGCGAATTGAGGCTAATCCGATTCGAGCACGCGAACCAATATCCCGTCCTTGCCCTTGGACTGGAAATCTTGACCAACGCCCAAATCCTTTACCCAAATCACGTCATCCCCTGCCGCGATGACTGGCCATAGTTTCTTGCAGTCGCCGACAATGTGCCGGTCCTGCAGCAACTCCTTGATCTTTTTGGGCTCTTTGGTATGCATGGGCCAGAATCGCTCGCCGGACCGCCAGTTGCGGATTACCCATTTGTGCTGAGCGAAACGGGGGTGAACCAAAGCACAGTCGTGGGAAGAGTCGACTGACTGGTTCAGGAAAGATGTCTCGAAGATAATCCCCGCTTCGGCGACGATGACTTTTCCAGGTACGGGAAGCTCGTACTGATACTCAGAGACCGGCTGACTGATCTGTCCGAATGCAACGACAGCATTGCGTTGCGTGACTCTCCAATGACCGGGCAAGACGAAATCGCCGTCGCCGAGGATCCCTTCCACATGATGAAATTCGAGGGCGATGCCGAGGCTTTCGGCGGCGGCCCGCAGCAAGCGACGGCGCAAAGCCAGTGGCAATGATTTGGACGACAGTTTTAGGGTCCCGCCGGATTCGTCAGCCCGCCACAGCTCAGGGAGTAAGCGGGAAATCTCCTCGGTCCAGTAATCCTCTTCAGCACGCGAAATTTCTGCGGTTTCGGCGAGAACATCACAGACGGCTGGGTTCAATTCGCTCTGCAATCGGGGAAGAACCTCGTGCCTTAAACGATTACGGGTATGCCGCAAATCCTCATTGCTGGCATCCTCACGCCAGGTCTGGCCGATCTCAGCCAGATATTCTCGAAGTTGTGAGCGGCGCGATCCGAGCAATGGACGGATGATGGCCCTATCCTGTCGATGAAGGTCGCGTTGGTCTTTGCTGATGGCTGATAGCTGATGGCTGATGGCTCTCTTTGGATAAATCCCCGCCAGACCGCGCGTTCCTGCGCCTCGCAAGAGTTTGAACAGCACTGTCTCAGCCTGGTCGTCGAGGGTGTGCGCAGTCGCAATCTTCTCCAGATCTGGACCCTTAAGTAACCTCTCAAAAAATTCGTAACGAACCGCGCGCGCGGCGGCTTCGAGGCTCAATTTCTTCAGGGTCGAATGCGTTTTTACATTATGGCTTTCAACAAAAATATCGAGTCCGTTGCGCTGAGAGAGATCACGGACAAACTGTTCGTCCGCGTCGGATTCAGCGCCGCGTAACTTGTGATTGAGATGAACAACCGAAAGGACCACGCCGAGATCATTGCGAAGTTCGAGCATCAAGCACAGAAAGGCCACCGAATCGGCCCCGGCTGAGACCGCAACGCCTAACCGGTCTCCGGGCCGCAATAAGTCATGCTTACGGATGTAGGTCAGCGCGGAGTGGGCCAGTTTGTGCACGGCTCAATGGTACAACCAGAGCTGCGGCGCCGGAATTCAGCGGCATGAGGTTGACAGGCGCGGAGGCGGTCGGCTAGCCGACGAAATTGGGACTGCTGACCTCAGGTACACGAAAGTAATTTCGCATTGCCTTAAAAGGTACAGGCCCTCCGCTTGCCACGAAAGTAACCTGTGCCCCAGGAAGTTAGCGGACTAAACTCAAGCCAAGGATCGCGTTCCGGGCAAAGGGCGAGTTTTTATGAAATTTTCGAAGGTGCAGATCGCTATTGCTGTGGGCGTCGGATGCCTGATTATTTTTGGATTCTTCGGCTATTTAATGTGGCTGAACAATCAGCCGCCGGTGCTGGATAGGTCGGCCGATCTTGACCCGCTGACCAAAATTCCAATGTCGATTAGCCTGAATCCCTTGCGCGATCGTTCGTCGGAACGGGCCGCGAGTGAGTTCCTGCGCGGCATGCGCGACGGGCACTGCAAGGCTCAACTCGCCGATTGGGAAAAAGACTATCGCAAGCGTTACGCCGCTTTTATCTGCGACTCGGAAGCAAAACACCCGCTGATCTCATGGAAGGTTGCGGATTGGGACGATCGCCCGCCTTTGAGAATTCTGGAATACAAAGCCAAACGCCAGGGCGACGGTTCCAGCTACGACGAGCTGCTTTCGGTGACTCTCGATAGCCGCAGCGGAGACTGGGTAGTCACTAAGTACGACTCGCTGTACTAGCCGATCTGAAACGGATCATTCTGCCGCGTAGTTTGGCGCTTCGCGAGTAATCATCACATCGTGAACGTGGCTTTCGCGTAGGCCCGCGCCGCTGATGCGCACGAAGCGGGTTTTCTGGTGCAGTTCAGCAAGCGTCGCGCAGCCGCAGTATCCCATGCCGGATTTCAGGCCGCCAACCATTTGATACAGAATCATGGAAACCGAGCCGCGGTAAGGAACACGGCCTTCAATGCCTTCGGGCACCAGCTTAGCCAGCCGATTAGGATCTCCGCCGATGTTCGGGATGGCGGATGACGCTTCGCCCGAGGTCACCTGAAAATATCTTTCGCTCGAGCCTGCAGCCATGGCGCCCAGTGATCCCATGCCGCGATAAGACTTGAAGGTCCGACCTTGATAAAGAATCAACTCGCCCGGGCTTTCGTCGGTTCCCGCGAACATAGAACCGATCATCACCGCGCTGGCGCCGGCCGCGATGGCCTTGGTGATGTCTCCGGAATACTTGATTCCGCCGTCGGCGATGATGGGAATCCCGGCATCTTTGGTCGCGCGATAGGCTTCAGCGATAGCGGTAATCTGCGGAACGCCGGCACCTGTGACGACTCGCGTGGTGCAGATGGAACCCGGGCCGATACCGACTTTGATGGCATCGGCTCCGGCGCGAGCTAATTCGCAGGCACCATCAAAAGTGGCGACGTTGCCGGCAATCACCTGAACTTCAGGAAATTTCGCCTTCACCTTTTTGACCGCTTCAAGGACTCGCGACGAATGCCCGTGCGCGCTGTCAATCGCCAGCAGGTCAACATTCTCTTTCACCAATTCTTCGGAGCGTTCCAAATAGTCTCCGGTCGCGCCAATCGCCGCACCCACACGCAAACGGCCCTGCGCGTCTTTCGCAGCACCGGGATATTTCAGCTTTTTTTGAATGTCTTTTACGGTTATCAGCCCCTTCAGGTTATAGCGGTCGTCCACCACGAGCAGCTTTTCGACGCGGTGTTTGTGGAGGATCTGCTCCGCATCCTCAAGCGTGGTTCCCACCGGCACCGTGATCAGATTTTCCTTGGTCATGACCTTGCTGATGGGAATATCGAAGCGGGTTTCAAAACGCAGATCGCGGTTGGTGAGGATGCCGACCAACTTTTTGTTCTTGGTAATCGGAACGCCGGAAATCTTGTACTTGCGCATGACTTCGAGCGCGTCGGAAACTCGATCGTCGGGAGACATGGTTACTGGATCGACGATCATTCCGCTCTCTGAACGCTTCACCTTGTCGACTTCTTCCGCTTGCTGTTCCAGTGTCAGATTCCGATGAATAATGCCGATGCCGCCCTGTTGAGCAAGGGCAATCGCCATGTGTGATTCGGTGACAGTGTCCATGGCGGCGCTCAGGACGGGAATATTCAGGCGGATGGCGCGGGTGAGTTGAGTCTGCGTGTTGGCTTCTGCCGGAATTACGTCAGAGCGAGCAGGCAGCAGCAACACGTCGTCGAAGGTAAGGGCTTCCGGAACTGGAAAATGAATCATAAATTGCGGGGCAGACAACTATTGTAGATTCGCCTGCACGCGTACGCAAATGCGCCCGCTGGCCGCGCGAGTTTATAATTCGCCGCTGATTTGTTTTGCCGCGCAAGTTGAACATGAACCCCAATCAAGGGAAATATTACGATCCGAAGTTTTATGGTGAGCTGGCGGCTGCCCAGGAATCTGCCCGCGAGGTTTTGCCACTGGTACTCGACATAGTTAAACCGGCCAGCGTCATCGACGTTGGTTGCGGGACCGGAAACTGGCTGGCCATCGCGCTCGAACTCGGAGTAAAAAAGATCCTGGGGGTTGACGGGCCATGGGTCGCTTCGCAACTTGCAATTCCGCCGGAAAATTTCGCCGCCCACGACCTTACCTTCCCACTCAAGCTCGAGCGCCGGTTCGACCTGGCGCTATCGCTTGAAGTGGCTGAACATGTGCCGGCTTCAGCGGCACGGGTATTTGTCAAAAGCTTGTGCGACGCGGCCGACGTGGTGGTCTTTTCTGCCGCAATACCTGGCCAGGGCGGCCGGCGGCACATGAACGAACAATGGCCGGCCTATTGGGGGGAGCTATTCCGGGAGCTCGGCTACGATTGCTATGACTTCCTGCGTCCACGCATCTGGAACAATTCCAAGGTAACCTGGCACTACGCTCAGAATTTACTGATTTTTGCCCGCGCCGGAAGGGCCGATGGTTTTGGCCAATCTACCTTGCCGCTTTCGCTCGTACATCCCGTGCTCTGGTCGGCGCAAGTAGCGCGCCTGAAGAACCCGGGTAAGCTTCTGGAAGCCCTCACCAAAGCGATCCTCTGGTCCGTTGGGCTCAGAAGGGTCTAGCCCGCAACCCCGTTCACATTTCCGATCACAAGATTACCCCGCATCAACGCAGTCACAACCTATGGTTACCAAAGTTCAGGAACCGACTCGTGGCGTACCAGAAAATGAGTGCTGCGATGTTATGGTTAGGCCGTTGTACCGATCCGTTCTGCAGGCGCATGTGCCTTTGAATTCAGGAGGCTGACCGTCCACAAGTCTTTGGGGACGAGTGTAAACAGACCCTGCGCAGAAGTGGGTCAGGAGCAATTTGCGTAGCCCGGCCAGTCGCGCCGCCATATGACGATTCGTAAGAAAATTTTGCTGTATTCCGCGCTTGCTCTAGGCGCCTTTTTGGCGGCAGTCTACTTTGTCTCCAGGTTTGCGCTGATGAATGGGTTTTCGCGGCTTGAAAGCAACTACGCCTACGGAAGCGTTCGTCGAATTCAGAACCATCTCGAGAACGAGCAGACGCAACTATCGACCATGGCGCGAGACTATGCGCAATGGGACCGGACCTATGACTTCATGGCTGGGCGCAATAACGATTACGCCCGGACAGAATTGACGGATGACACCTTCAACATCATTCAGATTAATCTTTTTCTGCTGGTGGACCGGGAGGGACATCCCACGTTAACCAAGGAGACGGGTACTTGGCCGATCGGTAAAAACAATCTCAACGAAATTGCGGCCGCTTACACCTCAAATCCGGCAAGTCAACGTCACTCTTCCCTGACCGGCATAATTGAAATCAACGGGCGTCTTTTTCTGCTTGCCTATGAGCCGATCCTGACCAGCCGAGGCGATGGAACGCCGCGAGGTACCCTGGTGATGGGCAGGGGATTGAGCGAGAACCTGCTCTCGACCATGTCTCACTCAATGAATTTGCCGCTTTGGCTGGAGCCCGCTGAAAACGCACCCTCCGCTAATTCGCTGCAAACTCTTTGGAGCGATGGCACGAGCTCGGTCTCGCAGGAGAGCGACTCGACCATGCTCGCGTACGTGCCGCTCGTAGATTTATCGGGAGCAACCAAACGGCTGCTGGTGGCTCGCATACCGTCTGATTTGTACTCCGAAGGCGAAAAGGTGACCCGCTACCTTCTCTTCCTCCTGATGGTGGCCGGAGCAGTGCACACCGCTGTACTTCTAATCGTGTTGGAGCAGAACTTGTTGGCGCGGGTGGAATCTCTAAATCACAAGATTAAACAGGTGACAATCAGCGGCGACCTGTCACTGCGGTTGGACGCTGAAGGCAAGGACGAGTTGAGTTCGCTCGCTGGTACCGTAAATGACATGCTCACGGCCATTCAGAAAGCCAAATTTGAACTGCTACAGGCTCAGGAATCGTTGCGCTTCCACGCGGAGCACGATTCGCTCACCGGAGTTCTGAACCGCCGCGCTATTCGCGATGTGCTGCGCCGGGAGCTGGCTCGCTGCCGCCGCGAAAATCAAAGTCTGGGCATTATGCTGGCGGACGTCGACCACTTCAAACGCATCAATGACCGCTATGGCCATGGCGCAGGCGATGCCGCCCTTCTGGCGGTCGTGCAAAGAATCTCATCTACCCTGCGGCCCTATGACTTAGTCGGTCGTTATGGGGGAGAGGAATTCTTGGTGGTGGCGCCAAATTGCGATCTGGGTTTGACGCAAAGGCTTGCAGAACGAATACGTGAGGCCGTGAGCTACGAAGGCGTAGAACTGGGAAATGATAACGTCACGCTGACGGTTAGCGTCGGAATCACGCTTGGAACGGCCGACAGCGATCCCGAATTCCTGGTTGCCGTGGCTGATTCCGCCATGTATCAGGCCAAACGGAACGGCCGCAATCGCGTAGAAACCAGCATGGAACTTCCCAACCCCGAAGCCTGGGAAGCTTCCTTTATCGAACAAAGTTAGTCACCACCTCGCCTTGGGCAATCGCCTCTGTGTAATCATCTAGTGGTTCTTGTTTTCGCAGAAATGACCACAGGCACGATGCAACCTGCAAATCTGGTTTTTTGCGGCACTCCGCAATTCGCCGTCCCCACGCTCGAAAAGCTGGCCGAGGCTGGTTTCAAGGTGCGGCTCGTGCTCACGCAACCTGACCGGCCAAAAGGGCGGGGACTCGGATTCGTTGCCTCTCCAGTAAAAGAGGCCGCGCTGCGGCTGGGTTTGCCAGTCTGTCAGCCGGAAAAAATCAAACAAAACGAGGAACTGCGGGCCATGCTTAACGAGATTGCGCCGGCGGCGATCATCGTTGTCGGTTATGGGCGAATTATTCCCACATGGATGCTGCATCTTCCTAAGTACGGCAACATCAACCTGCATGCGTCGTTGCTGCCAAAATATCGCGGGGCCGCGCCCATTCAATGGGCGATCGCAAACGGCGAGCAGGTCACAGGCGTGACTACCATGCGTATCGACGAGGGCCTTGACACCGGCGACATCCTCCTGCAGGAAGAGCTGGCAATTCTGGATGAAGACACCGCCGAAACTTTGTCACCGCGGCTGGCGGCGATCGGCGCCGATCTGATGATAGAAAGCTTGAGCGGACTCGATCAGGGAACCGTCCGCCCGCTGCCGCAGAAAAATGACGAAGCCACGCTGGCGCCGATACTCAGGAAAGAAGACGGGCGCATCGACTTCAGCCGGGACGCCCACGAAATTTATAACCGGCTTCGCGGATTTCAACCCTGGCCGGGTGCGTTCACTACATTTCGCGGTAAATCTCTCGGCATCACCGCCGCGAAACCAAGTGAAGAGGAAGTTCCGCTCGCGCAGCTTCAAATAAAAGATGACCGGCTTTTAGTAGGCTGCGGGAATTCGACAGCCTTGGAACTGCTGGAAGTCCAGCCCGAGGGGAAGAAAAGAATCTCGGCGCGTGATTTTGTGCATGGGTACCGGCCGGGGTCGGGGGAGAGTCTCGGAAACTAGGCGGCGCACAGTCGGCCTGCGCGTAATCGAGGGAGTGACGATTTCTGACTTTTCGACCCAGCCTTCAATCAAATTCAAAATCCAACCCATCAATTTCCTGGCTTCGGAGCGAGACACTTAATCCAATATCCACGTTCCGGTAACAATGTAACTGCTCCCTCTACAATCTTCATATGTCGGTTTCTCCCGCTCGTGCTTCGGCCTTCGAAATTCTGCTGCGGACTGATACGACCGACGCCTACGCGTCCGAGCTGCTGCACTCCTCGCGCAACTCAAAGCTGTCGCCGGCCGATCACGGGCTGCTAACTGAACTGGTCATGGGAGTGCTCCGTTGGCGAGGCGCACTGGATCGCCATATTGCGGAACACTCGAGCCAATCACTCGCAAAACTCGACAAAGAAGTGCTGACCGCACTCCGGCTCGGCGCTTATCAGCTTTTATTCCTCGATCGCATTCCCACTCATGCAGCCGTTAACGAGAGCGTGGAGCTGGTGAAACAGGCGCGCAAACGTTCTGCTGCGGGAATGGTTAATGCTGTACTGCGAAAAATCGATAAAGGCCCGCGCGACCGGAATGACATTTCACATCCGAACTGGCTGGTCGAGCGCTGGACGAAAACTTACGGTCCGGAAATCGCGCGCAGAATTTGTGATTACGACAACTCTGAGCCGAAGCAGGTTGTGCACATACCTCACGTGGGAACAGCCGCCCCCGGCTGTTCTCGGGCCGAAGGCCCGACTGGGGAGCTGTTTGGGTCCGGCTCAGAAACGAATCGAGCTGCGCTCGACGGACAGCGGGCGGCGGCTGTCCCCACACGGTTAGTGGATGAATTAAGAGCTGACGGCATTTGCCTTGAACTCGGATCTCTGCTGGCAAACGCTTTCACCGTGACTTCCGATGACATCACCCAAACTAGAGCCTTTCGCGAACGACGACTGGTCATTCAGGACGAAGCTTCGCAACTGGTTGCTCTGTTAGTCGGAAGGGGAAACGCAATTCTGGATTGCTGCGCTGCCCCTGGCGGCAAGACCCGAATCGTTGCTGAACAGAATCCCGCGTCCACAATCGTGGCGATGGAACTGCATCCGCACCGCGCGGCGCTGCTCAAGAGGCTGGTGGCGGCCGATAACGTTCGCGTAATTGCTGCCGACGTTCGTCAGGCGGCTCTCACCCAGCAGTTCGATCGCGTATTGGTCGACGCTCCATGTTCAGGCACCGGCACACTGGCGCGAAACCCGGAGATCAAGTGGCGGCTCCAAGTTGAGGATATTGCCCGGATGCAGGCGTACCAAATCGAAATCCTCTCATCGGCAATGAAGCAGGTCGCCGCACATGGTCGATTGATCTACTCCACCTGCTCGCTTGAGCCGGAAGAAAATGAAGAAGTCGTCGAAAAGATCCTGGCAACGAATCCAGAATTTGTTCTTGTTGACTGCCGCGACGAATTGCAGCGGCTGAAAGAAAATCATGAACTTGTCATCGACGACCTTGATTCTTTATTAAGTGGCCCTTACCTGCGGACCATACCCGGACTTCATTCCAGCGATGGATTTTTTGCGGCGATTCTCGAAAAGAAATAGCCTCACCTCACCACGAAGTTAATAGCGGCTCCGGCAATCACTTTCTGTCCTGCGGGGGGTTCTTGGGAAACCACAATAGAGGAAGGGGAGGGAGCAGTTTGGGTTGCTGTGACCGGCGGGATAATCTGCGATGTTGTCGAAGCCGGGCTGGCCGAGGTGGGAGCGGGAATCGACGGAGCCAACGTAACCGTTCCGACCACGAAGCCTGCGTTCTGCAGAATAGCCGTCACTGTACCCAGGGTTTTTCCAGTGAAGTTGGGCATCACGTAAGCCTTGGGTGACGGAGACTGCGCAACCAGCAGGCTTACCTTAGGCGCGGAAACATCGGTAGCATTTGCGGGCGGATCCTGCGCAATCACCTGGCCGGACGCGTGACCAGGCAGTTGAACGGCGTCGGTGGAACTGAGCTGCAGGCCGCGTTCGGCAATGCTAATGGCAGCAGCGCGATCGCTCTTGCCCACCACCTGAGGAATCGTAACTCGTTGTGGACCGAGGCTTACAGCCAGGCGAACTTCCCATCCACTGCGAACCAGGGTCCCGGCGGCGGGAGTCTGAGAGAGCACCCGTCCTTCTGGAATAAGGCCGCTGTAATATTTGCTGTCCACTTGCGCGGCCAGATCATCCTGCTCCGCCAACCGCCTGGCCTCGGCAGGAGTTTTGTCGGTAAGATCGGGCACTCTCACTTCCCGAACATGGATGGCGAGCCGCATTGCGGTCAGCGCCGAAATTAGCGCAACCACCAGCAGCAATAAGGCCATCAGGAAATAGCGCAGCAGATTGCGCATCCGCCGATTATAATTTGCGGTCTGTCTGTTCGGGATGCAGAGAAATCTATTGAGTGAGGGTTGCGCATGAAAGCTTTTCTCGCCGGCATCATTATCGGATTTTTATTGATTGGGGCTGGAGCGGCCTACTACTTCATGTCCGGAATGGCGCCGGTGGCGGTGGAAGACAAGCCGATGCCGATGGAGAAATTTTTCGCCAATAAAGCGCTCGATGCCCGCGTCGAAAAAGATATGCCGAAATCGATTCCAATTGCGGCCGACGAAACCACGTATCTGGCGGGAGCGGATGTTTACCAGCAGCATTGCGCCATTTGCCACGGTCTGCCGAATGTTGAACAAATGCCCATGGCGAAGAGTATGTTTCCCAAACCGCCGGCGTTGTTCAAAGGTCATGGTGTGACGGATGATCCCGCGGGGGAAACTTACTGGAAGGTCGCGAATGGAATCCGGCTGACTGCCATGCCGGAGTTTAAGCACATCCTTAATGACACGCAGTTATGGCAAGTGAGCCTGCTGCTCGCCAACGCCGACAAAATTTCTGATGCGGTAAAAGACAAGTTGAAACCTCCGCCGCCTCCTGGAGGTCCGGGCGTAGGCGGTTCGATGCCATCAGCAATGGGCGCTTCGTCAAAGCCCGGGAGGGTGCCGATCACCCCTCATGCTTCGACCAATGTGCACTAGGTCACGCTTCGGCTGAGATGCTGATCGCCAATTCGCGTTCGCGCGGGCCGTCGAGTTCGATCAGCACAACCCGTTGCCAGGTGCCAAGCAGAAGCTTCTTTTTCTCGAAAGGAAGCGAGATCGAAGTGCCGATCAAAGCCGAAAGAATGTGGTCCGGCACATGGGCTGGATTGTGGGGATGGCGATAACGCAACTTAGGCATCATGGCTTCGAACGCGTCCAGCATGTCAAGATCGGTTCCGGGATCGAGATCAGCCGTAGTCAGCGCCGCCGTGGTGTGAAGAACCAGCAGGTGGCATACGCCGGAACTACTCTTTCCGAGTTCCTGTTCGATCAGGTCGGTGATATCGAGAACTTCACGCTTTTTATGGGTTTTAATTGAAATCCGGTTCATGGCGGGTTGCCGCGTTGCGCGACTTTATGATTTCCAGGCGGCGGGTACGGGATGCCTGGATTCGTAAGCGGAAATTTCCGCCTGATGCTGAAGGGTAAGGCCGATGTCATCCAGCCCCTCGAGCAGGCAGTGGCGGGTGAATTCGTCAATCGGAAAGTTCGCCGCTAGACCCTGATTGTCTGTAACTGTGCGTTGTTCAAGGTCAACTGTCACCTGATATTCAGGAATTTCAGACGCTCGGCGTGCAATTTCTTCGCACTGTTGATCATTCAACACTACGGTCAACACGCCGTTCTTCACGCAGTTGTTGGCAAAGATGTCTGCGAACGAGGGCGCGATGACGGCGCGAAATCCGTAATCTGCCAACGCCCAGACGGCGTGTTCACGGGATGAGCCACAGCCGAAATTTTTTGCCGCGACCAGTATGCTGGCTGCCGAATACTGCGGCTGGTTGAGTACGAAGGCAGTATCAGGCTTGCCTTCCGCCGAACGGCGCCAGTCATTGAAGAGAAATTCGCCGAAGCCGGTTTTCTCGATTTTCTTTAGAAACTGCTTAGGAATAATCTGGTCGGTGTCGATATTCGCGCGGTACAGCGGCGCGACCTTGCCCTGATGTTTTCGGAATGGTTGCATATTGTCTTCTTTCTCTGTGTCGTTCCTCTGCGAAACAGAGGGAACCATAATCATTCGCCGTTAAACTTCCAGCTGCGAATGTCGGTGAAATGGCCCGCGATCGCTGCCGCTGCGGCCATCATTGGACTCAACAAATGCGTCCGCCCGCCACGTCCCTGACGCCCTTCAAAGTTTCGATTGCTGGTGGATGCGCACCGCTCGCCGGGGTTCAGGATGTCCGGGTTCATGCCCAGGCACATCGAGCAACCAGATTCGCGCCACTCGAATCCCGCCTCCTGGAAGATTCTGTGCAAGCCTTCTTCTTCAGCAGCGCGTTTTACATTCTGCGATCCCGGAACCACCATGGCGCGCACGCCATTCGCCACTTTGTGGCCCTTGGCAACTCGCGCCGCCGCTCGCAAATCCTCAAGCCGCGAATTGGTGCATGACCCGATGAAAACCCGATCCACGCGAATGTTCTCGACCGGCGTGCCTGGCTCGAGTCCCATATATTCGAGCATGCGTTGCGCATTAGGCCTTTCAGCGCCATTTGCAGGAAGATCCGGCACGCGGCCGGTGATTGGGACCACCATTCCGGGATTTGTCCCCCAGGTCACGAATGGCGCCAACTCGTCGGCGTTAATTTCGACGACTTGGTCGTA
The DNA here is from genome assembly GCA_036268595.1 of Terriglobales bacterium. Taxonomy (GTDB): domain Bacteria; phylum Acidobacteriota; class Terriglobia; order Terriglobales; family Acidobacteriaceae; genus Gp1-AA145. Next base: position 49,793 of record DATATW010000084.1, read on the forward strand.
CTTAGCTCCGGGATCAGAAGTCAGTTGCCGCCATCGCGTGACCGCAGCATCCCAATCCTTGCCGCTGGGCGCAAAAGGCCGGCCTTTAATGTAGGCATATGTTGTTTCATCCGGCGCAATCATTCCGGCGCGAGCGCCTGCTTCGATGCTCATGTTGCAGACCGTCATGCGGCCTTCCATGGAAAGCGCCCGCACGGCTTCGCCGGCGTACTCGATCACGTGACCGGTCGCGCCATCGGTGCCAATTTTGCCCAGGATGCCGAGCACCAGATCTTTCGCGGTCACCCCTTGCGCTAACTTGCCCTTGACCTGGATCAGCATGGTTTTCGGCTTGCGTTGCTGAAGGCATTGGGTAGCCAAGACATGCTCGACTTCAGAGGTGCCAATGCCGAAAGCCAGCGCGCCGAATGCGCCGTGAGTGCTGGTGTGGCTGTCTCCGCAGACGATGGTCATTCCGGGTTGGGTGTAACCCAACTCGGGCCCGATCACGTGAACGATGCCCTGATCGGGCGAATCCATATCGAACAAGTGGACCCCGAAGTCGCGGCAGTTCTGCTGTAACGCTTCGATTTGCCGCCTGGCAATCTCGTCCGTAATAGGCGTGCCTCGCGGCTCGGTAGGGATGTTGTGATCCACCGTCGCAATGATTCGCAGCGGTTCGCGTACTTTACGTCCGGCGGCGCGGAGACCGTCAAAGGCCTGGGGCGAGGTGACCTCGTGAACCAGATGAAGGTCCACGTACAAGAGCGGGGACTGGCCGGCTGGAGCCGCCACGATGTGCTCATCCCACAACTTTTCAAAAAGGGTGCGAGGCATGTTGCTAAGGGCTAGTTTAACAATAAATCCGGCGCATTTACTTGCCGGCGCCGCGCCGCGGCGGCGGCTTTGTTGGTCAAATAAAACGCCAGCATTGCCGAGACACCAAGCAAGGGAACGAGAAACGCCAGCCGCAGGCCGGCAGCGTGAGTTGAAACCTCGCCCATAAACCAGGGGACAACTGCGCCTCCGATGTTTCCGCTGGCAAAAACGGCGCCGCTCGCCCGTCTGGCGGATGGCCCAAACCACCCGGGAAGCAGCGAAACACTAATCGGAAAGATCGAAGCCAGGCCGAGCCCTGCCAGGATCGCGCCTAGAACGACCAACTTGATTCCATGGGCCGCGACCAGAGCTCCGCCGCCGAGCAGCGCAACAGCTAAACCTCCGCGGGCAATGGCGACGGCGGAACGAAAGCGCAGAATTATCGGAGCGAGAGCCCTCCCTAGCAGCAGCGCTCCCCAGTAAAACGCGGGCGTCATAGTTGCGAACGTATGGGCCCGGGAATCAATGCGGCGGGCGTAAGTGGCAACCCACGCCCCAAACGAGGTTTCCGTGCCCACATAAATAAAGAACAGAGCGCAGATGAGCGGCAATACACCGTCGTTCCACAGACTCGAGTCAGCCACGGCAGTTTCGCTATGCGCATGGGTATCGGGAACGAAACGAGAGAGCAACAAAGCCAGAAGAAGCAATAGCAGGGCACTAGCCGTCCCGTAAAGGAAATATGCGGGGTGGTGTTCGCGCTGCGCAATGGCGACCAGAAATGGGGAGCTCATGGCGCCAATGCCCCAGATTGCATTGATCACGTTCAGCGCCGATGCGCTGCGGTCAGGGTTGATCTCCGCGGTTCGAAGATTGCCGGCAGGAGTCGTAATCCCGTAGCCGATTCCGAGAATGCAGACCGCGACGATGCCCATGCCCCATGGGCCGGAGGCCAGCAGTGCTGTGCCTGAGGCCATCAACAACGAACCGATGATCAGAGTGGTTCGGTAGCCTAGCCGCTGCACGGATATTCCCGAAGCCAGCATTCCAAACATTGAGCTGAAAAACTGCACGAAAATCAGAGAACCTGACTGGGCGTCGGTGAGCGACCAGCGCGCGGCGAGGATCGGCAGCATGGGCCCGATGAATGTCATGACGATTCCCGTGATCAGGAAATCGGCGTGAATCAGGACGATGCCATTGGTGGCTACAGGTACCCTTCTGGGCGCGGAAACGCTGGAGGCCATGATTTATAATGAAGTGTATCTGAGAGCTGGTTTTTTCAATCCGGAGGCTCAGATACAGTCCATATTCGCATGCTTAATGGAAAGCGTATAGCCGTCGTTATGCCCGCATATAATGCGGAGAAAACGCTACCGGCGACGGTTCAGGAGCTGCCTGATATCGTCGACATCCGCATTCTCGTCGATGACAACAGCGCCGATCGCACCGTGGAAGTAGCGCGTGAATTAGGGCTGGTGCACTTCGTTCATGACCGTAATTATGGTTACGGGCGTAATCAGCAAACCTGCTACCGCGAGGCCCTGGCTGAAGGCGCTGACGTCGTGATCATGGTCCACCCCGATTACCAGTACACACCGCTGCTGGTCACTGCAATGGCCAGTATGGTGGCGTATGGGATCTATGACGTGGTGCTGGGATCGAGAATTATTGGCGGGCAGGCTCTGCGGGGCGGTATGCCGCTCTACAAATACGTATTCAATCGCTTCCTTACGGCGTTCGAAAACCTGTTTCTACGAATCAAGGTTTCGGAATACCACACCGGCTATCGCGCGTTTAGTCGTAAAGTTCTGATCAAGCTGCCGCTCCTCGAAAATTCTGACGACTTCGTCTTTGACAACCAAATGCTGGCGCAATGCGCGTATTTCGGGTTCAAGATCGGCGAAGTGTCGTGCCCGACCAAATATTTTCCTGAAGCCTCGTCGATCAATTTCCGCCGCAGCGTGAAGTACGGTTTAGGGGTGCTGGCAACCACCTTGCAGTTCGCAATGCAGAGGTGGGGATTGGCCAAGTTTCCCATCTTCAGCGAGCAAGGACGCAAGATCGAGCCTCGCTCCGCCGACTACTATGAGCGCGGTGTGCTAGAGGCCAGGGCGGGATACTGAAACTCTAAATTATTTCACTACCATAATCTTTAACCACAGAGGGCACTGAGGTTCACAGAGGAACGCCAGAGAGTGAAGCAAATTCCTCTGTGAATTTTTATCGGTGAAGCCCTGTGTTCTCTGTGGTTAAGGCTTTTTTGATGTGAATAGAAACTCAACGTTCGATGCGACAAACCGCGAGTCTCTGATTTGTATAAGGACATTTCAGACCCGGAATTGCCGGTGCTTCTAAAACGGTCCATCCAACCTGATATTTTTCCTGGAGCTTTAAAAAGTCTGCTCGCGTGAAATGCTGCCAGTTTTTCTGCGCCTGGAACTGCTCCCACCATTCTTCAGCCAGAGGCGGAAACATGGCGACCGCGCCGCTATCTTTGTTCGCATCGGCAAGACGGCTGCGCTCAGCCAGAGCCCGAAACCCGATCCTGTCCTCTCCTGGAGCTTCCATGTAAAAGGGATCGATCGCGAATTGCGCATCCATCGGCGTGTTATGGCGAATCCATCGGAACGCCTGCTCCCACGGATTCCTAGGCGCAGCCCACGGCCACTCGATGTGCGCGGTTGAAGCGAACAACTGGCGCTGGGCGAGGAACATTCCAGCGCAAAGCGGCAAAAACAAAACCAGCCAGCGCCACAAACGATCTCTCAAAATGTATTGGGCGACCAATCCTCCGATCGCCATCAGCATGAACATGTAAACCAAATGCAGGCTGCGCAGCGGCTGCAATCGTGCCAGCGCTTCGAAGCGTTGTGGGATTGCAATCACCAGCGCGATCACAAAGTACACCAGTTCATACACCACCGCAGCATGGCAGATGCGCTCGAGATTTTTCAGCTTGCGTAATCGCGCAAGACGGGCGATTCCCATAAGAACTGCGAACGGCGCGATCAGCCCCAGCCATTCATACCACTGCCATTGCGGCAAAAAGTGCGAGATATGGAAGCGCATGGCTTCGCGATACGCAGGGGTGGGCGCAGCAAAGAAATTCGCAAAGGGAAACACTGCAACCATTGCGAGCGCCGGCTTTCTTACCTTGTCTAAAAAGATCAGAACCACGCAAAACGCGAGCGCGAATGAAGCCATTAATGGATGCACTACGGCGGCGAAGACAATCCAGCCAGCGGCCCGCGCATATTTTTTTTCGAGAACCCGGGTCACGGCGAATACTGCCGCAAACGCCGCCAGGTTTCGGGGATTCAGATACTGGTCCATCAAATAGAGGGCTGTGCCGGCGACGGGCAGAGTCAATAGCGACGCGATCAGCGCAACAGCACCCCATCGTGCTCGAATCGAATCAAAGCAGATACCGGCGAACTCCCAGCAAGCCAGCAGCAGAAGAAAGATCGATGCCAGGTACCAGATGAAAATCGCATAATCGAAAGGGATGTGCGTCAGGCGAACCGAAGCGGCGATAAGGTTGGGAAAAAACGTCAGGCTGGCGTGCGATTCGAAAAATTCGGTCCCGGAAGAATAGAGCGCCGGATGCAGAAGTTTCTTGATCCCCGGCAAATAAATCTCCGCGTCTTCCGCGTAGGGGTGATAGCCATGCACTGCTAGCGCTGCAAGGGTGAGCAGCAGCAATCCGATTGAAATGTTTCGCTTGGACAAGGCTTGAAGGACGGGCGCGCCGGAAGTAGTAACCTAATGACAGTGGATTGAATTGTCAAACGATTGCACATTTATACTGGGTGCGGCTGACGCGCTTCTCGCGGACAAAAACACCCATTAAAATGCTGCTTCTGCTCCCTATTTTTGAGATGAAGGCGGACTCGTCAAGAACATGAAGCTCCTCCGTCCTATTGCGATCGCGGTAGTTCTAGTCGGTGGATTCTTTTACTACACCACTTACCGGTCGGGCACGTTCCGCACCGTCAACTCACCGGCAGCCAAGGTTGAGATCACCGAAGCCGCCACCAACGAACCTCTGGACGGCGAAGAGCAGAACAATATTTCGGTTTATCGCAAGAACATCGGCTCGGTGGTGAACGTCACCTCGAAGGCGGTGGCGTTTGATTTCTTTTATGGGCTCGTTCCCCAGGAAGGGCAAGGCTCAGGGTTCATCATCGATAAAGAAGGCCACGTGCTCACCAATTACCACGTGATCGCCGATGCCCGTCAGATCGAAGTCACACTTCATAATCGCAAGAAATACCGGGCGACGATTGTGGGCACCGACCGCTCGCATGATTTGGCCATAATTCAGATCAAGGTTCCGGATTTGAATCCCATGGTGTTGGGCGATTCCAAGAACCTGCAGGTGGGACAAAAAGTTTATGCCATCGGAAATCCGTTCGGACTGGCCGGGACTCTGACCAGCGGAATTGTGAGTTCGATCCGTTCGGTGCAGGAGCCGGACGGAATTAATATCGACGAGGCGATTCAGACCGACGCCGCCATTAACCCCGGAAACTCCGGCGGGCCGCTGCTGAATTCCCACGGTGAAGTGATCGGCATCAATACGATGATTGCTTCCAGCGTTGGCCAGAACGCCGGTATCGGATTTGCGATTCCTATTAACACCGCCAAGGCGGTGCTTAACGATCTAATCACTTTGGGCAGAGTGCGCCGGCCGGTGCTGGGTGTGATTACCCTAGCGATTGGCCCGGACATTGCGGACCAGCTTGGCTTGCCTGCCGACTACGGGCTGCTGGTGCAACGCGTGCTACCTGGAGGCGCCGCCGAACACGCGGGTATGCATGGAGGCTCAGAGCGCGCGTACCTGGGGAATACTCCGATCATGGTGGGCGGCGACCTGATTGTCGCAATCGACGGCCAGGATCTCCAGGACCAGCAGCAACTGGCGCAGACCATGAACAATCATCGCGCCGGCGACACCGTCCGCGTCACCATTTATCGTGGCAAACGCCGGATCGATTTGAATTTGACGCTGGAAGAGGCGCGGCAGCAGGTCTAACGTTTCCTAACCCTTCGTGCGGCGGACATGATGAATTTCGACCGTCTGAGAGCTTTGTGCCTGTCGCTTCCTGTTGCGACTGAGAATCTCCAGTGGGAAGAGGAGCTTTGTTTCAAGGTCCGCGGCAAGATCTTTGCCATGGTCAGTCTGTCCAGCGTTCCCCAGCGGCTGGTATTCAAAAGCAATCCCGAGGAATTTCAGGAACTGCTCGAGCATGAGGGAGTTTTGCCCGCTCCGTATGTGGGTCGCTACAAATGGGTAATGCTCGAAAGCCTTGATGCGCTGCCGGGCCGCGATATCGAAGCCTGTATTCGGAAGTCTTATGCAATGGTCGCCGCGAAAGCGAAACCATCGCCGTCGAAAGCAATGAAACGAAAGCGCAAACCGCGAAAGGCATGATTTGACTCGCGCGCGCGCACTAAGCTAGCCTCAACAGTTCTAACTCTGTTCAGGCATTCTGAGGGATTGCCTCGATAGACCAATATTATGCTGAGAGCGGTCTCCACTTACATCTTCGTGAAGGAGCGGCTGCATCCCGGGCTGCTCGATAAGTTGGTGAGCGGCGGAGCCCAAGCCATCGAAATTTTTGGCGCCCGCCAGCACCTCGATTACGCCAACCGCAAGCAGCATGTACGCGAGATAGCGGACTGGTTCCGAACCAGCGGAATCCCCTTGAATTCTGTGCATGCACCGCTGTATGCCGACTACGATTGGGGGCGCACCGGCTCTGCTCCGATCAACATTGCCGCGACCGATCGAGCCGCACGCATCGAAGCGATGGACGAAATCAAGCGCGCCATCGAAGTGGCCGAGCACATTCCGTTCCGCTTTCTGATCCAGCATATTGGGCTGCCTAATGAGTCTTTCAGCGACAGGAAATTCGAGGCGGCGATGACTTCGGTAGAGCATTTGCGGGCATTTGCCAAACCTCTGGGCGTAAGGGTGCTGCTGGAAAATATTCCCAACGAACTTTCAATGCCCGACCGGCTGGTTGAGTTTATTCGCACCAGCCACATGGATGATGTGGGAGTCTGCTTCGACACCGGACACGCTAACATGATGGGCGATGTGCCTTCGGCGTTTGAGACTGTGAAGAATCACATCCATTCGACGCATGTGCATGACAACGATAAATTCAAAGATTCGCACCTGTGGCCGGGCGATGGGACGATTGACTGGAAATCGACGCTGGAACTGCTGAGCCAGGCGCCGCACAAACCGCCTCTCCTGTTGGAAATTGAAGAGAACGAAAAAATCAATTCAATCGAAAAGATGGGCGAAGTTTTCGGCAACCTGGTCCCCGCATAACTGCTTGCCGCATAATCTTGAGGATTGCACGGGCGAGGGTGCCCGTGCCTCCACAAAACTGATACAGGAGGCGCGGGCGCCCTCGCCCGGGCTTGTTCGTAGCGAAACGTGATGAGTCCCATAACTACCATCGCTGAAATCGGTAAGCACGAAGGCCAGACGGTCACCATTCGCGGCTGGCTCTACAACTTGCGCGAGAGCGGGAAACTTTTATTCCCTATTTTTCGTGACGGCAGCGGAACTATTCAGGGCGTGGTTCCGAAAAACGCCGTCTCGCCCGAAGTCTTCGACGCGGTAAAGAGTTTGACCCAGGAATCGAGCGTAATCGTCGAAGGTAAGGTGCGAGCGGACAAGCGCGCTCCCGGCGGTTTCGAACTCGACGTGTCGAATGTGCAAGTGCTGCAGCGGGTTTCGGAGAACGAACCGTTTCCTATTTCGTTGAAGGAGCACGGCGTCGACTTCCTGATGGACAATCGGCATCTCTGGATTCGGACTCCGCGCCAGGCGGCCATTCTGCGGACTCGCGCCGAGATCATCAAAGCAGCACGCGATTTTTTTGATGACCGCGGCTTCGTGTTGACCGATCCGCCGATTCTCACGCCCGCGGCTTGCGAAGGAACCTCGACTCTGTTCCCGGTGGATTATTTCGACGAGCAGGCCTATCTCACGCAATCGGGGCAGCTTTACATCGAAGCCACCGCGATGGCCTTGGGCAAGGTGTATTCGTTTGGCCCGACATTTCGCGCCGAAAAATCGAAGACCCGCCGCCACCTGACCGAATTCTGGATGGTCGAACCCGAAGTGGCATATGCGACGCTCGATGATCTGATGGATCTCGCTGAAGACCTTATCAGTTTTCTGGTGAAGCGATGTCTCGAGAAACGCCGCTCCGATCTGCAAACCATGGGACGCGATGTTTCCAAGCTGGAAAAAATCGAAGCGCCCTTTCCGCGAGTTACATATGACGAAGCCGTAAAGATGCTCCACGAAGGCCACGCGAAGGGCGAGCTGGAAACGAGGTTCGAGTGGGGTGGCGATTTCGGCTCGCCTGACGAGACTTACATATCCGCGCAGTTTGAAAAGCCGGTGATGATTCACCGCTATCCTGCGAAGGTAAAAGCCTTCTACATGGAACCGGATCCGCAACGGCCCGAGCTCGCGTTGTGCGTAGACGTGCTCGCGCCCGAAGGTTATGGCGAGATCATCGGCGGTTCGCAGCGCATGGCCTCATATGAACTGCTGCTGCAGCGTATTCGCGAGCACAACCTGCCGGAAGAATCATTCAAGTGGTATCTCGATTTACGAAAATACGGTGGCGTCCCGCATAGCGGCTTCGGGATGGGAATCGAGCGGGCAGTCGCGTGGATTTGCGGATTGGAACACGTAAGAGAGACAATCCCGTTTGCACGGACGCTGCACCGGTTGTACCCGTAGAAAATATTTAGGCATTGAATCACCGGGGTATCGAATCATTTGGCCTCCACGAACATTGCACCCAAAAAAATTCGCGTCATCGGTGTGCCGCTTGATCTCGGACAGTCGCGTCGCGGGGTTGACATGGGGCCGTCTGCGGTTCGCGTTGCTGGGCTTGAGGCGCGTCTCGAAGAGTTAGGCCATGTCGTTGAGGATGCGGGCAATATCGCAGTCGCAATCGCCGAGCAAAAGACCGCAGGAAATCCGCATGCGAAATATCTGAAAGAGATCACCGCGACCTGCGTTAAGCAGGCCGAGCTGGTGCTGAAGACGCTTGAAGCCGGCAAGGTACCGCTGGTTCTCGGCGGGGACCATTCGGTGGCGGCGGGAACGGTTTCCGGGGTAGCGGAATTTTATCGACGGCAGAATCAAAAGATCGGCCTTATCTGGATCGACGCTCACACCGACATTAATACTCCTGAGAGTTCTCCCAGCGGAAACGTGCACGGCATGCCGCTGGCTGCAATCATGGGACTAGGTCCGCCGGAACTCGCGAATGTGCTTAATTTTTCTCCAAAGGTCTCGCCGGAGAATTGCGTTCTGGTCGGGGTGCGTGACATTGATGCGATCGAAAAAGAAAATGTCCGCAAGGCGGGCATTGCCGCTTTCACCATGCGCGACATCGATGAGCGCGGCATGCGCACGGTTATGGAAGAAGCGTTGAAGATTGCCGGACGCGGAACGGCTGGTTATCACGTTTCGCTCGATATGGACTGGGTTGATCCCGAAGACGCACCCGGTGTTGGCACTCCGGTCCGTGGAGGCGCAACTTACCGCGAGGCGCATCTGGCAATGGAGATCATCGCCGACCACGGCCGCATGTTGAGCTTCGAAATCGTGGAAGTGAATCCGGTGATCGACGAGCACAATCGCACTGCCGATTTGGCTGTCGAGTTGGCGCTGTCGGCGTTTGGAAAGAAGATTCTGTAGCTGCCCGAATCCCGCGGTTCGCAAAGTTTCGTTCCCTCTGGTAAAAAGTCATTACCCCGTGGGCCGATGAGTTGATCTTCTCGGCGACCTCTGCGCCCCCGGCGATGAATACCTTTTATGATCCGTCCCGATTACAAAGAATTCGCGCAGCTCGCGAAAGATGCCACGCTGGTTCCGGTGGTTAAGTCGGTGATGGCCGATTTGCTGACTCCCGTCTCCGCGTCGCTCGCGATTTTTCGCGGAGAAGAGAACGCGTTTCTGCTTGAGTCGGTGGAACGCGGAGAGCAGATTGGGCGATACACATTTCTGGGCGCGCGTCCTTATATGCAGTTGCGCTCCCGCGGCAGCGAGATCACGATTGAGCGGGGCAGGAAACGTGAGCGGTTGAAGTGCGATGTCTTTCAAGTTGCAAAAGAACTTTTGCAGCAGCACATTCCCGCACCCGTATCTGGCCTGCCGCCGTTCACCGCCGGCGCGGTTGGCTTTTGTTCCTACGACATAGTTCGCCAGCTGGAAAAAATCGGCAACCACACTCAAGATGATCTTCACCTGCCGGATTGCGTGCTGATGTTTTTTGATCGCCTGCTGGCCTTCGATCATCTCCGCCATCAGATCCACATTATGGCCGCGGCTGATGTCTCCCGCGAGAGCCCGCGAAAAGCTTATGACCGCGCGGTGGCGGACATTGAGGCTATCGAAAAGAAGCTGGCCGCCGGGGCCCGTTCCGCCGGATTCGAGAATTCCGCTGGCGGTTCACGCGGCAAACTCAAAATCAGCTCCGTAACTCCTCAGAATAAGTTCGAGCGGTCGGTTGAAAACGCCAAAGAATACATCGCCGCCGGAGACATCTTCCAGGTCGTGCTGTCGCAACGTCTCGACTTTAAGCCCGAGGTGCCGCCGTTCGACATTTATCGTGCTTTGCGCGCAGTGAATCCCTCGCCCTATATGTACTTCCTGAAGATGGGCGACACCCACATCCTGGGATCTTCGCCGGAGATGCTGGTGCGCGTGACCGGAAGCAAGCTCGAGTATCGCCCGATTGCCGGGACGCATCCTCGAGGTAAAGATGAAGCCGAAGATCGAGCGCTCGAAGAAAAAATGCTCGGCGACGAGAAAGAGCGTGCCGAGCATGTAATGCTGGTTGATCTTGGGCGCAATGACCTCGGACGCGTCAGCGAGTACGGCTCGGTCAAAGTAAGAGACCTGATGTACGTTGAGCGTTACTCCCACGTGATGCATATCGTCTCGGCACTCGAAGGAAGATTGCGGCCTGAACTGCACGCGCTCGATGCTTTTGCCGCATGCTTCCCCGCTGGCACTCTCAGCGGCGCCCCCAAAGTTCGAGCCATGCAGATCATCGAAGAGCTCGAACCGACGCGGCGCGGGGTCTACGGCGGGTCGGTACTCTATGCCGATTTCGCGGGCAATCTCGACTCCTGCATTGCCATTCGCACCATGCTGATGCAGGGAAAAAAGGCGTATTTGCAGGCGGGCGCGGGTATTGTCGCCGATTCTGATCCTGCGACTGAATATCAGGAATCGATGAACAAGGCGCAGGCGGTGCTGCGGGCGGTTGAAGCGGCAAGAGGATTCGCCAAGTGACGCGATTAACAAGCCCACCGAGAAACCCGCCAAGAAATATCTGCGGCTCGAACGCCTTATACGATTTTGGGAGGGCACGGCTGAAAGCCGCGCCTTTCCGAAGCCCTGCCACACACACTTTTGTAATTCTGGTTTGTTTGCTCCTAACTCTAATCGCCGCTACCGCCGCTGCCGAATCGATCCCCCTCGTCCTGGATCACAACGGCAGCACGATTGTGCTCGAGCCTTATGCCCCGAATATTATTCGCGTCACACTGAGTCTGCAGAAAGATCAAGCACTCGCCGCGCCCGGCTTCGGTTTCGTGGCACGCCCTGCTGGTGAAGACTGGAGTCATCAGCACACCGACGCCTCCGATATCTACCAATCATCGCGAATGATCGTTCGCGTGGACGTGAGCCGTCCAGGAGGACCTCGTCCGCTTACGGTTCGAGACATCTCAAAGTATTTCAACGGATCGACTCCTGGTGCGCACATCACTATCACAACCCGAACGGGCAAGAAGCTGCTGGAGATGACTGGCTGGTCGATGTCGGTGCCGAATTACAAAGATGGCAATGCCGGCATTTTGCATGACAAGCGCCCCGCGGATCAGGATTTCTATCAGGTGGGCGCTACTTTTGTTTCGCCCGATGACGAGCACTATTACGGCCTCGGCCAGAACCAGGAAGGCTTTCTCGATCATCGTGGACACACCGTCGATTGCTGGCACAACTACACGGCCACCGGTGGGCCCAGCATCTGCGTTCCATTCGTCGTGACTAATCTTGGCTACGGCCTGGTCTGGGACAATCCGTCAAAGACCACTATTGAACCGGGCTTCAACGAACGCACAAAGTGGACCTCCGAAGTCGGCAACCGGGTTTCATTTTTTGTGATCGCGGGTGCAAACGTCGATGAAATTTATGCCGGATACCGCCTGCTGACTGGCGCAACGCCGATGCTGCCCAAGGCCGCGTATGGATTCGTTCAGTGCAAGCAGCGCTATCTCACCCAGGAAGAAATGCTGAACGTCGCGAAAGGCTATCGGGAGCGCCATCTTCCGCTCGACGTCCTGGTGCTCGACTGGTTCTACTACACCAAGATGGGAGAATTCGATTTTGCGTCTGACCGCTTTCCTGATCCCGCTGCCATGAACCGGCAGCTTCACGACATGGGAATTCAAACCATGATCAGCGTGTGGCCGCGCTTCACCAAGGACTCGCGTTTTTACGATACCGTTCTCCAGCATGGCTGGTTCGAGCATCTCGCCGACGGCACGCCAACGAACGGCTTGCCTTACGACCGTGCCGGATCTGACATCGACACCACTAATCCCGGGGCCGCGCGCTGGTATTGGGATGTGATACGCGACAACATCATCAGCAAAGGTTTCGATTCACTTTGGGCGGATGAGACCGAGCCCGACTTGCCTCCGAACGGCAGCTATTTTTCAGTCGGGCCGGGCACACGCTTTTACAACATTTATCCGCTGGTGCATACGGCGGCGCTTTACGATGGCTCCCGCCGTGACGTAAATCATCGCGCGTTGATTCTGTCGCGCGATGCATACCTCGGATCGCAGCGGAATGGAACCATGGTCTGGTCGTCAGATATTTATCCGACGTGGGACGCTTTCAAGCGCCAGATTCCCACCGGGCTCGACTTCACCGCCTCCGGCATGGCTTATTGGACGAATGATGTCGGCGGCTGGCAATATCTGCCTGCTGAACATCATCCTGCGCACCCGCCGTTGCTTGATCCTTCAGACGCTCGGGAGAACGTGGGCGGCTACGACGACTACCCCGAACTCTATACGCGATGGTTCGAATACGGTGCGTTTTTGCCGGTCATGCGTACCCATGGCAGCCGGAAATATAACGAAGTTTGGTCGTACGGCAAGCAGGCCGAGCCGATTCTCGAAAAATATTTGCGGCTCCGGTATCAGCTCATGCCGTACATCTATTCGCTGGGATACAAAACTTATCAGACAGGCGCGCCCTTTATGCGAGCGCTGTTTATGGATTTTCCAAATGACCCGAAAGTCGCCGATATTAGCGATGAGTACATGTTCGGCCCGGCATTTCTTGTGGCCCCGGTTACTGAGCAGGGTGCGACCAGTCGCGAAGTTTATTTGCCCTCTGGCCGCGATTGGTACAACTACTGGACCAACCAGCGCGTGCACGGCGGTCAAACGATCAAGGTAAATGCGCCCATCGATGTACTGCCACTATTCGTTCGCGCCGGATCGATCGTGTCGCTTGGGTCGGCGATCGAGAGCACAAACCAGACGCAGAAAATCGAGCAAGTACGCGTCTATCCCGGAACCGACGCGGAGTTTACGCTTTACGATGACGACGGCAAGACCTACGCTTACGAAAAAGGCGAGAGCCGGATCACGCACTTACACTGGGACGATTCAGCTAAGAAGCTCACGCATGCAGGCGCGCAGGCCTGGAGTGGCCCGGACTCAGACATCGTCGAAGTCGTGCACCAATAAAATTCTTGGCCACGGATTTAGCGGATCACGACGGATTCAGAAGCGCTTCTAAGCTCTCTCTGTCGAGCTCTTGTGAACCTCAGTGCCCTCTGTGGTTAAAGATTTTCAGACACTAATCACGGAGATCACACAGTTTCACAGACGAAAGGTACACAGAGTAGAGTAATGATCGCTTCAGGCTGCACTGCGGTTTCGTCGAGAGCCATCGCGTCTTATATGATAAGCAGAATCGCGTGCGGTAAGCGGGCCCGTAGCTCAACGGTTAGAGCAGCAGACTCATAATCTGTTGGTTCCTGGTTCGAATCCAGGCGGGCCCACCAACGTAGAGGTCCCGGTGCCGCGCTCACGGGAATTGAGCCGATAATCAGACATAAAAGTCCGACCTCAACGCAGAACCAGTACGTCTGATTTCGGCGGCAAGTATGCTTGAGAGCGGGATAGTCCTCGAATCGAAGCGCGGCGAAGCCGCTGGCCGCGAATTTGATCTCTTCGTGATCCGGACCAATTTATAAGTTGTTCCTCTGGACCCCGACCAAGTCGAAATCGCGCTCGGCTTGACGCAAATTTGGAACGGTCGCCATCCTGCGCTGCGCTGAACTTTGGAGATTGCTTACGTATGCCCTTTCGAAATGGTCCGGTGAGTCGGTCTTCGCTAAGGGTCACGACTTCAAGAACACCGACTTAGAATTCTGCAGAAGTTAACCTAAATTACCTGTGCCGTCGATCTGAATACAACGGCTGAATCCAACATCACTCTCTGCGCACTTCGGTACGGAAGGCGATTAAGAATTTTGACGGAAAAGCTGCGGGCTGGCGAGACTGTCCATCAAATTGACCGCGCTGAAATACTTGCCTCAGATCGGCCCGCGAACGTGGCGAGCAGATCCCGCCTTTGACAATGCCATCGCGGAGCAGGACACGATCGATCCCGAGCTGTGGCGCTAAGGCTTGCGCTGAGAATATATAGCAAACCTCATTCGTCCTCTTCCTTCACCTCGCCCCGCTCCGCCTTCGCCTTCTCAATAATCTTTTCCTGCAGCTGGCCGGGGACGACGTCGTAATGATGCATTTCCATGTTGAAGCTGCCGCGGCCCTGAGTCATGGCGGTGAGGTCGACGCCGTAGGTCAGCATCTCTGACATGGGCACCTCCGCTTTTACAAGGGTGTTGCCAGCCTTGTTGTCCATGCCCTGAATGCGGCCTCGACGCGCATTCAAGTCACCCATGATCGATCCGGCGAATTCATCGGGCACAGTGATCTCAACATGCATAACCGGTTCGAGAATGGTCGGTTTTGCTTGTTCCATGGCTTTGCGAAAAGCGATGCGTCCCGCCATTTGAAAGGACATGTCGTTCGAATCCACGTCGTGATACGAACCGTCGTAGAGCACCACTCTGAAATCGACCATGGGGAAGCCGGCCAGGTGTCCGCGCGACGCCGCGTCTTTAATACCCTTCTCGATTGCCGGGATGTAGTTCTTGGGAATCGCGCCTCCGAAAATGTCATTCACAAATTCGAACTCTGACCCGCGCGGAAGTGGCTCCATTTTGATTTTGCAATCGCCGTATTGCCCGTGGCCGCCGGTTTGTTTTTTGTGGCGTCCCTGCACGTCGGCGCGCCCGCGAATGGTTTCGCGATACGGGACCTTCGGCGCTTTCAAGACGACCTCAGTGTGGTAGCGCTTCTTCAGCTTCGCAACCACCACTTCAATATGCTGCTGTCCGGTGCCCGCAATCAAAAACTCCCGGGTTTGAGCGTCGCGGAAAAAGCGCAACATAGCATCTTCTTCGAGCATTTTGTGAATGCCCGGCCCCAGCTTGTCTTCATCCGAACGGCTCTTGGGCTCGATGGCAAAGGTAATCGCCGGCTCGGGCAGTTTCACATGCGGATATTGAATGGGGGCGGACTTGTCGCCCAGGGTGTCGCCGGTGAGCGTGTCTTTCAATTTCGCAACCGCGCCGATGTCGCCGGCATGCAGTTCATTTACTGGGACCGCGGTCTTTCCTTGCATCACTGAAATATGAGCAAACTTCTCCTGCGAGCTGCGGGAAAAATTTGCCAGCGACGCATCGTTCTTCAACACACCTGAAAAAACTTTAAAATAAGAGATGCGCCCGGCAAATGGGTCTGAGACAGTTTTGAAAACATATAAAGAGGTCGGCTCGGTGTCGGATTCTTTGCGCGCGGGCGGCTCGCCGTTGCCGGAAGTCACTTCGCCGCGAATCGAATCGTGCTCGGTTGCGGCGGGAGTGAAGTCGACGATGAAATCCATCAGCCGATCAGTGCTTACATTGCCAAGACCCGATGCAAACAGCACCGGGAAAATCTTGTCTTCGCGAATGGCGTTGTGCAAGGCGGGAATCAGGTCTTGTTCTGAAAGTGTGCCAGCATCGAAGAATTTCTCCATCAGTGCATCGTCGCCTTCAGCCACCAGCTCGACCAGTTTCTCGTGCGCTGCCTGCGCCGCGTCTTTCATGTTGGCGGGAATCTCGCCTTCTTTGCCCTTGCCGTTCCCGCCCAACTCGTAGGTGTAGGCCTTCATGTTTACGAGGTCCACCACGCCCGACAAATTCTTTTCTTTGCCGATGGGAAGTTCGAGCGGCACCACCGCCCGGCCAAATGCCCGGATCAACGAATCCAACACGCGCTCTGCATCTGCACGTTCACGGTCCATGCGGCTGGCCACAATTACCCGCGGCGTCTTATATTCTTCGCAATAATTCCACACCCGCTCGGTCACAACTTCCACACCCGCCACGCCATCGACCACGACTATCGCCGCATCGACCACGGGCAACACCATTTTGGCTTCGTGCACGAACATGTTGAAGCCAGGCGTATCCAGTAAATTGATTTTGGTTTGGCCCCACTCGGCATAAGCCAGGCTGGTCGCGATCGACATCTTGCGGGCGATTTCTTCTTCGTCGTAGTCGGTGGTGGCGCTGCCGTCGTCCACGCGCCCTTGCCTTTGAGTTGCGCCGGACGTGTAGAGCATCGCCGAGACTAAGGAAGTCTTTCCGGCGTGCCCGTGACCGACTAGAACGACATTCCTGACGTTTTCGCCTGTATAGACTTTCACGGTTGGGCTCCTTCGAGCGAAGCCAAGAATCTACCACAGGGGAAATTGCAGGCTCAACTCAGGATGGGACGATTTTCAGGATGGTACCGGCCATGTGGAGACGGGCGCCCACGCCCGTCCACTCGAGCGAAGCTCGGCAACGTTGAGAACGACCGTTTTAGAAAAACTTGTTCCAGAGTGCCCGCCATGCAACGTTGACGAGGAACGCAGTGCAAAGGAAGAGTACCGCCGAGCAGATATAAAATAAGTCACTCTGTATGTATCCAAGACTGAAGCGGAAGATCGTGTAAACAAAGGCGTACATCACGAGGGCGAAAGCGGTAAGAGTTAAAAACACGGTGCTCAACACACGAATTGCTGTCCTCATTTCACTGCTCTACTACGTTGCATTATGCTCGAATCGCGACCGATGTCGAACGTATTTCTCAGCGATAGCATCTATCTTCCGCTTGCCGCAAACGAGGCCCCATGTTCCCTCAACTCTACCGCTTCGCCGACCTCGGCCTGTTTCTTCTTCGCCTGATGGTCGGCATCGTCTTTCTCAGCAGTGGCTGGAGTCACGTTACCAAACCCGCAGAACGCGGCAAAAGCATAGGCATGAGCAAAGGCTTCACCATGTTTCTAGGATTAGCCGAGCTGGCGGGTGCTTTGGGAATCGTATTTGGCGTGCTCCAACAGCTGGCGGCGATTGGATTGATTTTGATCATGCTTGGCGCCATTCAAAAGAAGATATTCGTATGGCACACCGGCTTTTGGGGTGATAAAGCTTCGGGATGGCACTACGAATTGATCTTCGTCGTAATGTGCCTGGTGGTTTTGTTCACCAACGGTGGGCGGTACGTTTTGATGCAGTAGGCATTCTCCATAATTGCCCGGGCGTGGACCCCCGGGGCTACATGTTGGTGTAGGGGCGGACGTCCACGTACGCCCGGATTGCAAACTTCACGCGCAAACCTGCTAACATTTGTGGGTATTTCCATGCGCCGGCTATCCGCCCATTTCGCGCTTGCGGCAATTTATGCCACCTTGCTCGCGCCATTTGCCCTGGCGGCGCAGGAATCTTCTTTGCATGCCTGCTGCTTGCGCACGGGTATGCATCATTGCCAGGCGGATTCACATGAAGCGGGTGTTCATTCCGCAACCAATACTTGCCCGTACTCTACGCCGCTTCTTCTGGCTGGCTATGCTGGCATTCAAGCCGCCGAATTTCACGTCACTTCGCCCGTTGTTACCGGCTTTGTAACTAACCCCAATTATTATTCGCATTCTCCTGCCTTAATTCGCGCTGCGGCCGCGCGCGCGCCTCCTGTGGCTCTCCTTTAATTCCGAAATGATTTTGGAAACGCGGGCGCTTTTGCCCGTGCACGACGAGGAGAGTTCATCATGCGGAAGACCGCACTGCTGTTTTTCATTTTGTCGTTAGCTGTAACCGCCAGCGCCACCATTTTCGGTGCGGTGCGCGGCATCATTCACGACCCGCAGCATCGTCCCTTGCAAGGCGCAATGGTAATGCTTCGCTCCAATACTTCTGACTGGGCAAAGACCACCAACACCAGCGGCGATGGGGAATTCGAATTCAATGCCGTCCCGCTGGGCGAGTACACAGCGGTGGTGGTCTCGCCTGGTTTCGCTCAAGAATCGGAGGCGGTAATGGTGCGCGCCAACACCGAGCCGGTGCTGCACTTTTTGTTGAAGGTGGCCGCGAAAAATGAAACCGTTACCGTCTCCGGCGCGCCCGAAGCTACTCCTACAGATTCGGTCACTCCCACAACGTTAGTTGATCGTGCTCAAATCGAGCGCACGCCCGGCGCTGATCGCACCAACAGTCTGGCTATGATCACCGATTACGTGCCTGGAGCTTATGTCACTCACGATCAACTCCACATTCGCGGCGGACACCAGACTAGCTGGCTCATCGACGGCGTGCCAATTCCCAACACCAACATTGCTTCCAATCTTGGTCCGCAGTTCGATCCCAAAGACATCGACTACATGGAAGTTGATCGCGGCAGTTATGAGGCTTCGCTGGGAGATCGCACCTACGGTGTGTTCAACATCGTTCCCCGCACCGGGTTCGAGCGCAACAATGAAGCCGAACTGGTCACCAGCTTCGGAAACTTTTACCAGACGAATGACGAATTCAATTTCGGCAGCCACACCGAGCGATTTGCTTATTACGCCAGCGTAAATGCGAATCGCAGCAATCTCGGGATTGAAACCCCAGTGCCGCAGGTCGTTCATGACGCGGAAAACGGTTACGGCGGATTCGGATCGCTGATCTTCAATGTCGATCCGTCCAATCAGTTGCGCTTCGTGACCTCGTTGCGGAAAGACTATTACCAGATCCCGTATGATCCGAATCCCGAGGACATTGAGAATGCTCCCATTGCGGGGAATGGGTTTCAGGCGCAGTACCCGAGTATCGGGCTTCGCGACGCAGACCGGGAAGCTGACGCGCTGGCAAATTTATCGTGGGTGCATACTTTTAATTCGCAATTGATGCTTACAGTTTCGCCTTTCTACCATCGCAATTCCGCCAATTACCTGAGCTCGCCGGCGGACGTGCCCGTCGCCGCTACCCAGGACCGCACCTCTACTTACGCGGGTGGACAGGCCAGCTTCAGCGCGAACCTGGCGCGAAATAATTTTCAGGCAGGGGTTTACACCTTCTACCAACAGAACCATGAACAATTCGGAGCGATTTTTAATGACGGCAGCGGGCCGCCATTCAGTGACCTCGAAAATCCCAACGGCAGCCTCACTGCCTTTTTCCTTGACGACAAGTTCAAGCCCGTTTCCTGGCTTACGCTTTCGGCCGGAATGCGCCCCACGCACTTTTCGGGTGCGCGGGGGTTCTCAGAAAATGCGATCAGTCCCCGTTTTGGCGCGGCGCTCACGGTGCCGCATCTCAACTGGACCTTTCGAGCGTTCTACGGAAATTACTACCAGGCTCCCCCGCTGATTACAGCGACTGGCCCATTGCTCAATCTATGTACGCTGAGCGATTGCGGGTTCATCGCGCTTCACGGCGAGCGCGACGAAGAACATCAGTTCGGGGTGATGATCCCATACCACGGCTGGGTGCTGGACGCCGATACTTTTCGCACCAGCGCGCATAATTTTTTCGATCACGACGTGATCGGGGAATCCAATCTCTTTTTCCCTCTTACCATCGAACACGCGATCATCAATGGATGGGAGGTCACGTTTCGATCGCCGCGAATTGCACGTCGTGCGCAGCTTCACCTGGCGTATTCGAACCAAACTGCGCAGGCTGGCGGCGCGATTACCGGCGGCCTGACGGATTTTTCCGTACTCGATTTTGGGCCGCTCGACCACGATCAGCGCAACACGCTTAACGTCGGCGGTACCGTCGCACTACCATGGCGCACCATTGCGTCAACCAATATTTATTACGGTTCGGGATTCACCAATGCGTTTCCCGGGCAGCCTTATCCTGGCAATTACCTGCCGCCGCACACCACATTTGACTTGTCATTGGCAAAAAATTTTGGAGAACGATTTTCGGCTTCGCTCAATGCGATGAATGTAGCCAATCGCCGCGTGGAGCAGGACAATAGCGTGACCTTCGGTGGATTTCACTGGAATGACCCGCGGGAAATATATGTCGAGTTGCGGTATAAGTTCCATTATTAGCAGTGTCGCCCCTGGCGGGACTCATGGAGCTGTTCGCATCGTGCCAGCACTTACGTGGGCTGATTAAATATCGCGGCTCAACCGGCTGGGTTGCAACTGGGGCGGAATGTTCGTGGATAGCTCCCGATCATCAGTGACCTGGCTCGCTTGGTGGTGATTGCACCAATTCACTCCAGCTCCGAAGGAGCGAAATCTGATAGCCCGGCACGTGAGTGCCGGGTAAGTAAAGAAAAGGAGCGTCGAGTCCCGCAGGGACGGCACCACTTTTTTCGAATCATGGTGGATCAATAATGAAAACTATCCTGTTACTTCTAGCGGTCACCGTTGCGATAACCACGCTGTCATGCAACAAAAAATCCGCCGAGAGCGATTCACAAGCTCACTCGAAGCAGTTCCCTCTTAAAGGCAAAGTTGTTTCGATCGATGCTCGCGCCAAAATGGTCAACGTCGACAGCGAGGCGATTCCTGGCTTTATGGACGCCATGACCATGCCTTACAGAGTCAAGCCCGAAGATGAACTGAACCAGTTGCATCCTGGCGATGTGATCTCCGCCGATCTGCTGGTAGAAGATGACGGTGCCTGGCTGCAGAAGATCACGGTGACGGGCCACTCGCCCGCTGGACAATATAAGTAGGCCAGGGCTGCCCCGTCCTTGTCGCTGTACTTGCGACAGGGTGGGGATTTTGATCTTCGCTGAACTCTTACTGCCTGTTTCAGTTATTCTGAAATCACGCAACACGCAATGCGATACATTTTCATAATTCTCGCGCTTCTCGGCATCGCAGCATCTTCCCTGGCCCTGCGCGAACATTACCGCACCTACGGCGATGCACCTTGCGACATTAATGATCGCTGGGATTGCGGAATCGTGAATCACAGTCCTTATGCGATGTTCCACGGCGTTCCGGTGGCAGACATTGGCATCGCCGGGTATTTCTTGTTAGGAATTCTCACCCTGAAGAAGATGTACAAAACGATGCTGGTGCTCGCCGTTCCGGCGCTGGCGTTCTCACTTTATCTCGCCCACATCGAAAAGGATGTGCTGGGAGTCTGGTGCCTCTATTGCGCCATCTCGTTGGGAACAATTTCGCTGATGACACTGTTGCTGGTGGTTACTGTGACGGCTCGATTCATCCGACCATCGCACTTGTAATTGCGAACGGGTGAGAGTTTTGCTGAGCTTCGCTCCGCCGGAGGGGCGGGCGCGCCCATCCCTCCATGATCACCTTTCTCCACATGGACACCTGTCTCCAAAGAGACCCCGCAAACAAAAAGGCGACCCTTGCGGGTCGCCTTTAAACGAATTGTAAAAGTGGTTGTTAGACGGACTTTACGTTCTCGGCCTGCCACCCTTTCGGGCCCTTCACTACGTCGAACTGAACTTGCTGCCCTTCTTGCAGGCTGCGGAATCCTCCCGCTTGAATGGCCGAGAAGTGAACGAACACGTCCTCGCCGTTCTGGCGGCTGATGAAACCATAACCTTTGGCGTCGTTAAACCACTTTACTGTTCCTGTTTCCATGGTGGTGCTTTGTTTCCTTTGTCTTGATATGGCGCTGAGTTTTCGCTGGACTTCTGCACAGACGGTTCACGCACGGGGCGGGAGTTGCTTATCGCAGGGTACCGCTAAATCAAACGCACCTCTATTTTACCTGAGAGAGTCAAGATATGCCAGCTTTTGGTGCAAGTCAAAGGCGCCAACGACGTTGGGACAGCCTCCCTCGGCTGTCCGGAAGGGCACAGCCGCGACAATCGCGCCGGGTCGGACAGGAGTGTCCGACCCACACAGCCAATGCAGAATGACAGAAGTCATAGGGGAACGGTGGCAAATGGGACGATTATCGATCAACTCTTCCCACTTTTACCATTGTGGTTCTTAGCTACTGTGAGTCACGGGCCTAGTTCCCGACGCGCAGCACATCCAGCAGGTGATCAAAATCTTCCACGCTTTGGTAATGGATCAAAATCGTTCCTTTGCCTTTGTTATCGCTGATGCGCACCCGCATTCCCAGCATCCGCTGCAGCTCAGATTCCGCCGCTTTGACATTGGCATCGACCGGCTTTGGTGGGGCGGGATCCTTCTTCTCCAGCGGACCCTGGAGCCGGGTTAGCTGCGCTTTGAGTTCCTTCACTGTCCATCCCAGTGCAACCGCATTGCGGGCCAATTCTTCAATCCCTGCCGAATCGAGAAATACGCCTGCCTCAAGCAGCACGCGCGCTTCGCTGAATCCGATCTTTCCCTGGCCAATCAGGTCGAGCACGCCCTCAGGAAGTTTGAGCAGGCGCATGTAATTGGCGACTGACTCGCGCGAGCTTCCAGTGCGCTTTCCAATTTGTTCCTGCGTGAGATTAAATTCACGGCTGAGGCGTGCGAAGGCATTAGCTTGCTCCAGGCAGTTCAAGTCCTGTCGCTGAAGATTTTCGACCACGGTCATTTCGGCGGCCTGTTCATTGCCAAGTCTGCGAACGATTGCGGGAACCGTCGCGTTCCCCGCCAGCTTCGAGGCGCGGCAACGCCTCTCGCCAAGAACCAGAATGTAGCGGCCATTCTCTCCGGGACGCAGCACGATGGGTTGCGCGAGGCCACTGGCTTTGATCGATTCAGAAAGTTCGCCTAACGCGGCCGCATCGAACGTACGCCGCGTCTGGTAAGGGTTTTCATCGATCAGGTCGAGTGCGATGTCGAGCACCTCTAATCCATGTGGCGCGGACACTCCCTTCGACAAGCCCAAGACAGGCTCTGTCCGCGTGCTTGGTTCGGCAGTGCCGCCTGATGTGGCAGAAGGCTGAGGCACAATGGCTGGGCCAGCCGCAGTTCCCACTTGCGGAGGGATGACCACCGGTGCCGAGGCAACCGCGGTTGCCGGCCCGGATGAAACCACGCGTGGCCCCGATGGCAACAGTGAATCCAATCCTCTTCCCAGTGCGCGCCGTTTTTCTACCGGCTTGTGTTCTTCAATAGCAGCCATGCATCTCTCCTGTAAATATATCGTGTCACGATATATTTTACTTTCTTCTAAACTGTCATTCCGAGCGCAGGGTTGATCGCATAGCGTCTAGCAATTGGTTTTGGCCAGCGACGCACGACGCAAGACTCACGACCCACGACGATTCACCCCTTCAAATTCATCGTGACAAGCTTGTTCCGATCACGCCAGCGCCGCCACTTAGGTCCATTCACCACCTGCTTCTCTTCTGCAGAAGCAGGCTCGGCGGGCGGCACGTCCTCGTTCGCCGCCTCGGGAAACGCGACAAATCCCGGCACATGCTTGGGAATGATTTCCTTCGCCAGCTGAATGTAGCTCTCGGCCCCGCGTGACTTGGGATCGTAAAGCAGTACCGGCTTGCC
>DATATW010000085.1:0-30409 GCA_036268595.1 Terriglobales bacterium
GAAACATTTGTGCGGATACTCGGTGGGCAGGTTCCGGCAAAAAATTTAAACGAAAACGCCGTGATGCACGCGGGCGCGGTGAGAGCATAGCTATGCGGCTCAGCTCTACGAACAATTCAGGGAGAGATGTTCAGTGAAAAGTATCTTCTCAGTGGACGTAGAAGATTGGTTTCATATCCTTGATTTCCCGTCCGCTCCGGATATTTCGGAGTGGAACTCGTTGCCGTCTTGCGTTGAAGGCAATTTCAGGAAGCTCCTGGATATTTTCAGCGCAAAGGACGTTAAGGTCACCTGCTTCTTTCTCGGATATATCGCGGAAAGATATCCGCACCTGGTTCGAGAGGCGCACCGTCGCGGGCATGAGATCGCATCGCACGGCTATTCGCACCGCTTGATTTATTCGATGACGCCGGAAGCGTTTCTCGAAGACGTCAGCAAGAGCAAAACGATTCTCGAAAATATCACCGGGCAGCCGGTGCTGGGCTATCGTGGCCCCGGCTTTTCTGTGACCAAGGACACTCCGTGGTTTTTCGACACCATTCTGAAAGCCGGTTATCGCTACGACTCGTCAGTATTTCCCGCGCCGCGCCAGCATGGAGGTCTCGAAACCGGCCACTACTCGCCTTACCTGATCTCAAATCAGCTGATGGAATTTCCGATTACTGTAACCAGCGTGATGGGACAGCGAATGTGCTTTTTCGGCGGCGGGTATCTGCGCTTGTTTCCCTATTCCGTAATCCGGCAGATGTGCCGCAAGGTGCTCGCCGAAGGCCGGCCGGTGGTCTTCTATATTCACCCGCGAGAAATCGATCCCGGCCATCCTCGGCTGCGTTTGAATCCGGCACGCGCGTTTAAGTCGTACGTCAATCTTCGCAGCACTGAACCGAAGATTCGCAAAATTCTTGACGACTTTGAAGTGACTTCATTTGCTGATTTCATCGCTGAGAACCCGGCGATTTTTGTCGAGGAAAGCAAACGTTCGTCCAAAGCTGCATCAACACCCAAGACGGTCTCGGAGGCCGCATGACAGTGACTGCAAATCGCACGTCTGAATTTTTTCATTCATACGCGCACGACTTCAACGCCATTTATGGCAACAGCAATACATTTGTGAACCGCTGGATCAACCGCTATCTTCGGGCCAGCATGCGGATGCGATACGAAAAGACCATTGCCGGCTGCTTTCCCATCGAAGGCAAGACCGTGCTCGATATTGGCTGCGGGCCTGGCCATTACAGCGTTGCCTTGGCTAAGAATGGGGCGGCGCGGGTGTACGGCACCGATTTCGCCGACGAAATGATTGCCATCGCCAGCCAGAATGCGGCGTCAAACGGCGTGAGCGGCCGATGCGAATTCGCGCGCCACGATTTTATCGGCGACCCCATTGAGGGAAAATACGATTACACCATCGCCATGGGATTCATGGACTACATGGCCGATCCGCGCAAGACGGTCGAAAAAGTTCTGTCCGTCACCGAGGGCAAAGCGTTCTTTAGTTTTCCGGCGGAGGGAGGAATTCTCGCCTGGCAACGCAAGCTGCGCTACAAACAGCGCTGCCCGCTTTATCTTTACACTCGCAAGCAGCTGGACGCATTGTTTTCCAGCGTTCGTCGCGAGCAGGTGAAGATCGAACCAATTGCCCGTGATTACTTCGTTACGGTGACGATGTAGGGAATTTAGCGGCGGGCTTGTAGCAGATCCGTGTACAGCGCGTCCGTGTTGGCAACCAGTTTGTCGAAGCTGAACTCTTTGCGCACGCGCTCGCGTCCGGCATTGGCCATGTCCGCAGCGGCGGTGGGATTTTCGAGCAGATAAAGAATTTCCTTCGCCATTGAATGCGGATCGTTGGGCGCGGTTAACAAACCGTTCACCGCGTGCTTGATGACTTCCCGGTTTCCACCGACATCAGTTGCGATCGCCGGCAGGCCTGCTGCCATGTACTCGAGCAGCGCGTTAGGAAAACCCTCCGCTTGAGATGGCAGCACCGCAATGTCGCAACAGGCCAGCAAATCTGCAACGTCATGACGCTGCCCGAGAAATAAAACGTTATTTTTCAAACCAAGCTCTGCTGCCATGGTTTCAAAGGCCGCTCGCCGCGAGCCATCGCCTATCAACACGAATCTGGCTTGGGGAAATGTTGCGCAGACTTCAGCGGCGGCTTTGATCAGCGTAGGCTGACCTTTGATGTCGCTGTGCATGTTGGCAACGCTGACGACGAGTTTGCAATTCTCAAGCCCGGGAAAGAGGCGCTCGCGATTTTCGCGAACATCCTTGAAACGATCAAGATCTATGCCGTTATGAACGACGCGAATCGATGCTGGCGGGAAGCCGTCTTCATGCACCAGTTGCTCGCGGATCTGCCCGGAGTTCACCAGAACCGCCGAAGAGAGCGATTGCAGATGGCGGAGAATCTTTCGGCGCCGTGGAGTGTACCAGGCCAGATGCGCGAGATCGCGGCGGCTGGAAATGATGACTGGCACCCGTGCCAGCCATGCCGCCGGGATTCCCAGAAGGTTTGACCAAAGGTCATGCAGGTGAACCACCTCGAAGCGTTTGCGCCGAAGGAACCGCGCCAGCCGGAGGATCTGATAAATTCCCGCCGGCGAATTCACGCCTCCGCGAGTCTTCCATTCCATTACTGAAATGCTTGACCCCTCGAGTTTCTCCAGCAGTGGTCCGGTGAGCTGCAGGCATCCGAGCGTCACCGCGTAATGCGCGGGATCGAGCCGCAGCGCCAGTTCGACGGCTTGAGTTTCGGTTCCGCCGATTTGTAAGGAGTCCAGAAGGAAAAATACTCGCCTCCGCTGATCGCCTGTGCCCCCAGAATTATGCGCGCGATGATGGAGCTCCGCGCTCTCAGGCAAGCCGGATGCAGATGAAGATACGGTTTGCATGTCAGGTCGCGCTGAGAACTGAAATTGTGGTGGATTGCAGCTGGCGTCCGGCGCGCGCTTCCAGAAAGTTGCGATGCCACAATTCGAGCATCAGCAGCAGCCAGAGTTCATGCGAGCGGTCTCGGCGGCCGCTGGTGTGTTCTTCGACCAACTTCCGGAGGGCGATCTTTGAATAATACCCGCGCTCGAGCGTGCGCGGCTCGAGCAGTATCTCCACCAGATCGCGTTTCAGTTCCTGGCGCATCCAGTGAACCAGGGGCATCGCGAATCCGCGCTTGGGGCGGTGCAGAACTTCAGACGGAACGCCGACCCGTTCCGCAAGCTTCTTCAGAATGTATTTTCCATTCATGCCGCGCAGCTTCAAAGACACCGGCAGGCTGGTCACCCACTCCAGAAAAATATGGTCGAGCATGGGCACGCGCACTTCGAGCGAAGTCGCCATGCTCATGCGGTCCACTTTGGTCAGGATGTCGAACGGCAGATAAGTTTTCGTGTCGAGATACAGCAGCCGCGAAACGAAGTCTGTAGCCGGAGCTTCATCGAAATAGCGGCGGAACAAATTGAGTGGCGACTCAACCGCATCCGACCATGCCAGGAAATCTTTGCTGAACAACTCGCGCTCGCGCCCCCAGGCCGGGAAGTGCGAGACGCTGTCGATGTAGCGATCGCGTAAGGGAAGCGAAATATTGAAAAGAAAACGGCGTCCATAAAAGCTGGGAGTGCGGTGGAAAATTTGCTCGCGGTACAAGCGGCCCAGCCATTGCGGAAGATGATCGAGCTGGCTTCGGCGCAGCAGGCGGGTATAGCGGTCGTATCCAGCAAACAACTCATCGCCGCCATCGCCGGACAGAGCGACGGTGACGTGCTCCCGCGCCAGCCGCGAAACATAATACGTCGGTAGGATCGACGAGTCGGCGAACGGTTCTTCCAGTCCGGGAGTGAGTTTTTCTAGCGTTCCCACCACGTCGGGATTGAGAATCAGTTCGTGATGTTCAGTGGCGAACGCGTTGGCCACCTGCCGTGCGTAATGAGTCTCATCGAATTCGTTGTGATCAAAACCAATGGTGAAAGTTTTCACCGGACGCGACGTCGCCTTCGCCATCAATCCCACAACGATTGAAGAATCCACTCCGCCGCTTAGCATTGCGCCCAGCGGAACATCACTGATGAGCCGCATGCGGACGGCCTCGGACAGGCGTCTTTCCAACTCTTCCAAACATTCTTCTTCTGAGATCGGGCTATGCGTCCCGTAGGCGGGAACGTCCCAGTATTGTTTTACGCTGATTCGCCCGTTGCGATACTCAAGCAGATGGCCGGGCGGAAGCTTGTGGATCTTGCGAAACGCCGATTGCGGATCGGGAATGTATCCAAAGTAAAAATAGTTGAGGATGCCCTCGCGATTGACCTCCGCCAAGTTGGGCGCGGCCTCCAGCAATGACTTGATCTCAGAGCCGAATACCAGCCAGTCGCCGTCGATCGCGTAGTGCAGCGGCTTTTTGCCGAGACGATCGCGGGCCATCAGCAAAGAACGATTGCGCGAATCGTAGATCGCGAAGGCGAACATGCCGCGCAGGCGTTTGACGCAGTCGCTGCCGAACTCTTCGTAAAGATGAACGATGGCTTCGGTATCGGTATTGGTCCGAAAAACGTGGCCGCGAGCGCGGAGTTCGTCGCGCAACTCGACGAAGTTGTAAACTTCGCCGTTGTAGACGATCCAGATAGTTTCGTCTTCGTTGGCGATGGGCTGATGGCCGGTAGAAAGGTCGATGATGCTAAGGCGGCGCATTCCCAGCCCGACCGGGCCGTTGATGTAAGCACCGTAGTCGTCAGGACCGCGGTGGGTAATTACATCGCACATGCGGCGTACGACTGCGCCATCCGCCACGCACCCGCGCTCCGTGCCCATCATTCCGGCAATGCCGCACATATTGTTTGGTGAATCCTCCGGGTTTCGGCAGCGCTCAGGCGGTTCGGTTCTGCGCCGGCTTGGTACCGCGTACTGCGATCGGCCGGTAAAGCACATGCAGATCTTCCAGGCCGCAATCTTCAAACCAGCGGAACACTTCTTCGTAGGTGTGCTTCGATTGATAGACCGGCGAGTACCAATCAAAGGTATCGAGCAGGCGCCACTCGCGCTTAGGGTTATCGTTTATCGGCACTACATAGGCCAGCATTCCGCTAAAGAAGGAACCGATGCCAGGAATAAATTTCAGCCCACGCTGCACGTAGTAAAGCGGATCGGTCGCCACGCACAGTGCGTGCAGTGATTTCGACGAGAGCTTGGTGGTGAACTTGCGGTAAACATCGCTCATGCGATACCAGCGCACGTAGGCGCTGTACAGCCAGATTGCAATGCTTCCGCCGGGCTTCAGTAATTTGGGCAACAGCTTGAAAGACCGTTCACAGTCCGGCGTGTGGTGCAGAACTCCAATGCTATAGATGTAGTCGAAGCTCTGCTCGATGAATGGCAGGTTCAAAACACTGGCCTGGCAAATCCAAACGTTGTCGCGCGCCGAGAGGTTTCTGGCGGCAACGTCTGCGGCCAGACTCAGATCGATGCCAACCACGTTCGCACCCCAGCGACTGGCGACTTCGGCAAAGCGTCCCATGCCGCAACCAATGTCCAGTATCCATTTGCCTCGTAATTCTTCAGGACTGAAGCCGGTTGACTCGATGAACTGGCGCTCAGATAAATTCGATATCTCACTATCAAGCTGGGTACGCGCGTACTTTCCCCATTCGAAGCCGAAATTCTCGGCGTAGCCCTGCGACTCGACGAAACGAACAACCCCGTTGGTGACGGGAAAGATAGTGGAGCAGTTTCGACACTGCAGGCCGGTGTCGCGCAGCGCAAGCTCGCCTTTGCAGCGCAGGCAGCGCAACATGGGAATGAGCCGTTCGAAATGTGCGGTGCGAGAGTCTTGGCCGCCTTTTGCTGCTGATACCGGTTCTTCGACCGTTGTGGTATTCGGTGCCATCAATTTTTATCCATCAGCGGGCGTTGAAACATCCCGCTTCGATTATTAACTTACCTTTTGCCAAACTGCCCTATCTGCGCCAACCAGACAGCGAAAGAACCCCACAATAAAAGCCAGGTGCATGGCGAACAAGAAGTACGGTACCAGCCCGTAACGCACGCGGCGCATGTGCTGGTAAAAAAAGAAGCCAAGGCCGGCCCAGCAATAGAAGAGGACCTGCGCTGCCAGCGCCACGCGGTAAGAAGGGCTGCGCATCAGGAAGACATTGCTGATGAACAGCGTGATGGCGAAGAACGGCACCAGCCAGCGCAGCAGCTTGTGCGAAATCAGCGCGAAGGGAGTGAACCCGCGCCAGGGCACGCGCACCAGATCGCCCAAAGCTCGGAAGCTGCCCACTGCCAGCCGCACCCGGCGGGTAAATTCGCCTGAAACGGTGCTGGCAGGGAATTCGATTGCGACTGCTTCTGGATCATAGAGCACCGAAAAACCCAGCCGGCGAGCACGCATAGGAATTACGAAATCTTCCAGGATCGTGCTCTGCGGGATGGGCGAAAAGCATTCACGCCGGAGTGCGTAGATACAGCCGCTCGCATTGAGAATCGCACCTAACCGCGCTTCCATCATCCGCAATGCACTCTCGTATTTCCAGTAAGCACCTTCGGTCTGGCGCGCGTCGGAGCCAGCCTCGTAACGCACTGCGCCACAAACCGCACCAACCTCCGGATCGGAGAAGTGGCGCACCAGTTTTTTGATGGCATCCAGCTCGAATAATGTGCCGGCGTCGCAAAAAACCAAAATCTCATTGGTCGCCCGCGCCACTGCCTGGTTCAGCGCATTGGCTTTGCCTTTGCGCTCGGTGAGTAAAATGCACTGATAATTTTCGTCGGTGAGATTTTGCAGGATCTGATTTGTGCCATCCTCCGAGCCATCCGAAACGAAGATCACCTGCAGCCGTTCGCGGGGAAAATCCAACTCGTGCAAATTATCGATTTTCGCCAGCAGCACTTTTTCTTCGTTGTACGCCGGAATAATGATGCTCACACCCGGCAGCCCCGAGGGAGCAGGCGTCTCGGTTCGCCGATTGCGCGGAGAACCCAGATAGCGCAAATCGCGCCATGCCTGAGTGACCGAATAAGTGAGGAAAAGGACCAGCGGATACAAAACGTATGGGTACAACACCAGTCCGAGGCTGACCCAGAACGCCACTTTCGCGACCAGAATGGTTTCCGGGCTCATCGACCTCCCCGGCCAAGCAGAAGAATTTTCAGCGTCTTAAACATGATCAGGAGATCGAGAGAAAGCGACATGTTCTTGATGTAGAAGAGATCGTAGGCCAGCTTGTCGGTGTTGTCGGCAAGAGTTGCGCAATAACCGCGATTGATCTGCGCCCAGCCGGTTGCTCCCGGCTTCACGTTCCAGCGCTGGTTGTATAGAGGAATCGCCTTTACCAGTTCCTGCTCCTGGTCCGGCACAAACGGCCGCGGTCCTACGAAGTGCATATCTCCACGAAGAATGTTGTATAGCTGCGGAAGCTCATCCAGCCGGCTTTTGCGCAGGAAGCGTCCCAGCCTGGTGATCCGAGGATCATCCTCCTCCGCCGGGGGATTGATCTTGCACTCATCAATAGCGTGATACATTGAGCGAAATTTGTATAACGTGAAATTCTTTCCGCCCTTACCAATTCGCTTTTGCAGGAACACCGCTGGCCCGGGCGAATCAAGACGAATGGCAAGCGCCACCAGCAGCATCACAGGCAAGCAAAGAATCAGCAGAAACAGCGAAATAAGGAACGAGAAGGCCGTCTTCCACGCCGTTGCCCAGCGTGACGTCTGCAATCCAGAGGAAAACAAAAGCCAACTCACGCGCAAGGACTCTAAAGGCAGCTTGCCGGTGAGTTTCTCGTAAATCTCCGCTCCGTCTTGTACTCGCGCATACTGTGACTTGATGGCGAGCAATTCATCCATGGGCATTTTGCCGCGCTGGTCTGACATGGCCACCAGCACCCGGCGGACTTCGCGGGTTCGAACCACTTCCGAGAGCTGGTCCGGTGTGCCCAGGTGAGGCAGGTCGTCTCGGGCCTGAACGGTTGAAGTGCTCACAAAGCCCACAAGCTGCAGGCCCAGGTCTGGACGGCTGATAATTTCTTCCGCCAACTTTTTCGCGAGGGGGCCATCGCCCAGCAGAACCGCGCGCTCCCGCAGATGTTTGGAGCGGAACAGCCACAGGAACAACTCTCTCCAGAACCACACCAAAAAGAGAACTAAAACCAGACCCAGGGCAAAATTCTTGGCGCCCAGGCGGGCCCGCGGGTAAGCGGAATAAAGAACTGCCATCACCAGGGTCCCGACGCCGGAAACCTGGATGAGGCGGATGATCACCTCGCGGCGATTGCTCAGAATCAGTGAATCGTAGAGGTCGCCGTAGTACATGCACAAAACAAAAACTGCGGTAATCAGGAAGATATTGGCGAATCCGCCGTCGTAATTCAGGAAGATGTCGGCATCCCTGCCCATTAAAACTACGCATGAAATCGTAAAGGCCAGCACCACCACGCAGGCTTCGGAAAATGCGAGTAAAAGCGTGCGGCTGGGAAAATACGCGTTGAATATGCGGATGACCATCTCGACTGTCTCTACAGTTCAACACCCAGAAAAGCGGTGCGCTAAATTAGTTATCTCAGCAAAACATCACTTGCGCGAGATGCCCAACGTAAGTTGAAAACTCAGCAGGACACCCAGCCTGAAATCACTAACGACTTCACTTAACGCCGTGCCCGTGGCCATTTGGCTTGCCATAAGCGTTGTAGTAATACTGCGAATATTCGGGCAGGGTGCTTATCCCATTCAGCACCACGCCAATCAGGTTGTCGCCAAACTCCTGCCGCGCTCTTTGTGCGATGTCGAACGGAGTGGCGTTGGACCGCACCACCATCAGGACGCCATCGCAATAATTGGCCAGCAAAGCTGCATCAGAAACCGCGGCAGCCGGAGGCGAATCAACAATGATCCAATCGAACAGCGGCTGCAATCGATTCAGCAGAGTGTTCATACGTCCGCTGGCGACCAACTCCGCTGGATTTTCGTTGTTCGTGCCGGCGGGTATCAGGAAAAGGTTCTCCATGGGTCCGCGCTGGATGACAGAAAACTCGTCATTCTGTGAGCGCAAATATTCCGAAAGTCCCGGGCCGGCCTCGGCCCCCAGCGTTAAATGCAGGTGCGGATTGCGCAGGTCCGCATCCACCAGCAGCACGCGCTTGCCCTGCTGCTGCACCAGCGCCTGGCCAAGATTGGCGGTGACGAATGACTTGCCTTCTTTAGGCAGAGGGCTGGTCACCAGGACCTTTGACAGTGGGTGCTTTTCACGCGCCTGATATAGACGGCTGCGCAGGGTGCGGAATTCTTCCATCCCGTAAACGTGCTCTTCGCCGGTGAAGAAAAGCATGGTCTTCGCATCCGGCTTCCAGTTGGTATGGCGAGTGCGGGAAAGCAAAGCGTCGCCGGTCATGGCCACGGCTGGAGCGGCGGCCGAATGGCTCGGCGCCTCGGCATAGACTCGGGCATCGAGCACGGCTGGATCAGGGTCAGGAGCGATCTGCGGGATGTTTTCTGAAGTCGCTCTTTCCTGCTCGGCTTTCTTTAAGGCTTCGTGAATTCGGCTCATAGTTTCCCTTCTTCGGTTACTTCGCTGGCCTCACGCTGCGATGCTTTTAACCGCTCGCTGAGGTTTGAAATCGTTTTCAATGCATCCATAAGATCGAACTTGTCGGGAACCACCTGCGACGCGGTACCGACGCTGTGACTGCTCTCAAGATCAAAATCGCGCGCCACCGCGTCTACCACTTCCGGCCCAACGGTTTTGCGCTGATCAACGAACGCGCTTACCAGGCAGTGCTCACATAACAGATTGACGATGCGTGGAATACCGCCGGAATAGCGATGGATGGCGGCCAAAGCCTCCGGCTCAAAAATCTGCTGCCCGCTCGATCCCGCAATGCGCAACCTTTGATGAATGTAAGACCGGCTCTCCTCGGCGGTCAGTGGATGGGTTTTCGCACGCAACGTCAGGCGCTGCCGCAACTGGCGCAGGCTGGGGTGCTTCAGCCGTTGCTCGAGTTCAGTCTGCCCGACCAGAACAATCTGCAGAAGCTTCTCGGTGAAAGTCTCGAGATTCGTCATCATGCGGATTTCTTCGAGCACTTCGTCGGGGAGGTTTTGCGCTTCGTCGACGATCAGAACTGCAGTCTCGCCGGCGCGATAACGCTCCAGCAACCAGTTGTACAGGCGCATCAGAATCTGGCTCTTGGAGCGCGTTTCGGACGGCAGCCCGAAGTCCGCCATCATGTAATCCAGAAACTGCGGCACATTCATTCGGGAATTAAAGATGAATGCGGTGGGCACCTGTTGCGCCCGCAACCACTCCAGAAGCTTATTGATAAGCGTAGTCTTTCCGGTTCCCACTTCTCCGGTGAGCAGGACGAAGCCTTTGCGGCTCTGGATACCGTAGGTCAGGCAAGCCAGTGCTTCTTCCGTATGCCGCGTCAGGAACAAGTAACGCGGATCAGGATTTACGTTAAACGGGTTCGCGCGCAGTCCAAAAAATTCTTTGTACATGAACGGTTAAACCTCTACTCTGTCGCCACGGTCGCCAGTGCGTGCCTTCAGGCCCAGCGTGCCTTTGCCGTTGCTATAAAAATTCGCCGGCGGATTTCCTACCCAGGGCACCTGTGAAAGTACCGGAAGGTCGAGAGCGGCAATGACGTCGCTTTCATTGCGCAGCGACTTGTCACGCAATTCGAACAAAAGGGCGAGACCTAAACCGATAGCTAAGCCGCCTCCCAGACCACCGGCGGCGAATAACGGCCGATTGGGAAAACTCGGCGAGTCCGGCGTGTCGGCCGGAATCTGCAGGCGCATCTGCTCGCCCTGCTGGTCACGCTCCATGGCGACACCCATTTCTGACTGGCTCTTTTTATCGAGCAGGTCGTTATAAAACTTCTGGGCGGTGTCGTAGTCGCGAGTGAGCTGTTTGTATTGCTCCTCTATAGCTGGACTGAGCGCGACCCGGCTCTGCAGAATTTTTATTTGAGACTGCAGGGTCTTCTGGTCGCGAGTGGCTTGCGCTATCACGTCGTTGTACTGATGGATTTGATTCCGCAGCTGCTGAATCTCCGGCGAATCCGCGGCATTGGATTGAGTATTAGAGAGCGTCGATTTGTTGGCGGCAGAGTTAATCTGGTCAAGCTGCTTTTGCAAATCGGCGATCTGCTTCTTGGTCTTCACGACGTCAGGAAAGTCGTCGGTATAACGTCCCTGCAGGGTGATCAATTGGGCCTGGGCCAATGCCAGTTGCTGCTGCAGAGTCTGCGGACTGCTCGAGGACTGCGAAGATTGCCAGGCCGCCAGCTGCTGGGACAATAAGGTCTCAGTGTAGGTCTTATCCTGCTGGGCGCGACTTAGGGTCTGGGTGGTGGCGTCCAGTTGCGAATTCAATCCGCTCAACAGCTTGAGATTGGTGTCTTCATCGCCGGGAAGCTGCCCCATGTACTGCCTTTTGAAGGCGGCAAGTTTGGAATCGAACTCATTCAGATTGCCTTTGGCGTCATCCACCTGACGCGAGAGGAAATCGGTGGTGTTCTGCGCCGCCGCTTCACGATCGCGCAAATTTTCCTGCAGCATGATGTCGGCAATTCCGGCGCAGATGGCCTGGGCCTCGCGCGGATTACTGGCGGTGTAATCCAGATTGAATCCGGGAACCTGGGGCTTACTGTTAGGTGGTTGAAATTGCTTGTTGGTGGCCTTGCCCTCCGGGCTGGGCACAATCACCATCTCGACCGGCTCGATGGCCACGCCGCCTCGGATCTCATCGATCTGCTCATCAACATTTCCCGGCCGCAATACTCCCTGCTGGGTAAGCTTCTGAATAAGCGGTCGTAGTCGATCGGCACCCAAGGCCTTCTGCTCGAGTGTGGCCACGCGCTGGGAGAGATCCTCAGTGACAACCGGCGCAACGTATCCCTGCGGGACCTGTTGCTGCTGCACGAGAATAAGCGCCTGCGACGTATATTTCGCCGGAAACGCGTATGAGACCAGGAAGCCGACCAAGGGCGCGAGCAAGGTAGGAATAAGAATAATCTTGAGGCGGCGCCGCAACATCGCGCCGTAGTCGTCCATGGTCAGTACACGGTTCTGAATCATATTGTTCCCATTCTGCCAGCCAGAGCTGGCCCTAAATCAATCCAGCCGAATCGGCTGCGGTGTCCAGTTCAAACCGAGCAGCAAAACATTGCGTCCATAGGAAGAACCACAACCCCCCACAGCTCCGGCGGTGCAGCTGGAACCGAAAGCAAAGGCGTTGTATTGATAGCTGCCAAAAACCCCAAAGTGTCTGCCCAACCGCCGGTGAGCTGCTCCGCCGAAATACCAGTAGCTATAGCTGGTGGCCGCGCCCGCGGCAACCGAAGTCGCTCCCAGGAGCGCCGTATTGTGCGAGTATCCAGTGTCCAGCAACACGGTCCAGTGGCGGCCCCAAAGGTGGTTAATGTTGAACCTGCCGGTATCAGTTTTGGCACCGCCAAAAAATCCCGAACCCGAGCTGATAAAACGCAGGTACGTCACCGAGAAGTTGGTCAGCGCCGATACCCGGTAGCGCACCGATACCTGGCCGGAGCCGGTAACAAAGCTGCTCTTTACGTTCACGCAAGGCAGCAGAACGCTGGTGTTGGTACACGGCAAACCGGTCGGAACGACGCCGAGAAATTCCTCCTGCGACTGGCTGCGGTGCACCCACTCCGGCCCGCCTCCGATCAGAAGATCCAACTTGCCGCTGATGCGATGCCCGTACTCTACCTGCCATAAATCCACATTCAGGCTTCCGGCGGTGCTTCCCGGGAAATGAAGTTCTTGGTAGGCATAGACCAGCGCGACCTGATCGTGACGCGAAATCTGGTGGTTATAGGCCAGCTGGCCGATAGCCTCCTGGCTATTGAAATAGCAGTTCACACTGGTAGGGCAGAAGTTAGTCTTGGGGGTAGTCAGGAAATCGGTCAGGCCGTAGCCGCCAGTGAGAACCACGGAACTGCGAGGACTTAAGTATTGAGTGACATCGGCGATGCCCATGTTCGTGACCTGGGTGCCGATCGCCCCGTAGGTGACGTTCGAAAAAATTCCATTGCCGGACCCGCCGCTGAAACCTGCTCCTAGTCCGCCGGCCCCGAACGCGCCCGCACCGCCGAAGGAACCAAATCCAAATGCCCCTTCTGGCAAATAACTAAAGGAGTCGCGCACCGCCAATTGACCTGTGCGCCAGAGAAAACGCTGGGTCGCTGCGAGGGAATGAACCTGGTAAACGTGCCCACCCGCGCCGTTATACCAGTCGACTCCGCCTACATAATCAAGATCGAATGGGTGGAGCTTCCACAACTTCTGCAGGTCAAGAGAGCCGAGGGCGCGAGTACTTTCTGTAGTGTCTGACGTCGAAAAGTTGCCCAGGCTGTTGGTATCGAGAGCCTCGCTGAGTTCGACTTTGGGTGCGAGATAGCTGCGGTTCCCGAATCCCGGCTCGAAGCTGGGCTGGTCAAGTCCGGAGAGCGGCGGATTCTCACTCATCTGGGTGGTGGTGTCGAGGCCAGTGGCGGCAGGAGGCGCGCCGCCCGCGTTCTGATCACTGGTCGATTGTGCCCACATGACCGGAGCGCTCACCGCCATCAACGCCAGCGTGAGTACGAATTTTGTTGGCAATCGATGCATAAAATTACGGGACAACAATCGTATCCCCCGGCTTTAGGGCGATGTTCTGGCCGCCTTCGCCCTTGATCAATCGCTTGTAATTCACTGCCAGCTTTGTCTCTGCCCCGTTCTGGTTGCGCAGAACGTAAATTCCCTTGGTATTGGCAAATTGCGTGAACCCGGCGGAGGAAAGCGCTTGCAAGATGGTCATATTTGGAGTCAGGTTCATTGCTCCCGGATGCAGCACTTCGCCGGTAACGTAGACTCGCTGGCTGTTCATCTGGGTGACCACAATCGTCACATGAGGATCAGAGACGTATTTCTTGAGCTTGTCGGTGAGTGCCGCGCCCAACTGCATGGGTGTAAGGCCCGCAGCCTGGACGTCATTCAGAAGCGGCATGGAAATCTTTCCATCCGCACGAACCGGAAGAGTCTCCGTCAAATCCGGTTCCTTCCAGACGGATACGTAGAGTGTGTCGTCCGGTCCGATCACATAAGTCTGGCTGGCCTGCGAGCCCGGCGGATCTTTGGCTTGATTCGAGCTCTGCGCGACCACCAATGCCGGCAAGCTCGTCAGCGCGAAGGTAAGCGAAATCCACATTGCGGTTCTGCGTCTCATTGCTTCTCCAGTTTCACAGTTTTCTGCGGCCCAGTTGATGTCATGAGGCCTCGCATTCTCCGAAACCAATTTGCTTGAGTTTGTAAAGCAGTGCCTTGTAGCTGATCTGCAACTCCTGGGCTGCGCGGCGGCGGTTCCATCGGGTACGGGTCAGCGCCTTCAGGATCAGTTCCTTCTCGGCTTCACGGGATGCTGCCCTCGCCGCTTCCTTCAGCGATACCCGGTGGCCATTGGATCCGTTATCCGGGCGTACCAGCATCGATCGCAATCCGTCCATGGCAACCGA
This sequence comes from Terriglobales bacterium, assembly GCA_036268595.1. GTDB lineage: Bacteria > Acidobacteriota > Terriglobia > Terriglobales > Acidobacteriaceae > Gp1-AA145. The sequence goes on from DATATW010000085.1 coordinate 14,502, forward strand.
TTCATCTCCAACGGCGACGATCGCGCGGGCGGCGGCTTCGAGCTCTTTCAGATTTCCCGGCCAGGAATAATCCAGAAATAATTGCCGTGTGGCAGCGCTTAACGACGGCGCTTCGCGATGAAAAACTTCGGCATAGCGGGCCAGGAAGAAACTCATGAGTGCAGGTATGTCTTCCTTGCGTTGCCGCAGCGGAGGTATTCGCAGACATACTCCGCTCAGCCGGTAATACAGTTCCTCACGGAAAGCTCCAGCCCGGAGCTCACGTTCGAGGTCGCGCGCGCTGCCGCCGATGACTCGGCCGCCAGATGGCGCTGTATTTGAAAGAAATTCCATCAGAAATTGCTGGCACTCAGCATTCAGGTCGCTGACCTCGTCCAGATACACCGTGACCTGCCGAGGTTGAAGGTGCGACGCGAGCGAAGCGACGCTCATGTCGGAGCAGCGCAACATGCGAAACTCGCCGGTTGATTTACCGAATCCGTTATAGATTCGCTTGGCGATGGTGCGTTTTCCGGTTCCCGCCTCGCCGATCAACAGCACCGGTACGCAGTTGTGCGCTAATTCTTTTATGACCGCTTCCATCCCCTTCATGATGGGACTCACGGCCTCGAGAAAAGGGAAACCCATCGGGGAATCTGGGGCTAAGCCTGACAAGCTGAGATATCGCTCCTGGAACGCTTTCGGGACTGGCTATATCACTATGAGGCGAGCTGCTGGGATAGCCGGTCAGCACCACCAACAGCACGGCTGGGGCCACAGTAGCTGATTTCGACGCGACCCAAAAAAATAGCCAGGCGAATCCTGTTTTCAACAACTTACGATTGGCAAGCCCGTCGTAGCGGGAACTCTGTAAAATTACACCAACTCGGATAAAAGAGAAAATCTTTTCCCATATTTCCGACACTGACAGTAAACTAACTGATACTGAACGGTAGCACTGTTTTACCCTAAGCTGCTCATATTCAAAGGGGTTGCAGCATCCGAATCTCTTTAGGGGTTGATCAAAAGCGAACAACCGGAAGTGAGAATTTTTTTGCCTGCGCCCCGAAGGACTGCTCAGCCTGGTATATGTAAGGCTGCTTTCCTGTCACGCAGGGTCAATTCGGATAGCGTCGTCTCCCACAGGAAGTCTGAGGATTAAGACCTGTGGTTTCAGAGGGTAAGAGTCGCCTCGCGGAAACTCCAGGTGGACGCGACCGGCTCTGCCCAAACGGCTTCCAGCCTGTTGGCTCGGCCCTGCAATTGCAAACAGACCAGGGTTGGAATATGTTGGGGCATTCCGGCCGGCTAGACACATGAGGAGCGCTTTGGCACAGGCAGTTTCAGTTCCCGAGCCTATCCCAGCCAGGAACCTTTCCCCGGGCTGGTATGCCGCCACGCTGTTGGCGGTTGGGGCCTGGCTTTACGCTCCGGTCCTGCTTCGGCTGGCTGAGCAGTGGTGGACGGACCCGAATTTTTCTCACGGCTTTATCGTGCCATTGTTTTCGGCTTTTGTACTATGGCAGAGCCGGGAACGTCTTAAAAAAATCGAGTGGCGACCCTCGACGTGGGGTCTGCCGATCATCGCATTCTCCCTCGTCATGCTGCTAGTCGGGACCTTCGGAGCGGAACTGTTCCTGTCCCGCATATCGATGATTGTGCTCATTGCCGGTGCCCTGATCTTTTTCATGGGATGGGGGATGTTCCGGGCGGTTTTGTTTCCTTTGTGCTTCCTATTGCTAATGATCCCGATTCCGGCGATTGTTTTTAGCCAGATTACCTTGCCGTTACAGATGCTGGCTTCAAAGCTCGCCGCGGGCACATTGCCTTTCTGCGGGGTTCCGGTTCTGCGGGAGGGCAACATCATTAATCTGCCGGCCATGCCATTGGAAGTAGCGCAGGCCTGCAGCGGCATTCGCTCACTGATGTCGCTCATAACACTGGCGATCATGTATGGATATCTGACAGAGCGCCGGATATGGGCACGGATTGCGTTGGCCTTGGCCGCGGTCCCGATTGCGGTAGCTGCCAACGGGCTCAGGATCGTGGGTACCGGTTTGATGGTGCAGTATTGGGACCCGAACAAAGCCGAAGGCTTCTTCCATTTGTTTTCAGGATGGCTGGTGTTCGTCTTTTCCTTATTACTGCTATTCGCGCTGCATCGCCTGTTCATGTTTTTCGAGCGCAGAAGCGAGATGTCAGCATGAAGTGGAGATTTATCAGTGTACTGGTGCTGATGGGAGCAGCCGCCCTGCTTTTGCGGGCGCGTAATACCAATGAGATCGTACCCACGCATCAGCCGTTGCAATCGTTCCCGAGGAATTTTTCGGAATGGACTTCGACCGATATTCCTTTAACCAAAGATGTTTTGGACGTCCTCGGGCCGGGCGATTTTCTCGCCCGAGATTATCAGCGGGATTCCAGCGCGCCGCCGGTTGGATTATTCATCGCCTATTTTCCAAGCCAGCGTTCGGGCGACACCATCCATTCGCCCAAGAACTGTTTGCCCGGGGCGGGATGGGTTCCGTTGCGCTCTGACCGGGTCAGATTGAATCTGCCAGGCCAGGCGCCTTTTGTGGCGAACCGTTATCTGATAGCGCTGGGCGAGGAGCGGCAACTGGTTTTGTACTGGTATTGGGCACATGACCGCGCGGTGGCCAGCGAATATTGGGCTAAATACTATCTGGTGGCTGACTCGATTCGCATGCGGCGCTCTGACGGCTCTTTGATTCGATTCACAACCAAGATTCTGCCCGGAGAGAGTATGGACGCAGCGCAAAAACGCGTACTGCGGCTGGCCGACAACATCTCGCCGGTGATCGATAAGTACATTCCCCGTTGACCAATCGTGATCTCTACAGCGATGGGGCAGTAACTAGATTTCGAAATCGGGCGCGGCAGGCGCCGACTGGAGAATCTGTAATGAGACGTTCTTCGTATTTTCGATTGCTTCTGGCGCTGGGATTAATGGCCGCAATTTTGACTGGCTGCTCGCGGGACCCGAATGTGCGCAAGCAGAAATACTTTGAGAGCGGACAACGGTATTACGACAAGGCGCAATATCGCGAGGCTGTAATCCAGTTTCTGAATGCCACCCAGATCGATAGTGGATTCGCGGCTGCACATTACCAGCTGGCGCAAAGCTATATCAAACTGCAAGATTGGCAGCATGCTTATCAGGAGATTTCCCGGACGTTGGAGTTGCAGCCGGACAATTACAAAGCTCACGCCGACATGGCCAATATGCTGTCCGCGGACTACGCTTCGACCAACAACCCTTCTGATCTTACAAATGCTAAAGAGCACGCCGATCTGCTGCTTCAAAAACAGCCGGATGATCCCGACACTCACATTGCAGTGGCAAATTTGCTGAATGCAGAGCAGAAATATCCTGAAGCCGTGGTCGAAATTCAGAAGGCGATTGCGCTGGCCCCCAATTCGGGTGATTCCTATTTGAATCTGGCGCTGGTGCAGACCAAGACCGGACAATTTGACTCCGCAGAGGCCAATTACAAAAAAGCGATCGCACTGAAGGCTCAGGGCGAAAACCCGCAAATGGCTTTAGCCGCGTTCTACCAGTTGCGCGGACGTTATCCGGAAGCCGAACAGCAAGTGCAGGCAGTGATTGCGGCCAATCCTGATGACATCAATGCCCGCCTTTCTATGGCGAAGCTTTACATGTCGCAGGGAAAACGGGCGGAAGCAGAACAATTTCTGGGCCAGATGAAGCGCGATTTTCCGAAAGATTCAGTCGCCTACCGGATGTTGGGCGACTACTATTTCACCGAAGGCGACCTCGACAAGGCTGTAGCAGAATATGCGTCGCTCCATCAGGCACACCCCAAAGACCCCGCGGTAACCAGAAATTATGTCCAACTTCTGATTCTGAAGAACCGCCTGAGTGAAGCTGACCAATTGAATGAGGCCACACTGAAATCGAAGCCGACGGATGATGACGCGCTGATCTTCCGCGGAGAGATCCAGCTGCGGCGCAATCAGCTGAACGAAGCTGTGCAGACGTTGCAAGGGGTGGTGACAAGAAATCCAGATATGGCGGTGGCGCACTATCAGCTGGGCCTTGCTTTAAACGGGCTGGGAGAACTGAGCCGGGCTGGAGCGGAATGGCAGCAAGCGGTCCGGCTGCGGCCTGCGATGGTGGAAGCCGATCGCGAACTGGCAGGTCTGGCGATGCAAAAATCCGACATGCCCGGCCTGGAGCAATATGCGAGTGAAATCATTCGCCTGCAGCCTGCATCGCCGGATGGTTACGCGCTGCGGTCGATTTCGCTGATGGCCAGAAAGCGTTATGCGGAAGCGGAGATGGACGCGCGCAAAGCTATCGATACGGCCCCGCAGTCACCGGCTGGTTATCTGCAAATGGGCAATTTGCGAACGCTTCAGCAGAAAGATTCCGAGGCCATCAGCTGGTTTGAGCAGTCGCTTGCCCGCGATCCGAACTCGGTGGACGCATTGCGCGGTATCGCAAACGTTTATGTCAGCCAGAAACAACCTGACAAGGCTGTCTCCGCCGTCAACTCTCACATCGCGGCGTCGCCGCAAAATAGCGGCTTCTACGGTCTTTTGGGTTCGGTGCTATTAACCAAGAAAGATTTTCCAGCGGCAGAAACTGCCTTTAAAAAAGCGGTCCAACTGAATAAGAACAATGTGGATGCTTACGTAAAGCTGGGACAGTCACAGATGTCGCGGGGAGCGTTTGATGAGGCGCTTGATACTTACGCGCAGGCTATCGGGGCAAATCCTAAGGAGCCGGCGTTTTACCTTCTGACCGGCGTGGCTGATGAGCATAACCACGAATTGGACAAAGCCAAGGCAGCGTACCAGACCGCTTTGCAATTACGGCCGGACAATCCGCAGGCCTCCAATAATCTTGCGTATGTGTTGTTGGAAAGTAACGGCAACGCAGACCTGGCTTTACAGTTGGCGCAAACCGCACGCCGGGGTATGCCGGAATCGTCGAACGTGGCCGACACCCTGGGCTGGGCGCTTTATCAAAAGGGAGTTTACCAGTCGGCAATAGGGATGTTTCAGGAGGCGATCAAACTATCAGCCAAAAATAAAGAAAAGGACAATCCGACCTATCATTACCATCTGGGGTTGGCTTATGCGCGGACAGAACAGCCGGGTCCTGCCCGGTTACAGCTTGAACGCGTACTCAAGATCGATCCGAACTACAGCGGCGCAGACGACGTCAGGAAGCAGTTGGCACAGTTGAGATCGTAGGATTTCCCGACAGGCTCAAGGCAGGGAAGCGCGGCCATGGCCTCGGATTCACTGCGGATTGTTGGCGACCAGAAGGCTGCCGAAGATGGACGCGAAGAGTGAGGCTGCAGCGGCAAAAATTATCAGCAGGCTAATACGGGATTTCCCCATCTCGTGGCGTTCTCCTTAAGGTAACGGAAGTAATCAGGTGAAAGGGTTTTCTAACACGGGTGAAGCTTAAATTTGCGACCCTGTACCTGCCGAGTAATCCAGGCAGAGATGTTAAAATCTGTGATTCCATTATGAAAAGCTCAGTCATTTCCGCAACCCATTTTTCGGAACTCAAAAGTAAGATTGAACAGCATAAGGCGCGAGTCGCGGTCATTGGATTGGGTTATGTCGGGCTCCCGCTCGCTTTGCTCTACAGCGATCAGGGATTCCCGGTAACCGGTTTCGATATCGATCAGCGCAAGGTCTCCACGTTAGCCGATGGTGGAACTTATATCTTCCGGATCACCCCGCCGGAGATCCAGAAAGCCCGCAGCCAGGGCTTCTCCGCGACCTCGGACTACGCGCAACTTGAGCAGATGGACGCGATCATCATCTGCGTTCCTACTCCGCTCAACGAGTACCATGAGCCGGATATGAGTTACATCACGGGCACCGCCGAAGCCATGGCGCCGCACCTACAGCCCGGGCAACTGGTGGTTCTCGAAAGCACTACCTATCCCGGCACCACTGAAGAAGTGCTGATTCCGATTCTCGAAAAAGGCAACCGGCAAGGATTAAAAGCCGCGCGCAAAGGCGAGACCGACGATAAGAGATTTTTCGTCGCTTTCTCTCCGGAACGGGAAGATCCCGGCAACCAGGATGTGGCCCGCCATGATATCCCCAAAGTGATTGGCGGAATGGAGCCGAAGGCTTCGGAACTGGCCGCCGCCATGTATGGTGCGATCTTCAGCCGTACTGTCCCGGTGTCGTCCCCAGCGGTCGCCGAAATGACCAAGCTGCTGGAGAACATTTATCGCTGCGTTAACATTGCGCTGGTCAATGAACTTAAATTGCTGTGCCTCAGAATGGGAATCGATATCTGGGAAGTGATCGAAGCCGCGAAAACCAAGCCCTTCGGGTTCCATCCTTTTTATCCTGGCCCCGGCCTCGGCGGTCACTGCATCCCGGTTGATCCGTTCTACCTTTCGTGGAAAGCCAAGGAATGGGATTTTCACACTCGCTTCATCGAACTGGCCGGCGAGATCAACAGCAATATGCCGTACCACGTGCTGGATTCAGTGGCGCGTGCCCTGAACCAGCAGAAGAAGGCGGTCAACGGATCGAAGGTGTTGATCCTCGGCGTGGCCTACAAGAAGGACATTGACGATCTACGCGAGTCCCCTGCATTAACCATCATTGAGCTGCTCAAGAATGCCGGCGCAGAAGTCAGTTACAACGATCCCTATTTTCCGACCGTCGGCCGCGGGCGCAAGTATGACCTGCAAATGAAGTGCGCGCCGCTGGAAAATCTTGATCAGTACGATTGCGTGCTCATCGTAACTGACCATTCGGACTACGATTACGAGCGAATCGTACGGGATTCCAAGTTAATAGTGGACACCCGCAAAGCTACGCGCGGGATTGAAAGCCCGAAAGTCGTTCACTGCTAAAACTGTCGCTATTTAAGCAATTGGCTTAAACGGCAGAGATTGATTCACCGCGAAGAGCGCCAGCTCGAGCCGGCTTGAAACGCCGACTTTGTCAAAGATATTGCTCAAGTGATGTTTGACCGTGTCCTCGCTGATCTTGAAGTACTGAGCAATTTCCTTATTCGCGAAACCGGCAACGACGGCGGCCACAATTTCTAATTCGCGCGGGGTCAGGCGATATTTATTTCTTTGCGGAAAAGATGTGGGGGAGACCAGGGTGCGGAGATATTGCACCAGGTTCGAGACGCTTTCGCGTCCTACCCAATACTCGCCATTCATCACTGCGCGAATGCTCTTGAGGAGGATTTGGGTAGCGGAGTCTTTCAGCACGACGCCGCGCGCGCCTAACTGAAGCGCCTCGACAATTTGCTCTTTCTCGGCGGCTGCGGTCAGCAGGATTACCCGGACGGCTTTGGCATCTGATGCCAGCTCCCGAAGCGTCTCCAGGCCCTGGCGGCGAGGCATGGCTAAATCGAGCAACATGACTTCGGGTACAAGTTCACGGGCCAGCAATACTGCTTCTACCCCATCGCAAGCCTCGCCGATGACTTTGAACTCGCCTTCTGATTCCAAAAGTCGCTTCAACCCGTCGCGGAAGATTGGGTGGTCATCGGCGATCAGAATACGAATAGGTTGGAGTCTGCGATTATCCATGCCAGTTTTCGGAGATAGCGCGAGGACTACAGGGGCCCGGGAAACAACCTATGGTCTTACTAAATCAGGACACAATGCAAGATCAGGTAAATATATTCTGCGCTGCGCCGCCGACCTCGACTGGCTGGACCTGCGGAACATAAACTTCGATGCGAGAACCTTTGCCTGGATTAGATTCTATCGTGAGATCTGCCTGAATGAGGCGGACTCGCTCGCGAATAATGGCCGGAGCCCGTCCGCTGGCCTCGAGCTCAGCTTGTGAAATCCGCCCGTTGAAAGGAAATCCGGCTCCATCGTCTTCGATGATGAGTTGCCAGCCTTCATCCTGCTGTAGAAGTTGAACCGTTACCTGGCTGGCGCCGCTGTGCTTGCGCACGTTGACCAGAGCCTCCTGAGCGATGCGCGCCAGCTCGCGGCAAACCGCTTGCGACAGCATGATCTCATCTCCGTCCAAAATAAATTGTGCGGCAATGCCAGTCTCCCGCTGAAACCGCTGTACCGTATCCCGCAGATAGCCGGGCAAGCGATGGGCATCGACCGCGGTGGACTTCATTTCCTGCATGAGTTCGCGCAGCTTCAGAACTTCTTCGCGCAATAGGCCCTGAATACGTTCAAGTTCGCCGGTCATGGACTTCGCGCCGGGTGCGTGCCGGCGAAGCACGTCTACCTGCATCTCGACCCCGATCAGCGATTGCACCGCGCCGTCATGCAGCTCCCGCACCAGCCGCGCGCGTTCAGCCGCACCCGCGCGGCTTCGCAGCCGTCTCATGAGATAGAGATTGTAGACCGCGGGAGTGATCTGCCGGACCAGATCCTGGAAGAATCCGAGCTCTTCTTCTGTTCCGGAGCGGAAATTCGGGTCGATCAAAAAGATCCTTCCCGAGAGCTCATGTGAAAACGAAAAAGAAGAGGCGGCCAACGATTGGAAGGGGTATGCCCCAAGGAAACCTCGAACTACACCGAGATCCACGTCTTTCAGATTGGCGCCGGTGGAATCAAGTCCAGTGATGCGAAGCTCATCTTTCTCGCTGCGGGTCGCAACCCAGGTTTCGGCTTTGCTTTCGCGCAAGTAGAATTCCGCGGATGGAGGGCTGGCATCGGTCCACTGCAGCTCAGGAAATTTGGGGTTCAATTGGAGTTCGCCAATGTGAAGGCGATGACTGCCGCTCTCCCGTGTAACGATAAGCGCGCGCTTGGCACTGTAAAGCCTGATTAACTCACTGAGGATGTTGGCTAACGATCCGGACAGGCCGACATCAATGCGCACCAGCCGCAGCATCCTCGCGGCGATGTCTTTTTCCGCGCTCAATCTTCTCTGGCGTTCTGCCAGGTAGCCCAACAGAAGTCCCATCACGATCAGATATACCGATTCCATGAACAACTGTTTGGGTTCAATGCCCAGAATGTTGACCTGAACACTCGGGACCAAATGATGAGTGCTCAAGCTATTCAATTCCCTGACGATGCCCTCTTTGAACGAAACACTCTCCAGCCAGAGCAGCGATACCGAAGCCACCGCCGTCATGACCGTCTCCCACAGACCCCAGCGATAAGCGGCTGCGGCCAGCACGAAAACAAAAAACAGGAAAAAAGGATTGTTCTGGCCGCTGGTGTAGGGAGAAATCAAAGCTGGCCATAAAACGTCGACGCAATGAACCAGCAAGCGAAGCGGGGACGAGGACTGTTGAGGAGAGCGCAGAAGGATCAGAATGGCTGTGGAATGTGCGATATAAAAACCCAGCAGGGCATAGGCCCAGGGCGAGCGTACGGCCTGTGGATCCAGCCACAAGGCGAACAGCGTGCACACCGCGAGGAATACCCTGGCTCGCGCCAGCCAGCGCTCGGTCTGCAGGTTTTCTTCGGGACTTAGAGGCGACTTGCGCCACATTGTCCGGGGGCGGAAGCGAGTCAACCAGTTTCGGATCATGACAGCCAAAGCGGGGTCCCCGGTGGATATTATGGGCTGAAACCTAGAGATATCAAGCTGAAACGTTCGAAAGGCCCAAAAGACCGGCTTCGGATCTAAAGGCCGGCAGGGTGATTTCAATCTTACCAAAGTGGTTACTGACGTAATATCCCTGCGGGTCCGCAAACATCCTAGAATTGCTGGGGGCGAGGTAGATGTCTTCGCGTGTCAAAACGTGGGGTGTGGGGCTGGTGTGTCTGGTATCGCTCCAGATCGCCGCATCATTGCTGTCTGGGCGCAGCTTTTTGCTGGTTGCGATCAGCGACGTCGTCCAATGCCTGCTATTGCTCTCGGCGGTTTTGTCTTGTCTTCCCAATATTCTCTGCCATCGCGGACGTACCCGCCTGTTTTGGACTTTCATGGCGACGGGGTTGGCTTGCTGGTTGAGTTATCAGTTCGTCTGGACTTTCGTCGAAGTCATACAGCGGCACGAAGTTCCTGATCTATTCAGTTGGGATGCACTGCTATTTCTTCACTTCGTGCCCATGATGGCGGCGCTGGCGTTGCAGCCGAACGTTGAGGCGCAGGATCGCGACTGGCGGTCTGGATCACTTGATTTCACGCTGCTGCTCCTTTGGTGGCTATATGTCTATGTTTATGCCGTTATCCCCTGGCAGTTCTCATTCGCTGATCCAGTGGCTTACCAGTTAAATCTTAATACTTCTTACCTGGTTGAGAAGGTGGCGTTGCTGGGCGGCCTGGCGCTGCTTTGGTATCGGAGTAGCGGGGGTTGGAAAACGATCTACGCGCATTGGTTCGCCGCCAGCCTTTTCTACTCCACCAGTTCCTATTTGGCGAATTGGGCGCTAGCAAGGCATACCTATTATTCGGGCAGCATTTACGACGTTCCGTTAGTCGTTTCGATGGCGTGGATGAGTGTGCCTGGCCTGCTGGCGCTCGATATGCCGGTCGCTGAAACTAAATCTGCAAAGTCGCTGCCGCGAGGGGTTTGGGCGGGCCGTCTTGGCATGATCGCCGTCTTCTCACTTCCGGTGTTTGCATGGATTGCAGAATTTGACTCCGCGATTCCGCTGCGCGTCCGTAATTTCCGGTTGCTGTTGACGCTGGCCGCAATGCTGGTGATGGGCGCAATCGTTTTTATCAAGCAGCACTTCCTGGATATCGAGCTGATCCGCTTGTTACGCGCGTCGCGACAATCATTTCAGGAGTTACAGCTGCTGCAGGCCCAGTTGGTGCAGTCTGAGAAGTTAGCTTCAATGGGCCAACTAGTCGGTGGCGCGGCGCACGAGTTGAATAATCCGCTCACCGCCATGCTTGGTTACTCCGAACTCCTGGATGCGACTGAACTGACTCCCGAGCAGCGCAGTCTGACCGCGAAAATTTCGCAGCAGACCAAGCGCGTCCGCTCATTGGTCGCAAGCCTGCTTAGCTTCGCCAAACAGGTGCCATCGGCCAAGACCGCGGTGGACGTGAATGCGATTCTGCAAACCTGCCTGAAACTGGGCCAGCCGCAGATGGAGGTCGCGCGGGTGAAGTCTTCAATCGAGATGACCAATCCACTGCCGCGTGTGCAGGCGGATTCGAACCAGCTGCTGCAGGTCTTCTCGCATATCATCAATAACGCTGTGAACGCTATGTCTGAACGTGGGGGGACTATAACCGTTTCTACGCGCGCAGACGGTGGGCTGGTAATCATTCAATTCGCAGATACCGGGCCAGGAATGATTGAGCCGGCTCGCGTCTTCGATCCCTTCTATACCACGCGCCCGGTGGGTCAAGGCATCGGTCTGGGACTAAGCGCTTGCTATGGAATCATTCAGCAGCACGGCGGCAAAATCAGCGGCCGTAATCGCGAAGTAGGTGGTGCAATCTTTCAGATTGAGCTTCCCGCGGTTTCGCAAGGCGTGACCGAGATTGCCCACGCGCACGCTGCCAGCAAGCCTTCCTAGGCAGTCATTTCGAGGGTGCGTTTCAACTGGCCACAGGCGGCATAAATATCCCGTCCGCGTGGGCGCCGGATAAATGCTGGTATACCGGCTTCCATCAGGGTTTTTTGAAACTTAAGCACGGCTTCGTCTGTAGGTGTGTGAAACGCAACTCCCGGTCCCGGATTCAGAGCGATCAAATTGATCTTCACTCTCATGCCCCGTACCAGTTCTGCCAGCTCGCGAGCATTGTCGGGAGAGTCATTGGTGTTTCTCAGCAGCACGTATTCGAAGGTAAGCTTCTCTCGATTGCGCAGCGGGAACTCACGCGCCGCGGTCATCAAGTGCTCGAGATTCCACTTTTTGTTGATTGGCATTAGCTGAGTTCGCAGTTCGTCATTCGGAGCATTTAGCGAGATTGCGAGCTTGGGACGCACGCTCGCCTCGCCCAGATCGTAGATCCGTGGCACGATTCCGGCGGTTGAAACCGTCATCCTCGCTTCCGGAATTCCGACGCCTTTGGCGAGCAGCCTCACGGCTTTAATGAAGTTCTCGAAGTTCAGAAACGGTTCGCCCATCCCCATGAACACCAGGTTGACCCGATCGTTCGGTGGAGAAACCTTCTGCTCTCGCAAAACCGCGATCACCTGCCCGACTATCTCGCCCGCGGTCAGGTTTCGTTTCACTCCTAAAAGCGCCGTGAGGCAGAACTGGCAATTGACTGCGCAGCCCACCTGGCTGGAAACGCAGATGGTTGCCCGGCTCCAGCTTCGTCCCGTCCCTTCAAGACCAGCTTCACTCCCGTCGCCCGATTCGCCCTCGTCGCCTTCCGGCATCCACACGGTTTCCACGGTTTCCCCATCAGCTAGCTTCATTAGGTAGCGAATGGTTCCGTCCGAGGACGTGAACCGGCTGGCGATCTCCGGAAGACCCAATGCATAACCGTTGTCTATCAATCGGGAGCGAAAATCTTTCGGGAGACTCGAAATGTCGTCAACCGAACCGGCGCGCTCAGCGTAGAGGGCATGGAAAAGCTGGCGGGCACGATACGAGGGCTGGTCGGCTTCCTCCGTTAGGCGCGTAAGTTCTTGAAGCTCAAGCCCCAAAAGATTGCTGTTTAATCCTTTGTTCATGCATCTAACCCGTTGCCTGAGCCGATTACAGTTATTTTAGAACGTTTCTCAGCGGTCCATCGCCAAAATAGTACTAACTATCTATTATTCAATAGTTTGGGTTCGTTTCCCGCAATCCGGCCCGGTGTGTAAGAATTAATACACAGAAAACATCATGGATGAAGATCGCAATATCCAGCGCGCGGTTTTGCCGAATGGCTTAACCATTATCACCGAGGAGATGAAGCACATCCGCTCGGTTTCGATCGGCATTTGGCTGAAGACGGGTTCGCGCGACGAAGACCTGCCATGGAATGGCATCTCCCATTTCATCGAGCACATGGTTTTTAAAGGCACCCAACATCGAACCGCCGAAGAAATCGCCCGTCAGGTGGATTCTATCGGCGGCAACATGGATGCGTTCACCGCCAAGGAATGCATCAGCTTCAGCATTAAAGTGCTCAATGAGCACGTACCCATCGCTCTCGATGTTCTCAGCGACCTCGTGCTCAATCCGGTCTTTGACGCGCAGGATATCAGCCGCGAGCGCGGCGTGATTCTCGAAGAAATAAAGATGGACGAAGATAATCCCGATTACCTTGTTCACGAAATCTTCACTCAGAATTTCTGGAAGGATCATCCGTTGGGCAGGCCGATCCTTGGAACTCGCGACACCGTCAAAAAATTCGACCGCACGCCGGTATTCGATTTTTACAGCCAGCGATTTTCGCCGGGCAACATGATCATCACGGCGGCTGGATATTTGAATCACGAGCGCTTCGTGGAAGTCGTGGCCAAGCACTTCGAGAGCATGAAGCCGATGAGCAATGGCTTTCACAGCTCGCCGCCCAAGATAGTTCCTAAAATTATCCTGCGCAATAAGAAATCGCTGGAGCAGGTTCAGATCTGCGTGGGCGTGCCGTCGTATCCCATTACTCACGAGCGCCGGCATACTTCTTACATTCTTAACACGCTGCTGGGCGGCGGAATGAGCTCGCGATTGTTCCAGAACATCCGCGAGCGGCAAGGCTTGGCCTACGCGATTTACAGCGACCTCAACCCTTATCGCGACACCGGCTGCATGTCGATCTACGCCGGAACGTCGCGCGCATCCGCCGGCAAAGTGGTGGAGTCGATCGTCTCCGAGTTTCGTAAGCTGAAGACCGAGATGGTCACGCCCGACGAGCTTCGCCGATCGAAAGACCAGCTCAAGGGTAGCTTGATGCTGTCGCTCGAGTCATCCAATGCACGCATGTCAAACCTGGCGCGGCAGGAAATGTACTTCGATCACTTCTACGGGCTGGATGAACTGATCGCCAAGATTGAGGCCGTCACTGCTGAAGAGTTGCAGGAACTGGCCAACCAATTTTTTGAAACCGACAACATCGCGGTCACAGTCCTTGGAAATCTGAACGGGCTGAAGCTCACGCGCGAACAGCTGGCCTGCTGAGGCACGGGCCGTAGGGGTCGGACACTCTTGTCCGACAATTTCCATCACAACTCACTGCGTGGGCGGGCGTGGACGCCCACCCCAATACTTGACCATGTAGCCCCGGACGTTCACGTCTGGGAACTTTGAGCGGCAAATTGCCGGTTCCCGCTCAATGTAAAATCTAATCAAGTCACATCGCGGTGTTCACCTTTTGTCCTTCTTATCCCAACTCAATCCGCAGCAGCGTGAGGCTGTCGAAACCACTGACGGGCCGGTGCTCATTCTGGCCGGCGCGGGCAGCGGGAAGACGCGCGTCATCACCTATCGCATCGCGCACCTGATCGAAAGTGTCGGGGTCATGCCGGAGTCGATTCTCGCCATGACCTTCACCAACAAGGCTGCCGCCGAAATGGGTGAACGTGTCGACAAACTGGTCGGCGGACTGTCCGTCGCCAAGCCGGTCATTTCGACGTTCCATTCTTTCTGTGTACGGCTGTTGCGGCGCGATATTGAGGCCATGAGGATTCCGTCATCCGTTCCCGGCAAGCCGCCGATCGGCCACTCAAAAAGTTTCGTCATTTATGACGAGTCCGACCAGCAGCAAATCACCAAGTCGATCATGAAGCGGCTGGGGATTGACGACAAGCAGCTCACGCCGCGTGCGGTGCTTGGACAAATTTCGTGGGCCAAGAACCATATGCTCGATCCGCAGGAGGTCTATCTCAACTCCGCCGATCCTAAAACCGAGCGCATTGCGCAGATTTACGCGGAGTACCGCAAAGAGCTGCTGCGCGCCAATGCTCTCGACTTCGACGACTTGCTGCTCGAAGCGGTGCGGCTGCTGAAGTCAGCGCCTGAGGTGCGCGAATACTACAACCGGCGCTTTCAATACATTCTGATCGACGAATACCAGGATACCAACCGCCCGCAATACGAGCTGATGCGAATGCTCGCGGGCACGCGGCACAACGTTTGCGCCGTGGGTGACGAAGATCAGTCGATCTATTCATGGCGCGGCGCCGACATCCGCAACATTCTGGAATTCGAAAAAGATTTTCCCGAGGCCAAGATCGTTCGCCTGGAACAGAACTACCGCTCCACGCAAAATATTCTGCAGGCGGCGTCGGCGGTGGTGTCGAATAACCTGCGCCGCAAGGGGAAGAACCTGTGGACCTCACGCCAGGGCGGAACCAAGATCGGGTACTACGAAGCGCCTGACGGCGAGAACGAAGCGTTGTTTGCGGCCGATGCCGTTGCCCGTTACATGCGCGAAGCGAACGATCGCGGCGACGACGCGCGGGCAGCGGTGCTCTATCGCACCAATTCGCAATCGCGATTGTTTGAAGAGGCGATGCGGCGCTACCAGCTCAAGTATCACGTGGTCGGCGGATTCTCGTTTTACGAACGCGCCGAAATCAAAGACCTGATTTCGTATTTGAAGGTCATTCACAATCCTGACGATTCAGTTTCGCTGCTGCGAGTGATTAATACGCCGGTACGCGGAATTGGAAAGACGACGCTGGAAGTAGTTGAGCGCATTGCGCTCGAGACCGGGCTTTCGTTGTGGGCGGCAATTGGAGAGTGCATTCAACGCGGGCTGCTGCCTGCGAGGGCCCAGCAGGCGCTGAAATCGTTTCGTGACCTGATTGAAGATGCGCGAGCCATGGCAGCGGGAGCGTATGTCGAGAGGCTGCAGGAGACATCGGCGGTTGCCGCAGATAATGAGCGGAGCGAAGCTCCGCAGGACAGCCGAGGGCGGCTGTTCCCACATGGCAAAGAGGTCGCGTGGGGACAGCCGCCCTCGGCTGTCCTGCGGGGCAAGGCCCCGCAATCTTCTGATGTGCAGGCTGCTGACGATTCCACGGAATTTGATCCCACCGCCTTCGACTTCGGCGGAGGAGAATTTATTCACGCTGGAAGCTCGGCACCAAGTGATTTGGAACCCGAAGTCGATTCCCC
>DATATW010000086.1:0-19644 GCA_036268595.1 Terriglobales bacterium
ATTCCTGGTGTAGAATTTCCTAGTCAACCCCGTTCGAACTTCCCGGTTCGAACCAGTGTCGGGACGTGGCTCAGCCTGGTAGAGCACTCGCTTGGGGTGCGAGGGGTCGGCAGTTCAAATCTGCCCGTCCCGACCAAAAAACCAGCCGTCAGCTCTCAGCGCCTGTCACGTCTTCAATGCCGGGTACCCACTTCTCCCCGATTGGGAGAAGTGGTGATTCTGCAGTGGGGCACCACATCATTTCACCGCATTTTCCAGATCCTCCGCTGCTTTGTTAATCCCACCCGCGACATTCTCAATCACCTCGGCCACGCCGGGGATTTGCGCGTCAGCTTCTTTCCACTTCTTCTCGTCCATGTATTCGCGGACTGCCGCGATGGGCTTGGCGCCGTACCCGGTGTAGGCTCCAGGCGCGTAGATCTGATTCTTGAACCACGGACGCTCGGGCAGTCCCTTCTGGTTTAGAAACAATCTCGAAACTTGCATCAGATCGGCGTTGACCGCTTCAATTTTGTCTTCGGGAAGCGCCGGCGAGCCATCCTCTCGCCATTTTGCTACCGCTTTCGAATAGCGCTCCGCGCTCTTCTTGAGAACGTCGATCGCATTCTTCATCGGAGAAAAATTCATATATGGCGGAATCTTTTCAGCCGGCGGCGGAAGCGTCGGCCGATGCGGATCATTCGTTGCTTTAAACACTCCCTCATGTAGTTCAAGATTGCGCTCGGTGAATTCGTCCTGCTTGTCTTTGAGGATCTTCTCCAACTCGGTTTCGTATTTTGAGATAGCTTCCGCCTGCGGAGAATAGTCCACCGGAATCAGATCGGCGTCCGCAAGCCGCATCATCGCTGTGCCGATCGTCTGGGCCAGAGCGCGCCCGTAAACGAAATCTGTGTCGGCAAAATGGGTGTACCAGTAAAAGTCGTCGTAGATGGAGTGATACTGGGTGCCATCATCCTCGCCGCCGTATTCGACGTTGAGAGTTGAAATCCCTGCGAAATCCTGAAACGCCGTGAAGTCTGAACCGTCGCCGAGAGCATTGACCACCAGATTATTCCGGCCACGAAGTTCTTTGCGTTCATCTGGATTTTTTGCGCTGGCGATGCTTTCGAGATGCGCACGCTCAAACGAAGTCATTTTAGTTTCGGGGTCCTGGATGTCACGCGCCACATTGCTGATGAAACTCTCCAGGTCCTGGGTCCCGCCGGCGTCGATAAAGCCGCGCTCGTTGCTATCGGAGTTAATGTAGGCGACGGCGTGCTTCTGCAATTCGTCGCGATGAGTTTCGACCCACTCCACCGAACCCAATAGGCCCGGCTCTTCTCCATCCCAGGCGCAATAAATAATCCTGCGCTTTGGTTTCCAACCCTGACGCTGCAGCTCACCGAGCATGCGCGCTTCCTCGAGCAGCGCGGACTGTCCAGAGATGGGATCGTCGGCGCCGTTCACCCAGGCATCAAAGTGATTTCCGCGCAGCACCCACTGGTCATCATTTGAGCCGTGCAACGTGGCGATCACGTCGTAGATCGGCTTCATGTCCCAGTTCGACGCAACCTTTAAATGTACTTTCGCCGGCCCGGGACCAACGTGATACGTGATCGGCAAGCCTCCGCGCCAGGCCGCTGGCGCAACCGGTCCCTGCAGAGCGGAAAGCAGCGGCGTCGCATCAGAGTATGAAATCGGCAGCACTGGAATCTTTGTAATCGTCTTCGCGTCTTTGATCGGAAGCCGCTTGGCGTCCGCAGTCGCACCCTCGCCGGGCGTAAGCGGATCGCCGGGATAGTCCGTATCCATAACGCTTCCGCGCTGCACGCCAAAACGAGGGCGCCAGCCGCCATTCGGATAATCGTCGCCGTTGTAATAGCCATCGCCTCTAGGATCGGAATAAATAATGCAACCGATGGCACCGTGCTCGCCCGCAACTTTCGGTTTTATTCCCCGCCATCCGCCGCCGTAGCGGGCGATCACAATTGCGCCCTTAACCGAAATTCCCAGACGGTCAAGTTCCTCGTAGTCCTCGCGATTGCCGTAATTCACATAGACCAGTGGGGCGGTAACATCCCCATCGATCGAATACGCGTTGTAGGTAGGAAGCTGTTCCGCGGTCTGGTTCGAGGTGGGGTCAACTGAAAGTGCCGGCTCCTGCAGCTTAGCGGTGAACTTTGTCGGTTCCACCAGTTCGACCAGGCGCTCTTTAGGAGTGGGAAACAACACGCTGAAAGTTTCGATGTGCGCATCCCAACCATATGCTTTGAACTTCGCGAGGATCCATTCCGCGTTGTCTTTATCGTAAGGTGATCCGACGTGATGGGGACGGGCGCTTAATCGCCGCATGTTTTCGCGAATGTTGTCGGGAACGATGCCATCGCGAAATTTCTTTTCCCAGTCCTTCTGCTGCTGCGAATCTTGAGAGCTGTAGCCCCGCAGGTGGGAATCCTCGGCCGCCTTTTTTCCCTCTTCCGATTGAGCGCTTAATAGCTGGCCTGCGATGATTGCGGAACACAATATCCAGCGGAGCTTCATGAATGCGTCCTCACTTTAAGGTTGGAAGTCAAAACGAAATGCGAGTCAGGTTCGAATCGGCTAATACTTTATCCGATTTTGGTTTCGCCTGAAGCGTGGGCTTCGCAAAAACTGCCGGAACTCATGGCGGGATGGTGGTATGGTGAGCGGCATCAAGATACATTGTGAAAACCAGACGATTTCACCCACGCTATGCGCATCGATAGCCACCAACACTTCTGGTGTTACAACCCCAATGAATATGGGTGGATCGATGATTCCATGGCAATTCTGCGGCGTGATTTTCTTCCCGGCGATTTGCGGCCGGAGCTGCAGCATGCCGGATTTGACGGCTGTATCGCAGTCCAGGCGCGCCAGACATTAGCCGAAACTCGATGGCTTCTGCAACTCGCCGCAGCTTCGCCATTCATTCTTGGAGTAATTGGGTGGGTAGATTTGCGAGCAGGAGATATGCGGTCGCAGCTGTCAGAATTCGCGGGCAATCCGAAGCTGCTCGGTGTCCGCCACATTGTGCAAAGCGAACCGGATGATCGCTTTTTGTTGCGGTCAGATTTTCTGCGAGGAATTGCGCAGCTGGAAGAATTCGGTTTGACCTATGACATTTTGATTTATCCGCGGCATTTGCCAGCGGCGGCAGAATTTGCAGAACGCTTTCCGCGCCAACGATTCGTGCTCGACCATCTTGCCAAGCCGTCGATAAGGACCGGCGAAAGCAGATTATGGGAATCCGGCATCCGCAAGCTGGCAAATTTTCCGAACGTCTTCTGCAAAATCTCAGGGATGGTGACGGAGGCGGACTGGAACAACTGGAGACCGGCTCAACTGAAGCCCTATCTCGATACTGTATTCCACTGCTTCGGTCCCGAGCGCTTGATGATCGGCTCGGATTGGCCGGTATGCACGGTGGCAGCTCCTTATCGCGAGGTGATGCACGTTGTGACCGAATATCTTGCCGATTACCCTGATACAGTTCGCGATGCGATTCTCGGTGGCAACGCACAAAAGCTATGGAGGCTGGAGCCGATCATCGGCTCGACTTCGTTGGGTTAGAATTTTGGCTTCAATCCATCGTGCCCAGGGTTTTACAACTCGACCTCCGAGACAATGTGCTCATCGCTCTGGCTGACTTGAACCAGGGCGAAGAGGTGGAGTTCGGTCAATCAAAATATCTTCTGCATTCGCGGGTTCCTGCCAAACATAAGTTCGCCGCCCATGATTTGCCGGCCGGCGCCGCGGTCATTATGTATGGAGTGCTGGTGGGGAAAGCGTCGCAGCCGATCCAGAACGGCGAGCTCCTGACGCTCTCCAACGTTCGCCACCAGGCAGCGCCTTACGCAGCAAAGCAATCGCAGTACGCATGGGTTCCTCCCGATGTTTCACGATGGAGGAAACGCAGGTTTCTCGGATATCACCGCGGCGATGGTCAAGTGGGAACACGCAATTACTGGCTGGTAGTTCCACTGGTGTTTTGCGAGAACCGCAATATCCTTAATTTGAAGCAGGCCTTCGAAGAGGAACTGGGCTTTGCCTCGCCGCAACTTTATCGGCAGCAGGTTGCCGAGTTGGCGAAATTTTATCGCCAAGGGAAGACTGAGCACCTCAACAATCCTGACACTTCACCGGGCGCCTCCGAACCCACCACCGGTAAGATCTTTCAGAACGTTGACGGAATAAAATTTCTTCTACACGAAGGCGGTTGCGGCGGGACCCGCGAGGACTCGGACAATTTGTGCGGGCTCATTGCAGGATATATCCATCACCCCAATGTGGCTGGGGCCACCGTATTAAGCCTGGGATGTCAGCACGCCCAGGCAGAGATTTTGCGGAAGCAGATCAAACGCCGGAATCCAAATTTCAATAAACCTCTGGTCATCCTGGAGCAGCAAAAAAGCGGGTCCGAATTTGCCATGCTCTCTGAGGCCATTCGTCAAACTTTCCAGGGACTAGCCACGGCAAACGAACTCAGCCGCGAGCCCGCCGATGTTTCTCATTTGTGCGTAGGATTAAAATGCGGCGGCTCAGATGGCTTCTCCGGCCTCTCGGCGAATCCCGCAATCGGTCACACTTCGGATCTTCTGGCGGCTCTGGGCGCGCGCACGATTCTGGCGGAGTTTCCCGAGTTGTGCGGGGTGGAGCAGGAACTGATCGACCGCGCCGTCAATCGTGAAGTCGGCGATCGTTTCATCCATCTCATGCAGGAGTACGCCAGCCGCGCGCATGCGGTGCGCGCCAGCTTCGATATGAACCCGTCGCCAGGGAACATGCGTGACGGGCTGCTCACTGACGCCATGAAATCCGCCGGCGCGGCAAAAAAGGGTGGAACTTCGCCGGTCACTGCCGTCCTGGATTATCCCGAATATTCCACGGAATCGGGTTTGAATCTGCTCTGCACGCCGGGAAACGACGTGGAGTGCGTGACCGCACAGGTAGGAGCTGGCTGCAACGTGGTTTTATTTACCACCGGGCTCGGCACACCAACCGGCAATCCCATCGCGCCAGTGATTAAACTTTCGACGAATAGTTCCTTGGCGAAACGTATGCCCGACATCATCGATGTGGATACCGGTCCCATCATTTCGGGAGAGTCTAGCATCGAACAAATGGGAGAACAGGTACTAGATTACGTGATTGAAATAGCCAGCGGAAAAGTTCACACGAAAGCCGAACAAAAAAATCAGGAGGATTTCATCCCCTGGAAACGAGGAGTTTCTCTCTGACCAGCAAAGATCGAAACACCAGCGAATTTCGCCTTGATGGGAAGACCGTAATCATAACCGGGGCCGGCAGCGGAATTGGCCGCGCGATTGCGCACAAGTTCGCGGTCAATGGAGCGGCCGTCTACATCATTGACATCAGCGCAAAAAATGCCGAAGCCGTCGCCGCCGAAATCTCCAGCGCTGGCGGGACCGCGTCAGCCCATGCCTGCGACGTTGGCAATCAAGCAGACGTCATTGCCAGTTTTTCCGAAATTTTTCAGCAACACCGTGTCGACATTCTGATAAATAACGCCGGCATCTCTCACATCGGCAACGCAGAGAACACACCCGAGGCCGACTTTGATCGTGTGCTTCGAGTTAACGTAAAAGGTTTTTACAACTGCATCCACGCAACCGTCGGGCACATGAAATCAAAAGGTGGAGGCGTCATCCTGAATATGGCTTCCATCGCAGGATCTGCGGGCCTGGCCGACCGGTTCGTTTATTCCACCAGCAAGGGCGCGGTCATCGCCATGACTTACTCTGTCGCCCGCGACTATCTGCCTTTTAACGTCCGCTGCAACTGTATTTCGCCGGGGCGCGTGCACACCCCGTTTGTAGACGGATTTTTGCGCAAACATTATCCCGGGCGCGAGCAGGAGATGTATGACAAGCTGGCAAAGACCCAACCACTTGGACGAATGGCCGAGCCTGGCGAGGTCGCTTCACTGGCATTATTTCTATGCTCAGATTCCTCCGCGTACATTACGGGCGTTGACTATCTCATCGACGGTGGATTCATGAACCTGCACGGATAGATGAGGCATTGTGGATCTCGAATTAAAAAATAAGATTGTAGTCGTGACCGGCGGCGCCAAGGGAATCGGCGCCGCAATTGTCCGAACCGCGGCTGCGGAGGGCGCTATTCCTGTGATCGTCGACCGCGATGTGGAGGCTGGCAATCACTTACACCACCAAATTGCCGGGAGCGATTTGATCCTGGCTGAGCTCTCCGAGCCGCAGGCCTGTTACTCGGTAGTCCAGAAAACCATTGAGAAGCACGGCCGTCTAGACGCGCTCGTCAATAATGCCGGAATCAACGACAAGGTTGGACTAGAGCATGGCAGCCCGGAGCAGTACGTGGAGTCGCTCGGGCGTAATCTGCTGCATTATTACAACATGGCGCACTACGCCCTGCCCCATCTGAAAAAATCACGCGGGTGCATTGTCAACGTTTCTTCCAAGACCGCTTTAACCGGGCAGGGCGGCACATCGGGATACGCATCCTCGAAGGGCGCGATTCTGGCCTTGACCCGTGAGTGGGCGGCGGAGTTGCTTGGCTATGGAATCCGAGTGAATGCGGTAGTTCCGGCGGAAGTCATGACTCCGCTATATCGCCAATGGCTCGATTCTTTCCCCCAGCCAGAAGAAAAACTCAAAAACATTCTCGGGAAAATTCCGCTGGATCACCGAATGACCGAGCCCGAAGAAATCGCCGCAATGGTAGTATTTCTTCTCTCTGTGCGGGCCGGCCATATCACCGGCCAGCATGTATTCGTGGATGGTGGTTACGTGCATCTCGATCGGGCGCTGACGTAGCGCGGACCGCTGCATGGCTATCTCAGAAACTTCGCCTGAAAGCAAAACCCTGCATCACGCCTCGCTTTTTCCATCCGGCAATTTTCTGCCTTTTTTCCTGGTGACCGCGCTGTTCTTTCTCTGGGGCATACCTAACAACCTCAATGACGTGCTGATTCGACAGTTTATGAAATCTTTTGCGATCAGTCGCTTTCAGGCGGGATTAATTCAGTCCGCTTTCTATATGGGATATTTTATTCTTGCCATCCCAGCCGGGCTGCTGATGCGCAGGCTCGGGTACAAGGCAGGTTTTATTACTGGCCTGTTGTTATTTGGCAGTGGCGCATTTCTGTTCTGGCCCGCAGCCTTGGCCGGAAGCTATTCCTTCTTTCTGGTGGCGTTGTTCGTCATCGCAAGCGGACTGTCATTTCTGGAAACGGCTTCGAATCCCTTCATCGCGCAATGCGGCGATCCCCAAACATCCGAGCGCCGGTTGAATTTTTCCCAGGCGTTCAATCCGCTCGGTGCAATCACCGGCGTCCTGGTAGGGACCATCTTCATTTTTTCCGGCGTCGAACTTTCACCCCAGCAGATCGCCCACATGCAGACCGCCGATACTTACGCCGCGTACTTGCAGCAGGAAACTCTCAGAGTCGTACGTCCATACATGGTGCTGGGTCTGGTTGCATTTGCCTGGGCAGGATTGATTGCGCTCACCAAGTTTCCGCCCTCGCGAGGCGAAAACGCGAACCATGAATCCCACAGCCGTGTTAAAGATCTTTTGCGTTACCCGCACTTCATCCTGGCCGTCGTAGCCCAGTTTCTATATGTAGGAGCGCAAGTTGGCACCTGGAGCTATTTCATTCAATATGTCCAGGATTACACGCACCGGCCGGAGAAGGTTGCCGGCTATTTCCTGACCGGCACGCTGGTTGCTTTCGGCGTGGGACGTTTCGTCTCGTCATACCTGATGAAATTTGTGGCTCCTCACCGGCTCATGGCTGTATACAGCGTGATAAATGTTGGGCTGGTATTTGTCGGCGTGGCTTTCCCCGGCCAGGTCGGCTTGTGGACAATCTTCCTCACCAGCTTTTTTATGTCCTTAATGTTCCCAACGATTTTCGCTCTCGGCTTAAAAGGCTTGGGCGAAAACACAAAAATTGCCGGTTCACTATTGGTAATGGCAATTATCGGCGGAGCAGTTTTTACCCCGCTGATGGGTTTTATCTCCCAGCGTTTTCAGAGCCTGGCCGCAGCCTATTCAGTGCCACTTGCTGCGTATATTTTCATCGCCTATTACAGCTTCTTTGGATCACGTGTGCGGGCCGCTTCTGCCTTGGATCTGGCGCAATGAACCTTCGTTTTTGTTTAACCCTCGACCTTAAAGATGATCCCGCTCTGATTGCGGAATACCGGCAGTATCACGAGAAAATCTGGCCGGAGATCACCGAAAGCATCAAGGCCTCCGGCATCTTGGACATGGAGATTTATCTCCTCGGTACAAGGATGTTCATGATCATGGAAGTGAATGAGAGCTTTTCTTTTGAGAAGAAAGCCAAGGCCGACCAAAGCAATCCCACGGTCAAAGAATGGGAACAGCGTATGTGGAAGTTTCAACAGGCGCTTCCGCACGCCAAACTTGGCGAAAAATGGTCGCAGATGGAAAGAATTTTCAAACTGGAAAGCTGACTCGGGAATCGATGGTTAAGCGTTATTGCGACGAGCTATCGGCCATCGCGGAATCTGGCCGCTTGTGCGCAGTCGAAGGATTGAAGTACATCGAGAATTGAAAGTGCGGCAGGTAAATCGGCACACTGTAGTTGGCTTCCAGGTAGATGGTGGCGGCTGCGTCATATCCGTAATGCGCCACTATGACCTGATCAGGTGACAAGGCGATATTGTATCTCTCGGCTTTTCGCATCACCGTTTGGCGCAAGTCGTCGTCGCTCGGGCCCGAGGCTAATCCAATGTGAACAGCTGGCTGGGACACTATGTCTTGCATGTCGTCTTTTAGTTCAACATTACCCAGCACGCAGGTGCCAACTTGCCAGGCGGCGCTGAACAAAAAGTAAAATGCGACCAAGCCAAGCGCGATTTTGACCTTCTTAATCACAAATCAACTCAATTGCCTGCCAGAGGAGTGGCCGGGCACATCCGTTCTGCTTTGCGGAACTCCGCTGAACACCGCGCATTCCCGCACGATCCATAATAGAACGCCCCTATTGACAGTAAAAGTTACGCTCGTACCGGGTCAGACTGTTGGCCTTCTGGGCTGTTACGGGAAGGGGAAAGCCGCCTGGCTGGCAGCGCAACACTGCGGAACGGGAAGAAGCCCGAAAACAAGCCTTTGGATTAGCGTTCAGCCACTAGTCGATTGATGGTGGCCAGCAGTTCGGGCACCTCGGTTGGCTTTTGCAGCCCAGCGTCTGCTCCCTCGGCCTCCCATGAACTCAGCAGATCAGGGAATCCACTAATCACCAGCGTCGCGGGCCTTTTACGCTGTTCGTGCGCGGCCCGAACCAGTTCATAACCCGCAGTGGGAGTTTCGACGCTTAGATCGGTAAGAACCAGATCGAACGCGGCCTGGGAGAGAACAACCTTTGCCGCCTTTACCGTCGAGGCAGTTTCTACCTCGAAACCCTCTGCCTTCAGGACGAGGCCGAGCGTGATCAGGATGTTCGGCTCATCATCGACAACCAACGCTCTTAATGCCATGGCTCGCTCTTGGGGAACTCACCTCATTTTAACACCGCAGCTGGAGAGGTCGTGCGAGCCCTAAGATAACTATTGTTTTAGTTCCTGTAGCTTGGCGGATGCCAACTGATTGGCTTCACTTTGCGCGGGTTCGTCCTTCTGGATCTGTTCGTATTGTTTCCTGGCGTCAACCGTCATACCGGCGGATTGGTAGGTCTCTGCCAACTGGATCGCTGCTGCCGACTTGCTCACTGTCGAAGACGGCTTTTCCATCAGCTGCTTATAAAGGGCCACCGCGTCTGGAGTTCGACTGGTATCACGGTAGACACCGGCCAGCGCCAGTTTCGCCAGCGCGGAAAGATTGCGGTCGCGATAATCGGCAACCGTCCTGAGCTCCTTTTCGGCGGCGGCATTATCGCCCATGTCGGCGGAAGTGACTCCCAGAAAATATCGCGAAAAATCAGCCACGTGCGTATGCGGATACTTACCGACCAGTTCCTGGAACTGCTTATTAGCTGCGGTGGCGCGCTCTTTGGCGGAGCCGAAGCTGGGGTATTCAGGCTGAGCCGGCATTCCCGCAGGACGCACCGGCATATCAAAAGTCTGCAGGGCCTTTCCGAAGTCGACGCTGGCCCGCTCGTCCCGCTGCTCGTTGTAATACCATGCGCCGGCGAGCACGGCAGCCACTACGGCCACGATCACGGCCGCAATGACCAACTTGCCTTTGTGCTCTGCCGACCAATGGACGGTCTGCTCGGCCGCATGCATGGTGGCCCGGCTGAACCGGTCCTGCTTTAACTGGTGACGTGCTTCTGCGCGCACTAATACCCCTTATCCTGATGAGATTCGGAAAGTTAAGTCTATCAGTGGGAAATCTGGAGCGTCAAAGCAAGGGGCAAGGACATTACATCAGCGCGAGGCTTCTTCGAGGATGCCCTTTTCCAACTTTTCCTGGCACTCGATGCAGTTCCGCGTCCAGGGAACAGCCTCCAGCCGCTTGGCATTGATCTCTTCGCCGCAGGAGGCGCACTCGCCGAAGTTGCCCTCGCGGATGCGAGCGAGCGCGTTCTCGACCATCATCAGCAGCTGGCGGTCGTTATTGCTCTGGTGAAACAGGAATTCTTTGTTATAAGAACTGGCCGCCTTGTCGGCGATGTCCTGGGCCACGTCCTCGTCGGCGCTGCGGCCGTCCTGCTGCGTGCGGGAGACGGCGCGTCGCAACTCCTGCTGCCGGGTCTCTAACCGCTTCTTGAATGCTTCGAGTTTCTTCTTGTCCATCGATTCGTTCCAAACTGAAGCCCGCTACCCTAAGTAGCACAGGCCCCCGAAATCCAAACGGGAATGATATGCGCCTAAAATAAGATGCGTCAACTGAGCGAAACGGTGCAGGGGAAGTAGAGCTGCGTGTTTTTGACCGATTGATCCGGAAATGCCGTCTTCGATGCCTAGTTTCGTGTCATCCTGAGCGCAGTTGGTCGTTCGCGAAGCGAATGACCAACGCAGTCGAAGGACCCCATGTTTGCCAATACCACCTTCGACCACGCTATGCGATTGCAGCAGGACTGAATCCTACACGTTTCATCGATCGGCCCACCCGCACTAACAGCGGGCGTGCCGGACTTTGCATTCCCAGCTTGGGTCTTACGATAGCTTCGTGGTCGATTTCCACTGCACCCTGTTTGATCTTCCGCCCGCCATCTGACGCTGACTCGGCAAGGCCCGCCTCTGCTAACAACTTATCTATGCGGGTTATGACCAGCGTTTGGCAGCCCGAGTCAGCTGAAAGCACATGGACGTCAGGCAATTCCCTCGCGGAAACGGGTTCCCCTGAACCAACAAGAATCCGGTTGAATGGTATGGTCACGTGGTCAATTACATTCTCATCCGGGCTCTCGCCCTTCTGAAACTGCTTCGCCCAATCCTCCGCTGCCTTCGCCGACGCCTCCGCGGAATGAAAATCCTTCACGATCCGCGCCGCCAAGTCTTTCTTGGCCTGCATGGGGTGAGCTTCGGTCTTCATGAGCTCGATCTCATCCATTTGCACGTCGGTCAGCAACTCGTAATAGCGCCACATCATTTCATCCGAGATCGACATCAGCTTGCCGTACATCTCAAACGGCGGCTCTTTGATCCCGATGGCATTGCCATATGACTTCGACATCTTTTGCACGCCATCGAGGCCCTCCAAAATCGGCATCGTGAGGACCACTTGTGATTCCTGCCCGTAAGCGCGCTGCAGTTCGCGACCGACTAGCAGATTAAATTTCTGATCGGTGCCGCCGAGCTCAACGTCAGCCTTCAACATAACGGAGTCATATCCTTGCGCCAGCGGATACAGCAGCTCGTGCAAAGCAATCGGCTTCTCGTCCTGAAATCGCTTATGAAAGTCTTCGCGCTCGAGCATTTGGGAAACCGTCGTCTTCGCCGCCAGCTTAATCCAGTCGGCTGACTTCATCTTTTCGAACCACTCATTGTTGAAGCGCACTTCGGTGGTACGCGGCGAAAGAATCTTGTACACCTGCTCCATGTAGGTCTTGGCATTGCGCATCAATTCTTCCGCGCTCAGAGCAGGGCGAGTGGCAGAGCGCCCGGTCGGATCGCCGATCATGCCGGTGAAATCGCCAATCAAAAATATGACCGTGTGGCCGAGGTCCTGGAAATGTTTCAGCTTGCGCAGCAGCACCGTGTGGCCGAGATGAAGGTCAGGGGCAGTCGGGTCGAAGCCGGCCTTGACCCGCAACGGCTTGCTGGCCGCGCGAGATTTCTCAATTTTCTCGCGCAGCTCAGACTCCTTAACAATCTCGGAAGAGCCCTTTTTTATGTAGGTTAACTGCTCATCAACTGGTGCGAAATTTGGCATCGGTAGGATTATTACAGATTTGAAGTGATAGATCGCAGATTCATCAACTCAAGTTGGCGAGAAATTTTCGTCCCACGAGACGATACTCACTGTTCAACACGAGATCTATGGCTTCGCTATACGCGATGTGCTCTTGCTCAAGGATGCGAGCGGCCAACGTTTTCTCATCATCATTTTCGAGCACCGGAATCGCTTTCTGCACGATGATTGGCCCGTGGTCGAGTTCTTCGTCCACGAAGTGCACAGTGCAGCCTGCGATCTTGACCCCATAGGCAAACGCCTGTTCCTGGGCTTCCAGGCCGGGAAACGCTGGCAAGAGTGACGGGTGAATATTGAGGATGCGATGCGGAAATTGCTTCACGAACCAGGGTGAAAGCAGCCGCATGTACCCCGCGAGGCAGACAACATCAACTTTGTGTTGCTGCAGCGCGGCCACCACTTCGCGGTCGTGATCTTCGCGGGCTTTGCCTTTCGAGAGAACCATCAGCGTCTCGATCCCCAATTCTCGCGCGGTGGCAATGCCGCCGGCATCAGGGCGGTTTGAAATTACAATTGCGATTCTGGCATCGCGGATTTTTCCCGACGCGACATTTTTCGCGATGGCTTCGAAATTCGACCCGCGACCGGAAAGTAAAATGCCTAAGTTCTTCATCTAAGTTTCCAGTCCTTGAAACTAAATGCTCCATTTGTGGGCGTCAAACGCATCCAATGGAAGAAGCACTCCGGTCACCTGTGCCACACCGTCTGCGTTGGTTACACTGAAAAAACTGAGCTCACAAATGATCATTCACCGGGCGTTCGCATTGGGCACGGTATTGTTTATCGCGCTGTGTACACACGGTGCAATCGCGCTGCCTGCAACGCAGAACAATGCTCAGGCGTCACCGGCTCAGCCCAGCACCCAAACCACTCCAGCCGACAAAAGCGCCGAAGATAAGAAGACAGCCGAAGAAGAAAGGGAGATCCAGAAGCAGGAGCAGTCGCAGCGCCTGTTGAAGGCAATCCCTGAATTCGCCACCACTAACCGGCGCGATCCACCTGCATTAACTCCAGCGCAAAAATTTCACCTGTTTCGGAAGTCGGCATTTGATCCGGTGGAATTCGGCGTAGTCGGCATGCAGGCAGCCATCAGCCAGGGAGAGAATGAATTTCCGGAGTATGGTCAGGGAGCTGCCGGATTTGGCAAGCGCTACGGCGCGACTCTGGCGGACGAAGTCTCAAGCAGCTTCTTCACCGATTACTTCTATCCCGTGCTCTTCAAAGAAGACCCGCGCTATTTTCGGCTGGGCGAAGGATCGATCAAGCGCCGGCTGGGTTACGCATTGAAACAGGAAGTCATCTGTCACACCGACAAAGGCGGACGGAGTTTCAGCTGGGAAAATGCATTAGGTGCAGTTACTTCGGGAGCGGTATCCAACGCGTACTACCCGGAGTCGGATCGCGGATTCGGATTGACCATGAGCCGCAGCGCGATCTCAGCTGCGTATGGCAGTCTGGGTGGGATAGTGGACGAATTCTATCCTGACATTAATCGTTGGCTCTTTCACCGACGCCAAAAATAGCCCGCAAACTAGACGGCGTGCAGTCCAGACCATAGCGCCAGGAACATCACCAGCGATAACAGGATGGCTGCCCAGGCATTGGTGCGCACAAATTTGTGCGTCGCCGGCCAGGGATACATCAGCACGTCGAACACGGTGACCAGCCGTTCCGGCCAGAGCAGGCCAGCAACTCCGAATGCGAACGAGAGTTGTACAAACACCAAGAGAAGAAGGTGGTTCATTCCCGATACTCCAACGCAAAATTAGAATTGGGAAACCGCTTGATTCGAGTTTAGCTCAGTGCGGTTGAAGACAGTCAACAGTGGTTTGATTAGTCTGGTGCCCTTAGTACCTGCGACTGGCTGGCGCCAATCCAGACCGTAAAGATTTTTAGGCCCTGGCGTCGTCTTTTCGGCCCGTGCCGGCCAGCCAGCGAAACAGCATATTCACCACGCTCAGAACGATCGCTCCCCAAAATGCCGAAGCAAAACTGTCAACCCGGAAACCGGGAACCACTGCCGAGGCCATCTCTAGCATCAGCCCATTTATGACGAACCAGAAAATTCCCAGGGTAACAATGGTGAGCGGCAGGGTGATAATTTTAAGCAGAAGACCCAGCGTGGCATTTACAAAGCCGATGACCAGCGCAGCAATGAGCGCGGCCGCCACGCCGGACACGTGAAATCCGGGAACCACCCGCGAGACCACCCAAACTGCCAGTGCGCTCAACAGCCAATTCAGCAGAATCCGCAAGCCGCCCTCCCAGCGTTCACAATATAAGCTCGCCGGCAACAATCGGCAATCCACGGTTACCTTAATGCCGCTTGCAATGGCGCTATCCGCATTTGTTCACTTATGTGGAGGCTGAAGCGAGTCGCCTCTGACGCCGATCGAGGCTTCAAGAAAGTAGTAAACTTCGCTTATGCCGAGAAGGTATGCCCGCCAGCTTATTGCGTATTTTTGCTTTGCCGTAGGTCTGGCAGCACTCCCGGCCTCCGCACAGCTGGTCGCCTCTCGCGATCTCACCTCGGGATGGCGGGTTCCCGCAGAACATATTTCTATGCCCGAGACTTGCGAGAAGCCGCGTTCTTCCGTGGTCAATGGCGATCAGCCGGCAAAAGCTGGGGTCGCAAAACCAAAAGACCTCGAGCTGTCGATCGTGCAAACCTCTCCCGCTAAGCTCGAGATCGGAAACGACTTTAATGCCACGGTCCGGCTTAAGAACATTGGCGCCGATCCCGTCCGCGTGCCTTCTTCCGCCGATGGCGAGCGAGTATTGCACACCTCTGCGGATGGGACGGAAGAGAAATACGAAGTCGGGGACATTTCGTTCCGTCTGGCCACGGGAACGCAGCATGGCGTTCCGGTTTACCTGAATTCGTCCGGCGCGCTGTTCGCCGATCCCGACGACAAAACTACTTACCTCACGCTGGAACCAGGAAAGTGGCTGGATATTAAACTTCACGCTAGAGTGGAGTGCGGCATGGAAAATTGCATGGGCGACATTCAGCCGGACAGTAAAGCAGCACTCTCCGCATGGTGGTACGAACGCGTCTTGAGTCATCGCGTGAACGCCTGCCAGGAGACTCATGGCAGTTTCACGGTCCGCGAACTCGACTCAGCGCCGTTTACCATTGAAGTCGACAACCCGGCGCGCAAAATGTCGGCCGCAGTCCGGAACTACTAGCTTATGCCCGTACTCTCTTACCTCGAAGCCATTCGCCAGGGAATCTCCGAAGAAATGGAACGCGATCCTGCTGTCTTTTGCATTGGCGAAGACATCGGCATTTACGGAGGCGCGTTCAAGATCACCGAAGGCTTTATCGATCGCTTCGGCCCTGAACGCGTAATTGATACTCCTATTGCCGAATCCGCCATCGTCGGTGCGGCATTTGGCGCCTCTCTCACCGGTATGCGCCCGGTTGCCGAATTTCAGTTCATGGACTTCATTGCCTGTGCCATGAACCAGATCAGCAACATGGTGGCGAAAACTCATTACCTGTGGGGCGCGCCGGCCCCGCTGGTTTTACGCGGCCCAAGCGGTGGAAATGTTCATGGCGGCCCATTCCATTCACAAAATCCGGAGATGTGGTTCGTCCATAATCCCGGGCTGAAGGTGGTCTGCCCCGCCACTCCCTATGACGCGAAGGGTCTGATCAAAGCCTCCATCCGCGACAACAATCCCGTGGTGTTTTTCGAGCACAAATATTTGTATCGCCGCATTAAGGAAGAAGTTCCCGACGAGGATTACGTGGTTCCATTGGGCAAGGCGCGGGTGGCGCGGCCGGGGCGCGACATCAGCGTGATAACCTACGCCGCCATGGTACACACCGCGATGGAAGCTGCCGATCTTCTGGCTAAAGAAGGAATTGAACTTGAGATCGTAGATTTGCGCACCCTTGCCCCGCTTGATCGCGAGGCCATCGCCAGCACGGTGAGCAAGACAAATAAAGTCATCATTCTGCATGAAGACACGCGTACCGGCGGAATAGCGGGAGAGATTGCGGCGATCATCAATGAAGAAGCCTTTGACGATTTAGATGGGCCCATTGTGCGCATCACCGCGATGGACACTCCCGTTCCGTTCTCGCCTCCTCAAGAAGAACGGTTCCTTCCAAACCTGCGCGATGTAGTCGAAAAGGCGCGCTGGCTTAAAGCGTATTAAGCTTTGTAGCGTCAGTCCTGGCTCACGACCCTAGGAGAAACGATGCGCGCATTCATATTCGGTGTGATCTTCACGGTGGTGGCGATTTTCGTCATCGTTCTGATTGTGGCGCAGTTTGGACTCTTCCCCACCAACGCGGATGTAACCCCTTCCGGCATGGAGCGCCACATGGCGATGACTGCGCTCGACGCTTCCATGGAGCGCCATGCACCCCAGATCCCTAATCCGGTGCCGGTCACCGGTCAAAACTTAATTGACGGGATCAAGCTCTACACCATGAATTGCGCTGTTTGTCACGGCACGCTGGATTACAAGCCCAGCGTGCTCGAACATTCCATGTATCCTCCGCCGCCTCAGTTGATTCTTGATCCAATGGATGACCCTGAGTGGCACATTTACTATGCCATTCGAACCGGCGTGCGCTACACCGGAATGCCGGCCTGGAACAAAGCCTTGAGCGATCAGGATATCTGGAAGGTGACCGCGTTGCTGTCGCACATCGACAAGCTTCCGCCGGAAGTGCAGCAATACTGGAAGTCAAACTTCGGAGTTGCGCCGCAGAGCCACGCCGGAGAAGGCGGCCACGAACATCACGATTAGATTGGGACCAGCCTCATAAAAAATCGCGACCGGGTCGCGAATGACGTTTTCCTTTTTAAGCATTTGGTCTAGGATGTTTTCTTCCCATGCCCACTTACACTTTCCGCGTTAACGGCAGCGAAAAAAGCGCCGACGTTTCGCCCGACACTCCGCTGCTCTGGGTGCTTCGTGACAGCCTGCAAATGACTGGCACGAAGTTCGGCTGCGGCGCTGGATTATGCGGCGCATGCAGCGTTCACCTTGATGGGGCGCTCACCCGCTCGTGCATCACCCCGGTTTCGCAGGTCGCGGGGAAAAGTGTCACCACCATCGAAGGCTTGGGCGCGAATGGCATGCACCCGTTGCAGGCGGCATGGATAGCCGAAGATGTTCCGCAATGCGGATACTGCCAGAGCGGCCAGATCATGACCGCCGCTGTCTTGCTGAAGAAGACTCCGCACCCCACAGATCAGCAGATCACCGAATTCATGTCCGGCAATATTTGCCGCTGCGGCACCTACGAACGTATCCGGCGCGCCATTCATCGCGCCAGCGCAGGGGGTGCCAAGTGAGCCCACTTTCGCGCAGGGCATTCCTAGGAAAATCGGCGGCCGCCGGCGCCGGTTTGGTGATTGCATTCCACCTTCCGTTCAGTGCGGCAGAGTCTGAGGCGACATTCTCTCCCAACGCCTATTTACGGATAGCACCTGACGGCAAAATAACTATCGTGGTCGCGCGCACAGAAATGGGACAGGGTGTCTGGACTGCGCTCCCCATGATTCTTGCCGAGGAACTCGAAGCCGACCTCAAGCAGATCGCCATCGAACAAGCCGGCGCCAGCACTTTATTCGGCGATCAGAGCACCGGCGGCAGCTCGAGCGTCCGCACCACATGGGACCCCATGCGCAAAGCCGGAGCCCAGGCGCGCGAAATGTTGATCTCCGCCGCTGCAGCCCAGTGGGGGGTTCCGCGCGAGAGTTGCAAAGCAGAGAGTGCAGCCGTCATCCATTCCGCAACCGGACGAAAGCTGAGCTATGGATCGCTGGCGACCAGTGCCTCGGCTCTTCCAGTACCTGATAATCCGCCGCTCAAAAAAGGCGACTACAAGCTGGTCGGAAAATCCACGCCGCGCGTGGATACGCCTTCCAAGGTAAACGGCTCTGCAGTTTACGGAATCGATGTTCGCATTCCCGGCATGAAGTATGCGTCACTGGCCCGTTGCCTGACCGTCGGCGGCAAAGTTGCGGATTTCGACGCCACCGCCGCGAAGCAAATGCCGGGCGTTATCTTCGTTGGCAAGATCGGCGACTCAGCTGTAGCCGTGGTTGCCGACAGCACCTGGAATGCTTTGAAGGCGCGCCGCGCTTTGAAGGTCACCTGGTACGAAGGCCCAAACAAAGACCTGACTTCCGCCGAAATTTTCGCGGGGTTGCATCACGCCGATGAAAGCAAGCCGGTGAAGTTCTACTCGGTTGGCGATGTTTCAAAATCCAGCGGCAAACAAATCGAAGCCATTTATCAGCTCCCTTTCATGGCACATGCTCCGATGGAACCCGGCAATTGCACTGCCCATTTTCGCGGAAGCGAATGCGAATTGTGGGCGCCCACGCAAGTTCCCCAGGATTGCAGAGATACCGTCGCTCCCTTGGTCGGATTGAAACCGGAACAGGTAAAAGTGAACGTCACCCTGCTGGGCGGAGGCTTTGGCCGGCGGCTGGAGCACGATTACGCGGTTGAGGCTGCGCTGGTCTCAAAAGCCATCAACGCTCCGGTGAAAGTGACCTGGACCCGCGAAGACGACATGCGCTGTTCCACTTATCGGCCGGTAAGCTTGCACAAGCTGTCCGCTAATGTGGGCGATGACGGAATGCCAGTCTCGTTTCGCCATCGCATCATCGGCCCCTCTATCAATGGACAAAAGGGATCGCAACCGGTGAA
This sequence comes from Terriglobales bacterium, assembly GCA_036268595.1. Classification (GTDB taxonomy): domain Bacteria; phylum Acidobacteriota; class Terriglobia; order Terriglobales; family Acidobacteriaceae; genus Gp1-AA145. The sequence continues at coordinate 19,072 of DATATW010000086.1, forward strand.
TGGAGTCGATTCTGATTTTCCAGACGAGGCGTCGTTCCTCTACCCGATTGCAAATGTTTCTCTTGAATCGGTGGTGACCGAAACTCCCGTCCCCTTGGGATGGATGCGGTCGGTTTACGCGCTGCAGATGGGGTTCGCCAGCGAGAGCTTCATCGACGAATTGGCTGACGCTGCTCAAAAAGACCCGCTTGAATACCGTCTGCAATTGCTTGCGAAAGATGCCGAAATCAAATATTTCGACGCTTCATGGAGCACCGCACGCATGCGGAACGTTCTGAAACTGGCGGCGGAGAAAGCCGGATGGCACGAGCCTCTGGCGGCCGGCCGTTACCGCGGAATCGCCTGCTTTGGCTGCTTCAGCACCTACGCCGCAGACGTAGTCGAAATCTCAATGGAAAATGGTCAGCCGCGTGTCCATCGCGTAGTCTCGGTCGTGGACTGCGGACAGGTGGTGAACCCGAATATTCTTGAACAACAGATTCAGGGCTCCGTGGTTTTCGGGCTCGCCAACGTATTGCGGGCGCAAATCACCATCGACAAGGGGAAAGTGGTGCAGGGAAACTTCGACACCTA
>DATATW010000087.1:0-28211 GCA_036268595.1 Terriglobales bacterium
CGTGGACTGCGGACAGGTGGTGAACCCGAATATTCTTGAACAACAGATTCAGGGCTCCGTGGTTTTCGGGCTCGCCAACGTATTGCGGGCGCAAATCACCATCGACAAGGGGAAAGTGGTGCAGGGAAACTTCGACACCTACCAGCCGATCCGCATGAACGAAGCCCCGAGAGTGGAAGGATATTTCGTGCCCAGCACCGAGCCGCCCACAGGAATGGGTGAGCCTCCGATTCCACCATTAGCTCCCGCGCTGTGTAATGCAATCTACGCGGCAACGAAAAAACGAATACGGGCATTGCCGATTCAGAGCTAATTTTTGTTCGGGGTTTTCCTTCGTGAAGCTTCGTGTCCTTCGTGGTTAATGATTTGCTTGGGATTCGACGAATTACTATGCGCAAAACAATCCTGTTGCTGGCGTTCTTCTTCTCACTCACCTGTTTCGCGCAAAACAACTCATCCCTCGCTCAGCGCCGCGCCGCCCATCTTCGCCACGGCATCAATCTCAGCGAATGGTTTGCGCAGGTTTACGATCCGAAGGGTTACACTAAAGAACACTTCGAAAACTGGACCACCGCCAACGATATCGCGCTAATCAAGTCGTTGGGCTTCGATCATGTGCGGCTCAGTATCAATCCGGCCCCAATGATGCGCCACAATCGCGGCGACGAGCTTCCTCCCGAATACATCGGCTATCTCGATGCGGCCGTCAAAATGATCCTCGATCACGGTCTGGCGGTCATCGTCGACATGCACCCGGAGAGCGACTTCAAATCGAAATTGGTCGGGCAGGATGAGTTCGTCGAACAATTCTCCGATTTCTGGCGGGCAATCGCACGTCATTATTCGTCCTACGATCCCGAGATGGTTTTCTTCGAAGTTTTGAACGAGCCGGAATTTCGAGATCGTTACCGCTGGGCTGGGGTTCAGGCGAAGCTGGCGAATGCCATTCGCGAGGGCGCGCCGCAGCACACCATCATCGCTGCCGGAGCAAACTATTCCGATGTCATCGACCTGCTCTCGATGACCCCGCTGCCCGACCCCAACGTGATTTACAACTTCCATTTTTATGATCCGCATACATTCACCCATCAGGGCGCGACTTGGGGAATAAATTATTGGCACTTCGAAAGCAAACTCGCCTATCCATCGAACATGGAAAATGCGGAAAAAGTTGCCGCCACCGAACCCGACGCCGTGAATCGCCTGCAAATCCTGCGTTACGGCCTCGACCACTGGGATGCCAACCGTATGGCAGTCGAGATCGGTCAGGCGGCTGAGTGGGCCAGACACTGGAATGTTCCGCTCACTTGCAATGAGTTCGGCGTTTATCGCAAAGCTTCCGATCCCGCAGATCGAGCGCGATGGATTCATGACGTTCGAACCACGCTTGAACATGACAACATCGGCTGGGACATGTGGGATTACAGCGGCAGCTTCGGCGTGGTAAATGGCGCTAACGGGAGTCACACGCCGGATGCAATCACGCTCGAAGCGCTCGGCCTCAAAAAGTAGAACTCACTTAAAGCTGACGGGATTTGTCTCCCAACCGTAGAACCGACCATTCTACTGTTCGAGCGCCATTGGCCTTCGATTGCGCAGGGTTCGTTTTCGCTCCATCAGCATTTCCAGCGCTTGCCGGGTTTCGCCCGATAAGTGATATGACTCGCTATCGGCGGGATACTGATGCGAGATCACATCCGCCCGGAACCCCTGGATGGCATGCGTGATCTCGGCCGCAGCGTCGCCATAGCGGCGGACGAACTTCGCCGCCGCGCCAAAAGTCAGATTCAAGATGTCGTGAAATACCAGAACTTGGCCATCGCAACCCGGGCCGGCGCCGATACCAATCGTCGGAGCGCTGACTTCGTGCGTGATCATGTCTGCCGCTTCGCGGGGAATGCCTTCCAGAAAAATGCACGCTACTCCCGCACGATCGAGCGCGGTCGCATCCCGCATAAGTTGCTCGATATCCGCCAGAGTCTTGCCCTGAACCTTGAACCCGCCCATACGGTTCACTGACTGAGGAGTGAGCCCGATATGTCCAGCGACGGGAATCTCAGCATCGATGATCTGCCGAATTACGTCCACGCGCTTCTCGCCGCCTTCCATCTTCACAACTTCGGCGCCACCTTCTTTGACGAAACGCGTGGCGTTGCGCACCGCATCCTTCGCGTCCGCGTGATAGGAGCCGAAAGGCATGTCAGCGATCAGCAGCGCGTCTTTCACTCCGCGGCGAACCGCCTTAACGTGATGCAGCATCTCGTCCACGGTAACGGAGAGCGTATTTTCGTGGCCGAGCATGGTCATGGCCAGCGAGTCGCCGACCAGCACCATATCGATCCCGGCTTCATCCACCAGCCGGGCGCTCGAATAATCGTAGGCGGTCAGGCAGGTAATGGGCTCGTGCTGAAGTTTTCTTTCGCGAAGAGATGCGGTGGTAATTTTATGGCGCGGTGCGCCAATCGGAGTGAGACTCACGATATCCTCCAGTGCCCCTCCGCATAGAGCGGATAGAGCCTGCACACGGTATTAGATGCCGCTGGGAGAATTGTAGTCTCCTAACTTGCAATTCGTCGATACCGTCAGTCACCAGGCGGCATGGTTACTTTCGCCGGGGTTTGGCGCGTTTGGAATTGGAACGCAACCAGGCACCGTATCCGGCTTCATCAATGTCGCCGGTTGCAAGGGCGAGAACGGCCTGTGTGGCATCGGTTTCCGCCGCTTGCAAGACAAACCCATTCAGTTCGAGAAATGCGACGCCAATGGCGAAGCCTGTTCTCTTATTGCCATCGACGAACGGATGGTTGCGGACCAGAGCTGCTGTATATAAAGCAGCCAGTTCAATAATGTCAGGGGAACTATAGGAATAATGCTGGCGTGGGCGGGCAAGTGCTGACTGCAAAAGACCAGAATCGCGCAATCCTTCGGCGCCTCCGTGGACAGCAAGGAGCCTGCTGTGCGCTGCCAGCACAACCCGCTCCAATATCCAGAACGGCTCTTTCTTCTTCATTTGGCCAAGGCACGAAGCGTATTCCGATAGCGAGACATAATGTCCTCAATCTTCTCCATCTGCTTTTCGAAATCAGGGTCGTAGGGGCTCAGGCGGTATTCGCCATTGGCGCCTTCAATGAGAAAGAGCTTCTCTCCATCCCCGGTTTGCAAGCGGCTAATGACTTCTTTGGGCAAAATGACTCCGAACGAGTTGCCAAATTTGCGGACTTTGAGTTCGACCATAATCAGCCCCTCTAGTTATTACAATTGTAATAACTAGCAGCAGATCGCGCAAGTACCAGAGGTTTCGGAAATTTCAGAGGGCTCAATGGTAATGTGGGGGGCAGCCGCCCTCGGCTGTCCGATCGAGCGCAGCTCGATGAACGCCGCGCTAGCCGCCGATGGGCCATAACTCCATTTCGTTCCGCGTGGCTGGTGACCGCAGACCGCGAGTTCGAGAAACTGGGTAAACACCTACTTACCCTGATGCTTCCACGCCGCTAAACTCAGCGGACCAGTCTTTCGACTCGACAGCCGGGGCTGTCCCCACACACTCACCCTAAGCGCTGGCCGCTTCCTGCCCGCCCAGCGGCAGAAAATACTGTGTGCCCTTAATCGGCGCCGAGACCTTCCTGAGCAGTTCCTGCAGGTCCTCATTGCGCTCGACGAAGTCAATCTCCGAAGTGTTCACGATCAGCAGGTCAGAAGACGTGTAATGAAAAAAGAAGTGCTCGTAAGCCTTGACCACTTCGCCCAGATATTCCTCGCTGATCGCCTTCTCGCCCGCAACATTCTTCTTTTTCAGCCGCTTCTTCAGCACCTCAGGCGTGGCCTGCAAATAGATCACCAGGTCCGGCGTGGGCAACTGGTCGCGAAAATAATTGTAGTAGCGATTGTAGGTATCGAGCTCCTGATCGTTCAGGTTGAGATACGCAAAGATTTTATCTTTCTCGAAAATGAAATCAGAGACGACGAGCTTCTGCGAACGCGCCCCCAGGTCTAAGGCGCGCAACTGCTCGAATCGCTGCACCAGAAACGTGAATTGCGCCTGGAACGCCGCCCCTGCTTCTCCCTGATAAAACGGAGCCAAAAAGGAGTTGTGCTCCGGGTCAGTGACCCGCTGGGCGTTCAATCGCTCGGCAAGGATGGTCGACAGCGTGCTTTTGCCGACGCGTATGGGGCCTTCTACCGCTATATACCGGGGGAGATCAAAAAGCTTGGCCATGAATGTGAGGAGGTCGCTATTGAGAATATCCCGACCGTAACTCTCGCGCAATTGCGGAAGAAGTTAACACCGGCCGAATCTCAGAGTGATTCGATCCGGGAGACATTTACAATCCCAGCGTGCTTGGATTTACCATCGCCGCAGCTACCGCCATCGGCGCCACCGCTACCGGATACCAATCCGTGGCCCCTACCGGCCAGTGGTTTGGCCGCGCTTTTTGCCATGCTCAGCCAGGCTCGAAGCATATTGCCCTGACCTTCGACGACGGCCCCAACGATCCGCACACTCTCAACTTGCTCGATGTTCTTGCCCGCTATAACGTTCATGCAACGTTTTTTCTGATCGGCCGCTACGTCCGCCAGCATCCGGACATCGTTGCCGAAATCGCCCGTCGTGGACACATAATCGGGAACCACACCTTCACTCACCCGCTGCTCACCTTCCAGTCCGCTTCACGTATTCGTAGCGAAATTACTCAATGCCGCGATGCGATCCATGACGCGGTAGGCGACCATTCCAATCTATTCCGCCCGCCCTGGGGAGGCAGGCGGCCGGCAGTTTTTCGAATTGTCCGCCAGTTGGGACTCGAACCTGTCATGTGGAACATCACCGGCTACGACTGGAAGCCGCCCTCGCCGGAATACATCGAGCGGAAAGTGTCGCCCAAAATTCGCGGCGGCGATGTCATCTTATTGCATGACGGCGGTCATGCATCCTTCGGCGCCGACCGTTCCGCAACCGTCGCCGCCGTCGATCGCCTACTCGCCCGCCACCTAGCCGAAGGCTACCAATTCGTGACCGTTCCGGAGATGATGTAATCAGGCCCCGAAGCCACGTGGGGACAGCCGCCCTCGGCTGTCCAGCGGAGCAAAGCTCCGCAACAGCCCACCCCAACTCTGTCATCCCGAGCGCAGTCGAGGGACCTGCTTCCTCCCAACGCCAACCCGTTCGCCGGGAAGTGCACCAATTCCACTCGTGCCGATCTTAGAAAAAGGACAAGCGGCTTCAGCCGCGGAGGCCTCTTGCCCCGGCGCGTTCCCCAGGCTTTTGATTTCGTGGTATGAGCAATCGAGCGGGTGCCTAATCCCTTCGCGACTTCGCTCAGAGCTTGCCCTGAGCTTGCCGAAGGGCAGGCTCTTTCGCGTACTATGCAAAGGATTGCGACGGGGCGGTGGAAATTCGCCGCCGCGACGGCCCATGTTTCGCATGGACAGCAATAGTGGGGAACGTCCCGTCTGTCCCCATATTCTGTGAGGAGTGGTCAGGGTAGCTCGGAGGAGCAAATAGTGAAAATACAAACTTTGTTGCGGGGGCTTCCGTTCGTCGGACTAGCCGAAGGCGAAAGGCTAACTTATTACGTATTCGAGGGAAACGGCGCCTACCTTGTAGTATCCGAAAACAGTCGCGGAGGTCTAAACATGAATGTGGTCGATCAGGACGCGCCCGCAGTGATCTCCCGTCGATTTAGTGGCCAGCGTGTCACGGGCACGACGCTGGCACAGAGAGGGCGTAGACCCGACCTTTTCGCAGACAGCTTTTCCCGATTGAATGCGCTGTACACCATGGTGGCCCTCGGTCGTGCAAAGAAGCTGAAACAAAGGCTGGGAAGGTCAATGGTATTCAAGATCAAGTAGTCGGCTGGCCCAGGCTCTTGATCTCGCCGGCTTAGCGTGCCCCGGGGCATTCATTTCTCTAATGTTATTTAGAGTCCTAAGTGCAAGCGCGATACCACCCTTTTGCAAAAACAGCGAAGGGTAGGGCACCCTCATCGTGGTAGTGCGAACGAGAATGAAAGGCTGGGCCACCCGCCCACAATTATTCACTTAACCCGAACGGGATATTAGAGCTGCCGTGACAGCGTAATTTATGTGGTCCGCGAATCTATTAGGTCAGCGAATTTTGGTGCTTGAACCCAATCCCGCAGGCGTGCGGTTATTTGAGAGCGATCATTGTCGATTCCTATAGCCTGTGCGTCGATTTTGTCCAACATCCCTTCTGGATTGAGGTGAAATTGGTCGATCAAAAAATCGTCTGGGCTTACCACTGCGATTTCATGTTCAGTCAAGCACTGCTGCGGGAAATCGCGTAAATTCAGCGTGAGAATCGCATCAGCTTTTCCGCGAATCGCTGCAGCAGCTACGTGGCGGTCATCTTCGTCCGGAATGGATGAGAGGGCAGTGGGAAGTTCGGCAGGAACTGTAACCATAGCTTCAGGGAAATGATCGCGCATGAACTTTAGTCTGCGCGCACGTTGAAATTCTGTGTATCCGATATCACTCAGAGCACCACTGACTTCTTGGAGTATGAGCTCACTCCAAAATGGTCTGAAAAGCTGGTTCCTCTGCCAACCGCAACAGAAGGTCGCAGAGCGGCATCGGAACCAGCACTGAAGCATCAAGCACGACGCTGTATTCGTTGTCTGGCGTCAGAATCATTGGCGGACCTATCGTAGATCCCCTCTTCATATTCTGCGCGCGCTAGATCATCGAGTCCTTTACGGCGTGCAGCATCGCGCACCGCCTTGTACGCCAAAAGATCGCGAGCGTAAATCCGGCGATGCGTTCCTACCTTATGGAAAGGGATCTCGCCTTTCTCCACTAGATTGATTAAGAATTGACGAGATGTTCCCAACATTTTGCTAGCTTCCATCGTGGTCAACTGCGCGTTGCTCTGCAGTATGGTTACTGAACTACCCGCCTTCAAATCAGCAAGCAGCCGACAAAGGAATGAATAGACATTATTGGGGAGCACCTGCGTTTTCCCATCTGGGCCTACAAGTTTAGGTGCCTCTTCTCGAAGCCTTGCATAAAGCTCTCGTATCTCCCGCTGCTCCTTATGTGAAATAGGAACCTCGGCAGTTTCATTGGTCGGGCAATGCGCAGCAGTAATCTTTTCCTCCGTAGGCATGGTATGGACCCTCCTTGCTGAGGATGCTAGGAACCTCCCTGTTCCTGCCTCCCGTTATGTTCCTCGGTTAAGGAACGTTTGTTATTACCCAACACGCGCTTATGTGCTATATTCGCTACATGTTCTACGAGTGTATTGGATGCACAGCACATAACGCAAGTGGTTAATTTGTCAAGGGTTCAATTACGGAGGTAAGACTTACCTGATCTTTGTTGTTAAAGTGACACTAGATATTGTGTGTTAGTTGCATTGGGCGCAGCTAATATGCAAATGTAAGATCAGTTTCCGTACCAACGGGGTACGGGATTGCCCCTCCCGGCAAGGTGTATCAGCACCAAACCGGGAGGGAACGTTCGCCACCCTATAACCAGTAGGCATTTCGGCCTACATTCTGGAGGTACAAGATGGCAAAGCCGTCTACTGCCAAATCTACAAATGGGGCTGTATTCAGCCCGAAAATCACTCTCAAAAATGGTCGCGTGCTGTATGCCGCCGACTATGGCCTGAAAGCGTTCTGCTTCTTACCGCGCTCACGCAAGCCAAAACGTTAACTTCAGCAGAAGTGCCGGGTGTTAACGCATCCGGCATTCTCTTTCGTGGCGGCGTGGCAGAGTGGTTTAATGCGGGCGACTTATAATCGCCTGATCGGGTCTCACCTTCGCCGGAAACACCCGATCCGTAGGTCCGAATCCTACCGCCGCCGCCTTTTACATTTCGAGCCTGCCACTCTACCTTCTGACGGTGCGTTGCGCAATACCCTAAGAGTCCTAGCACGTCAAGAATCCTACTGTTTACTACGCCGATACTCCTAGCTTAACAGACAATCGAGTATTCTTTGTGCAAGCTTTCTAGAAAGCTTGCATTCCCATTATTACGATGTTCAGACGTATCTGCAAGCACTTTCTTGCAACCGAACCATGCCAACCAGTAGAAAAAAATCCGATAAATCCGATGTGCTCTATTGCGGCAAGTTTCCTTCTGAATTAAAGGAGAGGTGCGAGGGTATAGCTGGGTTCCTCGGGAAATCAATAACTCAATTCGTTGCTGAAGTTCTGGATCGCGAAACTCGGGACGTTATTGAGCATCACGCCGCGATCAAGCGTTGGTATGAAGCAAAAAGTAAAGCTGGTAAACTTGGCTCATGAAAACTGACAAAGGCCAATTTGATGAGGTTCTCCGGCGAATGCTGGATGAGTCACCCACCTAAGAAAACAGCCGAGATAAAGGCTGAAAAGAAAAAACCTAAACCTTCTCAGAAGTGAGCGCGGTAAACGTCAGCGGCGCGAATCCTGCCAAGCGCCGCACCGTCTCGGAGAATGCTTGATCGTCTGCCCGACGATTGAAGCGATACGAAAATCATCCAGATAACGCTGCAAGTGCTTTATCGAAACCTTGTGGAAGTTTCCCACGATTCCCCGCTTTAGCAGCGAATGCGGATTCAATCGTGTTGGTGTGAATGATGCCATCAACGTAGTGGCGGGTGGGCAACTTCTCTATCGCAAAACTTGAGGGTGGCGGGTGGCCCACTTCTCCATCACAAAACTTGAGGGTGCCCCATTTCTCGCGTTCTTTGCGAGAAGTGGGGGCGGGTGGCCCACTCAAGCCGGGGGTGTTGGCTTGAGTGGGATCTCCGTAGCAGGGCAAAGTCTTCCCGCTGCTCGTTCGCGTTTTCGCGACGTCGATTCCGCATCGATCTTCACCGTCCTCGCGCAACAAACCGGGTCCTTCTCGACTGCGCTCAGGGCAGGCTCTCCCGCAAAGAACGCGGGAAGGATGGGACACCCGCTTCCAGGGACAGAACTGGCGTACACTGTCGCCGGTTGATCTCTGGGGAGAAAATGAAAGCGTCAGTGTCTTATCGGATTGCTTCTGTCCTTCTGGTGCTGTTTGCCGTCGGACATACACTTGGTTTTCGCCAGTCCGATCCCAGTTGGGGAGTTGATGGCCTGCTTAGCTCAATGCGGTCCATTCACTTTAACGCGCAGGGGTTTAACCGGACATATTGGGACTTCTTCAGCGCGTTCGGGCTTTTTTTCTCCGTGTTTCTTTTGTTCGCGGCGGTATTAGCGTGGCTGCTGGCGCGACTTCCGGCAGAGACTTTGGCACGCGTGCGCAGCATTGCCTGGGCGCTCGCCGTGTCTTTTGTCGCAGTCACAGCTTTGAGCTGGAGATACGCGTTTAGTACCCCGATCGTGTTATCAATGGCGATTACGGTGTGTTTGATTGCGGCGTCGTGGCTGTCGGTGAAGGTAAGCTGACGGGGCGCCGGCCAAGGATTCCGGAAGGCGACCTGTGCAAAACTCTTGTCAAGCCCCCTCCAGAGCTTGTTTCCCTCTATCCTGCTCATCCTGCACCAAATATAAAGTTCCAAAACATGGCACAATCGCCCCTTTCATCCTGCTACTCTGGATATATAGGCAAAAATCTAACGCGGCCCTCGTGGCCGCGTTTTCTATTTGGGGCCGAACTTATGTTGAGGCGCTTACGCGGCGTCCGAGCCGCGTGCCGAAATCCCGAGCGAAGTGCGGGAGCTGCTTCACAAGAATCATATGGGGCTAATTGTCATGGGTGATCCAGAGTTCAAGAACTTCAAGCAGCGCGGCGAATGGGTGGAGATGGTATTCATGGCCCGCGCATCCCGCGAAGGCCTGCAGGTCAGCAAACCCTATGGCGACTCCGCTGCCTACGACTTCATCGTCGAAAGTGGCTCCCGCTGCTCACGCATCCAGGTCAAGTCCACGCGCTCCCCTTACCAGAAAGGGTTCAGGTGCAACTTGCGAGCATCCATGAGCCGAAGGTATAAGCCCGACGCCTTCGACTTCATCGCCGTCCATGTGATCCCGGCTGATGCGTGGTTCATTATGCCCGAGGCCATGATCAAGCTCGGCATACTGCTCACGCCGGGAAAGCCGGATTCCAAGTATTACGAATACGAAGAAGCCTGGCACCTGCTGAAGACGGCGAAAAAAAATCCCTGTGGCGCGAGCATGAGTCCGCATGAGATTTCGCTTTGAGTGTGCATTCCGGGCGGGGAAAGAAGGGTTCGCAAGGCACAGCTCCAGCCCGCCGATAAACGAACCCCTAACCACGTGTCATTCCGAACACGCTCGCTTGCGGGCGTGAGAGGAACCGTACGTCAGCTCGCATCGCCACGGCAGCAACTTGGGATAACCCCATTAGCCAGCAGCGCACGTCCTGCCCTTCCGCGCCTTTGCTGATGAACAGGCATCGTACGATCCCTCTCGGACGCAGGCGTCCTTTCGGGATGACAAGCGTGAAGAACAGGTGGAAGAGCGGTCGTTCAGGGCCGCGTCAGGGGAGCAACATGACTCACGCGCTTTAGCGCCGGTGAAGACACCTTTGCAGCATGTTTTGGTCACACGAAACCAAAGTTACATGCAGAGTCTCCACGCTAAATTCATAATGCCTAGGAATGGAGTCCCAGCAACAAATCTGGAAAGTCGGAGGGGTGTGTGCTGCAATCTTGGCGCTTATCTCGGCAGGAGCCCATCTCTTCCGCGGAGTGCTCGATCGTATCGTCTACGGCGATTGGGGAACAGCTTTTCTTCTCCGATTGGTATTGTCTACTGTAATTTTGTGTGCCGGGTGGTTTCTATTCGCGTTGACTATATTGAAAGTTAACTCGCAGAGGCCTTCTGGCAGAGTAGATGGTTCCAGCGCGGGGCCAAATTCCCCTCTAAATTTGTCGCAGTGGCGCGCCGCCAGCACGGCAGCGTTAATGTCCCTAGTACTAGCGTTAACGGCGTGGTTTGCCCTTGCAGCAAACGACGAAATATTCTTCTCCCGATCGCTGGCTTGGATCGGTCCACTCATTTGGGTCCAGTCCGCCGGATTTCATGTCGCCTCACGATTCTTTCCGTGCCGCATGGAGGGCTCAGATCTCGGCTGCGAAGCGTACAAGTGGCTCCCCGCATTTCTGTTAGCCAACGCCGCCGGTTACTTCCCTTATCTGGTAATGGGAACTCTTCTGCATATGCGCTTCAAAGGCGTTCGGGCATATTCGGAACGATTTCTTCACTTATTAATTAGATGGGGAGTGACTCTAGCATCTGCCGGACTTGCAACACGGCTCCTTATTGTCCGATTTGCACCAGAGATCTCCTTGCCCAATCATAGTTGGGACTTCACTCGGATCGGTTGGTCTCTAGCGGACACAGTAGCTGGTGTCCTAGCCTTAGTGCTGCTGTTCATCGTGCCCCTCTCCATTTGGAAGGCGGTGCAGGCCATGTGGAAACGAACGGATGTAGTGATGAACCTGGTTGATTTGACCTGGTTGGCGTCATTCGGAGTTATTGCCCTGACGATTGGTTATCAATATCGCTCCTGATGACGATTCATCCGCCTTCCCCGACCTTCAACACCGCCAGGAATGCTTCCTGCGGAATGTCGACGCGGCCGATGCGCTTCATGCGCTTTTTGCCTTCTTTTTGTTTTTCAAGCAGCTTGCGCTTTCGCGAGATGTCGCCGCCGTAGCATTTTGCCAGTACGTTTTTGCGAATCGCATGAACGGTTTCACGGGCGATAATTTTTGCGCCGATCGAAGCCTGAATAGGGACTTCAAACATTTGCCGAGGAATCAGTTCCCGCATTTTCGAGACCAGGGCCTTGCCGCGTTCGTAAGCAAAATCGCGGTGCACGATGATGGAGAGCGCGTCCACCGGATCGCCCGCCACCAGAATGTCGAGCTTCACCATTGGAGATTCCCAGTGTCCCGCGAGGTGGTAGTCGAGCGAGGCGTATCCGCGCGAGACCGATTTCAACCGATCATAAAAATCGAGAACGATTTCGTTCAGCGGCAACTCATATTGAAGCATGACCCGGCTGGAGCTGACGTATTCGAAACTTTTCTGCTTGCCGCGTTTTTCTTCGACCAGCGCAAGAATGCCACCGACATACTCTTCGTTAGTCAGAATGGTCGCTAGAATCACCGGCTCGTCGATCTTGTCGATTTCGCTCGGATCCGGCCAGCGTGACGGATTGTCGACTTCGATTTTTTCGCCATCGGTTTTGGTGATCTGATAGCGCACGCCAGGAGCGGTGGTGATCAATTCAAGATTAAACTCGCGCTCCAGGCGTTCCTGAATGATTTCCATGTGCAGCAGTCCGAGAAAGCCGCAGCGGAAGCCGAAGCCAAGCGCGACTGAACTCTCCGGTTCAAAGAAAAACGACGAATCATTGAGCCGAAGTTTTTCCAGCGCCTCGCGCAGTTGCGTGTGTTGGTGAGCATCGACCGTATAGAGTCCGGCGAAGACCATGGGCTTGATGTCTTCAAAGCCGGGCAGCGGCTCGATTGCGGGATTCGAGTCGTCAACAATGGTGTCGCCGATTTTGGTGTCGGCAACGTTCTTGATATTCGCGATCATGAAACCGACTTCGCCGGCTTGCAGTTCGCCGATTTCGACCGGCTTGGGCGTGAGCACGCCGAGTGCTTCCACATCGAACACGCGATTGTTCCACCAGAAGCGAACTTTTTGTCCCTTGCGTAATGTGCCTTCAAAAACGCGCACCAGCACGATGACGCCGCGATACGGGTCGAACCATGAATCGAATAGCAGCGCCCGCAAAGGATGATCGGGATTGCCTTTCGGCGGGTGAGTGCGCTTGACGATGGCCTCGAGCACATCGGGAACGCCCTCGCCGGTCTTGGCGCTGATCAGCAGCGCGTCGGATGCATCGAGTCCAACCGCGCCTTCGATCATTTCTTTTGTACGCGGAATATCGGCACTGGGTAGATCGATCTTGTTAATGACAGGAATGATTTCCAGCCCATGATTGATCGCGAGATAAGAATTCGCCAGTGTCTGCGCTTCCACGCCTTGCGACGCATCGACCACCAGCAGCGCGCCTTCGCACGCCGCCAGCGACCGCGAGACTTCGTAAGAAAAATCCACGTGCCCAGGCGTATCAATCAAATTAAGCTGATAAATTTCGCCATCCCGCGCCGGATACATCATCCTCACCGCATGCGCCTTGATGGTAATCCCACGTTCCCGCTCCAGGTCCATCGAGTCAAGCACCTGCGCCTGCATCTCCCGCGCCGTTAGCGACCCCGTCAACTCCAGCAGCCGATCCGCCAACGTAGATTTCCCATGATCGATGTGCGCGACAATTGCGAAGTTGCGGATGTGCTGGGAATCCATGATTGAGGCGTGAGTATTGATTTTAGCAGGCAACCCGACTGAAGCAGATGTGGCCGCGATGGCCAGCAGGGCGGGTTTCGAACCGCAAGGAACAACTTCGCCCGATTCTCGGGTACAATCCTGCGCGGCAGCTATGGAGGAATCGTGCGCAACTTTCTATGGGTTTTGTTTCTTGCGGCATGCTCGTTATGTCAGGCTCAAACTCTTTCTCCGGAAGTGAAGCAGTTCGTCAAGGTAGAGGCGCCGGTGGTGGCATTGGAGCACGTGCGGGTCATTGACGGCACGGGCGCGGCCGCGCGCGAAGATCAGACCATTGTTTTGGCAAACGGAAAAATCCAATCTGTCAGCGACGCCGCTTCCGCCAGCGTTCCGGCAGATGCGCAAGTTCTCGATCTTCACGGCGATAGCGTGATCCCAGGCCTGGTGGGCATGCATGACCATATTTTCTATCCCATGGGCGGTATCGTGTTCGGAGAAATGGCGTTCAGTTTCCCGCGCTTGTATCTGGCTGCGGGAGTGACCACGATTCGGACTACCGGCTCCATCGAGCCCTACACTGACCTTGAAATTAAAAGGCACATCGATGACGGCTCCATGCCGGGTCCCAAGATTCACGCCACCGGCCCATATCTCGAAGGCAAAGGTACGTTTGCGCTGCAACTTTTCGAGTTGAGCGGGCCCGACGATGCGGCGCGAATGGTGAATTACTGGATGGACGAAGGCGTCGATAATTTCAAGGCGTATAACTTCTTGACCGACGATGAACTTTCAGCCGCGATTAAGGCCGCGCACCATCGCGGGGCGAAGGTCACGGGGCATTTGTGTTCGATTGGATTTCGCGAGGCCGCGGCTCTCGGCATCGATGACCTGGAGCACGGATTACTGGTAGATACAGAGTTTTTCCCGTGGAAAAAGTCGGGCGAGTGTCCGAATACGCCGAAAGATATGGATTATCTTTCTGGCCTGGATGTGAAGACTGGACCGGTGCACGACATGATCGTCGATTTAGTGAAGCGGCGCGTGGCCATTACATCGACGCTGCCGGTGTTTGAGGTGGAAGTGCCTGGGCGTCCCAGCATCCAGCCGCGCGTGCTGGAAGCGTTGTCTCCTGATGCGCGCGAACGGTTTCTGATCAACAAGGCGCGGATGGCCGACACTGCCCGGCTGAAGAAAGTTTATGGCACGGAAACATCGCCGATGACGAATGCGTTTAAGAAGGAAATGGAATTCGAACGGGAGTTTGTGAATCAGGGCGGAACTCTGCTGGCCGGAGAAGATCCCACCGGCATTGGCGGGGACCTCGCCGGATTTGGCGATCAACGCGAGGTGGAACTGCTGGTCGAAGCTGGTTTCACTCCGCTCGAAGCCATTCACATCGCCACCTATAACGGAGCTCAGTATCTGGGAGACGCCGCCAAGGTCGGAACTATTGCGGCCGGCAAGCAGGCCGACCTGGTGATAGTGAAGGGCGATCCGGCGCAGAAGATCGAAGATATTGAGAACGTCGAAACGGTGTTTAAAGATGGCGTCGGCTACGATTCGGGCAAGCTGATTGAATCGGTGCGAGGCATAGCTGGGGACCGATGATCGCGCTGTGACGAGTGCGGACGCTGTGCGGTCGAGGCGCTGCGTAGTGCTCCAGTCGATACGGTGGACTCTGTAGATTTGGTCGGGATTGGTGTGAATAAGCTGTTGAAACTGTGAAACCATTCATCAGAGTTGCTCGACTTTAGCTTGCAACTGAGCGGCGATCTCTTCGGCCCTTGTTTCCGGCGCGAAACTTATAGGGGCGCCAATTCTTACCTTTATTTGGAAAGGACGCGCCGTTCTCTTACCCGCCTGCTTCACTTCAAACAGCCCATCAATACGCATTGGGACCACGGGGATGTTCAGATCATTCACCAGCAGTCCCACGCCCGCACGAAATGGCCGCATCTTGCCGTCAGTAGTGTGATGGCCTTCAGGAAAGACAAGAACGCTGTATCCGCGGTCGACCGATTCGCCGGCATAGGCGAAGCTCTCACGGAAGCCGGCGTCGCGAGGTAAAGGAAAGAGATTCAGCAACGAGACACCCAGGAACCATTCGAGGCGGTCAAAAATCCGGGCAAAGAAGTTCCGGCTTGCAGGTGGAGTGCGCAAAGCTTCTAACGCCTCGCCGCCTGCCGCGGTGACAAGCTTGTGCCGCAAATGCGCGGGTAGCGCAGCGAGGATAAAGCCGACGTCAACGTCAGCAATGTGATTGCTGACCACCAGCACCGGCCCTTCGACGCCGCGTAGATTCTCTCGACCGATAATGCGCGGCCAGCCCAAGACAAATACCGATGGAAGGAGCAGCGTGTAGTGCACAACGAAGCGAATCCACGTCACCGGCCAGCGCTGGACCCAAGCCGGGTAGTGATAGACCGCTTTCGGCGGGGTTTCGCCTTTCAACATTCGTTCCAGATCGCCAACCGTGTTAACAGAGGAGAAGCGGGTTTCGCTCAGGTCCACCTGGTAGCGGTCTTCGAGTGCGTTCAGCAACTCCACGCGATCAAGGGAACTCAGATTCAGGTCGGAATCGAGGCGGGCCGTTTCCGCGAGATTTCCTGCTGAGCGTTTGGTGATTTGCGAAATCAGATTAGCGAGCGCAGTTTTACCGACAGTCGCGCCGTTGCCGTCGCCGCCGATAAGTTTTTGGGCGGCTGCTGTAATCTCCGCGCGGCGCGGCTTTTGAGTGGAGGTGCGCGGGAAGTCGTCATCCGGCCAAATTGTCCAACGGCGGATGCGCTGGTATTCGGCAAGAGATTGATTGGCGCGATCGATGATCCGGGCTGCATCGGTTTCGCCGTTCCGCAGAATTAATACCGCGCAGGGCTCGGCATTGCCGTTGTGCGCAAGGGGTACGACAACGATGTCCTTCACTTCCGGCTGTGCCTTGAGCGCATTTTCGAGATCTTCGGGATAAACATTCATTCCCGCCGGCGTGACGATGACATCTTTCTTGCGACCTTTGAAAAACAAATTGCCTTCCGCGTCGAGCTCGCCAATGTCGCCGGTGTGATACCAGCCTTCTTCCGATGAAACTGGACGCAGTTCGCCGGCGCTCCAGTAGCCGGAGGCGACGCCGCTGCCGCGCACCAGGATTTCTCCGTCGGGGGCGAGTTTGACCTCGCGGCCTGCGAGAACTTTGCCGATCGATCCGCGTCCAACTTTGAAGGGATGATTGACGCTGATGATGGAAGTAGTCTCGGTCAGGCCGTAGCCCTGAATCACGGCAAAGCCCAAACGCGCCCAGAAGGTTTCGGTGTCATGATCGAGCGCGGCGCCTCCGGAGATGAAGGCCCAGAACTTCCATCCCATTTGGCGGTGTATGCGGCGGAAGATCCACCAGCGGCGGAGGAAGTGTTTGCCCTCGGCGGCAGAAAACTGCTTGTGAAATCTATCCAAGCGGCCAGAGTCCTCGAGATCGCGTTCAATTTTTTCTTTCAGCGACTGCAGCATGCGGGGCACCGCGACCAACACCGATATCCGTTCGTGGCGAAGAGTGTGGATAATGTCGCCGGGCTTGAGGGTCTCCTGAAAAAAAACAGTGCCCCGCAAAAGTGGCGGCAGATACATTCCCAGAAATTGTCCGAAGACATGGCTCAGCGGCAGAAGGTTAAGAAAACGCAATGGGTGCACGAAGCGTTCGTATTTCAGATACGGCGTGATCTGCGCCTCGAGTGGCGCGACATTGCCGAGAACATTGCCGTGGGTGATCACCACACCTTTTGGTTCAGCGGTGGTGCCCGAGGTAAAAACAATTTGCATTGCGTCTTCGGCGCTGATTTTTTGGGGATTGAGCGGCTGCGGCGCCCGGGACTCGAGAGATGCCTGCATCTCCTCGAAAAATAACGAAGGCAGTTCGGGCTGCGCGTGGTCGCGAGAGCAGATGAGCAGCCGCGCCTCGACCTGCTGGAAAACTCGCACCGCAAAATCGGGAGAAGCGGCGTCGTCCATGGGGACGGCGATCACGCCTCGGTTAGCGCAGGCGAAAAATGCGGCAACCCAGGCGGCGGAATTCGGTCCCCAGAGAACGATGCGATCGCCTTTACGAATTCCGCGGGCGGTGAGTTCGCGAGCCAAACGGAACGCCAGGGCAGCCACTTCGGCATAAGTCGAGCGCACAAGCCGGTATCCGACGCGCTCGGCATAGGCTTGCTCACCCCCCAGGCGCTGGAAATCGTCCAAATAATCGGCGACGCTGGTCCGCACGGTTTAAGCGTAAATCATCTGACTTTTGAAAGCTTTTAACCGCAAGAGATTGCAGAGGCCGCAGAGTTCGCAGAGACGTTCATGTCCGATGGAGGTTAAAGTCTTCGCGATAGTACTTGCCGCGCGGCTCCGTTTTGGCCTAGAATTCAGCCGTTCCGGAAAATTCCAGGGTTAGTCCAGCCAATTTCTGTCCGAGGATTCGTTCGCGGGTTACTCCCCCGCGCGGAAGGATCGTCGATGAGTTTTGTGGCGTGGAAAATTTTGCGCAAGCTGCCGCGGTCTCTGCTGAGGGTTGGCGTGGTGTTCTTGCTGGTGTCTGCCGCCCGCGCCTAATTCTGCCGAAATCGTGGCGTCCCGCTGCAGCCGCTTTGTCTTTCTTCCTTACTTCCTGTACAAAGTTCGTTTGAACGTAGCTGCCGCAGTCACCGCCGCGATCACCGGGGCCAGCATGGGCTACTGCTGCTTATGCATATGGGCAGCGGCGCGTTATGCGTCGGGACGGAGCCGCGATCCCAAGCCGATTTCGGATCTGCCGCCGGTTTCTGTTCTGAAGCCGCTAAAGGGAACCGATCCCGAAATGTATGCGAGCTTTCGCTCGCATTGTGTCCAGGATTATCCCGGTTACGAAATTTTGTTTGGAGTAAGCGACGCCAGTGATCCTGCTGCGGAGCTGGTTGAGAAACTTAGGCGAGAGTTTCCGCGGCAGTCGATCCGGCTCGTGCTGTGCGAAAAGAATCTGGGCGCGAATGGGAAGGTCAGCAGCCTGGCGCAGCTCGCGGCGGAAGCCAAATACAGCATCTTTCTCGTCGATGACAGCGACATTCGGGTTGCGCCCGATTACCTGAAGACCGTGATTGCGGAATTGCTGTCGCCGAACACAGGCCTGGTGACCTGCCTCTACCGTGGAGTTCCGGCAAAGACGTTAGCATCGCGACTGGAGTCGCTCGCCATCAGCACGGATTTTGTGCCCGGAGTTCTGGCAGCGAAACAGATTGAAGGCGGCTTATATTTTGGGCTGGGATCGACGCTGGCGTTTCGCCGCGCGGATCTCGGGGCAATTGGCGGATTTGAAGCCATCGTCGATTACCTGGCTGACGATTACGAGCTGGGGAAAAGGATGGCAGATCGGGGATCGAGGGTCCTGCTCTCGAAAGCTGTCGTAGAAACATTCCTGCCGGCTTATAGTCTCTTCGGGTTCTTCTCGCATCAGTTGCGCTGGGCGCGGACGATTCGAGTGTCGCGGCCCGGAGGCTATGCCGGATTGCTGCTCACCTACACTCTGCCATGGGCGGCGATTTGTGTATTGCTTGCTTGGGGAAGAACATGGGCGTGGGGATTGTTGGCAGTCGCAGTGATGTTGCGAATGACGATGGCGTATGCCTCAGCCACATTAGTGCTGAATGATAGAGAAGCAATGCGATCGTTTTGGCTTTTGCCGTTGCGCGATTTTCTGGCGCCAGTCGTCTGGATCGCGGGAATGTTTGGAAGCAAGATTATCTGGCGGGGCCAGAAATTCGCATTGGAAAACGGAAAGTTGAAGCGAGTTGGTTGATCAGATTTCGGAGACCACTGGAGCAGGTGACGTTTTGCGAGTCTGCGCGATGATTCTGCCATCTTTAGTAAATCGATAAATTTCTCCGCGCCAGTAGAAGGTATGGCTGAGAAAGCTCGCGACCCATACGCCAAAGCCCTGCAGATCGCGCACAGGATACAGCCAGCAAAATCTCAACGCGCGCCGGTCTTTCATCAGCCACCAGCCAATTACCAGTGATTGAATCACGCGATTTGCAAAGGCGGCAGCGAGAAACGACAAGCCTAAACCCCAGTGTCCGAGTGCTGCCGCTGCAATGAATCCTAGCAATCCAAAGGGCATCGCAAAGGTCAGCCCGCTGCCGATGTGTCCCCAAGGGCGAGAATGCCGCGTGCTCTTCATCCAGCGCAACTGGTCGCCAAGGGTTCGCGCAAACGACCGAGGCGTGAGCACGTGATGAATGAAGTAGTGCGAAAAAATAACCTTGTATCCCGCAGCCCAGATTTTGTTGCCGAGCACGTAGTCGTCGGAATAATAATCCGCGGTGGAGCGAATTCCGCCGATGGCATGAAGCGAGTCGCGACGAAGCGCAACCGCCGGACCGAGCGCGAAACGTATTCCTTCCAGCATGTCGGCAGTGACAACTCCTGAGGGCATCTCCACTGACATCCCCAAAGCTTCCAGGAAAGACCAGAAGTCGGAAGCTGGATCGCCACGATAAAGGCAGGTCACCAAGCCAAGTTTGCGGTCGAACAGAGGAGGAATCACATTGCGCAGAAAATCTTGGTCAACCCGGACGTCGCTGTCTGAGATTACGAAGAAATCGTTCCGCGAGAGCGGAATCATTTTGTCCAGAGTAAAAACTTTGGCATTCGGCCATTCCGGCGGGCCCGAGGCCAGGAGTCGGGTCTTAATCCGCGGATAACGCTGGGCAATTTTTTTTGCCAGCAGAATCGCGGGATCGTCCGCGGTGCGTGCGCCGATAATCATTTCGTAATTCGGATAGTCCTGCTGAAAAAAACTTTCCAGATTTTCTTCGAGATGCTCCTCCATTCCATGCACGGGTTTGAAGATCGTCACGGGCGGGAGTTGGTCTGCGGGAAAGGAAAGCGCATCTCTCTGTCGTGACTCGGACCGTCTCTTGAATCGGACGGCGGCGACAATTGCGAGAAAAAGAAAAACGAAAGAACTCACCAGACCAAAAGCTGCGAGGGCGATTAGAGCGCGCCAGAAAAGAAGGGTAAGCGGAACCGTCATTAGCTATGCGCTCTGGATATCCGTGCGAGCAAAGTCGGTTCCGGTATAAAGCAGCGGAAGCCCGCTGACTGCGGCCAGAGCGTAACACATGCAATCGCCAAAATTAAGTCCGGCGGCATGACGCCCCTTCCCGAAACGCAAGTAAGCCGAAACCGCGGCTTCGTAGTGCTCCTGGTTGAAATCTACGATCTCCGCACTCATCCGATAAAGTAGTCCTGCGAGTAGCGGCCTGGCATCACACCTTAGGCGACTTGACACGACGATCGCGGATTCTACGACGGCGGGGGTGGCCACAAAAAGAACGGCAGCCTCTTTCACTTTCTGCACCAGCGCCTCATATCCGGATTCCTTCAGCAGAATAGAAACCAGGACAGACGAATCCAAGATCATTCGGGATACCCATCAGGACCGATGCCCAGAATTTCTTCGCGTTCCCGCTTGGTCATTTTCTTCTTGCCCAGCACATCAGCGGGAATTTTCGGCCACACCTCGCGTTCCAGGTAATCCATAATTCTGCTACCGCGGTCTCGATTTGGAGAAGCGTTCGACGCGAGTCGATTCTTGCGGTCTTCCAATGCACGCCTGATGGCTTCGGTCTTAGTCTCGCCCGTCATTCGAGACACCTCGGCCGCAAGCCGCTCAACCTTTTCATTCTTGATGTTCAGGGCCATAATGCATTTTTACACCATTATTGTACCATTACACCTACTGCGTGCTTCCGAGTTCACGATTTGTGAAAACTGACTTTCCGCCGCTTCGCGCCAGAAAGAAATGCGACAGTCCCTTCAACTCTTTCGGTGAATCCTGGTCGCTCCACATGAAGACTGTCTGCGGACTAGTCCAAAGTTGGTCAAATGATGCCTGAGTTTCAAACACGTGGGGCGCGTCGGGAAATTTCACGCCGTACCACAAATTCCCGCTGGGCGCGTGGAGGACTCGAATTCGCGTGCCCAGATAAAAGTTTAAAGTCGAGGCTTGGTCATATTGTCCATCGACTACGATCAGGTCTCCCGGTTGATAGTGCTTTTCGATGGCCAGCGCGAGTTGCTTCGAAGAAAGCACCGGGGAAAAAATTACGAAAGAGGAATGCACCCAAAAGAGCAACCCGACCATCATCGTGGCCAAGGCGAGGTTTCCATATTGCGGCTTGCGCCGGTAGCGCAACCACAAATTCGCGCTGGCCCCGATCAGCAATGACGCGATGGCGCCGATCAGTTGCGGACGAAACATACCCAAAGCTTCGGGCGTAAGGTCGAGAAAATGTCCCAGCGAAAAGTCGTAATCCTGGGGATTTTTCTTCAGCAGATCTGCCAGGTCGGCGCCTGGCGCGGGCATCTTCGACGAGATAAGCAAAGCAATTCCGACTACCGATCCAACCGCGACCATTGCGAACAGCACCCAGGAAGAGATTTTGGAAGATTTGCTTTCCGTCTGCGGAGATGCGGCTTCTTTGGTCAGCCAACCACCCACCAGCAAAGCCAGGGCGGGAACCGCAGGAATGGTGTAATACTCCTGCCGGGTGGAAAAAGTAAAGAAGCCGACTTCTACTAGTGCCCACACCGCAAAATAAAGACTCGCACGCTGGCCGCGGCTGAGCTGACCATGCCATTCGCGAACCCGCATCGGAATCTGCTTTATGGCTTGAGGCAGGAAGATCATCCACGGCGCCAGCCAAAGGATCGTCAGTCCCCAGAAAATTAGGAGCGGAACGGTATCGTAGCCTGGAGGTACGCGTTTGCCCAGGTAACGCATGAACTGTTCATTTACGAAATAAAACCAGAGAAAACCCTTGACCGCGCCCTGGCTCGGATTTCGCAGCGCGGCAAGTATGTGCCAGGGAGCAGCGATAGCGAGAAACACCACAGTGCTCGATAGCAAGCGCAACTTCAGAATATGCTGCAGGTTGCGCGTCAGCAGCAGGTACAAAATAATTGTTCCCAGCGGGAAGACAAGGCCGATCAGACTCTTGGTAAGGACGTTCAGGGCGCAGGTTGCGGCAAAGCCCCAGCACACCCATCGCGACGGTTTCTGCTGCTCGAGCGAAAGCAAGAAAAAGTATCCGCTCAAAGCCAGCCACAGGCCCACTGCGACGTCCGGAATTTCAAATCGCGTGAACATGTAGGGTCCCAGCGCGGTCGCGAGCACCACGCCCGAGTACAGCCCTCCGCGTTCGCCGTAGGCGTATTTCCCGAGCGCATAGGTCACGAACAGCAACGCCAGAACGCACAACATCAGCGGCAGACGAGTGCTCCAGTCGTGAACACCGAAAATCTCATAGCTCGCAGCCACACTCCAGTACATAAGCGGAGCTTTTTCCAGGTAGCGGATCCCATCGGTGTAAAGCGTGACCCAGTCATGGCGGAGCACCATTTCGCGCGCGGCTTCCGCATGAATGGTGTCAACGTCGTCGAGCAGCCCAGGGCTAAAAATTCCGGAAAAGTAAATTGCGGCCCACAAGAGGAGGATGGTGCCCAAAGAAAAATAGCGCAGGCGCGCGTCGCCCTGCGACGCGTCGGGAGAAGTTTCGCTTTCGCCAACATTCTGGCCGGAAACTGAAATTCCCATGCAGCAGAAATTATACGAGAGCAGTTCGGTTATCTCACTCTTGGAGACGGATCAGACTCCGGCCGCAGCAGCGTGCGCACGCGCCGGCTGACCGAGTACTTCACGTATCTTCACCGCCAGCGATCGCAGCGAGAATGGCTTTTGGAGGAAATTTTCGTCGAGGTTGTCCAGGCCTTTGCGGCGGACCATCTCTTCGGGATGGCCCGACATAAATAATATTTTTGCGGAAGACCGGGATGCGTGAACCGCCTCGGCAAATTCCGGACCGCTCATTCGGGGCGTTACTACGTCCGCCAGCACCAATGCGATCTTGCGGCCTTGGTTTTGCAAATAGTCGAGAGCTTCCACTCCATTGGCCGCTGACTGCACTTCGTATCCCAGAGATCTGAGATATTCAACCGTGGCCTGGCGCAAGGGAAGCGCGTCCTCAACCACCAGCAGAGTTTCACTCCCACGCGGAAGCGGCAGTTCCGGGAGCAACGAAGCTGCTGGCTTCTTCTCTCCCATGGCGCCGGCCACGGGAAGAAATATTTTGAAGGTGGTCCCCGCCGCCGGTTCGCTTTCTGCCGTGATGACCCCGCAGCTTTCCTGCACGATCGAGCGCACGATGGCGAGACCAAGGCCCGTCCCTTTGCCTTCTGGCTTGGTGGTGTAGAAAGGATCAAATATGCGGGACATTTGATCGGGATTCATTCCATGGCCGGAATCCGCAATCGTCAGCATCACGTGCTCACCTGCAACTATGCCCGCGTGATCGGCTGCGAAATGATCGTCGAGCGTGAGATTTTCGGTCTGAATGACCAGTTCTCCGCCATTTGGCATGGCGTCGCGCGCATTGACTACAAGATTGAGCAGCAATTGCTCGACTTGGCCCCGGTCAACCCGCACCAGCGACACGTCCTTTCCTAATGAGACCCTTATCTCGATGTCCTCTTCTACCAGGCGCGAAAGCATTCCAACTGCGTCTTCCACGATCCAATTAAGCGAGCACAGTTGTTTGCCCGTTACCTGCTTGCGTCCAAAAGCCAGCAGCCGCCGGGTGAGGTCGGAAGCTCGACGCACTCCGGCCAAAATTTCCTGTAGGTGACGGCGTGCCGGGTTCTCAGCCGGAACGCATGCCAGCGCCATCTCGGCATAAGACCCCATGACCATTAGCAAATTATTGAAGTCATGGGTGATGCCGCCGGCAAAGGCGCCCAGAGATTCCATCTTTGGGGAACTCTCGGCGTCGTCTTTGATCTCCTGCTGCCGCGCAACCACCGTCCCCGTCCATGCCAGGCTCGCTGCCTGACTGCGCGGGTCACGAACCGCCGTGACTGCGATATCAAGTTCGACCACTTCGCCATGTTTGCAGCGTAATCCAGTCACGCCGCGAAAAGCCCCTTTTTCCAGGGCTTGCCGGCGAATCGAATCCCAGGTCTCGCCCTGAGACACCTCGGGCGCGATCCAAGTCAGATTCTTGTCAATCAGTTGGCCTGCGCTGTATCCGGTGACCGCCTCGCAGGAGGGATTTACATATTGCAGAATGCCTTCCGCATCGGTCAGGAAGACGAGCTCCTGGCAGTGATCGACTGCGCGGCGCAGGATTCGTAAAGCACTGGTCTTTTTCCGAAATTGACGTGCCGCAACAAATTCCGGCCGGGTCGCTTTGGATCGATTCATAACTGTCTCGTGTCACATATCGGACACAAGTCGCGATTGGAATCGGAACAGGAGGTAATCTCAGCTTTCCTAATAATTGCAAAGTGCCGAAACGGGAGGGTTCGGTTGCGGAAAGGGTGCAGCGTTCAGTTGAACGACAATTCTTCCAAGTGACTTTCGGGTGCATGCCTTTCGATTCATTGTTGACACTGCTAAAAACCAGAGGCGACACTCCAAACTAGGTATTTCATGGCACATGGCATCGCATCGTCGCTGGCTGCCGTAGACCAGCACGCGGGACAACCAGGCTTCGCTGACAACGTGCTCAGCGCCAGGGTTGAGCTGTATGCGTGCCTGCAGCTTCTTGCAGACCGGGCGAGGTTCATTACCGGGGCGACCTGGGCCGCAATCGCGCTGCACGAAGATAACGATTTTGTGTATTGCGCAGCCGCAGGGAATTCCGCGCCGGTAATTGGTTCAACGCTGGATGTGAAGATTCTGCGTTCCGAACAGGCGCTGGCGGAAGACGGCAAGTCTCTGCTGGTAACTGTGATTCGCGCGTCGAAAACGGCCGGTTTTTTCCGGTTGGTATCTACGGACGCAGAATTCAGTGACCACGATTTGCAATCGATCATTCGTCTGGCGGAGATGGTCGGCACCGCGATCGATTGTATGGAAGCTGAGCAGCAAACGCTCGGTGAACATTCCGTGCAGTCCATGCCGATGGCAGTGGCACCCTTGCCTAAGCCTCCTATTCCGGTTCTGTGGCACGCCCCGGAAAGCGTGGCTTCGGGCGGTTCGATTGAACCTGCAGTCGCACGAGCCGCGGCGGTCAGCATCTACACCTGTGAGTCCTGCGGATTTCCGGTGTCGCGTGGCCGCAAAGTCTGCGTAGATTGCGAGGAACATGGTGTTCCCGGCGCCGACAATGCGGCCCGCATTTTTGCCGCCAGTAAAAAGGAAGAAAGCTGGATCGGCGCTCACGGCTACACTATTGCCAGCATTCTGGTCAGCGCGCTGGTGTTCGCAATCATCTACTGGCTGCGCTGATGTCCCATTCCTTCTCCGATTTTTACCGCGGGAAAAGAGTTCTAGTGACCGGTCACACCGGCTTCGAGGGTGGCTGGGCGGTTGCGTGGCTCAAGCTTCTCGGGGCGCAAGTCTGCGGATATGGTTTGCCGCCTGCGACCCGGCCCAACTTTTTCGACGCAACCATTCTGGATCGCGGAATGACGTCGATCTTCGGTGACATTCGCGACCGGAATTCTTTGGCAAACACGTTCACCGAGCTGCAGCCTGAAATCGTCATCCATTGCGCGCAGATTAATCCGACACAATCGCTTCACGAGCCGGTCGACGCTTTTTCAACCAATCTGATGGGCACGGTACACATTCTCGAAGAGGCGCGGCTTACACCGTCGATGCGCGCAATGGTGTTGGTTAGTAGCGGCGCATGCGCTGACCGTCAGACGCGGGCAGCCCACGATGGCAAGGAGTGTGATTTGTACCGGGCGAGCATGGAGTCGGCGGAGATTGCGCGCTGCGCATTCAACAAGTCCTTTTTTCAGAAAACAA
Organism: Terriglobales bacterium; assembly: GCA_036268595.1. Classification (GTDB taxonomy): domain Bacteria; phylum Acidobacteriota; class Terriglobia; order Terriglobales; family Acidobacteriaceae; genus Gp1-AA145. Next base: position 26,087 of record DATATW010000087.1, read on the forward strand.
AAGTCGCGGTCGCTACTGCGCGAATTGCCGACGCGATCGGCGGCGGCGATTGGCGGAAAGGCCGCATCGTCCCCGATTTGGTGCGCGGGCTGACCGCTGCAGAAGAAGTCGTGTCCAAGAAAGAAAAACAGCGTGAATTGAAAGTATGGCACGTACTTGAGCCGGTCCGCGCCTGCCTCCTCTTGGCGCGGAATTTATTTGAGCGCGGCCAAAAATCTGCGGGAATTTGGGATTTCGCTCCCGGTGACCACGTTCGGATTTCGCCATCCAGTTTCTGCGAAAAATTCATCGCCTTCTGGAACCAGCCTGAGGCCGCTGGACAAGACAACGCCTTCAAGGCCCCGGCTTCGGCCAAACCCAACCCACCGCAAGCGCAAACCGAGACCATGGGGTGGTCGTGCGCCCTGTCTCCAGATCAGGCTCTGGCCTGGACGGTCGAGTGGTATCGAGGCTTCTGCACCGATCCGGCTTCGACTCTGCGGACTACCCACGAACAGATCGAGCGATACATGCGCATGAGCGCATAACTTCTCTCAATCCATAGACTTGACTGAGCCCCCAACCGACACGACGCAGCTGGTTACTAAAGGACAATGACCTCGGTAATCTTGTTCATCCGTCAGCCCTAGCCCATACTCGGTTCACCTACCACAGAACCTGGGAGACGGGGTTAGAAGTGGCGGCTTAGCCGCTATTACTGACCCCGAATTTTTTTGCCCGCTTACCAACCGAACCGTAGTCGTCAATAGTTTTCCGCCCTTGCAGCTACATTCCTGTCCTGATCCACAGAGTATTTTCCTACAATCAGGTGTTCACGATGATGGATCAGTCCGATCGCTAAAACGAAAGCGTGACAAACATGAAAAAGCTGTCGATTTTATTTCTGCTGCTCGCCCTGGCTGGAAGCTGCTTTGCCTCCGATGAGGACGACAATCCGGCTGCCAATCGCGTCAAGGCCGCTGCCACCGTTCTCGAAGAAATCCAGGCCGCTCCTGATACCGGCATTCCCGACGAGGTCATGGGCTCGGCTGATTGCGTCGCCGTGGTGCCCTCCATGCTGAAAGGCGGCTTCGTATTCGGCGCTCAATACGGAAGAGGCGTCGCCAGCTGCCGCACGCCCAAAGGCTGGAGCGATCCTGCATTTTTCACCATTCAGGGCGGAAGCTTTGGGTTACAGATCGGCGGACAGGCGGTTGATCTGGTCATGCTGATCATGAACCACAAAGGAATGGAGAATCTGCTCAACAGCAAGTTCAAGCTCGGGGCCGATGCTACCGTGGCCGCCGGTCCGGTTGGCCGGCACGCCGCCGCTGATACCGACTGGAAGATGCGGGCACAAGTGCTCAGCTATTCGCGAGCGCGGGGAATATTTGCCGGGCTGGAGTTGAACGGCGCAGTAGTCAAACAGGACCGCGAAAGCACTCGCGACTTCTACGGCAAGATGCAGCCGTTTGCGACTTCACTGCAGACGGTGACTTCACCGCAGGGGGCGTTGCCATTCCTTCAAGGGTTAGCGAAGTGGGGGAAGATCGCAAGTAAGTAAACTGATTGTGTCGTCGCGAACTTGCGGGCGCATGCAGCGGCGCCCGTAATTTTTAATGAGTGTCATCCATCACCTGCCCGCGCGGCGCGGGTGGTTGAGGGACCGTACGGAGCTCATGTATCAGCACGGGCGTATGTGGGTTTGGTGGCGCAAACTGCCGAGTGTGTCCTGATCACGTCCAGAGAAATTCGGATGTCGTAAGATCCCGAACTCGCCCTCAGCGGGCGAGTTCGGCATGACACTAAAATTAATTATCCGTTTTCGTTCCCGGCGCGCTTCCACGAAACCAGTTCGCCGATTGTAGATCCGGTGCTCGAAGACGGCTGCTTGTAGCTTTCGACTTCTGAGCGCGATGCTTCTTCCCCGACCGCGCGAATACTGAGGCCGACCTTCTTTTCTTCCGGGCTCATCTTGATGATTTTGAAATCGTGCTCGAGTCCGGGCTCTAAATGGATCTGTTGGCCGTTGCCATCGACTGCTTCGGAGTTGTGGCAAAGGCCTTCAATGCCTTCTGAAATCTCCACGAACGCGCCAAAAGCCGCAACCCGCAGGACTTTTCCGTGAACGATATCACCGACGCGA
>DATATW010000088.1:0-42089 GCA_036268595.1 Terriglobales bacterium
TTTCGTTTACGGGCGCGCTCTGGCCCAGACGATCGGCACAGCGATGATGCGGCTTGCGGACGCCGATCTGATTCCGGTTGATTATTCTCCCCAGGCGGAAGCTATCTCAAAATACGAAACCGAGTTGGAGAAGATCCTCAAAGACAAGCAGGACGAATTCACCGAGCGCAATCTCGAATTGCAGGAGGGAGTGTTTAAGGCGACCAATGATCCGCGCCGGCCGACGCTTCCGCCGCCGGCTGAAAAGATTCCTCCCTATATGAATTTCTCTCCGATGAAGAATGCGATCGACCAACTTAAGAAGAGCGCGGAGCGCTATTCGAAAGCGGTAGCAAAATGGCGGGAGGATGGCTCGCCGGCGCTTCCCGAAGACAAAATTGAAGCGGTCAACGCCGACCTGATGCAAGTTTCGAGATTGTTTCTAAACCAGAAGGGATTGCCCGAGCGCCCATGGTTCAAGAATCAGATCTACGCGCCTGGAGCCTACACCGGGTACGGCGCCAAGCCCATCGCGGCAGTCCGAGAATACATGGACGAGAAGAAGTGGAAAGAAGCTGACGCGCAAATCCCCGGCGTGGCCGAGGTGATTGAGAACGTAGCCGGGGGGATCAACAAAGCCGCGGAGGATCTGGAAAATGCGGTGAAATGATGTGGTGCCCCACTGCAGAATCCCCACTTCTCCCAATCGGGGAGAAGTGGGATACCGGCGCAATGACCGACGACAACTGGTAAGCGCAGAGTGTAATAGCGACGTTACGTCAATTGACACGTAAAACGCGGTTATACTTCCCGAGTTCCAAAACGCTAAATCTATGAAAGTGTTATTCCGTCAGTTTCCGCTTCGCCAGCGTGCAGCGGTTTTGTTAGTTGGGGCAGTGACAGTCGGTCTCGCCTCTTGCCACAAGACTGACCCGGATGTAACGAAGATTCTCGGAGCGGCGCGCAGCGGCGACTTGCAGGCGATCCGGCTGTTGCTCAACCAGAATCCAAATCTAGTATTCAGTAAGGGCGGTGAAGGTTCTACGGCCCTCCATTACGCAGCAACCTATGGCTACATGGAGATTGCAGATTTGCTTTTATCCAAGAGTGCCGATGTAAACGCGAAAACGAAAAAAGGGGAAACTCCGCTCCACTATGCCGCCTCCCGTGGTTACAGAGACGTTGTGGAGCTCCTGCTATCGAATAAAGCCAACGTGGACGTCCGAGACGGCATCGGATGCACGCCTCTGTATTACGCTGCGACCAATGGTCGCATCGAAGAAGTCAAAATGCTTCTCGCCGCCAAAGCCGACGTGAACGCGAGAACGGTTCGCGGTTATAGCGTACTGAGCGGGGCAGCATCTTACGGTCGCGAGGATATCGTTCGCTTGCTGATTGACAGCGGGGCCAACGTTAACTCCGCAGACTTCGACGGTGGCACACCCGTACACTGGGCACGGAAAATGGGATACAAGCGCATCGAGGATTTTTTGCGCCAACACGGGGGCGTAGAAATACCTCCTGCGCAGCGAGAATGGCCTTACCCGTGATCCTTATCACTCATTGACTTGGGTTCGGTTCAAAAGGAAGTATGGGCATAGCCGAAAATGTTTAGGAGGATGCACGAAAAGTCTTTTGGTCGGGACGGGCAGATTTGAACTGCCGACCCCTCGCACCCCAAGCGAGTGCTCTACCAGGCTGAGCCACGTCCCGACACTGGTTCGAACCGGGAGGTTCGAACGGGGTTGACTAGGAAATTCTACACCAGGAATCGCAGGGACAAGCATCTCGGCTTCGATCCGAACCTCGACTACGTGGCCCGCAGCCGATTACAGCACCGCAGTTTCTTCGATCATTCTATTTTCGGCGAAGCGTCCCAGGTTCAAAAGGGAAGGATCGATCAAGTCGGTCTCGCCACGCAAAATCAGGTCCGCAAGAATTTTGCCGGTGGCGGGAGCGTGCATGACCCCGTGCCCGCTAAAGCCGTTGGCCAGATAAAAACCCGGCACCTCTGGCACCGGCCCGAGCACGGGATGATGATCGGGCGTCATCTCGTACAGGCCGGCCCAGGCCCGCTTTGGATTGACCGGCACGTTTTCGAAAACCGGCACTCGGTCGGCTGCGCGCGTCAGGATTTTTTCTATGAATGCGGGATCGAAATCGGTTTTGTATCCCGGCGTTTCCTCGGGATCGTTCCATGCCAGCAGAAAGCCACGCCCTTCGGGACGAAAATGAAATCCGTTCGACATGTCGATGATCATGGGAGCGTTGTGCGGGAAGGCATCGAAAGGTTCGGTGGGAACCAGCATTCGGCGCAGCGGCTCGACGGGAAGATGCAGGTTCACCATTGTTGCCACGCTCGCCGACCATGCGCCGGCGCAATTTACAACCTTGCGCGTGGCGACCGCGCCCCTGTTGCTTTCGACCGCAGCAATGCCGCTGGAGTCGCATTCGATTCCAGTCACGGCGCAGTTCTTCCATAACTCAGCGCCGTGATCGCAGGCCCAGCTCATGAAGCCATTCATCGCACTGTAGGGATCGACAAAGCCGTCGCTGGAACAGAACGAGCCGCCGACAATGTCATCGGCGCAAAGTTGCGGAAACTTGGTGCGAATTTCGTCGCCGGAAAGCAGACGCACATCTTTCAATCCCAGAGCAGCTTGGGTCGCGTGATTCTGCCGCAAGTACGCCATATGCGCGGCGCTGGTCGCGCAAAAAAGATAACCCTGCGCGCGGTATCCGCAGGGATAGCCCAACTGCTCATCAAATGTGGAATAAAAAGGGATGGAGTAGAGCGACATCTGAATGTTGACCGGGGTGGAAAATTGCGCGCGCACTCCGCCCATGCTTTTGCCGGTCGAGCCCTTGCCCTGCGCGGATTCCCGCTCCATGACGAGAACGCCTTTGTAGCCCGCGGCGGTCAGATGATAGGCAATGCTCGAACCGACAATGCCGCCGCCGATGATTACTACTTCCGCTGTTCGCATGTGTTCTGCCCGCGACGCGAGCATTGTAGAGCATGGCCCAGCGGGCGAGTAACGCCGCTACTTACGCTTGTGATGGCCCTTTGCGCGCCGAGGAGGGCTTTCTTCAAGCAGCGCAAATTGGATTTTCTTCTCCACGGGATCGATGCGATCCACCAGCACGCGCACGCGTTGTCCCAGGCGAAAAATTCTGCGGCTGTGCTGGCCGATAATCTCGCGTGTGTTTTCGTGATAGTTGTAGCGGTCATCGATGAGAGTGTTGAGCGGAACCAGGCCTTCAACAAAAAGATCGGTGAGTTCAACGAAGAAACCAAATTTAGTAACGCTGATAATCAGGCCGTCGAAATCTTCGCCGATTTTATCTTGCATGAATTTGGCTTTCTTCCATTCCATCAGTTCGCGTTCGGCGTCATCAGCGCGGCGTTCGGACTGGCTGGATTCTTCAGCGATGGCGTGAAGTTCATCGATTGGGATGGGACCGGCATTAAGCTCAATCTGGTCGCGGTCGCGACGTTTGGACCAGGGAGATGCATCTTCACTCTGGGGTGTGTGGCGCGGGCGCCCCGCCCGCGAATTCTCCGGGGCTGAAGCCCGATCCGATTTTTTCGCTGACGCGGCCCTAAAGGGCCGCTCTTCCACGTAGCCAGATGCGGCCTGTTGAATATCGCTAGTTGAGCGTTCGCGGGCGAGGCACCCGCGCCACATTCCTATGGGCACCTCTCCGTCCCATCGCTCTGCCGAATCCCGAAGCACATCTTTCAAAATGCGGTGGACGATCAAATCCGGGTAGCGCCGTATCGGCGAAGTGAAATGCGTATAAGTCGGCGCGGCCAACGCAAAATGGCCGAGATTTTCCTCAGAATAGCGCGCCTGCTTGAGCGATCGCAGCATTAAGAAAGAAAGAATCCTCTCTTCCGGCTTGCCAGCAATTTTCTCCGTCAGCTTCTGGTACATGCGCGGGGTGATGTGAACTTCTTTTGGGATCTCGAGTTCGCGCGCGCGTTTGCCCGTACCGTAATTGGCGCGGCGGTCGGTCTTGAACTGCATGCGCTGGATCGGCAATGCGCCGATGCCGAGAGAATATCCAAAAGTCGCAGCGATCACCTCAAAGTCGTACACGCGTTTGGCATCGGGCTTTTCGTGGACGCGGTAGAGCGACGGCACGCCTTTAGCCTCCAGATATCCGGCGACGCACTCGTTCGCCGAGAGCATGAATTCCTCAATGATGCGGTTGGCAATGTTGCGTTCCGAGCGCGTAATACTCTTCATCAGTCCGAGTTCGTCGAATTCGATCACCGGTTCTGGAAGATCGAAATCGATCGATCCCCGGCGTTCGCGTTTGCGGTTCAGAATCATCTGCAATTCACGCATAAGCTCGAAATTTGCGACCAGAGCGGTGTAGCGGGTTTTCACAGATTCATCACCCTGGAGAATTGCGCTAACCGCGGTGTAAGTCATGCGCTCGGCAGAGCGAATAATTCCCGGGCAGATTTCATAGCTGACGATTTCGCCCTGATTGTCAATTTCCATGATGCAGGACATCACCAGCCGCTCGAGTTGGGGCCGAAGGCTGCAGATGTCAGTCGAGAGTTCGAGCGGCAACATGGGCACGGCTCGGTCAGGAAAGTAAATGCTGGTTCCGCGCAGACGGGCTTCCTGATCAAGCGGCGTGTCGGGCACGACATATTGCGCGACATCGGCGATGTGCACCTGCAATTCGAAGTTGCCATTTTCCAGACGGCTAACTAAGACGGCATCGTCGAAGTCGCGGGCAGTCTCGCCATCGATAGTCACGATAGGCAGATTGCGGAAGTCGCGCCGCTTGCGGACCTCAGCGGCAGAAATGATTGGCTCGGCCGCTTCCGCTTGGCCGAGCACCTGATCAGGGAAGCGGTGCGGCAGATGGTATTTACGAATGATGATTTCAATATCGACCCCAAAATCGCCCTCGTAACCAAGTATCTCGACGACGCGTCCGCGGGGTTGCTGAGTTGCGGTTGGCCAGTCGGTGATCTCTACATCAACGACGACATTTTCCAGATCGCTCCAGTCGGCGCGGCGGGCCGCTTCGTCGCCGAGGACGCGATGTTTGGACGTCGTCGGTCGTGCGTCGTGGGTCGTGGGTGAAGACTTGCTCGCGGATGGGGCGTCATGGGGCGTGCGCCTTTCGCTTCCGTGCGACACGCGACTCACGACGTGCGACGGTCCCTCGGGATATTCCATTCCGTGCGGAATCGCGATCTGCTGGGAAATCTTGTGGTCCAGCGCGACCACGTAATTCTGACGCGCGCCATAGTGAAAAACTCCGACTACAGTGGCGTGCGCCCGGTGCACCGGACGCAGAATGCGGCCCTCGGCCTTTCCGTCATCGCGAATGTTGGTGACTTCGACCAGCACCTGATCGCCGTGCATGGCGGAGCCAACCGCATGTGGCGGAATGAAGATGTCGCCAGAGAGTCGGCCTTTCAGATTGGGAGCAGCGGACGCCAGATCAGGAATGACGAAGCCGAATCCGTCGCGATGCAGGCTCAGCTTTCCCGCGATCAGATTTTTCCCGGAAGCAGCCGCAGCTTGCGGAATTGCGTATCGGTCCGAATCGACTTTTACCAGTTGGCCGGCGGAGATCATTTTCTGCAGGCGTCCGGAAAGTTCTTTGCGCTGGTCGCCATGAAGACCCAGCTCGCGGACGAGTTGCTTGTAGCCCGCGGCCTGTTTGGGCTGGCGCTGAATTTTTTTCAGAATGATTGCGTCTGACAGCATTTTGTTCTGCGACTCAGTCGGAGGGCCTTCTCGATTTTAGATGGCTGCGGCAAAAACTTATAGCATTCCGCTAGCTATGCCGGCGTTCGCAAAATTCAAAGCCTTTAACCGCAGAGAACGCGGAGTTAAGAGCAGAAAGCGCAGAGTTATAGCCGCACAGTCCGCAAAGCTCTGGCAGCATCCGATCCTGAAGGCAGGCCAACTGGATCTTTAGCTTCCCGAAACCGGTCACTGCATTCAAGGTGTCATCGGTTCAGAGTTGCTCTAGCTCCAAGAGCTGACCAAAGTAACCCGCCCTTTCTAAGGCTTTGCCCTGAATTCCACAGTGGAAATGCCCCAAAACAACCCGAAAATGCACAAAGTATTGCGCTTTTCCACAATACAAATGCGGATATGGAGAGTAGAATTTTGTTGGTTTCCGAATTCCGGATTCGGCCCAACAAAAACAATTTTCCCTAATGGAAAGGATTTCTTCTCACATGTGGAAGCCTACAAATCAGCCCACGGCGCCCGGCGTTCGTCCGACCGAGCCGGAGCGTACCCCTATTTCAGCGCCGAGCGCTCCTGCGACAACGGAAACGGCCGTCAGCAGTGCTCCGCGACCGGTTTCGGCCAGTACTGCGGACCAGGCTACCATCGGGAAGTCTCTTGTCATTAAAGGCGAAGTGACCGGCTCCGAGTCGCTCTATATTGATGGCCGCGTCGAAGGCTCCATCAATCTTGCTGGCAACCGCGTGACCGTCGGCCGTAACGGAGTCGTCGCCGCCAACATCACCGCACGGGAAATCGTAGTGCTGGGAAAAGTGCGCGGCAATCTTACCGCCAGCGACCGGGTGGACATTCGCAGCGACGGATCGCTGACCGGCGATGTCGTAGCCGCGCGCATCTCGATCGAGGATGGCGCATTCTTCAAAGGCGGCATCGACATTCGCAAGGCCGGACAGCAACCCGGCCAGAAGCCGAATGGGGAAGAAAAGCCCGTCAGCAATCAGACTGAAGTCGCCGCTGCGCGCGCTTAAGCCGCTTAAATACAGCTCTAAGACAGGCACCCTGACCTAAGGGCGCCTGTTTTTTTGCGGAAAAAACCCTCTCCAGTGGGCGAATTTACGCCCACATGTACGGGATTCCCTGACGGTTCGAAATCACTCACTTGCCATCCAACTTTACATGGACAGTGAATGCGAAATGGCTCTTCCAGAGATTGCGACATTAGACGCGCAGGTTGCGCCTATTCCTGTAGCCCTGCCGCCGCGAACTGACCGCGATGGCAAAGCGATCAAGAACGGCATCTTGCTGACCATTCCTGAAGACGAATTCATGAGCCTTCGCCCGTACCTCGAAGAACTCGAAATGCCGCAGTACAAAATTTTCTACGAGCAGGGCGAGAAGATCGATTACGCATACTTTCCCAATGAAGGAATGGTGTCCCTGGTGGTATTGGCCCAGGATGGTAGAAGTGTCGAGGTCGGAATCACGGGATGCGAAGGCATTGTGGGCGCTCCTCTGGCGTTCGGTTTCGAGAGCGCGCCGATGCGCGCGATCATGCAAATCAAGGGAAAAGGCTTGCGCATCGCCTCGGCCACGCTGGAGGACTCATTCAGTGGATCGCCGAATTTGAAATCGCTGGTTGAGCGCTACGTGATGATGCAGCAGCTTCAGGTCGCGCAATTAGCTGCCTGCAACCGCCTGCATGACATGGAGCAGCGGCTGGCACGCTGGCTTCTGATGTGCCAGGACAGAATCGCTTCTGAAAACTTGCCGCTGACCCACGAATTCCTGGCCCAGATGTTGGGCTCCGGCCGGCCGACGGTCACCATCGCCGCGGGGGTGCTTGAGCGGGCGGGATTGATCCAAAATACTCGCGGCAGCGTAAAAATCCTCAACCGCAAGCGCCTCGAGGATGCCGCCTGCGAATGTTACCGAGTGATCCAGAATTACCACGGCCGGTTTGGCGCAAGATAGCCGCCTGCGGCGCCGGTGTGCGCGTTGTGGAACTCTCGGTTCGCCGTCGAACTGACACATTCTTAAGGGGCTACTAGCCTTATGCGCACTAAGTTCCTAAATTGTGGTTTGCGCGTGGCTTGCAAGAGGGAGCACGTTTGCAACATAGCAATGTTCGCAACGAATTAAAAAATTCCATCGTGAATTCGGGCCTCCGGACCGATTCCAATTCGAGACCGGTGGAAAACCAGATTCTCAATTCAATTCCCGAGGGCGAATACAACCTCCTTCGTCCGCACCTCGAAGCCGTACAACTTGCGCATCATCAGATCCTTCACGAAGCCGGCGACAAAATTGAGTTCGCCTATTTTCTTAATGAGGGTTTGGCGTCACTGGTGGTATTGACCACCGATGGCCATAGCGTTGAGATCGCCATAGTTGGGAGCGAAGGAATTGTAGGAACCCCGCTGGCGGTCGGAATTCATCGCGGGCCGTATCGAAGCATCATGCAGATCCCGGGCTCGGGTATGCGGCTCAAGGCCGAAGTCCTGGAAGAAAAAATGGGCGAAGCTCCTGAACTGCGGCTGATGCTGAACCGCTATGTTTTGGTGCAGGGACTGCAGATTGCGCAGATTGCTGCTTGTAATCGCTTGCATGAGATTGAACAGCGGCTGGCGCGCTGGCTGTTAATGTGCCAGGACCGCGTGGCCTCAGAATTTCTTCCCATTACTCACGAATTTCTGGCGCAGATGCTGGGCACCGGAAGACCGAGCGTGAGCCTGGCCTCGGGAATTCTGCAGAAGGCAGGATTCATTGAGAACCTGCGCGGCTTGGTGAAAATCACCAATCGCAAACAACTCGAATCAGCGGCGTGCGAGTGCTACAAGATTATGCAGCAGTTCAACCGCACCCTGGTTTTGAAGCCGCCCAGCAATGTGTGATTCGGCAATGCACGGGCGAGACGCCCGTGCCCCCACGATTCATATTTTCTATCTATTATTTGAGGTAGTGGGGGTACTGGAGGTACTGGAGTCTCACCCGTACCCTTGTGCACAGAACTCAGATACCTGAGATGGTAGCCGGCTTCACTGCAATCTTTCTTCGCCTCAAATCGCCGGGCAATTTCGATCTGGTGATCCACAATCCGAGGGCAACTACCACGGCCCACGCAACACTGATTAAAATTAATGCCTCGAGGTCGGCCCAGCGGCTGCCGCTTGGATTAATCAACTTCGTGAGTTCCCAACCGCAGAATCCGGCCACCACCGAAACCAGCAGCGCTTTTGAAATCTCTCCCCATTCCAGGCCGTCCAGAGGAACTAATTTTCGATAGTGCAACAGCAGGCCGACGGCAGTGCAATTTGCGGCAATCCCCAGGTCGGATGCAATCACCAGACCGCGCGCAGAAAAGGCGTGATACAGAGCCGAGTAAACCGGCAGTGACGCCACTGTGATCACGGTGCTGGCGATCATCGGGATAAGCGTGTTTCCGGCAGCATAGAATGCGCGCGCGTATAAACCCTGTGCCGACCAGAAGGCGAGCGATAGTGAAAACCAGAAAAAATAAACTGCAGTAGTCTGGGAATCCGAAAAATGTAGATGTCCGCGACGATACACCAGGTCAATGAGCGGCAGTGCAGCGGCAGTCATGAAACTGGATGCAAGTACGGCGGCCGCGACAATGCGGTAAATTGAAGCGTTAACCGTGTCGGCAAATTCTCCGAACTTTTTTTCTCCGAACAGGCGCGCAAAAAATGGCAACGAAGCCTGGCTGGCGGCTTGTCCGAGGACTGCAATGGGTACTGCAAACAGGCGCTTGGCATAATTCAAGCGGGTTATGTCGCCGACCCCGCCCGAGGCAAAATAACGCAGGATCCAGTCGTCGGCGCTGACCAGCGAGACGCCGAGCATCAGGGGAATCGAAAGCCGCACCCATTCGCGAAAGGCGGCGTTGCGCACATCAAAAGAAATCTTATAGCCCACGCCAACCCTGGAGGCGCCGATCGCGTTAATGAGAAACACACCAACGAACGCCCCCACCACGGCGCCATAAGCCAGCGCCGCAATTCCCAGTCGATGGGAAAACAGCAGGCCGCCGAAGATGATGCCGCCGTTGTAAACCAATGGACCAATTGCAGGTAATAGAAACATTCTGCGCGAAAGCAAAACCGCCGAGACCACGCCGCCTACATAGAAGAAAACCTGTGCCGGAAGCAGGATTCGCGTGAGATGCACGCACAGTACGAATTCTGCCGGTTGAAACTTGCTAAACATAAGCCGGTCGAGCTGGGGCGCAAAGATTTCCGCCAGAATAATTCCGACCGTAAGCACGGCGGTCATAATGGTGATGATGGCGGAGAAAGTTTTTCGTGCTTCTTCTTCGCGATCTTCCGCTAGAAAGCGGGTGTAAATGGAAACAAAAGTGATCGAGGCAGTCCCGCCAGCTACCAGATAATTCAACCAGTCGGGGATGGTAAAACCGGCGTTGTAGGCGTCAGTGATTGAGTTGGCGCCGAAGGCCCATGCGATATACATTTCGCGGAGAAAGCCCACAACCCGCGAAAGCAGGATTGCGGCCACCAGCAAAACCGTGGCCGAAAATGCCGTGTGCACCCGCGAGGGATTCAGCAGCAGGAAAAAGCGCCGCGCCAGGGAAATCGGCCGCCCCGCGGCACCGGAAGCGTCTTCGCTGGAAGGGTTAGAGCTGGGCGGCATTATGGGCGATTCTACATGGGAATCAGCGGACAAAGAGGGTGACGGTATGGCACTTTGGATTCCATGGATAGCTGTGAGCTGTGAGCTGTGAGCTGTGATCCGTGAACTTTGAGCACTTGGGCCTCGGAACCTCCGTGAGTCTTGGAAGGCTGGTTACTCATAGCTCATAGCTCACAGCTAAAAGTTCCTTTCCGGCAACTCTTTTTTGACAGTCCGAATCAATAGACTGGATAATTCCCACGTGCCGGGTCAAGCTGTCAGACAGGATTCACCGGGATCGGCCCTGTTGCGGCGTTCTTTCCGCAAAACTTTCCCCCCAGCCGTCCGTGGTTCGGGTGCCTACCTGTGGGATGCGCAGGGCAAGCAGTATTTTGATTTCTCCGGCTCGGCTGCCGTCAACTTCATCGGCCACGGGGTTTCGGAAATTGTTGCGGCCATGACTGAGCAGGCCCGTTCGCTGGAGTTCGTTCACGGCAGCCAATTCACAACCCCGGTCGCCGAGCAATATGCCAGCGAGTTGCTGGCGTTCGCGGGAGAGAATTTTCAGGGCGGCGCAGTTTACTTTTGCAGTGGCGGATCGGAAGCGGTTGAGACCGCGCTGAAGCTGGCGCGGCAATATCAGGTGGAAGTTGGCGAGCACCGGCGCTCGCAGATCATCAGCCGCAATCAGAGTTATCACGGCGCGACCCTGGGTGCCGTCGCCGTCTCGCGCAATAAACGGCGCCGCGAAATCTATCGTCCCATGCTGCGCGAGTTTTCCACCGTCGATGCACCGTATTGCTACCGCTGTGTTCACGACTGCACCGACGGCTGCTTCGACTGTGGACAGGAATATGCCGCTGAGATCGAACAGGCTATCTCTGAAAATGACGGCAATGTTGCGGCGGTGATTTTGGAGCCAGTGAGCGGTGCCACGTTGGGCGCGGTCGTTCCCCCTAATGGCTATCTCGAGAAAGTCGCAGAGATTTGCGGTAAGAACGGTGTTCTGATGGTCGCCGATGAAGTCATGAGCGGCATGGGACGGACCGGGCGCAATTTCGCCATCGATCACTGGGGAGTCGGGCCGGACATTCTGGTCACCGCCAAAGGGCTTTCAAGCGGATACGTGCCCCTAGGCGCTGTGATCATGTCGAAGAAAGTTGTTGACGCGATTTCATCCGGCTCCGGTTCCTTCATTCACGGCTTCACTTATAGTTCGCATCCCATTTCGCTGGCGGCAGGGCGGGCGGTGCTCAAATACATTTCGGAACATAAATTAGTGGAGGCTGCAGACTCCGATCGCGAGGGCACTATCGCGCACACGCTTAAGAACAATCTTGCTGAGCTGTTAAGTCTGAATCATGTCGGCGAGGTGCGCGGCATAGGTTTGTTGTGGGCGGTCGAATTTGTTGCCGATAAGGCGAGCCGGGCTTCGTTTCAGCCCGAGGTGAATTTCGCCGGACGTGTAGCTCAGGCGGCGAGCGAACGTGGGCTCCTGCTCTATCCTGTGCAGGGATGCGCCGATGGCGATTGCGGCGATCACGTTTTGATCGCCCCTCCTGCAGTAATTTCTGACGATCAAGTCTCGTGGGCTGGCGAGCAATTGGCTGCGGCCATTCAGGAAGCCTCCGCGCAGGCTTAACCTTTCACTGCTCTTAGTCGACTCGAGACTTCCATCTCTGGCTCGCGAGATGCACTGCAAGCTGACGGCATCATCCACCGCTACGCTATCGGCGGGGCCGTGGCCGCTACGTTCTATTTGGAACCGGCAGCAACGCTGGATGTGGACGTTTTCGTTTTGCTCTCAAACCCAGGTGGTGCCCTGGTCAGCCTGACGCCGATTTACGAATACCTGAAGTCTCGGGGTGGAATTGAGGATCGAGAACACATTGTGATAGGTGATTGGCCGGTCCAGTTTCTCGTCCCGGCTAACGAACTGGAGACGGAGGCGATCACCGCCTCAGTGCCGATAGACGTGGAGGGCGTCAGGACATGGATAATGCTTGCCGAGCACTTGGTCGCTATTGCTTTATCGACTGGACGAGCAAAGGATTACATAAGGGTGCTTCAGTTCATCAAAGAGAAAGCCGTTGATCAGGTTGTGCTCCAAACAATTCTCGAGAAGCATGGACTGCTTTCGAAATGGGCACAATTCCAGCACAAGTACCTGGAAGGAAGCTTATGAGCAAAGGCAAGGACGAAATGCGCCGGCAGCTGGCATCGCTCAACTTTACTGAGAAGATTAAGATTCTTGAAAAGCTCCGTGATCGAAGCCTGGCACTCGCTGCGGTTGGACTGAGAGGGAAAAGAGGTACCGAACAAACCCGCGCCCCGAGAAGGGGTGCGAATCGAGAAAAAGAAGAATAAGTTATGGCCATTCGTTGGGACAAATTCACCGTAAAAGCACAAGAAGCCGTTCAGCGCGCGAATGAACTCGCGTCTGAGCACGGCAATCCTGAAGTGTTGCCGCTGCACCTGCTTGCTGCCTTACTCGAGGACAAAGAAGGCATTGTGCCGCCGATCATGGAAAAGATCGGCATCGGGCCGCAGTCTGTCTTGAACGATCTTTATCAGGAAATGGAGCGCCTTCCGAAAATTTCAGGCGCTGCAGCTCAATCCACTCTCTCGCAAGCGGCGAACCAGTTGCTCGACCTGGCCTTCAAAGAAGCCGACACATTTAAAGACGAATACGTCTCCACCGAGCATTTGTTATTGGCGACTACGCAGCTGAAACGCGATCCGGCGCGGGAGATTCTGGCACGTCACGGCGCCAGCCACGACGCAATCTTGAAAGCTCTCACTTCTGTTCGCGGATCGCAGCGCATCACCGATCAGAATCCCGAGGGAAAATATCAGGCGCTCGAGCGCTACGCAAAAGATCTGACCGAACTGGCGCGTCGCGGCAAACTCGATCCTGTGATCGGGCGCGATGAAGAAGTCCGCCGCGTGGTGCAAGTGCTTTCGCGGCGCACAAAGAATAACCCCGTCCTGATCGGCGAACCGGGTGTTGGCAAAACGGCAATCGTGGAAGGCTTGGCGCAGCGCATCATCTCCGGCGATGTACCGGAAATTTTGAAGAACAAACGCGTGGTTGCGCTCGATCTGGGTTCCATGCTGGCGGGCGCGAAATATCGCGGCGAGTTTGAAGATCGCTTGAAAGCTGTACTGAAAGAGATCGAAGACTCTCACGGCAAAGTCATTCTTTTTATCGACGAACTGCATACTCTCGTCGGCGCTGGAGCAGCCGAAGGCGCGATTGATGCTGCCAACATGCTCAAGCCGGCGTTAGCTCGCGGAGAACTGCGGGCCATCGGCGCGACCACCCTCAACGAATATCGCAAATACATCGAAAAAGATGCCGCGCTCGAACGCCGTTTCCAGATTGTGTATGTCGGCGAACCGAATGTTGAAGACACGATTGCCATTTTGCGCGGCTTGAAAGAAAAGTATGAAGTGCATCACGGCGTGCGCATAAAAGATTCGGCGATTGTCGCCGCCGCGACGCTCTCGCATCGCTACATCTCCGACCGTTTTCTGCCCGACAAAGCCATCGACCTCATCGATGAAGCTGCGGCTTCGCTGCGCATCCAGATCGATTCCATGCCGACTGAAATCGATCAGCTTGAGCGCCGCATCACTCAGCTTGAAATAGAGAAGCAGGCGCTGAAGAAAGAAGACGATCAGAATTCCAAAGAGCGCCTTGCGGTCATCGACAAAGAGCTCGCCGGAATCAGGGAACAGTCCGATACCCTCAAAGCCCGCTGGAAACAGGAAAAGGATTTAATCGCCCGCCAGCGGCAATTGAAAGAAAGGATTGAGCAGCTGCGCATCGATGAACAAGCCGCAGAACGAAAAGGAGACCTGCAGCGCGTAGCTGAAATTCGCTACAGCTTAATCCGCCAGTCGGAAGAAGAGCTATCCAAGGTCACCAAACAGATAGAGAGTTCGAGCGGCAAGCGCATGTTGAAAGAGGAAGTCGACGAAGAAGATGTCGCGAAGATCGTCTCCAAGTGGACCGGAATTCCTGTCTCGAAGATGCTCGAAGGCGAAGTAAAAAAGCTGGTCACCATGGAAGGCCGTTTGCGCCAGCGAGTGGTCGGCCAAGACGCCGCACTGGAGCGGGTATCAAACGCGATTCGGCGTTCACGCGCCGGCCTCAGCGATCCCAAGCGGCCAATTGGTTCGTTCATCTTCCTCGGCCCTACCGGCGTGGGAAAGACTGAACTGGCCCGCGCTCTCGCCGAATTTTTATTCGATGACGAGCACGCGCTAGTCCGTATTGACATGTCTGAATACATGGAACGGCATGCCGTGTCGCGATTGATCGGCGCGCCCCCGGGATACGTCGGCTACGAAGAAGGTGGTCAGCTCACTGAGCAAGTACGCCGCCGCCCGTACTCCGTCATCCTCTTTGACGAAATTGAAAAGGCGCATCAGGACGTTTTCAACATCCTGCTGCAGATCATGGACGACGGCCGCCTGACTGACGGCCAGGGCCGCATTGTGGATTTCAAAAATACCATCATCATCATGACGTCGAACATCGGCTCCACCTACCTGAAGGCGGAAAACATGCGCAGCGCCGATGATTTCGCCAAGGCGACTGAACTGGTAATGACCGCTCTGCACGGTCACTTCAAGCCCGAATTCCTTAACCGGGTGGATGACATCATCGTCTTCACTCCGCTCGGAAAAGATCAGCTGGTCAAGATCATCGACCTGCGACTTGAGGATCTGCGGCGGTTACTCGCTGAGAGGAAGATCTCCATCGAACTTACCGATGCAGCAAAGAACCTTCTGTTCACCGAGGGTTACGATCCGAACTTCGGGGCGCGGCCGCTGAAGCGAGCGATCCAGAAGCTCATCCAGGACCCGCTGGCGTTGAAGATTCTTGATGGTGAAGTGTTGCATGGCGATCACGTGGTCGCCGATGCCGACAAGCGCAGCGGAAAGATAAAGTTCGCAGTGAGCCGGCGAGTCGGAGAGCCTGCCCAGTCGGCCCACTGATCATTTACGAGGGCGTGGTGCCGGTCACCGTGGTGACCGTTAAACCCGGCATTTGATGGTTCCAGCCTGCTGGGGTGCGCTCAAAATAAATCCGTATCGGACGGGATCCATTCGGCTCAATCCGCGCCTGTGTAAGGTTTTGCGGAGTTGTGCCGTTCACCAAGCCTTGTACCGGCGCCGTAATCGTATCCAGTACCGGGCCGTTCCTTCCCAGAAATTCCGCCTGCACCTGCACCCCGGTGATTGCTGTGTTGCCGGTGTTATGCAGAATCCCGGTCATGTAAACTGATCCGCCCACAGGTGCTGTGGCAATTTTCAAATTCGTGAGCTGCACCTGCTCCGCCGTGGGCTGTTGCGGTACCTGCGCGCCGGCAGGCGGTTTGGTCTGATGCGGAGTTCGCGGCAACAAGGCAAAAATTGCAATCAGCAATGCTGCCCCCGCCACTAAAATAACCAGCGGCCACGGAAACTTGCTCTTGCGGATGATCTGCACCTTGCCGTGCTCATTCGCTGGCCGTCGTGGCGGAATATCTGGATAATCAGGCAGCTTGGGATTTGTGGCCATCATCAACTCTCGCGCCCAAGTCGGGCTTAAGTTCGATGTTGTAACCGGCCGGGGAGTTTGCCGGCTCGGGCGCGCTTCCGAGTCAGGTATCGCCCGGCACAGACTCAGCTCTCCGCCCAAGTACCCGCAGGTGCGGCACTCAATTATGGAATTTCAAGAATAGACCGCGCACTCCGGCCGCTCTCGCGCAGCTTGCGAATGCTGAGCGCATCATGTCGCTTCGCCAATCGTGTGCCGGTTTCATCGAGCACTAAATCGCAATGATAGAAGTTTGGCAACTCCCAACCCAGAGTGCGATGAATCAATAACTGCCGCGCTGTGGACTTGAGCAGGTCTGCCCCGCGAACCACCTCGGAAATTTTCATGAAGTGATCATCGACCGCCACCGCCAGCTGATAAGCCGGAACATCGTCCCTGCGCCAGACCACAAAATCACCGAAATCGCGGCCAGCCACATAGCGCTGCGCTCCGAGATGCTGATCGTGAAACCCGATCTCTTCGCCATCCGGCACTCGAAAGCGCCAGTTTACTCCGGCGGGTTTTTCCGAAATCGCATCCGTCGCTGCGGCTTCGACAATTCCCCGCATAGATCGGTTCATCATCATCGTGCGGCGCGCTGGCCGAAGCCGCCAAGTCTTTTCTTGAACACGTGCACGGATAAATCGCACCCGCGTCACGCAGCTTTCTCCACGCGTTTAAATAAATTTTCCGGCGCTGGCTTTGCGAATAAGGTGCGAATGGACCGCCGCAATCCGGACCTTCGCTCCATGAAACTCCCAGCCAGCGTAGATCTTCATACATGGCTGAAACAAATTCTGCCCGGCAGCGGTCTGGGTCAAGGTCCTCATTGCGAAGAATGAGTTCGCCACCGAATTGCCGGGCCCGTTCCGCCGCAATCAAAAAAGTCCGCGCGTGTCCCAAGTGCAGATATCCAGTGGGAGACGGCGCAATGCGGCCCCGATATCTCGACGCAGAGATCACACGGAAATTGTACGGTTATTAAATTTCACCGGGCGCTGGCTCGAGCGGCCGCTGGCGCTGATGGTGCGCCAAGATCGTCGCGGAATCCCGCATAGATGAGATCGCCAGTGTAGGACGAATCTTTGGCGGGCGTGTAGTGAACATTGGCGCGTAATCCTTGAACGTGGAAGCAGGGCGAGAAGTGGTCGCGTCCCACCCAAAGTGTGTCGGAGAATCCACCCACGAATCCTGCACGCTTGAAAGTTTGAGATTGTCCATTCACATCCAAGGTCATTGTGAATGTCCCCGGCCCACACGTAACCAACTTTACAATCCCCTCCGTCACTTGCCCCGTCGGAGAAGAAAGATCAACGGTCAGGGGTTCACTGCCCCGCTGCGCCTCCGGCACTTTGTTCCAAAGCTCAAGCGCCTCATCACGATCCGGGCCGGCCCACCTGTCAGCTACGTACGCCCCTTCAGCTGCCGCCTCGGTTGGCCGATTCATTAGCAGCAGGATTTCGCCACTCAGAATGTGATAACCGGCCCGGAAAGGCTCCAGTTGCTCAGCCTTGCGGCTCAGGCCCAACGCGAGCTGCAGCTTACCTTGTTTTAGGTAGATTTTCGCAAGCTCCACATAGGCGGGAGCAAACTCTGGCTTTAGTTCAAGCACATGCTCCAGCGCTTTGGAGCGGGCATCCAACTCCACGACACTCGCGGCTTGCCCGCCGGCCGAACTCATTGTCTTTGCGAAAAGCGCGATATAGTTTTTGGGGTCGAGTTCAGCTGCCGCAGAGAACTCTTTCAGTGCTTCATCGTCCTTCCCATCATTAAATTGAAGGAAGCCGTTGTCCTCGTGCGCGAGTGACAGCTTCGGATCTTCCTTGAGCGCTGCCTCGGTATATTCACGGACCTGCTCCCAATGATGGAAGCGAATGTGCCAGGCCGCAAGTTCGGCATGCGTTTCCGCAAGGCTCATCGCGCGGGACGGAAACTGCTTTTCGTCCATCAGTGAAGGCAGCGGAAGAACGTATGAGGTGAAGAGAAATTTGTGAATGTACTCGTCGTAATGAGCCTGGACGGTCTGGAGGGGGCCGAAAGTCTCGATGAAGGCCTTCTTCTGCGGCGTCCCATGCTGCAGTTCATTGAAAAAATGCCGCAACAGCTTGCCATTTTGCATGCCTTCGCCAAAGGTGAGGTAATGCGTCATTGCCCACGCCTGCATATAAAGGAGGTACGTTTGATCCGCATCCTGGTTAAGCATTCGCGATTGGAAAAATTTTTCCAGCGGAACCGAATTTTTCTCCCTGAGGATGTTGAATCTGCGGGCATTTTGCGGTGGTGCTCCGATCAGGATCTTGCCTTTTTCAAATCGCGTGAAGGAGTAGAACTGCGCGAGGCCCTCATCCAGCCAGCTTGGCAGCCAGCGGAAATTTATGTGCAGCAAGCTGTGGATGTACTCGTGGTAGACGGTAGCGTATTCGTCGGGATCGTAGGTTGTGTGCAGCGTATCCAGCCGAACAACTGCATACTCCCGTTCCCACCCGTGATGGTATAAACCTGCAACTCTCGTGCCCTCATGCGCCCAGAATTGCGGCAATAACTGCTTGGCTGTGTATTCGTCTTTGGGAGCAAAGATGAGTAATGGAGCGGGAGCATCGAGTTTAAAGCCCGGAAATTGCCCTTCAAAAACTGCACGCATCAACTCGAATCCATGGAGCACGTGCCGGGCATCATGCTCGCTGCCATTCGTCACCAGACGGAAATGTGGGCTGCGAACTTCAGTCCACGGCTTGTCTTCGGAGAAAAGTAGGACGGAAGAAAGCAAAAGAAATATTAAAGGAGCACAAGGCCGGAGCCTCTTCATTCGCCCGACATCTTCCAGCAACTCTGGATCAGTGTCAACTGAATTGTTGCAGTCTCAGTGTCACGCAACCATTTAAGTAAATTTCCCGGCGCTGGCTTTGCGAATAAGGTGCAAACCGTCCGCGGCAATCTGGACCTTCGCTTCATGAAATTCCCAGACAGTCCCAGTCATTGTAACGTCGGTGTGTTTCTCGAAGTTTATACGAACTCCCCAAAACCGGCGCCGGACAGCCGATTTGAAGGACCCGGATTTTTTTTAACCTACCATTAAAGGAGAATTTCTTCTGTCGAGTTTTGCATTTCTAAGTTGACGAATCGCTGAGTTCCGTGGCATCATCCTTGAACTTCTCCCCCAGAAGTGAATCCCAGGCTGCCGCATCTTAGTGAGAATCCAGTATCTCGCCTCCGTGTGAGTGTCCCGGGCTTAAGCCGAACAGAAGTTTGAAACTTGCTGAATGCCTATTTGGAGGACACCTGTGAGAATTCCCAAGATCACGTTATTAAGTTCATTGTTGGTGCTTGGCCTGGTACTGAGCGCGAACGCCCAAAACTCCGACGCCGCTTCGATGCACCGCGGCTTGCCATATCCCACGTCAGAAACTCCTAAAGCGACCGATCGCGGCGAGCTCGCAGCCAAAGCCGGCTCAGCACCTATCACAGTGACACTAGCGCTTAGCCTGCATAATCTCGCCCAAGCCGAGGCCCTGCTGACCTCGATCAACACGTCGGGCGATGCACAATATCATCACTTTCTGACCTCAAACCAGTTCGCGGCGCGCTTTGCTCCAACCGACGCTGATGTCGCGAAGGTGACCCTGGCGCTTGCGAAGTATGGACTGGCTGCGCGGAGAACGAGCACAACGACGCTCGCAGTGACCGGCTTGCCAGCGAACTTCGAGCGGGCTTTTTCCGTGAGCCTGCATAGTTTCGACGTTCCGGCGCATAACAATGTACTGGGATATACGTACCATGCTCCCCTGAGTCGGCCAACAATGCCCGCCGAAATCGCCGGCGTGGTTGCCGGAGTGGCTGGCCTCGACAGCAAGCCGGCCTTCCATCCGATGCATGTTCTTTCTCCTGAGAGCATGACCAAAGCACATTCCTCTATGCCATCCCTTTCCGCGAATAACCAACCGGGAAGTTGGACGGTCACCGACTTCGCCAAATACTACGACGTGCAGCCTCTTTATACGGCGGGGATCTCGGGGGCAAATCGCACCCTCGGAATTATGACGCTTGCCAGCTTCACACCCAGCGATGCTTACTTGTATTGGAGTGATATCGGGCTAACCGTCAACCAAAACCGGATTCATATCGTCAACGTGGATGGCGGGCCGGGCGCGCCCAGCGATGCATCCGGGTCTGACGAGACCACGCTGGATGTTGAACAATCCGGTGGAGTCGCCCCCGGAGCGGCCATTTACGTCTACCAGGCGCCGAACACCAATCAGGGATTCGTCGACCTAATTGCATCGGCAGTCGATGCGAATAAAGCTGAAAGTCTTTCAATCAGCTGGGGAGAGTGGGAGTGGCTTGATAATTTCGAAAACTCTCCAGTAACCAACCCGGTCACGGGCCGAAACACCAGCGCCCTCGAAGCCGCTCATGAACTTCTGCTGCGCGCGGCGATTCAGGGGCAGACGGTGTTTGCAGCTTCAGGCGATGCTGGCGCGTACGAGGTGAACCGCGACCTCGGTTGCAGTGGTCCGTATTCCTCCAGCGATCCCTACAGTTGCAGTCTGACGCTCAGCGTTAACTACCCCGCAACCGACCCGTACATCACCGCCGCCGGCGGAACCACCTTACCTGGATTGCAGGAGTACTGCCTGAATGCGGCATGCACTCCGCCTTACTATGAGGTCAACATCCAGCATGAGCGGGTTTGGGGATGGGATTATCTCGATGGTCTGTGCAGCGCCCTCGGTTTCGACCCGGTCTCATGCGGAATCTTCCCGGCTGGTAGCGGAGGCGGCGTCAGCGTTGAGTTTGGTGAGCCGCTGTACCAGATCTTCCTTCCCGGCACTCAGCGCAGTCAACCTGGGCAGGTTTTTCAGGCAGGAGAGGGCTTTGCACAATTTGGCATAGGTCTGTATTACAAATTGCCTGCGTTCTTCCCGGGCCGCAACGTTCCGGATATCTCGTTCAACGCTGATCCACAGACGGGATACCTTATTCTCTATACTTCCAGCTCAAATGGGCTTGAGGTTCTCCAGGCGGGAGGCACGAGCTTTGTCGCGCCGCAACTCAATGGGGTTTCAGCGCTGCTGGGCCAATACGTGCATGGCAGCCGTCTCGGATTGCTGAACTTTGCGGCATACGATTTGGCGCTGACCGGGCGGGCTTACCGAGGTCCGAACGCCCCGTTTAATGCCATCGCGTACGGCAATAACGGGTTCTATCAGGGACGAAACGGCTACAGCCCTGCAGCGGGCATTGGCACCATGGACGTTGCGAATTTCGCAAAAGTTCTAAAGGGCCTGGTCCACTAACCGCTTTATGTGTACGAGGCGCTGGTTGCGAGCATGCAACCAGCGCCTTTTTTCTTGCGTTGAGCTCTATGCCGCTGCAATCCTCCGGATCAGGTCTTCCTGCTCCGGACGGCTCTCAGCACCGACGGTAAATGCGTCCAGGATCTCAAGCCCAAGTGCGAAACGTAGCGCTTCGTCCTGACGGTTGCGCATGTCTCCCTGCCCAAGAATCTTCATCCCGACTACCGCTTTGCCTGACGCTTTCATCTGTTTCAACACGGCGATAACGGTGGCAGGATCGGCGTCCATGTGCGTGCCAATGGGATTGATTCGCGCGAAGTCCACTTCCACCCAGGGCGAAGCCGCTGCCGCCCGAAGCGCCTCAATCGAATGGCATGAGCAACCATGCGCCCGAATAATGCCTTTCTGCTTCGCCTCGGAGAGCACGTCCATCACGCCTTTGTAGCGTTCAGTCCAATCAGCCTCGGTAAGGCAGTGCATCAGACAAATGTCGAGGTAGTCGGTGCCCAGCTCTTTGCGAAAGCGATCGAGATCGGCTCGCATAGTTGCCGGATCACGCGCCCACGATTTGCTCAGGACTGTGACTTTATCGCGCTGCACGTGCTTGAGCGCCTCGGCAACATGAGGATGGCTGCCGTAAGAATCGGCGGCATCGAAAAATCGCAGGCCATGGTCATAGCCATTCAGCAGCAGATCGGAAAGGCCTTTCACGCCCAGCGCGGTCTGGTGCGAGTGATGACCGACCCCAACCGTTCCCGTGCCCATGGCCAGGCGGCTGGTGCGAATTCCAGTACTGCCGAGCACGACCGTATCTGACGCGCTGAATTTCTGCGTCAGCGGAGGAATCGCAAGCGCGCGCCCAGTCATTTTCGACCCCAGCCAAGCGGCCCCTACGCCGTAAGCTGCCGTTGTGATGAACTGTCTGCGTTTCATGCGACCTCCTCGTTGATCCTCTCTGAAAACCTCGGTGTAACTCCGTCCCCTGTGGTTAACGCTTTTTAGATCCTAACCACAGAGGTCACGGAGAGAACACGGGTTACAGAGAAAGACGTTGCCAATGCGAAAAAGTATACGCCCGCCACAAATAACCAGAGCAGGCTGCGCTGTTAGACTTTAGTCAAACTGATGGCAACGCCTCAACTGCAACTTAGCGAAATCGAAGTCCGCGTTCTCGGCTCGCTGATCGAGAAGGACATCACCACTCCTGACTACTATCCGCTTTCTCTCAACGCCCTGGTGAATGCCTGCAACCAGAAAAATAATCGCGATCCGGTAATGACTCTGGACGAAGGCTCGGTGCGCGAGGCGCTGAGCTCGCTACAGGAAAAGCGCTTGGCGGGTCCGGCTGGTGGCGCCGACAGCCGCGTCACAAAATACGAGCACCGCCTTCAGGAAGTGTTTAACTTCGATCGCCGCGAAATCGCGCTCGTGTGTGTTCTGCTTCTTCGCGGTCCGCAAACTCCCGGTGAACTTCGCGGTCGCGCCGACCGCATGTACCACTTCGAAACCCTGGACGACGTGCAATCCGCCCTGCAACGCCTCATCGATCGTCAACTGGTGCGCGTGCTCTCTCGCCAACCCGGAACCAAGGAATCGCGATATACACACTTGTTTTCCGGTGAATACATTCCCGAGTCTGCAACATTGCCTTTACCCTCCTCATCTGATCTTCACCAGGCCAGCGACCAGGATTCGTCGCGAATCGCCGGTCTGGAGGCGGCGGTCGCGTCGCTTAAGTTGGAGGTCGAAGATCTGAAGCGTCAATTCTCCGAATTTGCCGGTCAGTTCAAGTAGATCGAACCGGAAGTTCCGAAGACTTACCGCGCACCGCCTCCCATAACGTAAATAGAATCTGTCACATAGGGAGCTAGCGTTACTGAAGTCCCGGATTATCAATGGGCTTTCGGAACAACTCTTTCAGAGCAGGGTTATATAAAATGAGCGAAGTATGTTCCTGCATTTAAAGTCGTATAAGTCCTTTGTTTTGTTGCTTGCCGCCGTTTTATTAGGTTTCCTTCCCAAATCGGCAAAGGCCCAGGTCACGCTTCTTCTCGAAGAGCCATACAGCTACGACGGCACTTTCGCCGGCACCGGTCATGCAGCAGTTTATCTGTCGCGAGTTTGCGCTGAAACTCCCACACTTTTGCGTCGCTGCAATCCCGGCGAGCAGGGCGTAGTTCTCAGCCGTTATCACCACATTGAAGGGCGCGACTGGTTCGCTGTCCCACTCATTCCGTATCTTTATGCGGTCGATAGCCCTAGCGACATCCCGCTTTACGCTGACTCCAAGCTGGTCGCATTTCTTCGCCAGCGATATCTGCAAAAAATGGACATTACCGGTAGCGATGCCTATCAGCTGGTGGGCTCTGCTTATGATCGGACGACCTACGGTTTTCGCATAGAGACCACTCCTGAACAGGATGACGAGCTCATCCGCAGTCTGAACCAGGAGACCAATCGCGATTCTTATAAACTGCTGAATCGCAATTGCGCTGACTTCGTCAAGCAGATCGTCGATTTCTATTATCCCCATGCGGTGCATCGCAGCGTCATTGCCGACCTCGGCGTGATGACTCCGAAACAAGCGGCGAAGTCGCTGGCGCATTCGGCAAAACATCGCCCGCAAATGCAGTTGACCACGTTCCTGATTCCTCAAGTACCCGGGCTCAAGCGCAGCAAGCCGGTGCATGGCGTACTCGAATCTCTGGTGCTGGCCAAGAAATATGTGACGCCGGTTTTGATGTTCCATCCATTTGTGGTGGCGGGGGTTGAGGCCGCCTACTGGACCGGATGGCGATTCGACCCCGCCAAGGGCGCTTTAATTTTCGATCCCGCGCGTGGCCTGGAGACCCCACTCACCGCGGGGCAGCGCGCCTGGTATGAAAAATCTGTCCAGGCCATGAAACGCGAAAATAATGAGTCAGAGCCGCTGCCCAATTGGCATGACTTTGCCAGCAAGACCGAACCGCAACTCGATGCTACCGGTCAGCCCTTCCTGCAGGCGCGCACTGACAATACGACTACGCAAATTGGAATTTGCCGCGACAACGCATTACGCATGTCAGCTCCGCCGGAACTTGTGGAAGTTTTGCTTTTCGCGCGTTTGGATGAGGAATTGAAATCCAAAAAGCCCGCCCACGTCTCCGAGCAGCAGATCCAGAGCGACCTGAAGCTTTTACGGCAGCTCAGCAAGTCCAGCGAAGCTTCTCTGACAACCGGTGTCGTCGAAGGGTCTAATTAGTTCTGTAGTCACCGCCGAAGACGAGCATAGACGAAAGCTGCTGCGGGTATTAAGCTAGCTTGCTCTCGCTTGCCGGAAACTCATAGCCAAAATCTCTCAGGCGATCCGGGCCGTCCACCTAATCCTCCGGCCCTTCGGCGCGAACTGGGCCTCGCCGATATCGCGCTGGCTCAGATACTTTATCTGACCATTCCTGAATTTTTCGGCACCGCAGCCCGGGCCGGCGCCTCCCACGTGTTGTTGTGGCTGCTGGCCATCATCCTATTCTTTATTCCCGAAGCCCTGGTGGTCGCGCGTTTGAACCGTCTGATGCCGCTCGAGGGTGGTCTTTACGAGTGGGCGCGGATTGCCTTCGGCGACCGCATTGGTTTTATGGTCGCCTGGAACATGTGGCTCTACGGCGTGATTTATATGGCGCTGGCTGGGATGATCACACTGAGTTTCTTGGCTTACGCGCTCGGGCCGCAAGCCGCATGGATCGCGCAAAACAAATGGCTGCTGCTGGCCGCGTCTTTCTTGCTTGCGGCTGGCATGGCAATGCTAGCGCGCGTCGGCTTTCACGTCGGCAAATGGATCACTAACTTCGGCAGCGCCGCAACCTTGATTGTCCTCGGCGCGCTGGTTCTTATGCCGATGATTCACAGCCACCGCGGCGGCGCAGCATTCCGTCCACTGCACCTGGTTTCGCCTCCGCTGAATCTTTTCACTCTAAGCGTCTTTAGCAAAATGACCTTCGGAGCGCTCTGCGGCTTTGAGTATGTCGCGATCTTTGCCGGGGAGTGCCGGAATCCCGAGCGCAATCTGGCGCGCTCCATCTTAATCACCGCGCCCATCATCGCTCTGCTCTATATCTTCGGAACCAGCGCAATCCTCGCTTTCGTTCCAGCCAATGCTGTGGACGTGACGGCCGCCATTCCGCAGGCGCTCAGCCGGGCCTTTCAGCCATTCGGCATTGTCAGAATTATTCTCCCGATATCTGTGGTGCTGTTGCTTACGAACTACGTTTCCACATTCAACATCAATTTCAACGGCTGCGCCCGTCTTCCGATGGTAGCCGGCTGGGACCACCTGCTGCCCGCCTGGTTCACCCGTCTCGATCCCAAATACAAGACCCCAGTGAACTCGATCTTCTTCGCTGCCGGAGTAGCCATGGCTGCTGCTATTGCGGTCCTGATCGGCGTGGGCGAACAGGAGGCCTTCGAGTTACTGCTGGTGGTCGCGTTCGCCTTTTATGCCACCGCATACCTGGCCTTGTTCGCGATTCCCGTGCTGGCGCACCGAAAATTAGGATTGAAACGGGGACTGCTTCTTCGCCTAGGTGCGGCTTCGGGTTTCGTAATGACCCTCCTCTATATCGTGCTTTCCGTCTTCCCCATCGTCGACGTGCAGAGCAGCTGGGAATATTCCGCAAAGACCGCCGGCGGAATTATCGGAGCAAATCTGCTGGGGATCATCATTTATAGCCTCAGCGCCCCTGTGTTACGCTAATGCTGGAACTAACTTAGGCCCTGGATCATCCAATCTTTATGCAATTTTTCAAGACTTTATGGCGTTTTCTGGTCGCCATCCAGCTGCTGCCGGCTCTCGAAGGTGGCGAGGAAACTCTGGTCGGCGGACAGGCTGTGCTCGAAGGCGTAATGATGCGCACGCCTCATGCCTGGGCCATCACCTGCCGCAAGCCGAATGGCGAGCTTTCAACGCACGGCGAGCCCCTGCAGCGCCTCTCGGAAAAACATAAGTGGATGGCCTGGCCGGTGGTCCGCGGCGTCATGACTCTCGGCCACGCCATGACCCTCGGCTTCCGCGCCCTCAAATTTTCTGCCAACCTGCAGCTAGGTGAAATTCAGAAAGATGAAGCCGGGAAAACGCCGGAGAAGAAATTTGAAATCAGCGGCTGGATCGCCACGGTGAACATCATCATCTCCGTTGGCTTCTTCATCTTTATGTACAAGTACCTGCCGTTGCTGGCTACGACCGAAATCAAGAAAGCTCATCCATCATTGAATGGTCAGATCTCATTTAATTTAATCGACGGCCTTATTCGCCTCGCGCTGTTCCTGCTCTTCATTTGGGGAACTTCGCTGCTCAAAGACATTCGTCGCGTGTATCAATATCACGGCGCCGAGCACAAGACCGTCTT
Organism: Terriglobales bacterium; assembly: GCA_036268595.1. Taxonomy (GTDB): domain Bacteria; phylum Acidobacteriota; class Terriglobia; order Terriglobales; family Acidobacteriaceae; genus Gp1-AA145. The sequence goes on from DATATW010000088.1 coordinate 26,624, forward strand.
TGCCTTCGAAAACGGCGATCCGCTGGGGACTGCGGAAGTTCAGAAATATCCAACGTTTCACCCGCGCTGCGGCACCAGCTTTCTGATGACGGTGATGATTATCTCGATCTTCGTCTATATGCTCTTCCCGGTAACGACATTCTGGGCGCGCTTCGCACTGCGCATCGCACTGCTGCCGGTAATCACCGGAGTCGCGTACGAAATCATTCGCTTCGCCGCCAAGCGCCGCAAATCACTTTTCGCGATCATGACCGCGCCCGGTCTGTGGCTGCAGCGGGTCACCACCCAGCCTCCATCTGACGACCAGGCCATATGCGCAATCTCCGCCCTCGATCACTCCTTGAGCCTGGAAAAGGCAAATGGGGGAGAGTTGGTGATTGGGTAGGTAGGGCGCCTTTGGTCGTCGGCCCTCGGTCTTCGGCCCTCGGTCTTCGGATTCCCATCCTGAGTGACCAGCAGTTTCAAACCGGGAAGTCCACCGAATTTTGCGGTTGCTCCATGTGAGTTCCGGCAGCTTTCTGGGATAAGTTCCTCATGGAGGAATTTATGAGTGCATCATTCAGAGACTTACGCGTGTGGCAACAGGCAATCGAGCTCTCGTTGTCGATTTATAGCTGCTCTGCGGCCTTTCCGAAGAGTGAGTTATATGGGCTTGCACAACAGATGCGTCGAGCATCGGTTTCAATCGCAAGCAACATAGCGGAGGGAAAGGGACGCAGATCCGACAAGGAGTTCCGCCAATTTCTTTTCAACGCTCGCGGCTCCCTGCTTGAACTGGAGACTCAGATATTTATTGCTCTCAAGTTAGAATACATATCAGAGAAGCAATGGAGTGACTTGCAATCGCAGGCCACTCAAACAGGCCGAAGTTTGGCCGGACTTCTAAATTCGCTCTCTGTATCAATAGCGTAGGGCGAGGGTAATATTTGCTTTACCCGACGACCGAGGGCCGAAGACCGACGACCAAACGGAGTTTGTACCGCCTAAACTGACTATGTTCTCACGCCTTGACCAAATCGAAGCCCGCTACGATGAGCTGACCGCAGCCCTGGCCTCGCCCGAGATCGTCACCGATTCGGCGAAGTATCAGAAGACCGCGAAAGCTCACAGCGAAGTTGCGCCTATCGCGGAGAAGTATCGCGAGTTCAAAGATCTGACAAAGGGCATCGCTGAAAGCAAAGCACTACTCGCGGATGAAAAAGACCCCGACATGCGCGCCTATGCTCAGGAAGAGCTCAATCAGCTCGAAGCCCGCGTGGCCGCCGTGGAAGAAGAACTCAAGTTCCTGCTCCTGCCCAAAGATCCTAACGACGAAAAGAACATCATCCTTGAAATTCGCGCCGGCACCGGCGGCGATGAAGCTTCTCTTTTCGCCGCAGAACTTTTCCGCATGTATGACCGTTATGCAGAATCGAAGCGCTGGAAGGTCGAAGTGCTGTCCACTTCCGAATCCGGCGTTCACGGATTAAAGGAAGTCATCGCCATGATCGAAGGCGATCGCGTCTTCTCGCAACTGAAGTACGAGAGCGGCGTACATCGTGTGCAGCGCGTTCCGGAAACCGAGCAGCAAGGCCGCGTTCACACTTCGGCTGTCACGGTCGCGGTGCTTCCCGAGGCCGAAGAAGTGGACATCAAAATCGAAGCCAAAGACCTTCGCATCGATACCTTTTGCTCGTCGGGCCCCGGCGGTCAGTCGGTAAATACGACTTATTCCGCGGTCCGCATGACGCATATTCCGACCAACACCGTGGTTAGTTGCCAGGACGAAAAGTCGCAAATCAAGAACCGCGAAAAGGCCCTGCGCGTTCTGCGTTCCCGCCTCTATGAAATGGAAATGCAAAAGCAGCAGGACGCTCTCGCCAAAGAGCGCAAGTCCATGGTCGGCTCCGGAGACCGCAGCGAAAAAATCCGCACCTATAACTTCCCGCAGAACCGGGTCACCGACCATCGCATCGGCGTCACCATCCATCAACTTCCTGAAGTGATGGATGGCAGACTCCAGCCGCTTATCGACGCGCTGGTCACACACTACCAGGCCGAGCGCCTCAAAGCTGACAGCGCCGGGACCGCCTGACACGCCAGCGGTTTCACCTGCCCGGAAGAGATTCCTTAGTATAGTTGCCGCCCCTGAGCCGCTGATCGGCACCCAAGCGGAGATTCATCGTGTCATCCCGAATACGCTCGCTAGCGAGCGAGCGGGGAGAGGGATCTTACGTCGGCATGCTGCAAGTGTGCAATTTTCGGGCAGGCGTTTGGTGCCTGCTGTGAAATCGATCCTGTCAGCGTCCCTGACAGGCGCACAGGCATCGTAAGGTCCCTCTCAGACGCGGCGAGCGCGTCCGTTCGGGATGACAGCAAACTCTATGTGCATTGGGGTCGAGAGAAGAGAGAGTGCCCAGGCAGATGGATCAGCAGCGACGCGCACGCGGTGAACAGGCGCCATGTCCTGAAAGCGGTTGATTGTTCTCCGTGGCTCCGTGGTGAACAGTTTTTCTACAAACAAAAAGGGCGGCTGGGCCGCCCTGGTTGTGCTGAATGCTAAATGCCGATTGCTACGTTCCCTCGCTCCACCCCGCCAAATACTCTTCCTGCTCCGGGGTAAGCTTGTCGATCTTAATCCCCATCGACTCCAGCTTTAACTTCGCAACCCGTTTGTCGAGTTCTTCCGGCACACGGTAGACCTTTTTCTCCAGCGTCGAGTGGTTCTTTACCATGTACTCCACCGAAAGCGACTGGTCGGCAAAACTCATATCCATCACTGACGCCGGATGCCCTTCGGCTGCAGCCAGGTTGATGAGTCTACCTTCGCCCAGCAGATTAATCTTGCGGCCATCTTTCAGCGAGTACTCGTCGACAAAATTCCGCGTAGTGCGCTTCGAAGACGACATCTTTTCGAGCGCGGGAATGTCGATCTCCACGTTGAAGTGCCCGGAGTTCGAAATAATCGCTCCGTTCTTCATCACTTCGATATGGTCTTTGGTGATGACGCTCTTGTTGCCGGTCACCGTACAGAACACATCGCCAAGCTTTGCAGCTTCGGCCATGGTCATGACGCGGAAGCCATCCATTGCGGCTTCGAGCGCCTTCGTGGGATCGACTTCAGTGATGATGACCTCAGCTCCGGCCCCGCGTGCCCGGCTAGCAAGTCCGCGTCCGCACCAGCCGTAGCCGGCAACCACGAACTTCGACCCTGCGAGCAAAAAGTTAGTGGCGCGAATAATGCCGTCAATCGTCGACTGCCCGGTTCCGTAGCGATTGTCGAACAGGTGCTTGGTGTCGGCATCGTTGACCGCGACGATGGGATACTGCAGCACGCCTTCTTTCGCCATCGCACGCAAGCGGATTACGCCCGTGGTGGTCTCTTCGGTGCCGCCGATCACGCCATCGAGCGCGTCCTGCCGCTTGGTGTGCAGAATGCTGACCAGGTCGGCTCCGTCATCCATGGTGACGTGCGGCTTGTGGTCGAGTGCCGCCAGAATGTGGTTGTAGTAAGTGTCGTTGTCCTCGCCTTTGATCGCGAACACGCCAATGCCGTGATCGCGTACCATGCTCGCCGCAACATCATCCTGCGTCGAAAGCGGATTGGAAGCGCACAGCACAACGTCTGCGCCGCCATCGCGAAGGCAAATGGCCAGGTTTGCCGTCTCCGCAGTGACGTGCAGGCATGCCGCAATGCGTATGCCTTTCAGCGGCTGGTTCTTAATGAACTCCTTGCGGATAATCTGCAGGACCTTCATCGACTGATTGGCCCATTCAATCCGCTTTTTGCCGAGGTCGGCAAAATCTACGCTCTTGATATCGCTCTGCAACTGCGCCGAAGTGGTTGACATGAATCTCCTAAGTAATTCGAAGTAATGAGTGGCTGGTTATCAGTGTTTTCTCTGCGAACTCGCGGCAGTTCCCCGCGTCCTCTGCGGTCAAAAGCTTTTTCATTCGACTGGAAGCTATTTCCGAACTCCCGCTCCCACCGGTTCGCGCAAACCCGCGTCGCTCGCCAGTTGCGCGGCTTTGTCGGTTGCTTCCCACGTGAAGTCAGGATCGTTGCGCCCGAAGTGCCCATAGGCCGCCGTTTTGCAATAAATCGGCCGGCGCAGCTTGAGCGAATCGATAATTCCCTTCGGCGTCAGTTTGAAGTGCGATCGCACCAGGTCAGGAATAATCGCTGGGTCGACTTTCTCCGTCCCAAATGTTTCCACCAGCACGCTCACCGGTTCCGCGATGCCGATGGCATACGCCAACTGCACTTCGCACCGCTCCGCCAGACCCGCAGCGACAATGTTTTTCGCAATGTGACGCGCCATATAAGCCGCGGACCGGTCCACCTTCGTCGGATCTTTTCCGCTGAACGCCCCGCCGCCATGCCGCCCCATGCCGCCATAAGTGTCCACAATAATCTTGCGTCCTGTCAGTCCGGTGTCGCCCATGGGTCCGCCAATCACAAAACGCCCCGTTGGATTGATGTGATACTTCGTGTCCTCATCGAGCAATTCCGCCGGGACCGTCGCCTGAATCACATGCTTAAGAATATCGGCTCGAAGTTCGTCATTCGTGACCGTTTCCGCGTGTTGCGTAGAAATCACCACCGCATCCACCCGAACTGGACGGTTATTAGCGTCATATTCAACTGTAACTTGGGATTTTCCATCTGGACGAAGGTAAGGAAGTTTGCCGCTCTTACGCACTTGCGAGAGTTTCTGCGTCAACTTATGCGCCAGCAGAATTGGCGTAGGCATCAGTTCCGGATTCTCATTGCACGCGTACCCAAACATCATCCCCTGGTCACCGGCGCCGCCGGTGTCCACGCCCATGGCGATGTCGCCCGATTGCTTGTTGATGCTGGAGATCACGGCGCAGGTGTTCGAGTCGAAACCGTACAGCGCATTGTTGTAACCGATGGCGGCGATCACGCCGCGCACCAACGCCTGGAAATCCACATATGCTTTGGTGGTAATTTCGCCGGCGATTACCACCAGGCCTGTCGCGGTCAGAGTTTCGCAAGCCACGCGACTCATGGGATCTTCCGCGAGGCAGGCATCGAGCACGGAATCAGAAATCTGGTCGGCAATCTTATCAGGATGGCCTTCAGTCACAGACTCAGAGGTAAATAGGTAAGGATTGCGGGATGACAATTTAATTTTCTCCTTCTTGAACGCGGTCGGCGATACAAATGTCCTATGCTCCTGTTGGTCGGATCGATGCGGAAGTCGTCTCTCCGTTTCGGTATCGCGGGTGAGGAGCCCGCGCCACATTCAAGACCCTTGATTCGAACAGAACGGCAATTAAATGAACACCTTGCAGCCTAAAAGAACGTTATCAAAGAACCCCGCCAGGTGCAACGGATTTTAGTCGAAACGTACCTTCGTTCAGCCAAAGGGGAAACTAAAGCTGCGGTTGGGGAAAGTAATAACCTCAACGGCGCCCGACATTTGTACTGTCCTGACATTACAGCTACTCCGTTACCATGGTTCATTGCTCTTGGTTCCCCGCAGTGCCTATAATCTGGAAACTTCAAGGCTAAAAAGGACCCTTTGATGTCGAACGCAGCCGGAGCAGAGACTGCCCGTCAATCTCAGGAATTGCGCATTTTCCATGACGTGGCCAAGGCCCTGACCTCGTCTCTGGACCTGGATTCCATCCTGCAAACCATCATGGAAAAGATGGCGGAATATTTCCGTCCTGACACCTGGTCGCTATTGATGGTGGATGAGCAAAAGAACGAACTTTATTTTGCCATTGCAGTCGGTTCGGCGTCCGAGGCGCTCAAGAACGTTCGGCTGAAAGTCGGCGAAGGCATTGCCGGACACGTAGCCAAGTTTGGCGAGAAACTGATTGTGCCCGACGTACGCTCGGACAAACGCTTCGCCAAGCGCATCGACAAAGTCACGCAGATGGAAACCCAATCCATCATCTGCGTTCCGCTGAAATCCAAGCTGCGCGTGCTCGGCGTCATTCAGTTGGTAAATGTGAACATGAACCATTTCACCGAAGCGGAATCATTCTTTCTGCAATCGCTGTGCGACTATGCGGCCATCGCGATTGAGAACGCACGCTCGGTGGAGCGCATTCAGGAACTGACCATCACCGACGACTGCACTGGTCTTTACAACGCGCGCCATCTTTACAAGACGCTTGAATCCGAGGTCTACCGCTCATCGCGTTTTGGATATGAATTTTCCGTTCTGTTTATCGACCTCGATCATTTCAAGCAAGTCAATGACACCCACGGCCACCTCATCGGCAGCAAGCTGCTGGCGGAGATTGGATATCTGATCAAAGCCCAGCTGCGCTTGATCGACTTCGCCTTCCGTTATGGTGGGGACGAATTCGTCGTGCTGCTGCCGCAGACCAGCAAAGACGCGGCATTGGTCGTTGCCCGCCGCCTGCGCGACAGTCTGCGGGCCAGCGCTTTCTGCAAAGAAGAATCTCTGAACCTGAATGTCCGCGCCTCCATGGGGCTCGCCACTTACCCCCACGACGCCAAAACTCCACACGACGTAATCCGCCAGGCTGACGAAATGATGTACATGGTGAAGAACAGCACCCGCGACAATATCGGGATCGCGCAACGCGGGATGGAGAAGTAAGGGCGCGTTTCGGAAGCGGCACGGACGGGAGGACTCAAGTCGTGCCGAATAATGCCCTTTCTTCATGCGGCTTCAGCCGCTGAGGCCCTCATGTCCAGCTGGAATCCTGGGAAGGCGGAACAATACCTACTACTCTTCTGCGTTCTGAAGCAGTCGCCGCTTTACCGGATTTCGATGAATGTACTCTCGATGGGCAGCAAAATCGTGAGCATCCCGAATACGATGATCAGTAAATCCTCTCTGCCAGTCTTCCTTCTTGTGTCCAAACTCCGCGCCAAAGCTGTGCGAGTATCCGCCCTTGATCAATGGCATCACCCGTGCAAGCGTGGCGTCCTGAGCAGGAGATGCACATGTTCCGGCATTAAACAAACGCATGCGATTGAAACTGTCCTTGGCGTTTGTAGCCATAGAGAGTTTTTAAAAATAATCTCGCGTGCCATTCGACAACGAATAATCTCGTTCTTTGCCAAGACGAGAAAGTAATGAAGTAAGTGCCCGCAGGAGATATTCTTCGCGTCGGCTTAATAGCACACCTAAGCGGCACCTTTGGTCCTTACCTCGCCGCGAGAGTTATGTAGTCGGAAAAGCCGCTTCTTAACTTCCGCCCCCTAAGTAAAAATACCCACATTGTGTTCTGATCGGACTGCATTTACAGCCACGGAAGACTGCGCGGCCAACCTGTGCTCTGCTCTGTCACTCCTATCTCCGACCGAACGATAAAAACACTTGCCGGAGGCGTTATGAAGAAATTGCTGGGAAGCATGATCGTGCTGGCGGCGATGGCATTACCCGCGCTGGCGCAGATCCAACAGATGAAGCCTGATGATCAACAGAAATTCAACAATGACTATTCGCGCTGGCTGCAGGACAAGCAAACCAACAATCGCGATGACATGGTCAGCATGGAGCACCACATGCAGGACCTGATGAACAAGTATTCGATTCCCGCGGACACACCCTACGATCAGGTTGCGTCGCAAAATAATATGGCGCCGCCACCGCCGGGATACAACAATGGCGCTTACAACAATAATCCTGCCTATAACAATGGGTACGACAATCGCAGCTACGCCAACCAGATGTCGCCGGACGATCAGAACAAATTCAACAAAGAGTACAGCAAATGGCAGGAGGCGAATGCCAAAAACGATCGTGACGACATCGATAAACACGCGCGCAACATGGAAGAGTTGATGCAGCGCAACAATATTCCGCAGAACACGCCGTTCGACGCCATCGCGACGAATAGCGGTTATATGCCGCGGGAAAATGTGCGCGAATACCAGGGGCGCTTCTCACCCGATGACCAGAAGAAGTATGACAAAGCCTATGAGAAGTTCCAGCGCGACCGCGCCAAACATGATCGCGATGACTACGCCAAAGATGAAGCCAAGTTGAATGAGATCATGGCCAAGTACAACGTCCCTCGGGATGTCCCTTATGACGCCCTGGTGTCGGGTAACCGGGGATACTGATCAGCCTTTATCGAATCAGCCTTCAGCCATCAGGAAAACCTGGTGGCTGACTTTTTACTTCTGCATTCTTAGTTCTTACTTCTGAATTCGTTACGCAATCCTCTGCGTTCGACCCGCTAAGTTCTGCAATACCCGACCGTTACCCAGTACAACACACCTTAGTACCGTCTGTTGTACTTAGGTTATGTGCCCTCGGTTCCACGGGCGTTGACAAGCCTAAGCATACTACGGCTTGTATATTTGCAGCTTGTGCCTACAAGTTATGGGCTGCACTCACAACTGCTCTGGTGATAGATTCCGAGAAAACGGTAAAAAAGCCGGAAAAACACGGAATTCGGGCCTGAGCTCCGCGATAAGCGGGTTGATATATGCTCAGTCCACTCAAATCCACTCGATGCAGTAATTCGAGCGGATTCTCTCCCAATAGCGTCCGGCATGAGTAGGCATGCCAGAGACGAATCTCTGTGGAACGAGAAAACTATGGCAGATTCGCGCGAAGTAATGAACATTCGCCAGGCGTCGCAATACCTGGGAGTCAGTCCGGACACGCTCTACAAGTACGTCAATGAGCAGAAGATTCCGGCGTTCAAGTTGGGGAACCGGTGGCGCTTTAAGAAATCAAAGCTGGACCAGTGGATGGAAGAGAAGTCGAGCGAGCCGGAATTGAAGAGCAAGAAAGCGAAGGCGGCCGGACAGGCTGCCACCTAAAAAGGCGGACACATGTTTGGATTCGGAGCGAAATCGATCGTTGGCCTGGATGTGGGCTCCTCGAGTATCAAGGCGGTGGAGCTGAAGAAGACCCGTGGGGGAATTGAAGTATCCCACCTGGGGCTGGAGCATCTGGCTCCGGACATCGTGGTTGACTCGATGATTGTGGACTCGGGCACGGTGTCGAGCGCGATTTCGAAACTGTTTTCGGAAAACGGAATTAAAGGCAAGAACGTAGCCACCGCGGTCAGCGGGCACTCCGTCATCGTGAAGAAGATTTCGCTGCCTTCCATCAGCGATGCCGAGCTGTCGGAAACCATCCAGAAAGAGGCGGCGCAGCATATACCGTTCGATCTGGCGGACGTGAACCTGGATTACCAGATCCTGTCGGAGGACGAAGGCCAGCCGCAGATGGACGTGTTACTGGTTGCCGTGAAGAAGGACAAGATCCTGAACTACACCAACGTACTCTCGATGGCCGGCAAGACCCCGGCTATTGTGGATATTGATGCCCTGGCGTTGCAGAACTGCTACGAATTCAATTACGAGCCATCGCCCAACCAGGTCGTGGCCCTGTTGAACCTCGGGGCAAGCGTCATGAACATCAACATCGTGAAAGGGACGACGCCGTTGTTCCCGCGCGATGTCAGCGTAGGCGGCCATCAATACACCGACTCGCTGCAAAAAGAACTGGATTTGAACTTCGAGGATGCGGAAGCGCTGAAGTTGGGCCACAAAGTCGGCACGGTCAGCGAAGATGCGAAAACGCCGATTCTGCAGCAGGTGACGGAGATCATCGTCCTCGAAATTCAGAAGACTTTCGATTTCTTCCGGGCCAGCGCGGCGGGAGAACACATCGAGAAAATTTTAGTGGCTGGGGGCTCCTCGAAGGTGCCGGGGCTGTTAGAAGGCTTGCGGCAGGAGTTCTCGATGCCGGTGGAGATCCTGAATCCGTTTCAGAAGATCGCGCCTCCGGCAAGCGGTTCGGGAATGGAGTTGATCGAAGGCAACGCCGGCCAGTTGGCAGTTGCGGTCGGCTTGGCCTTGAGGAGTTTTGAAGAACTATGATCCGAATCAATCTGCTGGGGACGCCCAAACCGAAAAACAAGCGTTCGCGAACTGCTATCGCGGCGCCTGCCATGGAGCTTGGCGAAGTTGGATCGCCGGCAATGAAGATTCTCGTCGCCGTAGTACTGGCGGCGGGAGTAAACGGCGCTTACTGGTATCAGCTCGATAACCAGTCAGTGGCGATTGCCGCGAAAATGAAAGTTGCCGAGCAACACAATCGCGAACTGGCGGGAGTAAAGGCCAAGTACCTGGAACGCCAGAAACAGGCCGACAACTACAAGCACCGCGTCGATGTCATCGACCAGTTGCGAAAAGCGCAGACCGGTCCGGTCAATCTGCTCAATACCATCGGCGAGACCGTGGATGGGACTGAAGCGGTATGGCTCAACAGCATGAAGACCCAGGGTCCGAGCATTTCGATCCAGGGAATGGCGTTGAGCGCTGACGCCGTCGCAAACCTGATTCAGAACCTGCAGAAGACGGGTTACTTCAAGGACATTGAGATCAAAGAAACATTTCAGGACGACAGTGTGAAGGATATGCAGGCGTTCCAGTTCGAGTTGACCTGCGAAATCGACAGGAGCAAGTCCTAAGGACAGGCCATGAACTTTAATGAAATGTCGGGAATGAAACAGTGGGGTCTGGTGCTTGCCGTGGCGGGACTGTTAAGCGCCGCACTGTACTTCACTTACTTCAAAAGCCAACGCGACTCCAACGAGAATGCGCAGAAATCTCTCGAGGCGAAGCTGCAGGAAAATCGCGAGCTCGAACCCTACAAAACCAAGTTAGGGGAAATCGAGCGCCAGTTAGCCAGCCTGGAGCAGCAGATGGAGATCGAGAAGCGCATCGTGCCCGACGAGAAAGAAGTCGATGCCTTTATCAAGATGCTCGACGCTGAGGCGGCGAAGTCAGGAATCGAGCTGCGGCGTTATACAGCACAGCCAACTGCCAGCAAGGAGTTCTATACCGAAGTTCCGTTCGAAATAGAGCTCGATGGCTCATATTACTCGATGATGAAATTTTTTGATCGGGTGGCCAAGCTGGAAAGAATCGTGAACGTTTCGAATCTTCTGGTGGCAAATACCAAGAAGGCGGGCGAGGCGAAAGCCAAGCACAATTACCAATACGCGGCCAGCGAAAGCGTAGTGGCTACATGCGTTGCGACCACGTTCTTCAGCCACGATCAGCCGGTGGCAACTCCGGCGACGGCCAAAGGCAGGATCTAAATGATGCGGAACCTGGGGATACTACTACTTTTATCGGCGGCTGCGTTCGCGCAGACTCCGGCTGTGGCACAGAATTCGGCGGTGCCGCCGACGGTGAAGGTGAACGCGTCGACGGACCATGCGTCGCAATCGGCAAAACCGGCCCCGGCGCACATTAAGGTGAGTGCCGCGACCGCTAAACCGAAGTCTAAGACGACCGCAAAGCCGGCAACGGCTAAAGTGGCAATTGTCACCCCGAAAGGGGTCACGACAGCGAAGGCGCCGGTGAAGTCGGCGAGCTCGACCGCGAAATCTAAAGCGGTTTCGGCAGCAAAGCCGGTCGTAGCTGTGACGCCTAAAGCAGTTTCAGTACATGCCGCAGCAGGAAAGCCGGCCGTAGCGCCAAAAGCAGTTTCGGCGGCGAAGCAGGTTGTAGTTCCTGCTCCGCACGCCGCAGTCTCGGTCGCCGTAGCTTCTAAACCTGGTTCCCAACCGCATGTGGTTGCGGTTAAGACGAGTACCACTGGGAAGCACGTTGTGGCCCATGTCATGAGCAAGCCGGCGGCGGCAAAAATAGTTGCAGTAAAGCCGGTCGCGCATGTTCAGGCTAAAACCGAGAAGGTTAAACACGCGGTAGCCGCGGTGGCAGCGCCACAAGTAGCCCCTTCGGTCGAGGAAACCAAATCGGCCGCAGAAAACAAGCCGGCTGACTCGGAGATCCACACCACCGGGCGCGATCCGTTTGTGAGTCCAGTGGTGGCGATGGGGGTCACGGGATCAGGCTGCAGCGCAGGCAAACGGTGCCTTGCGATCGATCAGATTGCACTTCGAGGAGTGGTGAAATCTGAGTCAGGAATGATCGCAGTGGTGACCAACGCGCTCGAAAAAGCTTACTTCCTTCGGGAGAACGATCCCGTGTTCAACGGTTACGTGGTGAAGATTACGGGAGATTCGATCATTTTCAAGGAAACGTTCCACGACAAGCTGGGCAAGACGCTGACGCGGGACGTAACCAAGTCAATCACCCGGCCGGTAGCGTAACGGCCACAGAGTTTTGAAAGCAATAAAAATAAGTTCGAGCAGACTAGAGGCGGGGAGACGCGAAATGCGAAAGCAACTTCTGGCAACAACTTTGGCGCTACTGGCAATCGTAATGATGGCCAGCGCGCAGACTCCGAGCACGGAGGCGGCAAGTCACGCCGCGCTGCAAAAAGTGGGCGTGACGCGCGGCAAAGCCGGCATCAGCATTGAGATGACGGCTAAGGGCGCAGTGACGCCCATGGTGGAGACGCTCTCTTCACCGGCGCGCATTGTCGTCGACCTGCCTAATACAGTCATGGCGACGGCCCAAAGCCGCGTGCGTGTCGGAAGCGACGGCGTGAACGAAGTGCGCATCGGCACCGACGCCGCGAAAACCACTCGCGTGGTGGTCGATCTGGATCGGCTCTGCAAGTATGAGCTGGTGCCAGGGCCTGGCGAGAAGCTCACGCTGAAGCTGGAAATGACCCCAGCTGTCGAGAGCGCCAGCGCGCCCGCCGCTGCGAAGCCGGTTCAGACGGCAGCAGCGAATGTCACGGCAGCCGAAAAGACGGAAAACGCAAAGGCTGCGGCGACCGACTTTCTATTCGTCGAACCCACATTTTCTCCGAAGAAAGATGTTCCGCAAGTAGCTCCTCCGGTGCGGACGGTAGAAGCAGCTTCGAAATTTGTGGAGAGACCTGAAGGCAATCTGTTGCCTGCCGCAAGTGCGGCTCAAGACCAGTCGGCCGCGGCGATGCCAGTGCCAGTTCCGGCGCCGGCGACTCCGCAGGCTCCTGCTCCAGCAGTCGCGGTTCCGAATCAGGCCCCAGCCGCGCAACCTGCGGTGAATATGGCCGCGGAACAGAGATCTCATCCCCAGAACACGATTTCGAATGCAAAATACACGGGAGAACCGATCTCGGTCAATTTGAAGGATGTTGACCTGAAAGACTTCTTCCGGCTCATTCACGAGATCAGCGGCCTCAACGTGGTGCTGGATCCTGATGTTCATGGCACTCTGACGATTGTTCTTGACGACGTACCGTGGGACCAGGCGTTGGATATCGTGCTTAAGAACAATGCTCTTTCGCGCCAACTTGATGGCAACGTATTGCGAATTGCCACCATGGACACTCTGCGGCGAGAGGCCGATGGACGCCGGGCGCAACAGGAAGCCGAAGCCATGGCGGTTGAACGAGTCACGGTCACCCGGTTCCTGAGCTATGCGCACTCGAAAGATGTGGTGCCCACGATCAAGAAATTCCTCAGTTCACGGGGCGACATCGTCTCTGATGACCGCACGAACGCTGTCATCATCTCCGATATTCCGTCGACCATTCCTGCAGTAGACCGGTTGATTCAGCAGCTCGACCGTAAGACACAGGAAGTCGAGATCGAAGCCCGGGTAATCTCAGCCACCCGCAGCTTCGCCCGCGACATCGGTACTCAGCTTGGAATCGGTTGGGGCAATGCTGCGACTGCGGTAGGCGGCGCAAGTGCCGTAGGAACATCGCCGTTGTCGGTGTTCAATACTCCCGGCGCGCAGTATCCGATCATCGGTACAACCGCGCCGACGCCAGGCCAGGGCGTACAGATTCCGCTGTTTTCAAACCTTGGCGTAACCGGTCCCTCAAGCGGTTTGAGCCTGGTGAATGCCAGCAACAGCATCCGCATTGATGCCATTCTGACTATGGCCGAGTCGCGAGGATTGCTGAAGATCCTTTCCCGTCCACGGGTCGTGACCCAGAACAACATTCAAGCCGTGGTCAAACAGGGCGTGCGGGTTCCGGTCGAGAGTGCGGCAACACTGGGCGCTCCGGCAACCATCACCTACGTGGACGCGTTCTTGAAGTTGACGGTAACTCCGCAGATCACGGTTGAGAACACCATCTTCTTGAACGTCGACGTGGAAAATACGACTCCCGACTTTGGCCATGCCATCAACGGCAACCCCAGCTTGATCACTCAGCAGGCGACCACGCAAGTGCTGGTGACAGATGGCGGTACAGTGGTGATTGGTGGCGTGATCCAGAGCAACAACTCCGTCAGCATTGCTCAGGTACCGTTGCTCGGCAGCATTCCATGGCTGGGCAACCTGTTCAAGCACCAGACCGTAAACAGCTCGAACCAGGAACTGATTTTCTTCATCACCCCACGGGTGATTGAGACATAAGTTCCTAAAACAAGTTAGCAGCAAGCAGCCGCCGGAACCCTGTAATGCAGGGCCGGCGGATTGTCTTTTCCGGAAACTTCGCTGCGGACCGCAATGAGTTGCTCCCACCATTAATTGTGCAGATGAGATAATTGAAGCAGTGGAACACGCCTGCCCCGGTTGCAATTCTCCTGTGGACGATAACTCTCCGTTTTGCCCCACCTGTGACGCGGCTCAGGTGCGCGCAACGGAGAAGGAGTACTCCCGTCCACAAGTCAGCGTAGCGGTCGACGGCAACCCGGGATTTCTGAACACCGGACAGCTTCGAAAGCCTAGAGCAGCTGTGCATGCCCATGCTGAACTGCGTTCCGCCTTTTATGCATCCATCGTTGGTGCCATTCTTAGCATGGTGCAGCCTGGGGCAGGCTTCGTCCTGGCATTGCCGCTGGGCGGCGTGGTATCCGTTCTGCTGTATCGTCGCCTCAGCTCCGGGATCGAACCCTCCCCGCGCACCGGCTTCCGGCTCGGCGCACTCAGCGGCCTGTTCGTCTTCGGATTACTGATGGTTCTTATCGCCGCCGGGACCCTCGCCCGCCACAACGAAGGCGAATTGCACGAGCAGGTGGTTAAGATCGTTCAGCAGGCCCAAGCCCGAAACCCCGATCCCCAGGCCCGACAAGCGTTTGAATATTTCCTGACGCCGCAGGGCATGACGTTCATGATGATCGTAGGTTTTATCTTCCTGTGTGTTTTGTTTGTCCTGCTTTCTGGGGTTGGAGGTGCCGTCTCTGCTTCACTATTGCGACGGAAAGCGCCCCCCGGGCAGTAATTTGTTCATGGCTTCAGCGCCTTGCCCGCAGACGCCCCACTCAAATATGATGCAGCGTTCATGACTTCGAAGAGCTCTCCTCAGCACGGGTTGCGACAAAAAGCGCAAATTATGGCGCAGTCGGAGATAGAGCGCACCCTGGTCCGGCTGGTGCATGAAATCATAGAGAAAAATGATGGCGCAAAGGACCTCGGATTGGTCGGAATCCGGCGTCGCGGCGTCTTCCTGGCGCAACGAATCGGCCAAATGATTTCGCGTATCGAAAAGGGGACGGTGCCAGTTGGAACTCTGGACATCACCTCGTACCGCGACGACCTTTCGCCGCTGGCGAAGCCGGTGGTACACAAGACGGAGATCGGCTTTCCCATCACCGGTAAGAAGATCGTGCTGGTCGATGACGTTCTTTATACCGGGAGAACCACGCG
>DATATW010000089.1:0-3631 GCA_036268595.1 Terriglobales bacterium
CCCTTTTATCTCCGAGGTTCGCCCTATTGAATCTGGCGCTAAAAGGCGGATGGAAGCGCTGGCAGTTCGTGCTAGAGTCTGCAGATGCAACTTCGCGCGGTGACGCCAGATGTGACCGTGTCGACCGAAGAGTCGATCTACCTCCGCGATGTCCAATGCCCACAGTGTTTCACGTTGTATAACCTTTGGGCTCCAATCGTAGAAACCGAGCATATGGAGCTCGGTTTTCACACCGATTGGCTCAGCCAATATCTGATGAACACCTGCCCAAATCATGCGAAGGACGTGAGGACCCCCGATCCCACAGCTGAAACCTGTCGTACTTATTGGCTCGAGGAGGCACGTGCGCAAGCCATTCAGGAAGCCGAAGACGCAGGCTTGCGCGGACCGGAGCGGGATGATTTTATCCGCGAGCAGACTGACGTTTATTATGCCGAGCTCATAATCAGACGGGTGGGTTGAGTAACAAAGTCCGCATGCGCCTACACCCGACTGAATAGCCCGCCCAGCCTGGAAAGCCAGACTAGTCACTCGAACTGAAAGATCACTTTTCTAGAAAGTCCACAAACGCACCGGTCTTCTGGTAATAAACCCGCAAGCTGCATTGCTTCGGCGCCATATGCGCGAAAGAAAGCTGAAGTTGTTTGGTGGGCTCGGGAATCTCGCCAACTTCCATCTGGGCGTGAGCGACGTCTTGCGCCGAGTTGTAAGCTGCGCCCGCGGTCACGTTCTTATTCACCGTGATGGTCCAGTTCTTTCTGTCCGGCGTCAGATAAATGGTATATGCGCCGAGCGGAATCTCTGTGCCGCCCAGGGTCAGCGGAGTCTGCACGTAAAGCGTGATCCCGGGGTTCCAGACGCGGCCGTTGTGAGGCTCTTCTTTAACCGCGGGATTGTATTGAATGGTGACCTGATTGCCGTCGGCGAAATTGCAATACGTCTGGCCCTGACCAAAAGCGGCTGCCGCTGAAGCGATAACAAATAAAATCATGACTACTGGAACTGGGGAAGTGGGCGTGCGCATGTAGAAATCCTTTCGGCAATAATTTACCACCGTATTATGCCGGACGCAGTCAGCGCTGGGAAATTTATCGCACCCCGCGATGCTCATAGGCTCGAAAACGTCAGTCGAGACCGGCAAACAGACCGAAATCCCCCGTTCGGCCTTGATCTTCGGTTACGTTCTCAAGCTGATGCTGGGTTGCTACCGTTTGGACAGGAGAAAGGCCGCAAAATGTCCAAACTGAAGCTGCTTTATGGGGAATTAGATGAGGAAGTGCTGGCGTCTCAAGCCACCGAACTGCAAAGGGCGGGGCACAGCGTGCAAACCGCGATTGGGCGCAAAGCCGTGCAGGACCTTCTGAAGAAGGAGTCTTTTGACTTGATCGTGCTCGGTCAGACCCTGAGCCGCGACGACCGCCACCACCTTCCTTACATGGCAAAAAAAGTGCAGACCGGCGCGAAAGTTCTGGTGCTGCATACTGACGGTTCGCGGCATCCCTATGTGGACGGCAACACCGATACCGGCGAGGATATGCAGCACGTTCTGAACAAGATTAGCGCCATGTACGGCCAGGCCAAGCCGGAGTCGAAGCCACAACAGTCGAAGGCTATGGCGGCTAAGGCTGGACGGTAAACTTTTATCTGGCTGAAGTGAAGGGCGGACCTCGCTGGTCGCCCTTTTTTGCTCTTGGTTGTATGGGGACAGCCACCCTCGGCTGTCGCGTCCCATCTATCCAACCCCATCTGTCGTAAAATCTTTCTTCAAATAATCTCGTGGGGAATTCTTTCGCATGGATAATGCAGCAAACGCGCCGACAAATAAAAAAGTTTACGTCTCTTTGACCGGCTTGCCGCTGCTGGTCGATTTCAAATGGCCGTTCCACAGTTCGACTGCCGGCGCTGACTTCTGGGTACTTCACG
This sequence comes from Terriglobales bacterium, assembly GCA_036268595.1. GTDB lineage: Bacteria > Acidobacteriota > Terriglobia > Terriglobales > Acidobacteriaceae > Gp1-AA145. The sequence continues at coordinate 1,924 of DATATW010000089.1, forward strand.
CCGATGTGAAGCTTGGCAACTCCGACGGGCTGCATGCGCCAGTGGCGTTTAACTTATCAGCGACAGTGCGAGAAGTGCTGCCATCGATGGAGCCGCAGGATGTCGAGGGCCCGGTGATCGATGCATTGCGCAAAGAAGTCGATCGCCGGCAGCTGCAATTTTTGAAATCGGGGAAGATGGTGCCGGTGCAGTTTTCCAGCCGCTACTACGACTTCAAGCGCAACAAATGGATTTTTGGCCACGCCAGCGATGAGGACATCACAAAATTGATCATGCGCAAAGTGTTCTGGCATTGGCGGCTGCTCGGCGGCAACGTCTGGATCGGCGATCCGGCTGAGGCGCTGTACGTGGAGAGCACGGTGCCGCATGTATTGGAGCTGGCGCGCAAGCTGGCCGAGTCTGGGCTGATGACTGTGGAAGGCGAATGGGCATCCGCAAATGCGACTCTCCTGGCGCAGGCGGAAAAATTCGAATCCGACATGAAAGCAGCGCTCACCGAACTGGAAAAGAAGCATGCCTTCGAGGATGCGAAAAGAGCGGGATAAGAGCAGCAATCTTGCTTCTTGCTATTCCGCCTGCACTGCTTCGATCATCTGGAACAACTGGCTGGAGTCGGTCACCTCGACCACTGGGCGTGAGTGATTGCGGCTGCTGACAATATAGATAGTCGGCGTATGCTGGATGCCAACCTTCTGCCCCAGCGCCTTGTCTGCGTTTACCTCAGCCGCATATTTCCCCTGCGGATCAATCACAAAAGGCAGTTGAACGTTGTGTTGAGCGGCGAATTGTTGGACAAAAGTCTGTAGATTGTCCGCGGTGATCTCCGGCTGATGTTCAAAGATGTACTCGCGGAACTGGTTGCCGAGCTCCTTCGATTGCGAATCGAAATAGCGCGCGATCACCGCCCCATTGAACGACCACTTATGCATCGGCAACGGGAAGTCATGTATGACCAGCGGTATTTTGTAGGCGTTCGCAGCCTGCTTTTCAGTGGGCGCGTCCGCCCGGCACTTGGGGCACTCGAGGTCTTCGAACACAATCAGCGCCACTGTGGTGCCTTTGGGTGGGCGTAGGAGCGCGGGATCCTGGGCCAAGGCGAACGAACCAATCAGCAACAGAGCGAAAGGCAGGAGTTTTCTGATCATAGAAATTTGGACGCTGAAAAGCAGCTGCCATTAATGTTACCCGAAGGCGGGGCGAAATGCAGGGCTCGAGAACACCTGTATCCTTCCAAAAAATCCGCGTTCACAGTAGCCGAAGCTGTCGCTTTTCGAGCGCCAGTAGCTTTTCTTTGATCGGCAAGCCGCCACCGTAGCCGGTCAGTTTTCCATTCGCGCCGATCACGCGATGGCAAGGAATCACGATCGAAAGTGGATTCGCTCCGTTGGCCAGGCCTACCGCGCGACTTGCCTTTGGGTTTCCAATGCGCCGCGCCAGTTCCCCATAAGAAATGGTCTCGCCGTAAGGAATGTTCTGGAGTTCGCTCCAAACCCTTTGCTGAAAAGGCGTACCTTGCGGGGACAATAAAAGATTGAAGTTATCGAGTTTGCCAGCGAAATACGCCTCGAGCTGACGAATGGCTTGGCCCAAGGCCGAGGCATTCTCTTCCCAGTCGGGATTCGGACGAGCCGGACGGCCATCAATTGAGAACAAAATCTGTTGCAAGCCGTTAGAGTCGCCCGCCAGAAGCAGCGTGCCAATCGGCGAC
>DATATW010000090.1:0-4687 GCA_036268595.1 Terriglobales bacterium
GCGCTCATGGCCCATGGCCTGGTCGAGGCCACGGGGCGCTCACATTATCAGTACAACCCTGACGTGCCCGACACCGAACTTTACGAGCAGGGCTACAACCGGGTTTACGACACGCTCGAGCCCGAGCAGAATCTCGATGACGTTGAACGCGTAATGGCTGCGGTGCTTGCCGACTGGGACCACTCGGAAGTCATGTGCTCCTACAAGCTCAATCACGCCATTGGCGCCCATCTCGCGAAGCGTGCCAAAGACCAGCGCGGGATTTTGAAATCCGCTTACGAAATGGGAGTTCCGGTTTTTGTGCCCGCATTCACCGACTCCGAACTTGGATTAGACGTCGCGCTTAATAACCGCGTGCGCGAAGGCTCTGGCCGCCATAAAATCCGCTTCGATCCGTTTGAGGACCTCGAGCATTTTGCTTCGACTCTTCTACGCCAAAAACGCCTAGGGATTTTCACCATCGGCGGCGGCGTTCCCCGCAACTGGTCGCAGCAGTTCGGGCCGTTTATTGAATTGCGCCATCGCCGTCTGGGAGAAAATCTTCCATTGAAGCGCTATCACTATGGCCTGCGAATCTGCCCGGAGCCAGTTTATTGGGGAGGCCTTTCAGGCAGCCCCTACAGCGAAGCAATTTCCTGGGGCAAGTTCGTTCCCCCCGCCGAGGGCGGCCGCTTCGGCGAAGTCTTCCTAGACGCGACAGTGGGCTTACCGCTGATCGTGGCGGCGGTGCTGGAAAGGTTGGGGAAGCTACAATCAGCCAATGGCAAAACGAAAAAAGAAAAAGTCGGCGCTCGGAAGTAAGAAAAGCAGGGACCAGCGCGGGCCGAAATTGAAGGAGGTTGTCGGGAAGATCGCTCCCCAGAGTCGATATCCCGAAATTTCATTCGGGTCAGAACGCGGTAAAGAGAGAGTGGAGTGGTGAATCCCGGCTATTTTAATTGCGGGACGTCGATTTCCTGTTCCCGTTTCTTCGCGAGCGACAAAGGATCGAATGCGGCAGACACCAAATGCTTACCGCGCTCGTATAGTAGCGTTAGGTCGCCACCGTTGAGAGTTGCAACATGCAAGTCCCTGACGTCAGTGGCAACTTCAACGATATTTTTTCCGCTAGCGTCGAATAATATGAGTCTGCCAGCCGTCGACTCCGGTTGATCGGTAAGAGGTTTCACCAGAACTGCCGTCGCTAATATTCGGCCTCTTGTTGCATCCTTTTCATTTTTAACGTCAAAACGTTCTCCGATAATATGATCGTCATCAGGCAGCAGCCAATATGCTGCTTTTTGAGCGGGGTCAATGAAGAGAATGTTCCTGGTTTCGCTGTAGCCGCCACTGCTGAAACCTGCTCCCTCCCGACTCACGGTCAGGTCGGCCCGCATGACGGCAGTTCCGGTAACGGCCTGAGCATGTCCGAGAAACAGGTCTGCTCTTGGCCCAGCTGCAACCGGAACTCCTGCTTCAGCATTTCGTCTCATGGCGGTCCTACCGCCGAACTCCGAGACGAGAAGAGCGCCAATACCGAATGTGATAGCACCGGCCGCCAAAAGAATCAGGATGGCATCAATTCGCCATAGATATCGGAAGAACTTTTGCGCCGTCATTAAGGTGGGCTAGTCAAATATAAAAATCGCCGCCGCAATCACCGTCGTCCACAGCCCTCGTTTGTCGCCCACCGCCGATTGCGTAACATTCGCGGTGCGCACGATCTTGTTCGATATCCGATAAATCTCTTTTTTCTCGTCCCACGACCGGTCCGGATCGAATTCGACGTTCAGCGTCGTGGCCAGCATCTCAGCCGCGAGTTCCTCGGCGTAGTCACCGGCGGCGTCTTCGGTTTCGCCGAACGAATGGTGCTCGCTCAAGTAGCCGTAGGTATTTCGGTCCGCCGGGATGGCCACGCCTATGCTGGCCGCCAGCAACCGGTGCGGCTCATGGGTGGAGTTTTCGGCGACGACGGAAAAAACCACCTCGCCGGGATTCAGATAAGGCAGTCCCTGGGCTCGCGAGATCAACTTGCATTGTGGTGGAAAGATGGAAGAAACCCGTACCAGATTTTGGGCTGCGATGCCGGCATCGCGCAGCGCCAGCTCGAATGACGTCAGGCGCTCTTTGTGCTTACCGACCCCCTTGGTAAAGAAGATCCGCTTGGGGACCATGTCTTTGGACAATTCAGAAATCCTCCGGGCTTTTAAGTCAATGAATCGTCAAACATAACACAGCGTGTCGGCGCGCAACATGAAAACTCAATAAAAACTTCGCTGAACCAGTGACTCTCAGGACGCCGGTCTCCGGAACGGGAATTGTATGTGTAGCGGCGGGCGTCCACGCCCGCCGTCCGGGCGTGGACGCCCGGGACTACCTGTCCTTACTTTGCCGCCGTAACTTTGCTGACGTCGATGGCGTCCCCGTTCTCGGTTCCAGTCACCTTCGCCTGTGCGCCGGCCAGAGTATTCAATTCGTCCAGGGCGGCTTTGCTGGTCGTATTGAGCGTGTAAACTTTGTCGCCCACCACCAGCGCGTAATTCGACCCTTTACTAACGCAGGCCCGGGTGCATTCCGCTTTGTTCGCCATCATGTGCTTGGTACCGCACATAGAATCCGACACTTCGCCGGCGAAAGTTTTCGGTTTGGCTGCGGCCATACAAAATAAAGAAGCGGCGCAAAAAATGGCTAGTGTGCCTAATTTGCGGAAATTCATTGAAGCACCTCCAGGATATTTGCTGTTCATGGCGTGACTTTAAGTAATACCCGATCTCATTTCATATTCAAACCGAGCGCGCAGTCAACTCAGCTTTTGGGCACGAAATGCAGGGCCATGTTGACCACCTTTTGCTGCTGGTCGATTTTTTCCTTGGGCACTACATCGTACGATCCGTGCAGACCGAAATCGCGATACATAAGGCTGAAAAATCTGTGCGGATAACTGCTGTCGTAAACATCGCCCTTCTTCATCTGCCATTGCGCGAGCATCTTTTGGACATTTTCCTGCGGAACGCCGTCAATGCTCAAGTCGCCCATGCGGTACATATCGCCTTCTGCCACGCTAAGCTGATAGGCGACGGTCGCCGCCGAATCATCCAGAGTGGGCGTAACTTCCACTTGAGCGAACAAATAGCCCTTGGTCCCATATAGCGTATGAATTTGCCGCAGATCGTCCGCAAGTTCTACTGAGTTCGCCGGTTCACCCTGCTTTAGCCGAACCAGATCGCGCAATGTCTCGGCAGGGAAGACTTTGTTGCCGGTGATCTTTACCTCTGCCAGTTTGTAAATCATTCCTGGAGCGACCGGGAAACTGACGTCCACAAGCGTCGGCGGACCATCCTGAACCATTTTGGCCTGTGCTTCGGAAAACTGAGCCTTCAGGTAGCCGCGCGCATAGTAAACGGGAAGGAAATTAAATTTCTCCTGCACCCGCATTTTGGTCCGCAGGTAGTCCTCTCCCGAAAGAGGTTTGGCCGTAGCCAGCAGCAATGAAGTCTCCGGTTCCGTGGCGCCGGGAAAGTTCAATCCGCGGATTGTGATTGGATGCATACTGAGTTTGTAGTCGTAGATTTCGATCGCGCCGTTGATCGGACCGGACGCCATGTATTCCACCCGCCCCTGGATGTTTCGTTCCTTGAGAATGGCGCTTAGCGCATCCGCAATCTGATCGGTCAGATGACCTTCGGCGGGGACTCGCCCATCAAATAGCGGCACTCGATCGTGAAGCATACGCAGAAGTTCATCGTCTGAAAACCATACGAAATTGTCGAAGATGATAGGCACGAGATGGTCGTTTTCCGCCACCTGCAAATCCAGGTCGCATCCCGAGGTTGAATATTTGTAACTGTAATCCAGTTGCGAGAACAGGCCAGTCTCGCCCAGCTTTTGGGCCGCCTGTTTGAACTGTTCTTCGCGGGCGAATTGCCCGAGTCTTAGGCCTGAGGCGGAGATGACCTCACTCTCAGTGAAATGTTGCAGGCCATTCACATGAATCGAGAGCAATTTATAACTGATTTGGGATTTTCCAGCGGTCTGCGCCAGCATCGTGGCAGACCACAGAAGAAATAGAAGAAGAGGAAGGAAACTGCGATACCAGCGATTCACGGGCGAATTGTACAACACCGCGTGCGGGTGAGGTCCGCAACATTTGCTCGTTGTCTACTGCGCCCAACCCCTATGGCGCATCTCGCACTCCCAACCGTAATTGCGCCTGCTTACGATAGCTCCTACTCAACCGCAGCCGGATTCTGCTGCTTAAGACCACTTCGTATTCGCCATCCGAATTGAGCTTCATTCCATCTACCCGATCGAGATTGACTATGGTTGACCGGTGGATTCGGCAAAATACCGCCGGATCCAATTCTTGTTCGAGCTCCGACATGCTGCGTCGTAGCAGGTGGGTCTTCGTTCCCACGTGCAGGCAGGTGTAGTAGTCGGCCGCTTCGATCCAGTCAACCTCAGCTAGCCGCACGAATGAGACCTCTCCGGTTTCCCGGATGACCAGGCGATCCGGATGTGTCGTCGTCGGATTCGTTCTGCCGGCGAGTCGCCCCTTTGCCCGCTCCAGCGCCCGCTTAAAACGTACATCGTCAAATGGTTTTAATAGATAATCGAGCGCCCCCGCTTCAAACGCCCGCAGCGCAAATTGATCGTAAGCAGTGACGAAAATTACCGCTCGCGGCAGAGCTGCTCCCAGCATCTCGAGAAC
>DATATW010000091.1:0-17343 GCA_036268595.1 Terriglobales bacterium
TACAACAACAGAGCAAAAGAACAGAAATCAGCCATTTCATTGTCCATTGGTCTCCAGTCGGAGACGGATCATAACCCATCCCTTGTGACAGAGCAAACGCCTTTGGCGGGCATGAATGTTGTTAGCAGGCGATTACACTCATCCTGGCATTGCTGAGCCGGATGTTTAATTTGGGATACAAGAGCACTCCTCGAATGGTGCCGGATGTTCCAACGTTCCCGGCGCGCTTGCCTGAATTCGCACGTGAGGGCTTCATCGAAGATGTGGAATTTGCAAAGCTGTTGGGCGCAATCGAAGAAAAGGGACTGCGCACCATGGTCTTGTGCGCGTATCGGCTGGGGTTCCGCAAAGCGGAATTGCAGAACCTGCTTGTGGTTCAGGTAAAAGCTGACGGGCGTGTTAGCCTGTTCAAAGGCGCAACCAAGAACAGCCGGGGCCGCGACGTGAAGATGCCAGCGGATGTCCGCGCGGCTGTGGAGGAATGTTGCGCTGGCAAGCAGCCGGATGATTACGTTTTCACTTGGGCGAACGGCGACCGCATTCTGGATTTCCGGGCATCGTGGAAAAAAGCGACAACGAAAATAAAGCGGCCCGAACTTCTATTCCACGACTTGCGGCGCTCAACAGTTCGCCGGATGCGAAAACTGGGCGTACCCACGGCGGTCGGAATGAAGATCACAGGGCATCTCACGAGAAAGGTATTCGATGATTACGATGCAACCAACGATGCCGACCTTGCGGATGCGGCGGAAATCATCTGAACAATCGTGCGCTAATCAAGCACAAAATGAGATTCAGGTACAGCGGTAACCACGTAAGTAACTGAGTTAATTAAGTGCCGGGATGGCGGAATTGGCAGACGCGCTGGACTTAGGAAGCACAGCAGAGTTGCTGCAATGCATGGAACTGAGTGGAAATACATGGAAGTAACGCGCTCCGGTTCCATCCATTTCCATCTATTTCCATCGCCTGCACTGACACAAGAACTGACACAAGAATGTAATGCCCCGCCGAAGCAAGCTCAGCCTCGAAGCCATCCGCTCAATCGGAAACGTTGAATGTCCGCACTGCAACGCCATCCTGAGTCCGTCTGAGTACCTGAGGCTGGATAACGAGCAACTACGCTGCGGGAAGTGCGGGGCGGATTTTATCCCGGCGGCGAAAGACGGCCCGACGATGCGGACGAGCTAGGTTCTTGCTCGTTTACGAACCATACCCAAGAGGAATGTAAACCCTGTCCCGCACAGAGCAAGGCTTGACGGTTCTGGAACTACGTCCCTTGCGCTGACCAAGCTCAGAGTCCCATTCATGTCTGTCGCAACGATTACGGGAAAGCCGTGCGTGTGTACATCCACAGTGAACAATTCGCCTAAAGAGCAAGTAGGATTGCTGCAAGCGATAAGGGTTCCGTCCACGGTTACGCTAAATCTAGTGCTGACGAAATCCAGTGAACCCAAAAAATAGGTACCACCCTCTTCCGGCTCAGCTCTGAATCCTGAAAGCATAATGTCGCTGTTAAAACGTGTGCATGATGCATTTCCGCAGGTGAGAGAAAGAACATCAACGCCAGTGAAGTTGAGGGAATGTTGTTGCGGTTCGTCGCCGCGGGCACTTGTAAGAAAAAACCTCACTTGACCGCCTGACGGAGTAAAAAAGGCATTGAGCAAGACGGCATTAAACGTTGGTGCATCCAAGCTCGTAGCGAATGCGGTATGGACTGCAAACGAGACAATCAGAACCAACAATAGACGTTTCATAAGCACCCTCTCTGTTTCGGGAAGGAACTATGTACCTACGGAAATCGGTTGTCAATACCGTTGAGTCCCTATGTGCAAAGGATTTCACCACGCGGTTAGGCCAAGGCGGACGAGATTAAAGTGCGCTTAATTTTTCCAGCCGCTCTGCGATCTCCGCAAGCTTGAACGTGATTTCGCCCAACTCCACCAAGGCAAGGCCAGCGACACCCAGCCATCCGAGCAGGTGGTAGAGAAGGGCGGAGATTACGCCTATGCCGAATGCTGCCCCTATCCGGTCAATATATTTGCGTTTCATTCTTGCTCCTATGCGACCCGCTTGGCATGGGGGTGCGCCTTGCGGTACACGTCCAGCATCCGGCCTGTCGAGACGCGAGTATAAATCTGCGTCGAATCGAGCTGCTCATGTCCAAGCATCATTGCAACTGCTTGGAGGGGCATTCCGCGATCATGGGAATGCGTAGCACAGGCGTGTCTCAAAGCGTGAGGATTAAACTTCGGCAGTCCGTTAGCTTCTGCAATCCGCGCTACGATCCGGTTTACGTTTCGCACGGCTAGGCGCTCGGAGCGGCGATTGCTCACGCTGCAGAACAGAGCGTCAGTCTTAATGGCGACCTCTTTTAGCAGCCTCTCGCGCACCGACAGCCAAGCGGCGATTGCCTGTTGACATGGTTCTCCGAATACCGCATGTCGATCCCTGTTACCTTTCCCGTGGATCACAACGATGCGGTCATCCTGAAAGTCGGCGATATTGATCGCAATCGCTTCTGCGGCCCGTAGCCCTGCGCCGTACAGCAGTTCTAGCAGTGCTCGGTCACGCGAAGGACAACGGCCCGGAATCTCCCCCTCTAAGAGCCGTCGCATGTCCTCTTCGCTTGGCACGTCGGGCAATGCGTCGTGCGGTTTGGGGCCGCGAAGCGATTGAATCAAACTCGCATCCATGAATCCCTGACCGTGAAGCCAAGTGCAGAACGATTTCACCACGGTCAGTTGGCGGCGTACAGTCGCTGTGCTTGCGCCGACCTCATGCAACATCACCACGAAGCTGCGGATGGTCCTGCGGTTGATCTGGGACAGGGGCAGCGGCCCCAGGTACTGGGCGAGACCCGAGAGGTCGGTGCGGTAGGCGCGGACGGAATGTGGACTCATATTTCTCGCTTTGCAATGGGTCAAATAGTCCTCGATCTTGGCGAGCAAGTCTGGCTCTGGGGTGACAGTCATCGTATTTCTCCTTTAAGTAATTGAGGTTGAGATGTAGATACCGCTGGGTAGTAGAGACGCGGGCATGGCGCATTAAGGTCTGCACGTCCAAAATGTCGGCCCCGTTTTCGACTAAGCTGGTCGCGTAGCCGTGTCTCAGTTGGTGCGGAGACACGGTTCGCCCGAGCACTCGTCCTGCCGCCCGGACGCGGTTGTAGACCTGCATACGGGTCAACTTCTGGGCAGTTCGCCTTCCGATGAACAGGTAACGGCTTGGTTCTTTGGGGTTCATCGCCCGTTTTTTCGCACGCTTCGCGCGCTGCTCTAACGCCTGACGCGAGGGGTTGAGCACCAGCTTCGCCCCAAAGCCGTACTCGGCAAGTATGGGTCGCGCCGCGGCGAGGTATCGATGCAGGGCGTCAATGGCGGAACCGCTGAGCGGTAGGATCGCATCTTTCTTGCCCTTTCCGCCCCATATCTTGACCACTCCGCGATCCAGGTCGATGTCCTTGAGCATGAGGTCGGCCAGTTCGCTCTCTCGCAAACCGGAACCGAAAAACAGATACAGCATTGCCCGGTCTCGGATGTTGATACTCGACTCTCCCAGGGCTGCAATCATTGACTCAACATCAGCTTGCCTTGCAATGCCGGGAAGCGGTTTCGTGTATCGAGGTTTAGGTACGCCGACCGTCGGGTCGCGCTTTATTTCCTCGTCGTCGATGAGAAAGCCGAAGAAGCTGCGAAATGCGGCGAGATGCCGGCGAACGCTGCGGCCATTGATTCCGGCGCCAAGTTTCACGACTGAAAATTGCGTGATGTCCTTGCAAGTGATTTCAGTAATCGGCCGCCGAAACCATTTCGTCAGCTTGCGGATGTCTCGGACGTAATTGTTAACCGTGTTCTCACTGAGTCCGCGTTCAGATTGCAGGTGGGTAATGTAACGAGAGATCAGGCGTTCGTTGTATTGTTGAGCAGTTGGGGGAGGGGCTATCGAGATGGACATATTCCACCCCCCTCTGGTGAGCCAGTTCTGCTCTCCATGCACTCGCGCAAGAGCGCCTCAGCTAGCAGACGATCTGCGAGTCTGATCTGGCGGTCGAATACGTTATCGAAGATTTTTTGAAAAAAGGGATCGGCGAACTGCGGTAGATTGGATTCAGCCATTTTGCACCTCAGTGTGCGAAAGCGGTTAGGGCTGCATTCGTGTTAACGCACGGATGTGGCCCGTTTTTCGTGCGGCACAATCTTCCACCTCAGCGGCTGAGATGTCAAGGGTACTCTTTTGTAAACTTTCGCGGCATGGCCGAGCAGCCAGAATCCGAGCGACTATCCCGCTACTTCTCAGAGATGGGCAAGCGAGGTGCTAAAGCCCGCCTTAGGAAACTCACGCCCGAGCAGCGCAAGGAAATTGCGACGAAAGCATCGAAGGCAGCGGCGCTGGCGCGGAAGAAGAAAGCGAAGCGGCGGGAAACAGATCAGAGATAGTCCCAATCATCAGACGGCAAGACTGCACCAAGGCGCGATTTGCTCCTTTGACCAAAGACTCGGAAATGAGCGATCATCTTCGGGGCAGTGCATTTCCCTCTTACTTCAAGGAGAACAAGTCCTAACATGAACACCGGTGGCCCGTACCTGAATGCCGGACTGATCTGCGAAAAGGTGCTTCAGGAAAAAGATGGTGTCTTGAGCGTGATTCGAGTAATCGATCGGGTGACTATTGCAGCGATGTCTTCTGGCGGGGCCGTTCCCGACATGCTGCCCCCGAGTGTTGTGAATTTCACTTTGGTGCTGATTCTGAAGTCGGGAGTATTCAAGGGCACCGCGCCAATACGAATATCGATACACTCACCCGCGAACAAATTAGTTGGGGAATCTAGCGCGGACGTTTTTCTGGAAGGAGATGACCGCGGGGTCAATTTAATTTCGCCGATGCAAATACCGATTCAGGAGGACGGATTGTACTGGGTTGAAGTTCGTTGCGGCGAAGAAATTCTTACGCGTATTCCTCTTCGCGTAATTTACCAACGTATAAGTCAAGGATCCCTGCCATGGAGAGGGGGCGAATCGTCCTAACAAGATTTGTAGCGCCGGTTTCCACTGAGGCGGACGCCGCCACGTCCGCAATCGGCTCAATGTGCAACGTTAGCGTCGGCATCGACGATTTAAGCGCCTCTTTCAAATCAGCCTCAGTTCGATGCCCATTGGAGAACTCGGCGAACAGGAGTTCTATCTGGCTGAGCAAATCGCTATCCCACTCATTGACGTCCCATGAAGCGGCGTCAAAATCGCGACGGAAATCTGCCAGAGGAATCTTGTCACTGAGGTACGCAACTAAATCGTGATAAATCTGTAGTTCAAGCTGAGCGATCATTTATTGTCCGTGGCTCCCATTAAATACGTTTCCGCGACCGAACTTCGGGCCTACTTCAATGAAGGCCGTTACGATATTTTGGTTGCTTATGGCGCATTGTCTGAACAGCTTATTCGCGAGGGCGTTCCGGCCTCTAGTGCAAACCAGCCCCCTGGAACTAAGAGCCAAGTGCTAGCATACATTAACCCATCCAGAAGGCAAGTGGCTGTCGTCCACCAGTACCTTCGGCCTGATGGAACCCTCGGCGGCGGCGGAAGGCCAGACCCTAAGAAACTCTGGCACAATGGAACCTTGTATATCGTGGACGAATCTCTGTAAAAACGCTCTAAAACAGGGAACCAACCTTATTTATTTTACACCCATTCCACATCAGAATCAGGTCGGAGACTGTTCGCGGCGACAACTATGCACTTACCTAAAATTCCTCACAGGTGAAATGGGCTTCGTACACCATTGCCGTCGCTCCGCTCGATGTATATCCGATGGTGTAACTAATCGCGGAACTCGACGCGTAAATGTACGAACTGCCGTTTAGCACCGAGGCTGTGGAATTTCCCGCAGAACTCCCCGTGACCCCGCCCGCTGGGGTACTCATAGTCATTGTGATCGACTGGGCTACAGAGTCCGTTCCATCTGTCCATTTCAGCGTTACAGCGCCTAAAGTACTCGATGTAGTTGCAGGGGTTGTAACTTTCAAATAGGCGCTAATTCTGAACCGCCCCGTGGCCGCAGGTGTGCATAGGGTGGTTTGAGTGACAGGAGCGGATTGATTGGTAAGGTCTGCTTCCGTAAATTCGTACAGAACGGCCGGACTTTGGTCCGCATTGGTCAACGAAAGGCGATTCGCCCAATTCCAAGCTTCCGGCCGACCGCCGCTTCTGGATTGAGCCATTAAAAGCACAGGGAGCAGGAGAAACAGGACGATGCATGCACCGCGTTGAAAAACTCCCGTTGGTTTTAACTTGCCTATCACGTTTTTGATTTGCATGTGAGTTCCCTTAAATTGTCGTCCCACTTGTCCCTCGCTACTCCGTGATGTCAACGCCCATGTTGGCGTCGGCAAGGGTCTCGTTCAGCGTCTTTTCGTTCATCCCTTTGCCTTCCCGCCCCTGCTGCTGAGACTCGAGCAGCTCGGCTGGAATCTTCGTTGGTAGTTTGCGGTCGTAAACTGTTGTGATTTTTGGCATATGTTCTCCTTTACAAAACCTGTTATCCCTGCCCGAGACCTTTTGTTACGAAATAGTGACAGATGGCGCGACCTAATCCGATCAATCCATCCTTAGAGCGGATCATGGTCCTGCCATCCCGACAATCGCGTAGCTCATACCAGTAATCGGCGGTCAGGTAAATTTCGTATTGTTTGGTTTCCCTCTGTTGCGCTGGATTTTCCATAAGCACTCTTACAGCGAACCTTCCGCAGCAACGCGACGGCGCAGCTCATCGAGCGGCATCGCGCGCATTTCGTCCTCTGACAGGGTGTTATCGAACTGCCCGAGCGCTGTATCAAGCAGAATCTTGCCTTCATTCAGCTTGAGCGCTCCACGGGCGCTGAGGTCCCGGTACGCTTCTTGCATGTCAAGCGGAGTCGGATATTTGATGTCGCGTGACTGGAAATATCCAACCATCGCGTCCGCATTTTCTCGGCACGCGATGTATTCGGGAGTTTTTATCTGGAATGCATATGCGGCTGCTCGCGACTTCCGATCATTGATTACCGACTGGCTCTGCCGTTCCTCATCAATCGCCCGCTGGCGTATCTCCTCGGTAGACAGTTTTGCGAGACGCTTCTCTTCAGCAGTGAGTGGCGGTTCTGCTTGAGCAGGGAGGTGCCACACTTGCCTGGGGCCGTCGAAGTTAACGAGTCTTTGTACGCTCATGTGAGTTGTTCCTTTCGCTGCTTGGACTGCTGTTTCTGTTCCGCTTCTGCTGCTAGAACCGCCGCGTGTACTTGAGCCTGGCCGGGATCGAGGTCGGTTCTGAAAACCTTCGGTTTGGGACTCGCCTCAACACGGCGGGACTTCCGCTTCCAAGTCGAAAGTTCGGCCAACTGTTTCATTAAGCTCGAAAAACTGGCGGAATCAATTTTTGGATTGCGAACACGAGCACTAATCAGCGCCTTAGCTTCCGCCTTACTCACGGGCTTGAACGGTTTCATCATTTCTTTTTTCCGAAAACCTCATCCCAGACAGAATGCAAAAGCTCTGCCCCACCAGCGAACGCCGCGCCGTATCCAGCTTTCTGCAAACCTTGCAGCGCGAAACGTTTCAAGGTTTCCGCGACCGCCTCGTGCCCGAAGAGTTGCGGACTTTGTGAGGCTAGGTAGTTCATAATCGCGACCCTGCTAGCCGAGGCCGCGACCGGAGCAGCCGCCCCAACTGCGCCGATTACTGGCGCCGCTCCTAGTACCTCAGTGGCCTTGCGCGGAGCGGTCGCCATCTCCGCATCAATCTGTGGCTGGGTTGTCTTGCCGCCTTGATTCGCGGCCCGCTTCATGGTGTCCGCAAAGGGTTCGCCGTTTTTCGGCACAATGACGGTGTTACCGACATCGTTCGTCACCTGGCCGGCGCTCGCGTTTTGCTCGGACTGCAACGGCACATCGAAGGGATTATCCGAAGGCTGCGAAGCGGCCTGCTGTGGCGCTGCTTGTCCACCTTCCGACTGCAACGGTGCGCTAAACGGGTTATCGTCGGGCTGCGGAGTTGCTTGTGTGCTCATTGCGTGACCTGCGGAGCCGGGATCGGAGCTTTGGGCAGCATGGCCTTCTCTTTCACGTAGCTATATTCAGCGGCCAATGCGCTGCGGAGCGTAGCAGGATCACTAATGCGATAGTCGGCGAGGCTTTTGAAGTGCTCTAGCATGGCATCGCCGCCCTTTGCTCCGACGTGGGCTTGCATGAGCGCCGTACCAAGTAAACCCATACTGGTGCGCAGCTTTTGAAAATCGGGCTGTGAGCCGACCTTTCCTGCTAGGAAATCATTCCAGCGCGAGGCGACCACGCCGATGTTGCCCTTCTGGTCTAACTGGCGAAGTTCGGTATTGACCTGTTGGAATAGTCCGTTCGGCTGGATGAGCTGCCGCGAAATAATTGTCTTGCTGGCGTCGTTCGCCCCGAGTTTGGTGATTCCGCTTGCACCAGCGCGGCTCAATTCGTCTTGCGTCCCAGCGACCTGCGAGCCATCCGGCATGGATCCGACTAGCATGTTCGCCGGGGATGCCGCCTTATTTCTGGCGTCCTGAAGCGCCTGGTTATTCTTGGCGATTTCCGACCGCTTGAGTTCGGTGTCGAGCTGTCCGCTGGGAGTGCTGGCCTCTGCGTTCTTAATTCCAGCAGCCTTGTCCGCAGCAGCTTTCTGATTGGCCGGTGAGTTCTCGACATCAGTTTCGCTCTGCTTTACCTGCGCCGCCTTCTGTCCTGCGGCTTGAGCCGTGTTCTTGTTGGCCGCGTCGAGTTGCGCCTGATAAATTCCCTTGACGTTCTCGAATGCCTGTTTAACCGCAGGAAGGGCGCCGTCGTAAGCCTGTTCCTGCGCTGACAGCGCGGCAATACGCTGCGGTAGCTGCTCGGTAGGGATGGGTTTTCCGTCGATGCCGAATCCCCTGCGCATATTTGAATAGGCGTGATAGAGCGTAGGTGGAACCATGCGACCGGCTCCGGTCGGCTGACCCGGCAAGCCAAACAGCGCGGGAGCAAAAGTGTTGTAATCCTGTAGCTGCGCCTGATGGGTTGCGGGAGTATCTGACGGCACGTTTATTGTCTTGCCGTCGGGATTGATCGCCGTTCCCGCAGGGACGGTAATTCCGCCGTTTGCACTCTGTAAGCTCATGCGGTTGAGCACGGACTGAGAGTCGTTCGCAATATCCTCGGAGTCATAGCCGTGCGCTTCCAGCCAATCCATGTGGTCATCGTGCGCCTTCTGGGTGGCGTTCTGTATCTCCTGCGAGTGGAGCTGATATTCCTTGTCCTGGCGCGTGAGTTGCGCTGCGCGGTATGCGTCCGATGCTGACTGGAATTGATAGTCGAGTTGCTTCTGTGCTCCCGCGGCTAAGCCTGAGCCGAAAGACTGACGGCCCCTTTGCCCTGCACTTGCCGCTAGGCCGTTCCCTGCCGCAACTGCTACGGCGCTGAGGATCGAATGTAAGCGACTCTGTCCGGTTGGTGCCGGGGCTGGGGGCTGCGCTTGCGGTTGGGGAGCCTGCTGTGGGGCTTGCTGCGGGGAAACCGCCGCCGCTGCTGGCGCTGCTTGCGTTAGTGCGCCGCCAAGGACCGCTGCATAACCGGGATCGCTTCCCGCATCTGGGGAAGCTGGGGGGCCGCTATTGTTGGTGTCGTCAATCATGCGCTCACCGCCCTGACCACACGCTGCGAAAGATAGACGCTTAGTGCTCGGCGCGTGAGTTCCGCCACGCTTGCCCCAGATTCGGCCCTAAGCTGATCGAGCTTTGCCATCTGCGATGGTTCGATCATTACGGTTAGCCGTTGTTTCCTCGTGGAATTCTCTGTCACATTTCCTCCCTTACGATCTTGCCTCGCACAATGACTGCGAACGCGGCCAGTACACCAGTACCAGCGGCCCGAAGGCCACGGCCATTGCGCCGTCGTTATCCCGCTTGAAACTTGGACTGCATAGCGCCAGACGAATACCAAAAAGAAACCGCGAATTTCCGCCCTGCGAAAGAACCAGCCCGTTATCCCAGCCAACACTCAACGAAGATTTGCGATTCCCATTGCTCATTGACGGGTGGCCTTGCTTGGATCAAAGTTGCGAAATGTTTCGCGAGCAATTACCTGGTCGGATAACGCCTCTAGTTCGGCAACCGTCAGTTCGGGTTGGGTAACTACCTTTTGCAGTTCCGATTCGTCCTTCGCCACCGCCCGCGCGTCGAAGTATTCCGAAATAGCCTCGGAAATGATCTGCCGTCTAGTCTTGCCCGTCAGAAGTACCAGCAGACTTAATGTTGCGGCGTCATTCCGAGATGTGTGCGGTTTACTCATTGCTGTGCTGTCTGTACAACGTTTATCAAGGTGTGGCCGAGTTAGCAATAGAAAATGATCTGGAATCAAACTCTAGTCGAAAAGTGGAGTATTGAATTCTAGGTAAGCCCGCACCTAGCCTGCAATCGTCTTGGGGGCCCCTCGCCGGGGTGATCTTCCACAAATAAGCATTCTTGCCGTCTAACAGCGACCGACGGCGCTGGTAACCTGCGCTCTGTTCCGATTCCGGAACGTGGAACAACTTTTGCCGTCGTGGGATTCGGTGAATGGGGAGAAAATAATTGCGCGAAAGTGCGCAGAGAAGTGTGTGCGCGGGTAAGCGAAATTCCCCTCTGTGAAGGATGTGAAGGATCAGCACATTTAACCCGTATAACGCGCGCGTATGTATACGGTATAAATGGGTAGAAGCTTCACAAGCTTCACGCGGGGCAGTTTACGGATGGCGAAGCGAGGTGGTGTAAATAGCTACCCAAACACCTGCAACGAAAATTAGAATAGCAACCCAATCCATTGCAGTGAGGTGCCGCAGCCGTGTTTTCCAACCCGAAGTGGCAGCAATTCGCATTGATTTTGAATCTTGCGGGAACAGCCTTACTTTTTTACTCATTTCAGGCGACCTCGTCAAATTTCCGCCTGATCACCAAAGTTGAGAACTCTGCAGTGGCAGGCAAAATAGAGTATTCCGCGCTTTGCGTATACAAACTTTCGCTTATGCAAGCTAACGCTAAAGGTGGATGGACCATAAACGGTGGCCCGTGTCCGGATTGGGAACACTCCAAGGCTGCGGCTGTTGTTAACATCGAACATCCCTTCTTTGAAAGCTCGGGATTCGTCATCCTGCTGGCGGGTTTCCTCATCCAGTACCTCGCAGTTCCTCAACCCCAGACTATCGCAGACCTGAGGCGGCAACTGAAGCTGCTTAAAGCCCAACAACAAAAGTCACAGTAAGCTGTTGCTGTCGTCAGGCTGGTCCGATTTCAAGCCGAAGCCGACGAAGCTATTACCTATGCGGGCATGTACCTGGTCAATTCCCTGTCGCGTCAACAATTCCTGAGTGAAGGTTCGTTGGCTTCCGGTCTGCTCGTTCATGTTCTCGCACCATGCTTTGTAGTCATGGAATGCCGTGCTCGAACCGGCGGAATAGTTGCGGCCCATGATGCAGCGCTCCCTGAGCCACATACCGATGCGATCCTCATTTGAGAGGTATTCGTCGGTGGCATCGAGAACCGTTTTCGGCGGTTGTAGTCCATGCTTCTGCCACTGCAAGCAACCTTGAATCGCCCAGCCCAAGATTGCTGGCCACTCTGCTTTGAGTTTCTCCGTCAGTCGTGGATCGCGCTCGGCGCCTGGAATGGTTATGGCGAATGGGACTAGGTGAACGCGCCGCCTGATGGCCTCATCGACTGACGACAAGCGCGGCTTGTGATTGCCAGCGATGAGGACTTTGAACTGTGGCGAAAACTCGAAAAAATTCTGGTGCATGTAACGCGCGGTCAGCTTGTCGCCGCCGGTCATCTGCTTTAACCGTGCCTCAGCAAAGCGCGAGGTCTTTTCCGTTTCCTGGGTGAGCGCCAAGCGAACCGATTGCAGGGATGCGACCGCGCAAGGGTGTTGCTCGTTTCTAGTCTCGGTGAAAACTTCTACCGGCGTTGACTTTGAATAATCCCCGAGTATCCCGGCAATGGTTGAAGTGAAAACGGATTTCCCGTTTGCCCCTGTTCCGTAAAAAAAGAACAGGGTATGCTCGCGAGTATCGCCGGTCAGACAATAGCCGACCATGCGTTGCAAGTACGCTTGTAATTCTGCGTCACCGCCGGTCACCCGATCTATAAAGCTGAGCCAGAGTTCCGGCCTCGAATCTGACATCTTGGTTCCGCAGACTTTGGTGTGAAAGTTCGCCCGATTGTGAGAGAGCACCTTCCCGGTTGCTAAGTCGATTACGCCGCTCATGGTGTTGAGCTGCATAGGATCGGAATTCCACGCATCAGGGGTAGATGCGAATTGCCGGTCAGCGCGGGCAAGTCGCTCGACCGCGGCAACCGTGGCAGCTTGCGCCAGTTTACTTTTGAGACTTTCCTTTTCGCTGGCAATGGCGGCTTCCCGGCAAACCGCTCGGGCGAGGTCGTACACCTTCAAAGTCTTTTCAGGCTTCCATACCACGCCGTCCCATGTCAGCCACGATCCCCACTCATAGACGTAACGCAGGCTGTCTTTGTACTTTGCGGTAAGGGCGAGCGCCAATCCATCTTCTGTAACCGCGCATTCGTCAATTTCTCCGACGATGGCCTCTACGCCGTCAAAAGTCAAAGGGACGCCGTGATCGTTACCATTCATATCGAACCTCTAACCCGGCAAGCGGGTAGTAACGCTCCTCAAGCTGGCGCACTCGTGGGAGAAGGTCGGTCATCAGGTTCAAGTCGTGATCGGCAATCGCTTCGCAATAGAGCGCGTCAGCGGCCCGCAAGTCTGCCGCAGCGCTCACCCGCTCTTGCCTCTGGCGCTCCTTCTCTGCGGACTGCTCGGCACGATGTCTTTCGCGGTCGCGTTGAAGGCGTCGCAGTCGGTTCGATTCCGCCGGCGTCATGTCTTCCCGCCACGCGCCTAGCTGTTGAGCCGCTGATTTGAATGAGAGCCGGTCCCGCAGTAGCAAGAATGCGATTATGTCGCCGCCTTTAGCCCCGCAGTTGAAGCAATTGAAAGCGCCGTCCCGGTGAACAAAGAAGGAACGCTTCGATTCGCTCTGATGGAATGGGCATCCCGACTTTGCCAGCGCCCAGCCCTTGCGGTCGGATCGGCCGAGTTCGCCCAACTCGGCACGGTAGAAGGTAAAGCCGTCCGGCAATAGAGCACGGTCAAACTTAGAACGGGATGTCTGCATCGCTGACCTCCGTCCCGTGTGCGTTCCTTTCGGTTGTGCCATCGCTTAAGTTCCACGCGACAACCTCAGTAATCCAATTTTTTTTGCCGTCCTTTTCGTAAGAGCGGGTCTGTAGGCGTCCGGCCAACTTGATGAAACTGTCTTTGTGGAAACGCTTGAGCATCTCCGCCTGGTTTTCCCAAGCAACGATACGATGGTATTCAGTACGCTTTTCGTAAGTGGTCGCGACCGTGAAGTTACAGACGGATTTCCCGGTAGTCGTGTAGCGGATTTCCGGTTCCTGGGCTAACACGCCGGCAATGTGGACTTCGTTTCTGTGGCCTAGCCGTTGACTTTGGCTCTGCGAATTGCTAACTTCGCCTTGTCCCGTTTTAGTTCCTACCCACTCCGCCCTTGCCAGAGGGCGGTTTGCTCTTTTTACTTCCATTTTCCTTCTCCCCATGTTTCGCGCAGATACGACAAAATGATCGCGGTGACGGTCGCAGTCACTGTTTAGGCTCGCGACGCCTCCGATTGCGAAGGCACCCCGGTTTTGGCCAGTCTTTCCAGTTCCGACCATTTAAAGAATCTCCGCCTGCCGAGATACACAGTGCTGAGCAAACCTCGGTAGCAGTAGTTCTGGACGCTGCGCGACGATACCTGAAGGAATTGAGCCGCCTGTTGTAGGGTTGCGTTTGGCGATTTTCTTTCGTTTTCCATTGAGCCTCGCGAAAATAACTAGAATTTAAACTTGAATCGCTTTCGCGACAGTGCTAATGTAACAACGCAAGGCGAGGTAGGCAATGGAAAACGATTCCCAATCAAAGTCTAGGCATAAATTGCGTAATCAAATTCTAGGCGTGATACCGGCAAAGCGAGCGGAGAAGCTCCTTACGGAATGGGCTAACAGAGGCTTTCCAAGTTTTAATGAAAACGAAGAAGGATGGAAGAGACTATTTCAGCGTTACCCTGAGATGGTCGCTGGGATTAGCTTAGAGCAGCGGCTGATTATGGGCCCGGTTGTTGCCGAGTATCTTCGCAAAGCTTGGGATTCAGCAAATGATTTGCGGCGCTTCGAGTGGTACACCTGGGAAGCGCAGCACGAACACCAGATGAGAATGATTCAGTCCGCGCAGACGTTTGTTCAGTCACGCTCCTCGTATGAAGCGGCACTGGCCGCCGAAGCCCTTAGAGACAGATCCATTCTCGCCGACCATGACGGGCCGCCGTCGATCATAACTCCGGTCGAGGCGGCGATTTTCTATCTTCGCCAAAATAGAAAACTGGCACTCCATTGTCCTAACCCGGATTGCCAAGCCCCGTATTTCTTCCGCAGAAAAAAAGGTCAGAAGTTTTGCTCGACCGAGTGCGCCAAGCCCTCACAAAAAGAGTCAAAGCGCATATGGTGGGCGAACAAACGTAGCAAGAAAGGAAAATCACAATGATGCGCGGAGTCTATGAACGTTCGGACTGGCAAGGCAAGGGCTGGTACATCCGCTACGCCGATGCTTCCAGCAAAATCCGCCGTGAGCGCGTGACGTGGGAGAAACTGGCAGAGGCGGAAATTAAAGTAGGGAAGCACGGCGAAACCGAGCAGCCAGGTCAAATTCTTGCCCAAAAGTTGCGCGATGCACGGATTGCCAAAAAGAATAAAGGCGAAGTCATTGAGTTGATCCGCGAGCGTAAAGTCAGGTTCTCCGAACTGTGCGACGATGCCGACGCCTATGTCCGCTCCCATAATCGCGGTTGGAAAGTGGACGTTCTGCGGATCGCAATTCTCAAAAAGCAGTTTGGCGATTGCGCTGCTGATTCCATTTCCATTGCTACCCTGCGGAAATGGTTCGACTCGCAAACATGGTCAGCGGGAAGCGCGAACCGATACAAGGCCGCACTCTCGCTCATCTATCGCTTGGCGCTCGACAACGGGAAGGCGAAGGAAAATCCCGCAAAGAAACTGAAACACCGCCAGGAAACCAATGCTCGACTGCGCTGGCTGACAGCTCCTGAAGAAGTGACGCTCCGCGCTGCCATTGAGAAGAAGTTCGCTTGGCGCTGGCACCTGCCGGAGTTTGAAATTGCGGTCAATACAGGGATGCGGCCCTCTGAGATGTTTGAGCTACGCTGGCACGATATCGACCTTGAGCGCCGGCAGATTTCACTGCTTAAAACAAAAACCGGGAAACCGCGTCATATTCCAATCAACACGGCTTGCCTTTGGGCTTTGAAGCAGCTCCAAGAGCGGCCACTGAGTAAGGGCTTTGTCTTTGGGCATGAGGATGGCTCGCAAGTGATAGGACATCGCTGGTTTGAGGAAGCTGCAAAGGAAGCTGCAAAGGAAGCTGGCCTCGACATCTGCTGGTACGAAGCCACGCGGCACACCTTCGCTAGTCGCCTTGTAATGGCTGGGGTCGATCTGCGAACCGTAGCCGACCTAATGGGACACTCCACAATTCAGATGACAATGAGGTATGCGCATCTAGCTCCGCAGCATCAGCTAGAAGCCGTAGAGCGGCTTGGGCTTCCAACTAGCACAAGAACTGACACACAAGAGAATTACACACAGAAGCAACAGACAACTACAACTCAGTAATCCCTTGATAAAATGGGCGATAGCTACTCAGGCCGGGATGGCGGAATTGGCAGACGCGCTGGACTTAGGATCCAGTGCCGTAAAAGGCGTGCAGGTTCAAATCCTGTTCCCGGCACCAGCTTTTAAGCTCTGCCCTGCCAAGCAGTTTCAAGCAGTCAATTAGGCTTCGCATTTTGCATTTTTCGCGTTGCGGCTCAATTGTGACAATGTTTGCGACAACCTCACGTTGATCCTGTTCAACTTTCACCATCGCGTTTGAAATATCCGACTGGCTCACAATACTTCGGTCCGGTTTCTTCGAGTCTTGTCCCGGCTCCCCTTTTTTGTGGGGAAAATAAGTAAAAACTTTACAGCTGTCGAGAATTAGAGTGCTACGCTCACTCCATGATCTCTGGTTTTTGACGAGATCGCCTGGAGAAATGTGATGGACATCGGAACGGCTGTTAGCTGGGTTCAGCTCGGAATATGGATGGTCGGGCTTGTGATTTTAGTAACGAGAATCGTAAGCGGGAAAACGCAAGTACCCCAATGGGTTAAAACTCTCGCCACCTCGAATGTCCTGCTAACAGGCGTCATTATTTCCGGATTGACATTAAGCGCGGTGCAGCTTTATCGCCAAGCCAACTATCAGTGTGTTAACCCGCGTGACCTCGACGCATCAAATCTCGATATCAAGTCGCTTGAGCGGATTGAGGGGAAGCAATACTCGAACGAGAGTGTCGAAGTAGACGGTAAGTACTTCGAGGATTGTACATTTGAAAACGTCACTTTTATTATCCACGGAAAAAAGACAGCTGCCTTTTACCACAATAATTGGTATGTGGGCGTCAAACTTTTAACCGACAACGCCTCCGTTTCATCATTCATTGAATTTACGTTGCCATTTCGCATGCTCGGCACTGACGTGCAATGGGGAGAAGATCAAAAAACTCACATGGTCTGGCTAAAGCGAACTTTTAGTGGTACGTGGGGGTACAGCGGAGCGCCGGGTGTGCCAGCGCAAATCTTCCCAGCGCCAGCTCAGAACCAGAAGCCATCAGACTCACACTAAGAAATGCAATGTCGAATTTATTGACACTTTTGTGACATTCACTCGGATATGCTCGGACACGCTTGGACACGTTCTCGCGAGTGCTCTTAAAGCCTAACTCGTTGTAAGTGCTTGCAGATGAGCAAGTCTGGAAAAGTCAGGGCAGGACTTAGGATCCAGTGCCGTAAAGGCGTGCAGGTTCAAGTCCTGTTCCCGGGCACCAAGGGTTCCTTCAGGCGGAGCGGCCATTCGGCGCCGTTCAATTCGCAATGGATTCCGGCTTTAGCCGCCGGGGTGAGCCCCAGTTCCAAACTGTACTCACCGCCGCCTCCATCACGATTCGCGGCGAGCTGTCGTACACCCGCTTCCGTAAATCCGAATATTCCTGCGTCCCAGAAAACAGGTCCCGCATGATCTCGCGAAAGCGCGCGCTGCGTTGCGTCAGCTGGATCATTCGTTCGAGCACCGGGCCGCCCATCCATTTGCCGGTGTAGAAGCGGTGCGCGATCCGGGCCGCATGCTCAAGCTCCGGCAGGAAATCTTCTTTC
>DATATW010000092.1:0-54736 GCA_036268595.1 Terriglobales bacterium
CGCGGCGAAGCTGCCCAAGCCTTCGAACCACTGGCAGCCTGAGATTCCCATTTTGTACAGGAACTGCCAGTTCCGCAACGCCACATTCGCCATCATGCACGGCGAGCGGTAGAACTGATCGTAAGCCTGTCTATGGTCCGACGGAAGGTCGCGCACCACCAACTTTGTAGTCCAGCAGCCCCCCGCCATCACCACCGAACGCGTTTTCACCCGGTAAGCTTTGCCGCCGCGAGTGTAAGCGACGGTGACGAAGCCCGACTTGGAAGGCTCGCCTTCGTGCTTGACCCACACAGTTGTGCTGTTTAAGCGAATTCTCGAGGACTGACCCGGGCGATCGAGCGAATCAAAGTCGATGTTGTTACGACAGACCGCTTCCAGGGTATTAGGCCCGGGAATCGAGTCGGGCACGAGCGTTTTCATCATGTGCCGCGCAATTCCGTCATTCCCACCGGGGAATGAAAGCGAAGGCTCATCCATCGATCGGTCGACATCGAAGGCATAAATGCAGTAAGCGGAAAGCACGTCTGGTCCGGCGCCGTGGCCACTTCCTTCGTCGGCCATGAAAGTCTGAATTGTCGGTTTGCTCAGGCCGTATTTTTCCATCAAATAAGTCTCGATGGTTACGCTGTCGATCTTTCGTGAATTTTCATCACCCGGATATTCAAATGGCAAGCCCGGTTTTTGCTGCTCGTGATACTTGAGCAGTTCAGTCCGCATCTGGTCGGAAATCGGCGCGGCCTGCAGTTTGTTTTTCCAAGGATCGATCAGCCACATGCCCCGCGTCTTTCCGAAATTTGCGCCGAAATAAAAAGCATCAGGACCTCGCGCATCTTCGAAACTATTTCCAAGCGGGATTTCAGGTGACGAGCTGCCCCATTGCTGATACTTGAAGTCGTTCCAGTCCAGGCCGATCAGTTCAAAGAATCTCCCCATGAAACTATGGGGAAGCGGAACCTGGAAGTGATCGGCCCCCTGCGGTCCCATGATTCGCTGGCCCTCCACGATGAACTCATTGCGTTTGGCTTCGCCGCCGAAAACCGGATGATTATCGAGAACCAGACAATTCAGCTTAGGGCCGCCATACTTTTTGAAAAACAAAGCCGCAGAAAGGCCACTGACTCCTCCGCCGACGACCACGCAGTCAAATACTTCACCGGTATCGATTATGTCTGTGGGTAATGAGTTAAAGGCACCATTGCGAATCTGGTGTCCGGCGGTCATCACTTCGAACGTATTGCCGTTTGAAGGGGCGTAGTCGCCGATCCCGCCGTATCCCGTCCAGTCTTCTTGTTGCGCTAAAAGTTGCTTGGGAGTCAGAGGGCCAAGCAGCACGCCGCCGGCGGCCAGCAGCGTGGAGTTCAAAAAATCTCGCCGGCAAATCGGCTGATTTAATCCGAGCGACTCGTCGTGCTTGCCATCATCTTCTTTCAAAGAACCTAAACTCCCTTTCTCCAATCAGAGTCGCTGCCTTTTTTCAGGCGAATGGTTAGCGAGCCGTCAGGATTGGTCGGCTGCCTGCACGCCCAGCGCACCGGACGGCGCACACCCTTCACTTCTATTTCGGCGCGAAGAATGATCTGCTGCCCATCCATGCCCTGCGGAAGAATGATCGACGCTTGACAAAGCTGGCCCGCGCGCGGTTCGCCAGCATCGAGATTGCCTCCAACTTTGACTTTGCCATCGAGGCTCTCGGCGTAAATTCCAAGCACTCCGGGCACTCCCGCGACGCCGTCGTTGACAATGCCAACAATCAGCTCCATCGTGTTATAGCGCTTCCGCTGCCATATTAAGGATGGCCGAACCCGGTATCCAAGCCGCTGCTCCATCGCACGCAGCGACTCGGGATACTTTTCATAATAGCGGCGAATATTATCGGCTTCGGTCCAGAGACCGAAATAATTTGTGCCGATGTCGAGAGCGTGAAATCCTGCGGTTTCGCGATAAGGCACTTTGATCGGGCCGCCAATCTTATGAGGATAGTCATCGTTGGGATAAGCCTCATTGTCGTTTCCCACGAAGGCTAGCATCGACGGTGGCAACTTGCTTAGACAAGCTTGCTCCTCAGCTGCATATTCAGGAAGGACGTAATGCCGGTTCTCCCCGTCTTCAAGAATGGTAGCAAGCCACGGCGGACGGTGCCCCAGTTCTTCGATCTGGATCGGCTCATCCATGATCAGACTGTCCGACCGCAACCAGCAGCCTGCTCGAATGGCGACGTCCTGCAGCTGGCGATTGCCCACATTGCTTATGTCGGGTTCCATATTCACGGCCAGCGGCGTGCGTTTCCAAGTATTGATCTGCATTTGGGTCATGTGAACCAGAGTTTTTTCCGCTGTCAAATAGTCTGGGAACGGACTCGGCAAGTCGTTGGTATGCCCTTCGCCCCAGAAGCCATAAATCATCAGGTCCATGTACTCCGACTGCGGATTGCCGTCGAAACGCTCGGCCAACAGTTCATTGAGCTCTGTAAATGCTTTTTGAAATTCCGGGGAATCGTAACGCGGTTCATAAAAATCGAAACCGGTATGGTGCTCCCTGGACTTTCCGCCGATGTTGACGATAGGAACTTTCTCGCGGACAAAGTCTGGGATGGAGAGCTTTTGCGGTTCAATGTTGGGACTCGATAGTTGGATCCTGAATCCCACGCCCAGGTTGTGGCGCTTGGCGGCATCAAAGGTGGCTTCCCAAACCGGAGAGAGCGAGAGCTTGCCGGGGCTGGACTGAACGTCTCTCCAATCGCATCTTATATATAAGACATCCACGAATGGCAGCGCTGCCATCTTTTCGACCGCTTGTTCGAGTGTTTCTCGGCCACACATCACGCCCAGCGCCGGACCGTTTTCTTCCCACGCGTAACCCACGAGCCCGGTGCCGAAGTTTCGTATGTGCTCACGGGAAGGATCGGTGACGAAAATGGTGTACCAGCCTTCATCCTGGCCGATGCCGAACGGCCCCTGATCCAGCCGATTGTTAACCGGCGGTGCGGGAAAGTTGTAGCCTTCCCACAGATGATCCGGAACATCCGCCCACAGTCGTCGAGTTGCGAGACTGCTGGCTGCGGTTAGACCTAAGCTTGTTTTTACGAAATCCCGCCTGCGCATAGTGCGCCTCTCTTCCCTAACTTATCCAGGATTTGCCACTGCGTCGAAATCAGTTTCCGCCGTTGCTCACTATCCAGAAACGTGACGGCCGTTAGCGCGCAAAGTGAGTGAGCCATCGTCGTTCAATTTCTGATGGCAAGCCCATCGCACGGGATAGCGCATGCCTTTCACTTCAATTTCGGCTTTAAGCTTTACGCCCGGCCACTTAGTTCCCTGAGGCAGCACAAATTGCGCCTGTCGAATTTTGCCGGGAAGCGGATATCCGGCATCCAGGCAGCCGCTCTTTAATGTCTTTCCGTCGCTCTCGACCGTGACCCGCAACACACCGGGAACTCCGGCGATGCCGTCATTCGCGAAGCCAACGATGAGTCCCTGGTAGCCGTTGTCTTCATAGCTCCAAATAAACGACGGCCTCACGCGGTAACCGATCCTGCGATTGATGCGATCGAACCAGGGCGGAGACGCCTGATAGTAGCTCTCCAGGTTCTTGGCACTGATGTCGTGAAAATTCCACAGCGACCAGTAATTCGCCCCGACATCGATGACATGACTAATCATGTCGTCCGCGGGCGAAATTCCTTCGTGTGACACGGCCGGGTCTGGAGGTTTGCCGGGCAAGCCCTGTTCGAGCAGCGCCGCGATCCACGGAGGTCGATTGCTCAAGGCTTCGATCTGCTCATTCTCGATAAAGATAGTGTCGCTGCGAATCCAGTTATTGCTGCGGACTGTGCGATCAAGGACTTCTGAATTGCCCACCCGGCTGTAATCGGGCTGGGTGTTGGTGAGCAATGGTGTCTTGGTAAAGTGTTCCTGCTGCACCTCCCACATCTGAATCAACGTCCGCTCAGCCGTTTGATAATCGGGGAAAGGAGTATTGCGAAAAGGCCAAGTGTGGCCTTCCCCCCAGAAGCCATACAAAAATGTATCAATGAACTCGATCGAAGGATTGCCATTAAACTCCGCCGCCAGTTGCTCGACCAGTTCCTTGAACGATTGCTGAAAGAAAGGATGGTCAAAGCGAGGCTGCGATTTAGAGTAGGGATTCTTCAGGAATCGCGCGCCTGCCGCGGCTGATTCATGCGGATCCATGACTAAATCGACCATCGGCACTTTGTCGAGGACAAACTGCGGCAGCGCGGGGGCGTGCCAATAATCGGGTGCGCTCATTTGAACGCGCAAGCCAATGCGTTTGTCATATTTCTTTGAAAGATCAAAAACCTGCTTCAGATAATCGGGAAGCTGCAGCCGCCCGGGTTGCGGCTGAATCTCGCGCCAAGTGGGGCGGATATACAGCTGTTGTCCTAGAGGAAATCGAACCAGGTCTTCAATCGCTTGTGGAATATTATCTGACTTGATTTCGTCGGTGCCCATGTCCGCAGTGATGTACGTGACCAGGCCCTTGCCATAGTTGGGAACTACCTCTTCCGAAGGAGTTGTCGTCATCACTACTTCGTCCGTGGGAATAACCGCATCTGGCGGATATTGCGGGAACGGCCCTTGATTTAGACGGTCTGACACCGCCGGCCCGGATCCGAAGTCGTACTTGCCCCAGTTATGAGCTGGCACTAACGCGCGTGCTTTAGTGCCAACTAAGCCACCCGCTGCTCCCAGTGCAGCGCTAGTTTTTATAAAATCTCTGCGTCTCATCTTAAGTCCGCTCCCGTTGCTGAACTAGAAGTGCAACTTCAGGGCAAACTGCACTTGACGCTGCGGAATGACTGTTGAAGTAATCACGCCCGCCGCACCCGGTCCATCTGTAATGAATGCATCTGGCTGAGAAAATACCGGATGGTTGAAGGCGTTAAACAGTTCCGCTCGGAACTCCAGGTTCACAGTTTCAGTTAGACTGAAAATTTTGCGCGCTGACAAATCCGCTGTTTTCTCTCCCGGCCCTTCAAGAATATTCTTGTGTGCATCACCGAAGCATCCTTGCGGGCAATTCGGGACCGGAAAATCATTTACATTGAACCACAAATAGGGCGAAGGGTTGGCAAGGTGGCCACTGCCGATTTGATTCGAGCGCTGCAGTCCCGGCGAGCCGGTGTTGCTGGGGTCGAATCCGATCTGGGGTGAGAAAGGAAAACCTGAGCGGAGAGTAATAATTCCGCCTATGTGCCAGCCACCCAGAACCGCGTCGACTACTCCGCCTTGGTTTAAAAACTGTCTGCCTTTTCCCACCGGCAGTTCGTAATCGATGCTGTTGACCCAGCGGTTGCGGTTGTCGAAATCGGACAGTCCTTTTTCTGCCGCAATGTTGTAGCTGTCTTGCGGCCACGGTGAATTGCAACAGATTTCCGGTTGGTCATCGATGGATTTGCTGTAAGTGTAGGCACTCAGGAAATAAAGACCATGGTTGGTCCGCTTTTCCGCCTTGAGCTGAAACGCGTGATAAGTGGAACTTCCCTGGTTCTCGATTGAGGTGAAAGTTCCAAATTTGCAGTTGCCCGCGGAAAAGCCTGCCGGTTCGCAATAAGGCGCCAAGGTTGGATCGTAGGTGGACTGTGGAGTGGGAATCTGATTGAGATCGCGAAGCACTTGCAGATGAGTGCCCTTGGTCCCGACGTAGGCGGGTGTAATCAGAATTTGCCCGGGCAGTTGAAATTCAAGATCAAGGTTCCACTGGTCGTAAACCGGCGTTTCCGGGTTCCAGTCCTGACTGGTCACATTAGCAAACGGTGCGTTATTCGGATCCAGGAGACCATTGAATCCAGTCGTCAGATTAACCGCCGACGGAGTTATTCCATCGCTGTTAAATGTCGGCTCGAAAAAGAATGGGAGATTGTAATCAACTTGGAGTGGATCACCGGTTCGAATCTCGTAGAAGACAAAAAACCGACCATAGCCCGCGCGAACCACGAACGGCTTGGATTTGAATGGAGAGTAAGCTAACCCCACTCGCGGCGCGAAATTGTCTTTGTGCGGTGTGGCAAGTTTATCCGGATAACCCGGCGTACCGGCGGGAACGACAATTCCTTTTGTGTAATCGAAGTTGCTTTCCTTATTGTTGGCCTCGTAAACCGGAGTCGCGTAGTCCCACCGCAACCCAAGATCGAAGGTCAATTGGGAAGTTGCTTTGTAGTTGTCTTCAACAAAGCCGCCATAAGTGTGCTGGCGATTTCCGAAATAAGTGACCGTGGAAATGACTGATGTGACCGGCAGTCCCACAAGCATATCGGCGAGGCCGTTTCCGCTGCCGTCTCCGATTGAACCTGCGTCTGAGGTGAATTGACCGCTGAAGGAGAGGTTTCCGCGCGGCTGGCCGATCTGCACAAGATTGAATTGATCAAACCGGAACTGCGGCCCTGCCTTGATCAAATGCTTGCCATGCACCCAATTGATGCTGTCGTTAATCTGGATGTCCTGACTGGTGCTGCGGGTCGGCGTATACAGCGGCTCACCCAGCCCGGCGTACGCGCCGGGCGCGAACCACGTTAGACCGTTGGTCAAGGGGTTGTTCGGAACCCCGGGCACCTGCAGCCCGGCGGGCGGATAGTTTTGTCCATAGGAAGGAGAGTTGGATATGTAATGAACGCGGTTGAACCCGACGCGCAGAGCGTTTATCAGGTTCGGTTTTAGAGTGTCGGTCAACCCCAACACCAGTCCTTCTGTGTTCAAAGGGCGATTGCCAGTGTTGTAGCCTCCGCCGTCGGCAATTCCTGAAAAAGGCGGGGCTTGAAACCGGGTGTCCTTGATATATGAAAATCTTTCGAACAGCTGGGTTTTGCTCGTGAGGTTCTCATCAACCCTGGCATCCATCTGATTGGTTTGCTCATTGCCGGGCGCATTCACTACGTAATTGTTTGCGGTTCCTGGCAAGTTGGGTGCGGGATACAACTTGGCGTAATTCAAGCCCAAAGTGTTCAGGCTGCCTGGAGGGATTATGTTCGCTTGTCCAGGTATTGGAAGACCGGTGACAGCATTGAATCCAAAGCCGTCGCGCACGACAGAGCCGCCCACCGTCCGCGTGGTCGCAGGATTGAATATTTCATTAATAAATACAGGCCGTCCGAGAGCATCGAAGCATGCCTGATCACCGTTTGATCCACAGCTGGTCGATTGGGTCGGTGTCGTACCCAAGAGGCTGCTGAAATCCCCTGTACTCTCACCTGCGACCGGAACGCTCTCATAATCTGTCTGCGCCTGGTGAATCCGCGTGCCTTCGTAATCGACAAAGAAGAACACCTTGTCTTTCTTTAGGGGTCCGCCCAGCGTGCCGCCAAACTGGTTTTGTTTATACGGCGCCTTCGGAATGTTGGATCCAAAGCCGTACTGACTTGCATCGAACGCCTGGTTGCGAAGGAACTCCCAGAGCTCTCCGTGGAAATTGTTAGTGCCGGACTTGGTGCTCGCGTTGATCACGGCGCCACCGCCGCGCCCGAACTCCGGGGAGTAATTGGAGGTTTCAACCTTGAACTCGGCGATTGCATCTACGCTGCTCAGTACGGAAACGTCTCCGTTATCGTTGGAGTTGTTGTCGATTCCGTCGAGGATGAAGTTGTTTTGATCACCGCGCGTACCGTTCACTGCGAAGCTTCCGCCGGCGTTTCCGTTGGTGGGCGTGCTCCCGCCGTTCACTGGCCCCTCAGTAACCTTCGAAACACCTGAAGTGAGGCTTGCGAGGTCCGTGTAGCGTCGTCCATTCAGCGGCAACTCTTCTACTTGCTGGGCCGCGACTACATCGCCCAAGGATGCAGTCTCCGTTTCAAGCAACGGAGCTTCGCTGGTGACTTCCGCCGTTTGATTGACCGAGCCGACGTTGAGGCGGAAGTCGAGTCTTTGGTTCTGCTGAACATTGAGGACGATGTTCTCACGCGTTTCAGTGCGGAAACCGTTCGCCTGCGCAGAAACAGAGTAGGTCCCGATTTTCAGCGGAGTGATTACGTAAACCCCGTCAGACGCCGTCTTGGTGGTTGTCTTTATGCCGGTGCTCACTTCAGTCGCGGTGACCATGGCATCAGGAAGCACAGCTCCGCTCGAATCATGCACCGAGCCGGTGACGGTCGCAGTGTCAACTTGCGCCCAGGCGGAAGCGCCGGTAAGAACCACAAGCAGGACGACGAATGTAATCTTCTTCACGTTTGCCCCCTCAAGACTTACGAAGAATTTTTCCTGTTCCAAATGCCCCTATTGTTTCTTTCTTCTAATCGCGATCAGTGAGACTTGCTCGAGTCCCGGGAAGTGGTCCTCGCTGTCGGCTTTCCGCTGCGTAGGCGCGATTTGCTGGACAGTGGTCGCCGCAGGCATGATCGCTCCAAAATATTCCGCATAAACCTGATCGAACGCCTGACGATCCGATAGATCATCCAGGTAAATTACCGTCGACACCACGTCGTCAAATTTCATGTCGGCTTCTTCGAGGTTGTCAAGCTGATTACGCATGGTTTGCCGAAGTTGATGTTGCGTCGTGGTGGCATAAATGCCCTCGTGTGGCCCGGGAATGAAGCCATCCTTGGCGGAACAATACAACGTATCCCCCGCAAAGACACACGGGCTCGCAGTGGGACTTGGCGGCATATTTTTCGGACGCACAGCTTTGCGCTGCGCCAGATCGCGGACGGCCACGCCTGTGTACTCAATGTGCGCGCCGCCAGGCAAACTCGTCACATCTATGGTCGCCCGCGCTGGGGTGTTTCCGAACTCAAAACGCCGTGCGTAGCGCTGGTTCATGACATGGCCCGGAATTTCGGAAGT
The DNA here is from genome assembly GCA_036268595.1 of Terriglobales bacterium. Classification (GTDB taxonomy): domain Bacteria; phylum Acidobacteriota; class Terriglobia; order Terriglobales; family Acidobacteriaceae; genus Gp1-AA145. Next base: position 8,793 of record DATATW010000092.1, read on the forward strand.
CAAATAAGGATTAACGAACACCACGTTGGCCATTTCCAGGCCGGCAGCTTTCAAAACTTCCTGCATACGATCGAGAGCAAGATCAACTTGCGCCGCGGGATCGTCCGGAACCTTTCCAGTCGCGGGATCCAAGCCCGTCATGGCGGATATGAATAGACGATCATGCGTAAGCACGCCTGGGGAAGCGCGATTGTTTGAATTTGTATTTGGTGGAGAAATCGCGCGCCGACCGGTTAAGTCGCGCACCGCAACTGCGCTGATTTCGATAGGCGACTGCGGAACGGCGGCGACCCCAAGCACCGCGCGCGCAGGCGGAGTCTTAGGAAAATATTCGCCGAAGATGCGATTCATCTCGTCGTACTTGCTGATGTCGGTGAGATAAACCTGGGTATAGACAATGTTGTTCATGGTTAGGCCGGCAGCTTCGACGTTCGCCTCGATCTTGTTGAAGGTTTGACGGACCTGCTCGTCGAAAGTTGCCGGAACTTTTCCGTCAGGACCTTGAGGGCCCTGGCCAGAGATGTATACATAGTCTCCGGCGTCTACTGCTGGGGAAGAGAAGCGGTCGGACTGGGTTTGCGGAGAAGTGATGACGCGAATCTGCGCCTGTGCCATGAGCGTGGACGCAAACATGAAAGCCGAAACCCAGAATTGCGTTCGAGATTTTGTTTTGCGCATAACGCCCTTGCTTCCTTGCAGCACCTAAGCCGCTGCAGATTTTTTCTGCGCTGCTCGTAGAACTCCGCGCAATCTTTGCCCGACGATGATTTCCTCTCCCGGCTTAATGGTCAGCGAAATCAATTCGATGTGGTCAGGAGCTTTTCTTTCCTTGGGAGTCGGATTCGGATTGCCCTCGCGCACCGCAGTTACCAGGCTTGGATTGTCGGGCCCAAGCACTTCGATCACCGGATCGCCGGCGCGCAATTCATTCACGCAATCGGAAATTCCGTAGCCCCAGGCTTGCGTATCCCAGTAGACCCGTAGCGTGGGATACCGGTTTCCGTCATCCGGAGTGTAGATATCGGTCTTCACTCCGGGAACGGTGTCGACAAGTTTGCGGATGCGGTCCACGCGCCCAGTCCATTCCGCATTGATTTTCTTCAAGTCGATTTTGAGCCAGGTCTCGAGGGCAGTAAGGCAGCCGATGATTTCTTCCTTGCCGACTTTCATCGGCCGGCAAACTGCACCCTCACGCGGATTGCAATTCATCAGCGCTGACTCGATGAGATCCTTTCGTCCGAGGAGTAAGCCGCTGCACTGTGGGCCACTCAGTCCTTTACCACCTGAGAAGCAGTAGAGATCGATGCCCATTTTGGCGTAGAGCTTGGCATTATCTGCAGGCGGGATGCCGGCGGCATCGTCAAGCAACATCGGAACCTTGCGATCTTTCGCGACGGCCAGTTCTTTTTGCAGCTTTTCGCCCAGGTCGGTGGTGTAGATCATCGCCGTGTTTTCATTGATGGCATTGGCCAGTTCCTCCGGCGTATAGACCAGAACCAACTTGCCCCCCACCAGACGGATGGCGCTATCGAAAGCGCTGCGCCCTCCGACCATGATGACTTCATGCTTAAGACCGGTGGTATCGGGAAGTTGCCAGATATATTTGTCATTGCTCCCTGCGATGCAGGCAGCCGTAGCCGCAGACATTGCGCCAGCCGCGCCGGATGTCACGATTCCGGACTCAGCCCCGGTCAACTCTGACAATCGCCGGCCCACGCCGCGCTGCAGGTCGAACATATTCACGAAATGCTGCGCCGCTTCCAACTGGGCCTGGCGCACTTCCGGAAATTCAAGCGCTCCGCTCAGATAAGTCCATGTGCCTCGGCAATTGATGACCGTTTTTACTCCCAGTCGGGTGTATATATTCCGGCGCGGATCCCTACCGACCGCCGTGGCGGCTTGCGCGTATAGATCGCGTGCCGCAATCTGGCTCAATAATGGCGCGGCTGCCACCAATTTCATGAAGGATCGCCGGCTGGAATTCTCGATATGCATTACTTGATCTCCTTATTGGTCCGTGTCACTCGTAAAACTTATCGCCCGGGCACGGAAACGGACGAGGCATCAATCTTCCTCCTTAGGGCGCGGGATGAGTGATCGCACCGCCAGGATGTGTGCCTTGGCTCCAGGTTTGTTCTGGTTGTAAAACCCCACTGTGCTGTTGGCGCGAAAATAATACGCATCTCCCGCTTTGGCTGAATGACGGCCTTCCACCCCATCCATTCCGCCTCCCGCCACCATTTCGCCTTGTCCATCAACTACCAGGTAGATTTCTTCTGCCACTTCGTGGTGATGAGGAAAGTTCGTGCCGCCCGGCGCAAAGTCCATCCAGAAAAGACTGACCACGACGTATGCCTGATCGATGGCATCACGGGTTCCGGTACGTGGACCGGCGAGAAGTTTGTACAAAACCGACGTCGGATGACCTTCGACAGTCTGTTGTTTAAGCTCATCCATGCTTACGACCTTAGGCTCGGAAGCAGGGGCGGTGATTGAAATTGAAGCCGGAATTTTGAAACCCATGATCACTACTTGCGAGGCTTGGTTCGAATCGTTCTCGATCGAGTGCTTCACCCCAGGCGCAAGATAAGTGAAATCGTTTGCCCGCATTGGATAGCTGCGTCCGGCGTAGTGCAGGACGGCTTTGCCCTCAAGCACAAAATAGAGTTCCTCTTGCCGATCGTAGCTGACGGTCTGGCTGGACCCTCGGGGATCAAGTGTGGCTTCGCCGAAACGTGAGACGCTTCGCATGGTCCGGTTATCTCGATCACCTTCACCGAAAATTGCTTTGTAGTGGCAGGTCGCAGAGCTCAAATCACTGTGCGCCTCATTCAAGCGCGGAACATACCGATGCAACCAGGTGGGATCAACTTGCCGCTCCTGAGCCGGCAGCTCACACGGAATCAGCAGCAGTAGCAATAAGATTCTCAGCATCTTCGAGCAAGTTTGAACAGCGCTGTAACAGCGAATCTGGTATACACCACCGAATACGCTTGACGCAATCGAATTGTTTCGTTTTATTGTGTTTTGTTTCGTCTGTAGAAGTCGGCCGGGACTGTCTTGAAGTGAACAACCTTTGCGTGCATGCTACGCTAAATGACTCTCAGCGAAAGGCGTGGATTATGAGATCGTGTCTGGTAGCGGCAAATGTTGTCCGATTGGTGGCATTAACGTTTTTTCTCGGCGGAATGGGGCGGCTGGCTGCGAGTGCTGAAGTCCAGGGCGATAATCCCCAGGCGAGCGCAGCCTGCCGCGTCGAGGCCGTGAATTATAAAGGCTGGAACGCGCAGCAGCTCTCCAACCGATGGGTTCAGTTGACGCTGGTTCCGCAGAACGGCGGGCGCTTGATTCAGGTGAGCTTCGCCGGACATGCCTACCTGTTCGTTAATCCCCAACTCGCCGGCAAATATTTCCCGCCCACCAACGACAAATGGTTTAACTACGGTGGTGACAAGCTTTGGCTTTTACCCGAAGGAAACGACGACGAACAGCATTGGGTGGGGAACTCCGATATCCTGGATGACGGTCCTTTTACCTTTCGAAAGCTTTCGGAAGGAAAGCAGTGCGAAATCGAACTCACCGGGCCGGCTGATCCGCAAACCGGCATCCAGTTTTCGCGCACCATTCGGCTGGACAGCGATTCTCCCCGCATCCGCTTTCACGCGTCCATGAAGAATGTGTCGGGCCACACCCTGAATTGGTCGATGCAGTCGGTCTCGCAGTACAACACCTCTGATCCATCCTCTGCTGATAGTTTCAACCATAATTTCAGGACCTTTACTCCCGCCAATCCTTTCAGCAGTTACCTGAATCGCTATCACGTTCGCTTTGGTCCGGCCCAGAATTCTGCGGCGGAGGTGCGCGATGACGGCCTGTTCACCGTGCATTACGTGCACATGGCGGCAGAGCTGTGGGTGGACTCCACGGAAGGATGGCTCGCGGTGGTCGACGGCAGCAGCCACTACGCCATGGTCGAGCGCTTCGAATACGAAGCCACGAAACCTTATCCCGGGAAGGCGTCGGTCATTTTCTGGACAAACGGTCCTGAGACAAGATTGAGCAGCGATGGGGTGCCTTCGATGAGCACCGATCCTGACGCCAGTCCTTATTATTTGGAAGCCGAACTCAACAGCCCGATGTGCAGGTTGCGTGCCAATGAGAGTTGCGTGTTTGAAACCGAGTGGTTTCCCACGCGGGCGGGAGACGAGTTTCATGGCGTAACCGATGCAGGAATTTTGATCAAGCCGCTGCAGGCCGCTCGGGATAAAGACAAGGTTAAGCTCTCAGCTTCTTATGGAGTCTTCTTTTCCGGCCATCTGGTAGCGCGTTTTTATGATGCGCACGGTGGGTTTCTCGGGAGCGTACCAGTTGCTGATGTGAAGCCGGATGAGCCTGTATCGCTTGCGGCAGAGGTCGCACCTCCGGCGAACGCAGCGCGGGTTTCGCTTCACCTGGAAGATGAAACCGGGCTTGATCGCGGTTCCCTGAACGAGGTTCAGATCAGCGGCGGAGAGAATCGCTGATATGAGATTTTCGCGCGCTGCGATTTTACTAGTCGTCACTACGCTTTATGCCGATTGTGTCACGGCGCAGCAAGTCGCTTCTCCCGTCGGCGCTAACGTCAGCATAGAGGCTCGCGATCTGCTGGCTCGGCCGGTCGGTGAGAATTGGACCTCGTACAACGGTGACTACAGCGGGCGACGCTACAGCAGTTTGCATGAGATCAATACTGATAACGTCGCGCATCTGCGGGCGGCATGGATTTTTCATCCGGGCAACTCGCAGAATTTAGAAGTCACTCCTTTAGTTATTCGCGGAGTTATGTATGTCACTTCTGCCAATAACGTGTTTGCTCTCGATGCGCAAACCGGTCGCACGGTGTGGCATTATCAGCGGCCAGTGAGTTCGGGATTGCTCGATGACGCAGCTGCTCACAAAAATCGCGGGGTTGCAGTGTGGGGTAATTCTGTTTACGCCGAGACCGACGATGCGCACTTACTCTGCCTGGACGCCCGTTCGGGAGGCTTGAAATGGGACATTGAATACGCCGACAAGACGAAGCACTATGGTGCGACAAGCGCTCCGCTGGTAGTGAACGGGTCCGTGATTGTGGGTACGTCCGGCGGCGATTCTGGAGTCCGCGGCTTCGTTGCTGCATACGACGCGGTCTCGGGCAAAGAAAAGTGGCGCTTCTGGACCATCCCCGCGCCGGGAGAATTCGGTTCCTCCAGTTGGCCAGGAGATTCGTATTTGCATGCCGGCGGCACCACTTGGATGCCCGGCACTTACGATCCAGAACTCAAGACTTTGTATTGGACGACCAGCAATGCCTCGCCTGATTTTGTCGGAGACACACGACCTGGCGACGATCTTTATACCGCCTGTGTGTTGGCCCTCGATCCCGATACCGGTAAATTGAAGTGGTATTTTCAGTTCACTCCTCACGACCTTTACGACTACGATGCGACTGAAACCCCGGTCCTGGTGGACGCAGAGGAAAACGGGGGGTTGCGGCACTTGTTGGTTCAGGCAAACCGCAACGGTTTTTTTTACGTCCTCGACCGGACGAATGGCAAGTTTCTGCGTGCAACTCAGTTTGTCACCAGATTGAATTGGGCGACGGGCATCGATGTCTCGGGCCGTCCCATTCTCTCCGGAAAGATTCCCACCGCGAAGGGAGAGTACATTTGCCCCGGCATCAATGGCGCCACCAACTGGTATTCGCCTTCTTATAATCCCGATATCAAGCTTTTTTATGTGATGGCGCTTGAAAGTTGTGATCAGTACTTTGCAATCCCGAGGAAGTTTCATACTGGCGAGACTTATTACAATACCGGCACCAAACGCCCCGTCAATGAACACGCGCAAAAAGTCTTGCTGGCGCTTTCTGTCGCTGATGGCAAGCCGGTGTGGCGCTATCCGCAAATCGGTCGCGGGAACTCTTCGGGCGGGACGCTGACTACATCGGGCGGCTTGGTTTTCTTCGGGGACGACGCTGATTCTTTCGAAGCCGTCGATGCCGGTTCCGGGCGCGCTCTCTGGCACTTTAATACCGGGCAAAGATTCGTCGCTTCACCCATGACCTACGCAGTGGATGGCATCCAGTACGTCGCCATCGCGGCAGAGAGTGACATTTTTGTATTCGCGCTCCGGCATTGATCAAGAGCTTTTGTTCGTTTTTGTCAGGGAAGACCAATCATGAATCGCTCAAGGATTTTCCGATACTTACTCACTACCGTCTTAGCGGTCGCCGCTGGCATCGAGGGTTTTGCGCAGACATCTACGCGCGAACTGTTTCAATTGCAAGCCATTTCGCCGCAGTTCTGGGAGTTGATAGATCGCAACGCGAAAATGACGGTTGTTGCCACAGGATTTAAATTCACCGAGGGGCCGGTTTGGGATCCAGCGGGATTTATATATTTCAGCGACGAAGCTGGTAACTATATCTACCGGATTCATCCTGGCGGAACGAAAGAAGAAGTCATTGCAATCGGAGATCCGGATGGCAACACATTCGACCGCCAGCATCGACTTATTGATTGTTCCAGCATATTGCGTGCAGTAGTCGAAGTTACTGCCGATGGAAAATACAAGATTCTTGCCGACAACGATCACGGCAAAAAGCTGAACACGCCGAACGATGTCGTTCTCGGTCCTGACGGCGCTCTCTACTTTACGAACCCGAACATGGATTTCCGTCCCGGTATGAAGCAGGAGATTCCGTTTCAGGGCGTATATCGGCTCGATGATAAAGGCAATGTGCATTTACTCACCAAAGAGTTAGCGCAACCCAATGGCCTGGCGTTTTCCCCTGACGGAAAACGCTTTTATGTCGACGATAGCGAGCAGCGCAACATTCGGGTATATGACGTAGGCGCTGACGCAACACTCAGCAATGGTCGCATCTTCGGCGAAGAGCCCGGCGCCAAGGATGATGGGGTCCCCGACGGCATGAAGGTCGACAAGAAGGGAAACTTATTTGTAGTCGGGCCAAAGGGAATTTGGGTTTGGGACGCAAACGGAAATCACCTCGGCACAATCGTTGTGCCCGAACAACCTGCAAACCTGGCCTGGGGAGATAAGGACTATCGCACGCTGTACATCACTGCAACAAACTCTGTCTATCGTTTGAAGACCAAAACCCAGGGCTTTGTGCCATACCTAGATTACTAGCTAAGCACCTCTCAGGCAGCAGATTCTCGCGCGGCAGCGTTGTGGCAGACGATAGCGACGACTTTTTCAGTGTTCGTAAACGGTTGTCAAAGGCACGTATAATACGCGCGGGTTCAACAACAAGGGTGTTGCGCCCGAGGTTTCAGGTTTCTCCCGGGTTCAGAGCCTGATATACCTCTAAGGCACTATTCGAGGATGCTGGCATCACCCCAATCCGAAAGAGCACCGAATGGCGCGGAGTCCGCAGGAAATGCGGTGCTGGTTCGCGAGCAATTGAGGCGTCTTCTCGCGCATCCGTTATTCACGAACAGCAAGCGATATCCGGTGTTGCTCGAATATACAGTTGAGCAAGTGCTGCTGGGTAATTCGGGGGAGTTGAAAGAGCGGACAATTGGAGTCGCGGCTTTCGGACGTGAACCAAACTACGACGTCAATCTAGACCCGGTAGTTCGGATGACGGCAGCAGAGGTTCGCAAGAGGCTGAGCCAGTACTACTATAACCCTGAACACGATGGGGAGTTGGTCATCGAGCTTCCAGTTGGGTCCTACGTCCCAAGCTTTCGGGATCCTGCGATCCGTCAGAGGGGTCTGAGCGCAATAACAGTTGTTGACCACAATGCAGAAAAGGCTCTTAGAGAATCTGACAGTCCTCTGGACTTGCCGGCAGGTGCCGAAGAACGAAATTCAGGAGTCACGGTTCGGCATTGGGTCTCAATCACACTTGCCCTGCTTTTCACGGCAGTAGTCAGCTTCGGTATCGGCCGCGTAAAGGTTCTCAGCAAGCCATCAAATATGGAGCGTTTCTGGAAGCCCGTCAGTTCAGCCTCAGCAAGAGTTACGTATTGTCTGGGCGAGCCGGTGGATTCCCCTGAGAACCGGCATCTGCTAGCACCGGGCGCACGTCGATATGGCGGCCTGGATCTCGCGGACGTAACAACTCTTGGGCGTTCCATAGTTCCGCTTTTGCCGGGAAATGGCGCATTTCGTGTCAGCGCCGCCTCGCAAACGGAGTTCACGCAACTACGAGAAGGCCCAATTGTACTGATCGGAGCATTTGATAATTCCTGGACGATGCGTATAACGCAGAATCTGCCGATCGGATTCGAGCATGACAACAACAACGTTCGCGAAATCGTGGATCGAAAGAATGCGCAAAAGCAATCCTGGACGCTGCAATGGCAGGTTCCGAACACAAAGCTTGCAGTGGATTACGCCATCGTCGCCAGAATTCACGACGAGGTCACGGGGCAACCGGTCATTATCTTGGCAGGCATCTTGTCGCCCGGGACGGAAGCGGCGGGCGAGGTGGCTTCCAATCCCGAGTACCTTAGCGCGATGCTGAAGAAGGCGCCCAAAAACTGGGATCAGCTGAATTTAGAAGCGGTGATAGAAACGCACGTCATTGAAGGACATTCCGGACCTCCGACGGTCCTCGCGGTGGAGACTTGGTAGCGCATGGGTTACGTATCATACGTAAATGATACGTAGCGGGTCTTGCCCTCCACTTGTTCCGCAACATACATATTAATTAAGAGCTTAGATTTTATCGGCTAGACTCTTTACCCGTTAAGGCTTCTCCAATCCCCCTTCGTTGTCGGATTCTTCTTTATGATAGCCCTCACGATATAGTTTGAACGCTGTTGAGATAGAGCTATTCTTGCTTTCCCCATCCAGGGCGCGCTTGGAGACAAATGCATAGTCGCAATCTCGATCACCGCTTCTTCGTCTTGCTCATTGCAGCCACCGCAATCATCGCTGGGGCAAGCTCAGCCATAGCCCAAGTCACGGACCGCCCGTGGATGAATACCAAACTCTCCCCGCAAGAACGTGCCGAGCTAGCCCTCAAGGAACTCACACTGGAAGAGAAAATCGCGCTTCTCCATGGCAATGGGATGGCGCACGTTCCCAATTGGCAAATGCCTCTAACTCCCCTCGCGAATGGCGGTGCAGGCTACGTCGAGGGCATCAAGCGCCTCGGTATTGGGCCGATTGTTATTTCCGATGCGGCATATGGAGTGAGAGACAGCGGTGCGAATGGAAGGTACTCGACTGCGATGCCTTCCAACCTGGGAGCGGCATCGAGTTGGGACCCGCAATCCGCTTGCGACTACGGCGCGGTGATCGGTCGTGAGCTTCGAGCCCAAGGCTTCAACATGACTCTCGGAGGTGGCGTGAACCTCGCCCGTGAGCCGAGGGACGGTCGCACATTCGAATACGCCGGAGAAGATCCACTTCTGGCAGGGACGCTCGTCGGCAACATGATGAAGTGCGAACAGGAGCAACACGTTGTTGGCGACCTCAAGCACTACGTGATGAACGACCAGGAGGCGGGCCGCGCCTTCGTCAATTCTGTGATTTCAAAGCAGGCGATGCAGGAGTCCGACCTGTTGGCTTTTCACATTGCGATCTCGACTGCAAACCCCGCGGCAGTGATGTGCTCCTATAACCGGATCAACGGCGACTTCGCGTGCGAGAACTCATACACTTTGCGCGATGTACTTAAGAAGGACTGGGGTTTTAAGGGGTTCGTAATTTCGGACTGGGGCGGAACCCACAGCGCGGAAAAAGCATCGGCGGCAGGTCTCGATCAGGAAGAACCGATGGCCGACTTCTTTGGTTCGAAGTTGAAAGAAGCGGTCGAAGCCGGACGAGTGCCCATGTCGGAGATCGACGACCATGCACGAAGAGTCTTGTATGCGGAGTTTCTATCCGGAATCGTCGACGATCCGCCGGAAAAGAGCGTCGTGGACGTTGAAAAAGGATTAGAGGTTGCGCGGCGAGCCGAAGAGAAGAGCATTGTCCTTCTGAAAAACAGCCAGTCGGAATTGCCTATTGATTCGTCCAAGGTAAAAAGCATAGCCATCATCGGCGGGCACGCCGATATTGCTATGATTTCAGGTGGAGGATCGGCCCAGGTGGATCCACCTGGTGGCAATGCGATTGTGCCGCCGGGAAAGGGTGCAACGCACTGGCAGGACCACATATGGTTTCCGACTTCTCCGCTTAAAGCTCTGCGAGCGAAGCTGCCAACTACAAAGATCGACTTCGATTCCGGAAGTGACGTGCAATCGGCGGTGAGGCTGGCCAAGGGCTCCGATCTGGCAATCGTCTTTGCCTATCAGTGGGAAGCCGAAGACATGGATCTACCGAGTCTGTCGCTACCCGACAACCAGAATGCTTTGATCGAGCAGGTAGCCGCAGCAAATCCTCACACGGTTGTTGTCCTCGAAACTGGCACCGCTGTCACCATGCCTTGGATCGACAGGGTTGCCGGCGTAGTCGAGGCCTGGTACGCAGGCAGTTCTGGGCACAAAGCGTTGGCTAATGTACTTGTCGGAGAAGTCAATCCGTCGGGCAAACTTGCCATTACTTTTCCCAAGAGCGAAGAAGACCTTCCCCATCCAGTCATTCCGCCACTGCCGCCTAAGGATCAAGCTTTAAGTTATGCGGTCCACTACGACGAGGGTCCTGAAGTTGGCTACAAGTGGTATGAAGCGCAGCAGAAGCAGCCGCTGTTTTCCTTCGGTTTCGGCTTATCCTACACGTCCTACGCGTATTCAGATCTGAGCGTCGATTCAAGCGTGAAGACCGTGCATTTCACGATCAAGAACACTGGTCAGCGCGCAGGTACCGAGATCACGGAAGTCTACGCCCAACTCCCTTCATCGTCCGGCGAGGAATCACGATATAAGCGGCTGGTTGGTTGGAAGCGAGTAACACTCGCGGCCGGAGAATCGCAGACCGTCACAGTCCCAATCGATTTGCGAGTCCTGAAGACGTTCGACGAAACAAACAACAGCTGGAAGTTCGCGCCGGGAACTTATTCGGTCTTCGTAGGGGGCTCATCGGATAACACACCGCTGTCGGGCAGCCTCATCGTTCACTGAGTCTCGGAGGCCTGCTTCTTCTATTTGTGACCGTTGTCGCATGGCTCGCGCTGAAGTATTTCGAGGGGCCCACTCGCGCTTGGCTGACTCGTAGTTACAGCAGCGTCAAGCCGGTTGCAGCCCAGTTCCGGTAATGACGGAAGTTCGAAGGTGATACAGCAATGGGGCAGGATATGTTGAAGGTGCGCTCACGGAAGGAAGTTGACACTGGCTTGCAGTTCAGAGAGCGACGGCGCTTCCGCGCGATTCGTGTGGTCGCCCGCTGCGTAGTGGGATTTGTAGTCGCGATCCCAGTTGGCGCGCAGATGACATCGGGGGCTGGGACGGCTTTGAGCGGCGTAGTCCGCACCGTTGCCGGCGCACCTGTCGCCGGAGCAACCGTGACGGCCGTGGGCGAAGGCGCCCAGCAGGAACGTCACAGCGCGGTCACAGGAGTCGATGGGCATTTCGCTCTCTCGCTCGTCGTCCCCGGACAATACAGCGTCACTGTACAAGTGCCCGGCCGCCCGCCGACCGCGCCATCTGTAATCACCGTCAGTGAGACAACGATCGCCCTTACCCTCTCGGATGAAAACACGCTGGCGATCGCCGTCCAGCCGCAGGTCCCCACGCCGGTGGCGCCGAACAGCAACCCGAGTGCAAGCGTGAATGCTACAGGCGTGACCGGTGGAGAAAAGCTGTCGAGCGAATCGGTAAGTGAGTTGCCTCTCAATGGGCGTGACTTCAGTACGCTACTGCTGCTGGCTGCGGGCACCATGACAGACGTGAATGGTGCAACCAACTTCACCCAGCAATTTGCGATTAATGGTCAGCGGGGCGTTGAAGCCGTGTTCGCGATGGACGGAGCGGATGTAAGCGATCCTGAAATGGGTGGTAGCACGTTCACGAATTTCAACGTAGATGCGATTAAAGAGCTGCAGTCAAGCTCGGGATGGATGCCGGCAGACGTTGGTCGAGGCGCGGCTGGTTTCACGAACATCGTGACACGATCCGGCAAAACTGGATTTCACGGTTCATTCTTCGAGTTTTTAAGAAACTCTGCTCTCGACGCGAGGAATTATTTCGATCACCCATCCATCGCCGAGCCCGGACGTATCCCTCCGTTCCGGAGGAATGAGTTCGGATTTACGAATGGTGGGCCAGTTGTGCTGCCGAATGTGTATGACGGGCGAGACCGGACTTTTTACTTTGTGCAGTACCAAGGATTCAGGCAAGTGCTTGGAACGACACAGGTGCTGGCTGTGCCTACAGCAGCAGAACGAGCGGGCCAGGACGTGGTCACGTTTCCGGATGGCAGCACAGACACGCTGCAGATAGCGGGAATTGCGAATAGCCCCGGAGTCAATCCGGCGATTGGCGCCATATTGGCGCGCTATCCACTACCCAATGATCCTACAGGTGCATTTGGTGCGCGCACTTATGCCGCACCTTCGAACGTGGTCACGAACGCAGATCAATTCTCGGTTCGCATCGATCAGAAATTGAGCGAAAAGGGCCAGTTGTTTGGCCGATTCAATTACGACAATCTGACCGGGCCAACGACAAATCCAGACCAGACGCTGCTTGATCCCAGCTTCGGCGTAACTTATGTGGATCGCCAGCGAAACGGGGTGATCACCTATACCCGCACGGTGTCTTCACGGCTTCTCTGGTCGGCATCGGTGAGTTTCACTCGAACGACGCCTTCGTTTGTGACCCCGAACCACAGCGACCCCGCTCTCAAGTTCAACGACGGTTTATTCGAGTCGTACAACAGTGCGGCGGGCTCCGTAATCTCGGCATTCGGGAATTTGTTCCAGGGGCAGTTGAATTTTGCATGGACGACGTCGCGTCATGCGGTGAAGTGGGGCGTGGAGGGACGCCTGAATCGCGACACCACATACTTTGGCACAAGCCCGAACGGCGAATACGATTTTGGCGCGGGCACGGTTTATTCGCCCGTTTTTATTCCGTCAGCCAGCGGACACAACGATATTCAACCTGGCGAGGCTCTACCAGACACCTTGAGCAGTTTGTTGCTCGGTTATCCGTACGCATACACAGTCGGGGTGGCGCCGCCCTACGCATCCGATGGCGCGCATATCGGACCGGCAGCAGTCAACAGAAATAACGTGAACGCCTATATCGAGGACACATGGAAAATCAATCCGCAGTGGGCACTCGACTATGGACTGCGGTACGAGGTGTACACGCCGATTTCGGAACGTGCGGATCGGACGTCGAGTTTTCTGAAGACGTTTCCACCTCCGGGGACTGGTCAGGAGTATTTGATCAATCCACAGCCTACATATCAGACAAACTGGAATGGCTGGGCTCCACGCGTGCAGGTGAACTGGAATGCGCCATGGGCCCTGCATATACATGCGGGCGGGGCGATCACTGTGATTCCGCCCAACATCTGGCAGGACAATCTCCTCACCGGATCGACCCCGTATGTCGTTTATCCGCGGGTGAATGCGGCGACGAATGGAGAAATCGCTTATGGATTTCAGATCACGCCGACCGAGTTGCCGCAGGTCTTCAATACCGCGGGTGTAAATGTGTTAGCCAGCGGCGATCCTAAGAAAGTGCCGCCGAACACAGTGATGGACGTGAATCGATACCAGCAAGACCTGGCAGCACTATCCCCAAGTCATCAGCTCTCGCTATTGAGTCTTGCCGGTATCGACCGGCGCTTCGGAAATGGGTTTTTGCAGACCTGGACACTGGGGGTGGAGCGCGCGTTCGGTGGCGTCACTGCCGATGTCGCGTATCTTGGAACCTCCGCATTTCGACTTCCCAGAATGGCGTATCCGAACGCCTATCCCGGAGCGGACTCGCAGTTCGCCCGGTTCACAAATTTCGACAATAGCGGCGCAGTGACCGGAGGCTTCGGGTTTGAGTCTGTCGTCACCGATACGGCACACTCGTCTTACAACGCGTTGCAGACATCACTGTCGGGAAACCTTGGACACGGTGGTCCGTCACTGCAGGCCGACTACACTTGGGGAAAATCACTGGATGATGTCAGCGGTATCGCGGGAGGAACAGGATCTACCGGCGCGGTGACGCTGTTTAGTCCGCAAGACCCGTTCAACACCAAAGCGGAGAGAGGGCCATCAACCTTCGATGTCACACATGCATTCACGGTGAGCGCGGCGCAGAATTTACATTTCGAGGATTTGGGACTTCAGTCGGATCGAACCAAGTTGCTGACCAAGGGCTGGCAGTTGTTGAGCATCTCTACAGTTACCAGTGGTTCGCCGTTTACGGTGTATTCGGGAATCCAGCAGACGGGCGCAGGCAGTATTGGTGCGGATCGGCCGGACCAGATCGGAACACCGGATCTATCGACCGCCGGGAGTTCAAGCCGTCGCCGTGAGGATTATTTTGGGCTCGGTGCCAACAATGCAAGCTTCTTCTCTATTCCCATCGGCATACCAGGCGGGACCGGACCAAACTCCGGGCGCTTTGGAACACTTGGTCGGAATACGTTTCGTGGACCGGCGTACTACGACTTTGACTTTGCGTTAATCAAGACGACTCCAATTGCCCGTCGCGATAGCGGTGTGGAGCGTGCGGCCCTGCAGTTCCGCGCGGAGTTCTTCAATCTATTCAACATCGTAAACATGGGACTGCCGGCGAATACGATTAAAGGCTCGGGCTTCGGAGTCATCAGTAAGACTGCGGGAACCTCGCGGCAGATTCAGTTGTCGCTAAAGGTTATTTATTAGTTACAAAGCCAGGGCCGACGCCCTTGAAGAGACCTTCAGTAGTTGCACTAAGAGGTAAGTTGCTCCCCAGATGTCGAAGACCGAAGTGAAAATAGCACAGAGCGATGTCGATCTTATGGTGGTCGAAAAGACGACTGTTGAGCAAGTGCGATCGCGGCTAAATGGTCTTGCTTAAAAGTTCGCCGGGCAAATGAGACAACTGCGCGCACCAACGTCAACAAGACATTCTTTACGCCAGAAGCCAGAAAGCGCTTTGCTGCAGCATCGAACCTTGACTCGCCATTGCCCCGTTCTCCTGTATTACTGCTGCAGGAGACTTTTTAGCTCGCTGAGATCTGAAGGTGCGGCATCCGAGACCAGGTAAATCTGCATGTCCCCAGATTTTCCTGCAACCCAGTTGTAACCTTGGCGGGAGCCCGAGCTCTCCGCAATCGGCTCCTTTTCGCGGTAAGGCCAGATAAACACATTAATAAAGTGTTTGCGGCGTGCGTAAACCAGCGCGGCGACGTTGTGCCCATCGACTACATCCAGACGGCCGCCGACGAGCGGAAATCCTTCGGTAGCGTAGTCAGCAACAGGTGGGATGAAGTCGAGTCTGCCGTCGAACCATGGCTTTACGGTGTGCTGGCTGGTCGACTGAACATCAAACAGGTGTGCAGGCTGCAGCGAACGCACGTGGGCGTCGATTAGCTCGGTAGTGAGCGTCGATTCCCTGTGTGCCGGAAGTACGAAAAGCATGATCGTGATCACTGCGGCTGCCGCGGCCAGAGTCCCGAACGTCGGCAGAAGGAACCATCTCTTCCATGAGAGCCCTGGAGTAAAACCGGCCTTCCTGGTCTCTTGCGCCAGCTGCTTGCGAACTTTTTCGCGCAACTCAGGCGAGGCATGCTGGTACAGGTCGCTTTGCTGAAGCTGCATGCGCAAAGATTCGATACCTTCCAGCGCAGCCTGGCATTGCGGGCAGTGCTCCAGATGGCGCTCAAACTCAGCCGAGCGTACTGCGTCCAGTTCGCCGTCGAAGTACCCGTGAATTGTGGTTTCCGCTAGTTCGCAGTTCATGAAACCTCCTTCGCGGCAGTGCCGGAAAGTCTAGCCGCTCCGGTCAGAGCTTGCCGCAGACGTTCGCGCGCGCGAGACAACGTTGACATTACGGTTCCGATCGGAATCTCTGTGATCTCGCCGATTTCTTTATACGAGCAGCCTTCTAATTCCCTCAGCACGAGCACCTCTCTGAAGCGTGGAGACAACGTTTCTAATGCCGACATCAATCGCCGCCGCTCATCCGCCTGGGTGGCCAGGGTTTCAGGATTAGCCGACGGCCGTTGATGCACTTCTTCATCGAACTCAGTCATCAATTCCGACGGTCGATTCTTTTGCAGCCAGGTGTAGCAAGTATTTCGAACGATTTGTAGCAACCATGCACGGGCGTCGCCACCATGAAACTGGCCGAAGAAGCGATACGCACGCAGCGTTGCCTCCTGGACTACATCGTCGGAATCGGCCCGATTTCGAAGTATCCATCGGGCCAGATTGGCGGCGCTGTCCAGGTGTGGTAACACCAGTTGTTCAAACCGAATTCTGTCCTGCGGGTCTAGCACGTCACTAGTCTCCGAGGTCCTCAATGTACTTAACCGTAGCCACTGGCATTTTATTCCCGCCCAATGCAGCACTTCCCAAACTAATTCCGCCGGCGGAAATCACGGAAACTTAATTCGTGGGAATAAAAGCAGGCCGGTTGTGGTTTATGCAGGTGTAACACGTCCTGGCAGGCGACGCAGACCTAATATCCGGCCTAACCCACGATGGTTTGCGTCGTCGTAGCCAGCCGATGTGGCTGATATCTAAATTGGAGGAAGAAATGGCAAAAAAGAATTTGTTAGATCCAAATGACAATGGATTCATTGAGCATGACCACAATAATGACGGAATCGACCGCCGAGGTTTTCTGAAATGCATGGCCTGGGCCGGAACCGGCGCGCTGTGTGTAATTGAAGGCGGTGTACTCACATCGCGTGCTCTCGCCTCTGACATGGGTTCGAAGATGAAGTCCCCCAAAATGGGTGAACTGAGCTTTGTGCAGATCAGTGACAGCCATATGGGGTTCAATAAACCGGCTAATCCGGACGTAATTGCGACCCTGCAAGCCGCCGTCGACAAGATTAACGCCCTTCCCGAACAGCCGGAGTTCATTTTGCACACTGGCGACATTAGTCATCTCTCGAAACCTTCAGAGTTCGACAACGTCGACCAGATTCTGAAGGGCACGAACAAAGAGATCTTCTTTGTGCCCGGAGAGCACGACGTTCTGAATGATGACGGAGCCATGTTCCGCGAGCGCTACGGCAAAAATTCCAAAGGCCAGGGCTGGTACAGCTTCGATAAGAATGGCGTCCACTTCGTTGGCCTGGTCAATGTAATGAACCTGAAGGCCGGCGGCTTGGGCACGCTGGGAGGCGAGCAGCTTGAGTGGATGGAAGATGACGTTAAGCACTTGAAGTCCAGCACTCCAATCGTCGTCTTTGCTCACATTCCGCTCTGGTCGGTATACCCGAAGTGGGGATGGGGAACGGACGATAGCGCGCAGGCGCTCTCTTATTTGAGGAAGTTCGGTTCGGTGACGGTGCTCAACGGTCACATTCACCAAACCATGCAGAAAGTTGAAGGCAACATTACTTTCCACACCGCGTTTTCGACAGCCTTCCCCCAACCCGCGCCTGGCCAAGGTGAAGGGCCGGGACCGATGAAGGTGCCTGCCGAGCAACTGCGCAGCATTCTAGGCATTACAGATGTTAATTATGTGCAGGGACGGCATGCACTGGCGGTGGTGGACTCGTCGCTGGCGTAAGAGGGCGAGTCGTTACTTGTTTGTGAAAACCATTACAAGGAGAAATGAAATGACGAAAAGAAATTTGTTGTTTAGCGGCTTGGCTCTAATGATTCCACTGGCCCTGGCCACGGTTTTAGTTCTGCATCCGACACGGGCGAAGAGCGAGGCTGCAGCGGCGCCTTTGGAAGTACGAGTGGACAACTTCACCTTTGGACCGGACACGCTCACGGTGCCGGTCAACAGCACGGTGACCTGGGTCAATAAGGATGATCTTCCGCACGTAATCGCCAGTACCGATGGCGTGTTTAAGTCCAAGGCCCTCGACACGGATGACAAGTATTCGTACACGTTTACCAAGGCAGGCACCTACGCCTACTTCTGCAGCATTCACCCGAAGATGGTGGGAAAGATCGTCGTTCAGTAGAAACATGTTCAGCGGCTGGCCTTAGTGGCTGGAGCTAAAAGACAGGATCAATAACCATATGGTGAACCCTTTCGATCCCCGAACGATTTTGCTGGCGAAGCACGCACAGCACGTCGTGCTGATCCATTTTCCGATCGCGCTGTTCATTGCCGGAGTTGGATTAGACCTGCTGTCGCGCGGGAAACGCGATTCGCAATTTGCCAGTGCTGCGTATTGGAACCTATCAATTGCAGCGGCGGCTGTGATTCCAACAGTGCTGACGGGTTGGCTTGCTTGGCACTTCGCTCTTGAGGACCAAAAGATCAAAGGTCTTTTGTTGTTGCACCTTCTTGCAGCTTCAACCGCAACGCTGTTGGTGATCACGTCATGGTGGGTGCATTGGCGGACGCGTAAAACTCCGATGCCCCTGCCGCCATACCGCATTCTTCTCGAACTGCTCGGGGTCATTGCTATCGGACTGACCGCGCATCTGGGCGGCTTCTTGAGCGGAGTGAACTCGTGATCGGCGATCACGGGCTCGGCGGAGTTCGCATCTGTCGATCGCTGATCGCATTCGAAAGAACGCCAGAACTTAGGGCCAAGATCTCAATGGATATCTTACGAAGCTTTGATTTAATCCTGACATGAACATGACAGCTGACACAACACGTGCGCATAGATTTGCGTTTAGGTGAGTCAGGCATCCGATTCCACCAATCCTAATCAGTAAAGGAAGTGACTTAATATGAAGGTCAGAAGCATCGCAGATGACACACTCTCAAATTCAAACCAAACTCCCGGAGAAGATAGCCCCTTCCCGGCAAAGAAAGCCTCTAACCGTCGTTCATTTCTTAAGGGCATCGGCATGGCAGGCGCTGCACTTTCAGCAGGTGCGCTGGTAACTACTGATGGCCGAGCGGCCACACCCGGGCAGAATAAGCACCTGACCAAAGGCGACGTTGCGATTCTGAAGCTGCTGGCCGCAGCAGAACTGATTGAGGCCGATCTTTGGCAGCAATATGCCGAGTTAGGTGGCGTTTCCGAAGGGGCTCAGAATTCATACCAGCTTGCATTGCAAAACTTGGATGGTGATGCTTCGCAGTACGTATCCAGCAACACTCTCGATGAACTGAGCCACGCTGAATTCCTGAATGCATACCTCATTTCAAAGGGCCAAGAGCCGGTCGACTTTGATCGTTTCCGCACCTTGGCCGGCAGTCAGGCAAGTGGAGCCCAGCAGATCGGAAGACTGACTAACATCATGAAGCTTAGTGTGGACACCAGTTGGTATGTTCGTTACCGAAGCGCCAAGAGCCCGGATTTTGGTGCCACCTTCCCACAGGCGCTTCCTGCGCTGTTTGCGGGAAAGTTCCCTGGAATCCCGAGAACTGATGACGACTTCGGTCCGCAAGATCACATTCAGGCAATCGCTAATACCGCTGCGTTTCACTTTGGATTCATCGAGCAAGCCGGTTCGAGCCTGTACGCCACGCTCAGCCAGAAGGTATCGAACGCAGAAGTCCTGGAGATCACGCTCGGTATTGGCGGTGATGAGATCTGTCACTTTCTCGAGTGGGTGGACTTCGCAGGAAATGGCGTGCAGCCTCCGGTCGCTCCGTTGACAGATCCAACTAATGGGTTGACGTTTCCGAATTTGGACGCCACCCCGAATCCCTTGCTTCAGACCAACCTGATCTTCCCCGTTCCTGCGGAGTTCATAAGCCGGAACCTGCCGCACTGTGCCGCGATTCGCCCAATTACCTCTTCCCACTTTGGCGCAGTGGCGGCCATTAGAGGGTTCATTAATGACGGGCTGTTTATCGGTCAGTCTAATGAATTTACGCGGCTGCTGCTGAACCTGGCTAATGCGGCTGACGCGGCGCAGCGAGAGGGCTGATTCGGGGCCTCTCCAGGATTAGTCGTTTGTCGGTAGCGGCAAATCGTAGGGTGAAATTGTTGATTCGGGGAAGAGTACGAATTGCCGCAGTTGGCGATAAACAATATCTACGCTCTCCCCGTGCATCACTCGCAGGTGCTGTGACGGAAATGTAAGTTGCAGCACCTGCATTTTTCTGAGGATTTAGGTTCTGTGTCATAGCAGCTAAAGGAGAACTTATGTTTGAAGGTTTGTTTCAACCCATGCATCTGTTGGTTATTTTCGGGATTGCCTTACTCGTTTTCGGACCCAAGAAACTTCCCGAACTCGGCAAAGGAATCGGGGAAGGTATCCGCGGCTTCAAGTCGGCCATGAAAGCCGGAGAATCCACGAACGCCGCACCCGAAGTTAACGGCCATAACCTGGTCAAGGAGTAAATCGTGGGATTCGGGAGCGAACTTCTATTTTTGCTTGTGCTCGGATTGCTATTGCTGGGACCCAGGCGCCTGCCCATAATCTTGGGACATGTAGCGCGGGCCAAAGCGCAGTTCGAGGGCGCAACCCGCAGTTTCAGGTCTCAACTGCAGGCTGAACTGGAAGGGCAACATGCCCATATTCAGGCAGACCGATCGCAGGAAGCGGGTCGCGAGTGAACTATCCGCGGATCCTCGGAATTGGGACGGCGACGCCCCCGATTCGTCTGACGCAAGAGCAAAGCTTCCACGCTGCCGGCTACCAGACTGAGCGTATTCGGAAGATTTTCGCAAATAGCGATATCGAATACCGGCACTTTTATTTCGGCGGAACTCCTAATCTTGAAGAGAATTCTGATCAACAAAACCAGCGTTATGTTTCCGGAGCAATCAAGACAGGCTGCCGGGCAATCCTGAATTGCGTTGAGTCTGCTGGTATGACGGTGAAGGACGTAGACTTTCTTGCGGTCTGTACGTGCACCGGTTATGTGTGTCCGGATATAGGTAGCCGTCTCATCGCGCATATGGGTTTCAGACGAAACGTGCAGAGAGCGGCCGTCGTTGGTCTTGGCTGTGCAGGCGCGGTTCCCGCTTTACAGCGAGCCTCGGATTTCGTTCGAGCAAACCCAGGACGTAAAGCGTTGATGCTGGCGGTAGAGATCTGTTCCGCCTGCTACTTTATCGATAACACACTCGAGACGGTCATCGGCAACGCTATTTGCGCCGACGGCGCCGCCGCTTTTCTTATCGGGACAGATGAGCAAACGGGTGGCGCCTCGCGACAGTCGGCGTCTGGTGAGGCTGCTTATCCTCAAATTATTGATTTCGAGACTTTCCTCGATACCGATCAGATCGAACAAGTTGGACTTCAGCACAAACAGGGCAAGTTGCGAATTGTACTTGGGGCATCCATCCAGCATCTTGCAGGACCAATGATTGAAACCGCGCTCCAGCAGTTGCTGAGAAGGCAGCGACTGTCACAGTCCGATATCCGCTTCTGGGTAGTTCATCCCGGCGGACGCAAAGTAATCGACAATGTTCAAAAACACTTCGGCATAAGCGAAGATCAACTGCGCTTCTCCCGAAATGTGCTACGGAACTACGGGAACATGTCATCGCCAACGGTGATGTTTGTTCTGGATGAAATCGTCCGGAAGGGCGATCCACAACCCGGGGACTTCGGAATGATGATTGCTCTGGGTCCCGGCATGGCTGCTGAGGTCGCTCTGCTCAAATGGTAACTCGTGTTGCTTTTGGGCCGTTCCTCCGCGTCCTGAATGGCGCGAGGCGTAAGCGCTCGTGGGCGGAACTGAAATCGCTCGTCAGCGATCGATTATTTCCTGTCAGGACAAGGCGGTTGAAGGACCCGAATCCGCGTCCACCACTTCTGTTTCAGATGGCAACGGCCTACTGGGTGTCGCAAGCCATCTACGTCGCAGCCAAACTTGGCATCGCCGATTTGCTAGCAAAAGGTCCCCAATCAGCCGCCGCGCTAGCGGCCGCGACCCGATCAGATGGCGGGTCATTGTTCCGTGTGCTCCGCGCACTCGCCAGCGCAGGCGTACTCTCGCAAGCGGGCAAAGATCAATTTGCGCTTTCCCGCCTTGCAGAGCCCCTTCGGAGCGACGTCCCTGGATCTCTCCGAGAGATAGTGATCACGATTGGCGAGATCCATTATCAGGCGTGTGGAGAGCTGCTTCACAGTGTGAGAACGGGATCTCCGGCCTTTAACCAGGTTTTTGGGGCAAGTCTATTCGACTACTTGCGGGAGAACGTCGATGCTTCCGACGCGTTCGACCGTGGTATGACGAATCTGTCGTCGCTATTGGCGCACGCTATTCTGCTGGCTTACGACTTTTCCGGAATCTCGTCCATTATCGATGTTGGAGGGGGCGAAGGGGAACTGTTACGCAGGATACTGGCATTAAATCCAAAGATGACAGGTGTCGTTTTCGACTTACCTAACGCTATCCAATCGGTGAATTGCGGTCCACGAGATGGAGCACGATGTTCGTATGTCGCGGGAAACTTCTTTCAGTCAGTCCCAGAAGGAGCTGACGCCTACCTCTTGTGCGGCGTTGTCCACGATTGGGATGACGATCGCGCTCTTACGGTACTTCGCAAATGTCGAAGCGCGATGGCGCGCGAGGGGAAAATACTCATAGTGGACATGATTGTGCCGGAAACAGAGTCAGCCTCTTTCAGCAAACTTCTGGATCTTAATATGATGGTCATGACCGGAGGACGGGAGCGGACCATATCTGAGTTCCAGGCTCTGCTCGATGCCGCTGACTGCCAACTTACCCGAACCATTCCAACGATGGCCCCGCAGAGCATTATTGAAGCCACAGCGCGGTAGGGGCCCTGCCTCTTGCTGGTAATTTCAGAGCCTTCATGCCGCTCAGCATGTCAGTCGGAATAAAACCATAACTTCAGTGGTTATTTCTGATGAATGCCTAATTATGAAAGTCCTTGATCCAGCTGACAACCTAAGGTGGCATTATGACAGAGCTACAACGTGAACAAATCGTGAGTCGTATGTATCCCGATTGGCGAGAACATTTAAATGACGGCAGAGTGATCGACCAAATCTTGGAAGGCCTCACGTGTGATCGCATCATATTCAATAGATGTTCCCGGCCAAGTTGCAAGAACGCCGCACGTACGGGCTTGAAAACCTGTAGTCGATGCGCGGCGAAAACTGCTCAATACATGCGTCTTTACAAAAGACGGAAGAAGCCACAAACAAATATGCGCCGAGACACGCATCCAATAGCAGGCCGGCAGGGTCCTCTTACCGAAGCCTCACTTGACCGGTGAAGGCTTTAAAGCTTTTACTTGGGTTCAACTTGTGGTGCTTCGTCCTCAAAATACCGCAAAGCATTCGTTGAAGCTATACCAAATAGCGGCGGGCATTACTGAAACAGTTGGACAGCCCTGGCGGCAAGCCGGGCCATCCAAACGTTTGGGTGAGGTGCACATACCGGAACGGCCTAGTTGTGTTTCGCGCCGTCATCAGTTTTCATATTGTCATCGTGTTTCATGTTGTCGTCTTTTTTCATCTTGTCTTTTTTGGCTTTCTTGGACTTTTTGTCTTTCTTCATCCCGTCTTTCTTCATCTGACCCTGACTCATATCGTCATGCTTCATCTGGTCTTGTTGCGATTGGTCCTGCTTCATATTATCTGTGGATTGTGCAAATGCCGTCAGCGACGCCGCCAACATACATACGGCCATAATTCGGCAAAACATTTTCGTCATGATTGTTTCTCCTAGCGGATTGTGAATTTACAAAAGTACTGCTCCGATGTAAGTATGATTGCCCGCGCTCGAAAAGGTTCCACAATTCTCGGAGTGAATATAAAGACGATGAGCTCCGAGTCTGCGCGGAGACCGCACTTACTATTTGCAACCTGGTCCCTTGCTGCGCGCCTATCCGAAATATAAAAAGGTCTCCTCCTCGGCCACCAAGAAGCTCGGTGTACCGCCAGAAGAGATCGAGACGGCGTTAGCCAGAGTCTGTTTGCCTCCCTCAGAGGCTGCGCACGCCTCTAATGCCTCCATCGACGGGAAGTGTATCTCAGCGATGCGGTGGAAGGCTGGTTTGCCTTGCGGAGAACCAATCACTCTGGTTGCAACAATCTTTGTCTTGCCGACAAGCTTTTCTACGGCCATCGGCACGTGGTCGCGGTTATAGACTGTTTCAAAGACTTGAATGTCTTTTGGACGAGGATA
This sequence comes from Terriglobales bacterium, assembly GCA_036268595.1. Lineage (GTDB taxonomy): Bacteria > Acidobacteriota > Terriglobia > Terriglobales > Acidobacteriaceae > Gp1-AA145. The sequence continues at coordinate 32,879 of DATATW010000092.1, forward strand.
GATTACCAATAACTTCACTGCCATCTTCATGCTCCTTAGTGACGACTCGCGCCTGCGATTAGAGGTAGAAAAGTGAGTTGCGGCCATGAACGGCCGCAACTCAGACAAGTATGAAAGTTAAAATGCGGCGATTCCGTTAAACCCTGCATTTGCTGAAAGAGCTTCAGCCTCGCCGTCGTTTGTAAGAGTCCCGTCCTCCTGGATGCCGAAAACACCGATGCTTCCGTCTCCTGAGTTGAGGGAATATAAGAACTTGCTATCCGCACTGACTGCTATGTCAAGATTTCCGGCTCCGGTGGGATTTGTTCCCAATACCGTGGCACCGATCGGAGTTAATGCTCCGCCCGTGCCAATGGAAAACCCCGATATCGTCGAGGAAGCTGCATTAGAGACATAAACCCAGCGGCCATTTGGGGAAACGGCATCCCAGCAGTTTGCATTCCCTAATGTCGGAACGCCGGTGGTGATTCCGGATAGGTGTCCACCGGAAACCACCGAATACGAAGAAATCGTGGAAGCGTTGTTGCCGCCTGCGGGTCCGGTTTCGGATACCAACGCCGCCCCATCCGGAGCAAACGAAACCGAGAACGCACCTGGTGCTACATCAGGATTCGCAACCAAGGGTCCGAGTGTGCCGTCATTCCGAACCTGAAACACGTCAATATTGTTGGTTGCGCGCTCAGTGACCAGCAAGAACTGACCGTCAGGACTGAAGGATAACGAAGCAGCTTCCGAATTGTTGGTGGTAAGAAAATGTGTAGAGTTGGGGATTTGCCGAAGATGCCCAATGGCATTCAGCCTAAATCCGACGACGTTACTGCTCCCGCCAACGTTGAGCACGTAAACCAAGCCTCCGTGCTGTGCCACTGCATTGGGCTCGGCGCCGCCGGAGAGTTCTTTATCGATTAGGAAAAGATTTGCGCCTCGGACCTGAAACGCTGAGACTTCTCCGCTGCCACCGTTAACGGCAAAAAGAAGCGAGTGGTCCTGGCTTAGAGTAAGGGACCCCTGCGATTCGAGGGGATCGGTGGCTCCTCCCGTGCCACGGCCGCCGGTGGCAAACGCCCCACCCCGTTCCAGCGTGCCATCTGCAGCTCGTCTGAAGGAAATGATTTCGTTCCGGTCGATGGAATTATTCATTACAAACACAGCACCCGTTCCGTGTGAATGTTCGTCCTGCGCCTCGCTGCTCACCGCAAACAACACGCTCGCGGCAAGAGCCACCAACAGCAAACTGCGACTCACTGATTGCATGCCTTACTCCTCTATTTATTAGAATGGGCGTCCGCGAAAGCAGACAGTCGTCTGAACAGAAAGGAGAGTCTGGTTCCACGTCGCAATGAATGAGAGCAATTTGCTCGAGAAAAGTTTCGGTCCGAGACGGTATTTCTGTCTCCAGATTGTAAAGACTGATTTCCGGAGCTCATGAAAACAACCGGACAGCAATACGCCATCAAAGAGCTAACGGCGCGCATGAGAGCACCCGCGGCTCGCACACACGCCAATTAGTTCTTCAATGGTTGAGCGGGATTCACGTCCATAAGTCAAAATGGCGTCGTGAGTTACGGAGTGCCAGAAGATGTCATGCCATTCGTCTTTGCCTGGGCCAGTCTGACCAGCGTCGCCTCTTCCCGGGTTGTGCCGATAGAGTACGTCCCGAGCTGAGTCCTCACTTCGCTCAGAAGATACGCACCGCCGATATGCGCAAAGCTGAGTCGTACGTTCTCGACCGGAACATCGTCGAAGGTGGCAGGCAGCACAATTACGCCGTTACTATTGCCCGAGATGATCAACGATGAATCAAAGTCAGGCGATAATCTACTCACGGTGTAGTTTCCCGCAGGCAATAGCTTGCCACCCGCAATGAACTCAAATGGAACGGTTGTTACAACTTTCCCCTCCTCTTGGGCATTGGCTCTGGTACCTAAACCCAACGCGATGATTAGTGCAAAAGCTAACATAGAATACTTCTTCACAGGGTGTCCTTCTTTCGTGTAGTTTGTACGGAGTAGCCCAATACCTGTACTTATTCTCAGGCTCACCCCGTGCTATCTATATAGACTCGGTAGCTCGGGAAAAGCGTCGTGCGTCTTGTTAATGTTTTGTCTTCAAATCGCAAAGAATTGTGATGCAGAGTCAGATCAAAAGATAATCTTCGCCTGTAGCTCAATGACGCGCGGGGGAAGCGTCCGCGCCCAGGGCCGACCCATAGACCGAGATCGGTTGACTCACCGTAGATGTGATTTGTCCGAACCGGTAGCACAGAGACCCCACTGTTCACGCCGGCTATCGATAGATACAGCTAAAACAGTGGAACGACGACGAGGGCGAAAGCGGAAGAACTGGGGGCGATCCCGGTCGATTTCGGCAAGGGCGATCCGGTGAAGCAGATCCGGAATTGCGCAAGAAAAACCGCGGAATTCAGCAGAGCCTCAGGGCCGGAGAAGAAAAGATGGGCGGCGTGGACTGCGCGATCGATGCCGTCGGCTATCAGGCGCATGACGATCAAAATCCGGATCAGGAAAAATCCACTCAGGTTCTGGAGAACTGTCTGAACGTGCTGAATCCAACTGGCGCTCTGGGAATGATCGGGGTTTACATGGCCCCGGATCCCGGCGCAAAGAATGAGCAAGCGAAAAAGGGCATTTTCCCGTTTCCGGCTGCTGATTTCTTCGACAAGGGAATCACCATGGGCAGCGGACAGGCGCCGGTGAAGAAATATAACGAATACCTGCGCGATCTCATCGTGAACGGAAAAGCCAAGCCGGGAAAAATCGTCAGTCATCGCGTCCGAATTGAGGATGCGCCTAAGGCTTACGAACGATTTGATAAACGTACAGACGGATACACCAAGGTGCTAATTAAATTCGATGAAGCCGAGGGCAGCGTAGTCAACCTGCCCTTTCGAGAAGACAAAGGCACGAAGTCACACCAGATTTGATTTTCCTTCGTGTACCTTCGTGCCCTTTGTGGTTAGTGCTTTTAAGCCCCAGCCATCGCCGGCTCAACATCGTAAATCGGAAACCATGATGTTGCGGTCTTTAGTTTCTGGTTTACGTTCTCGATGTTCTTTACGCCTTCGGTCTCAAGCCACTTGCGGAATGCATCGGCGCCTTGCTTCGCATAAACCGGAATGCCTTCCTTCCAGGTGGCGCGTCCGCAGAGCACGCCGTTGAACTTCACTCCGCTCTCGCCGGCGAGTTCAAGGGTTTCGCTGAACTCCGCATTGCTCACTCCAGCCGAAAGATAAATAAATGGCTTGGTAGCGACGCTGGCAGCCTTGTGGAATAGATCGATTGCCTCTTTCTTGGTATAAGCTTTTTGCCCGCCGAACGACTTCGTGCCTTCGACAAATTTCATGTTGACCGGCACTTCGACCTTCAGAACATCTACGCCATAGCGGTCTTTGGTGAACTCGCGCATGCTCTCGGTAACGATGTGCGGTTTTTTCTTGGCGTAGTCCAAACCCTTCTCGTCAGTGCCTTCGTCGTATCCCACGAATTCCAGGAAGTAAGGAACATCGTTGGCGCGGCACTCATCCCCAATGCGCTCGACCCAGGCGTGCTTCTTGTCATTCACATCTTTCGGATCGTCAGGCGTGTAATACAGCAGGATCTTTACGCAATCAGCGCCGGCTTCTTTGAGACGGCGAGCAGACCAGTGATCAAGCAGATCGCCGAGGCGGCCGGGGCCAGTCTTGTCGTATCCGGTTTTTTCGTAGGCCAACAGCAGACCGGAATTGTTCGCGCGGCGTTTCGCCGCGGGCAGCCCCCACTCCGGATCGAGAAGAATCGCGCTGGCATGCGGGGTAAGAACTTCGGTGACCAGCGATTTGAATTCTTCCATCATCGCGTCGGTGACATCGCCGCCTTTTTCCTTGGCCAGCGATTTCTGCAGCGAGCCGCGCTGGTCCATAGCCGCAGCCGCGATCACGCCACGTTTGTCCGATACGCGTTTGAGGCCCGCAAGTTTCCCCGGGGTAAGCTTCATGACTCCTCCAATGAGTGCAGTGGAATGGATTGCCGTCGAAAAGATGGGACGACTAACAATTGTAATATGCGCATTCAAACGACGGTAGTCGATCGGTTGGTCATGGACAGAAAAGCAGCGGACGCTCGCTGACGAGCGTCCGCTGTGAAGATACCGAATTTGTTGAGATTTATTTGAGGTCCACCGCGGGAAGCACACCCGTGCCCTCAATCCGGACGGCGCTCAGGTTTGACGGATCGATGTGCAGCGCCTGTAGGATAGTCGGCGCTACTTGCGCAGTACCGACTTCGGCGCGAACTGTCGAGCGCTGGAAAGATGGATTCGACAGCAACAGCATGACATTAGTGTCATCGTGGGCAAATCCGCCGTGTTCCTCTTGTTTGGCATGGCTACCGGAGTAAGTGACACCGACGTTCGGGGTCACGATGATGTCCGGAGTTCGCGGATCCTTAGTTGGATCGTTGTAGTTGATCGAAAGCGACGGTCCGTAAAAGATCATCCCAAGTCCTATGCCGGTCGCGGAGGCACTGTCCTCGAGAATTGTTACCGCAGCGTCAGTGTCAGACGAACTCTTCAGCCAAAGCAGCGAAACGTCGTCTTCAGTCGGTCCGATGCCAGATCCATTGGTGGATTCTGAATCCGGAATAAAACCCGCATTCGAAAGAAGCGTCGCGGGTGAAGTTCCGACACGAGTTTGTGGGACGTAGCGGCTGGGGTCGATGGGCGACTGGCCGTGCTTGGCAGTGATCACGATAAGAGTTGAATCGTAAAGATCTCTCGCCTTCAACTCCCTGACGAATGCAGCAATCGAGGCATCGACGAATTTGAATTCGCCTAGAAGCGCCTCGCTGGGCGTCCCCGCGGCGTCCAGATATCCGCCGGTCACGCCGTTGCTTTGTTCGATAAGCTTCTGTCCCGCGCTCAAGGCCTGGAAGTTCATGCCGAAAATGGTGGGAACCCGAGTCCTTCTGGTGCCGAGATGGTTCTTGCCATCGATCTCGTTCAGGATGGCATCAACCTTCAGCGTGTCGTAGCACTGAATATTCTGGAAGCTGTTAGTCCACGCGGTCACATCCGACCCTGGATCGAGTACGGCGGAACAGGAAACGCCGGTTGGGGTGGTGACTCCGGGAAGTCCGATTACATTGGAGTTGATTTCAGGCGCGTAGAAATCGTCGAGCGCAGACGGCCCAATACCAGAAGCGACCGACGCGTATGCCGGGTGCTTGTCGGACCACGCCGCGTAACCGCCGGCTTGGTGAATCACGCTGAAGATGCTATTGGCGCGTACAAACTCCCACGGAAGAACAGGACTGCATCCTCTACTGGGGTCGCGAACCAGTCTTCGTAGATCAATCGATGCAATGCCCCCGTCGGTCAGTGAGGCGCCGGGTGCTCCGCCGTTCACTTTTGTCTGGTCAATGTCGATACCTTCTTCGTATTCGGTGGTGGTGCCGGTTGGCGCCGCGCCGGGAGTGCAGGGTCCGGCGGCAACGCCGTTGCCGGTGGTTTTGGCTGGTGCGTCATAATTCCTGGAATACGCTACGTCGTAGTAAACGCCGGTGAGAGCCGGGCTTCCGCCGGTGACAATGGCGGTCAGGCCAGGAAAGGAATCGGAGGGTTTCGAAGTGCTGGCAGCGACATAATTAACACCCGTTCTGGCAAGAGCGGCCAGTGCGGGGCAATAAGGATCGCCGTTGTTCACGGCGTTGATGCCATAGGCGCAGTTCGCGAAATCGACGGCGTGCATTCCGTCGATGCTGATCAGGAGAACGCGTTTAATGTGGTTGTGTCCGTAGCCACCATCCTCAGCGGTTGCAAGACCCACCGAACAGGCGGCAAGAAGAGAAATTAAAACAAAATGTTTTTTCATGGTGTCCTCGAGCGAGGATGTTACTGAATGGCGTGTGAAGAGCGGGTTAGGAACAGTTGAATTCTTGGTGAAAACCGAAGGGATCTTAGTAAGCGTAATTGATGTTTAGGTGCTTGACGGTGGCACCAGTTACTGCTGGAGCAGAATGGATACCGTTCCATCCGACAGGTTTGCAGTGGCTAGATCGAGTTTGCCGTCGCCGTTGAAATCGGCGGCGGAAATCCCAAAAGGACCCATTCCAACAGCATAAGGCGAGCCGGATGCGGATGTGAACGTGCCGTCCCCATTTCCGAGCAGAAGCGTGACCGAATTGTCGCCAAAGTCGGCGATGGCAAGATCAAGCTTTCCATCATTATTGAAATCCCCCGCGACTATTGCGTACGGTTCATTCCCGACTGCAAGCGACGCTGAAGACGTAAAGTTCCCGGTGCCGTCACCCAGGAAAATTGTCACCATATTAGTAGCATTGTCGCAGACGGCCACATCGAGTTTGCCGTCGCTATTGAAGTCCGCTACAGTAACAAACCCGCTGGCGTTCAGGGAAGCGCCTTGCGTGAACGTGCCATCGCCGTTTCCTAAGAAGACGGTTACACCACCGGTTCCGGTCTCAACGTTAAAAGAGTAAATCAGCAGATCGAGTTTCCCGTCTCGATTAAAGTCGCCGACGGCCAACGCCGGACCGTACATCGAGATGTTCTGCGGAAGAGCATTGAACGCTCCATGTCCGTAACCCAGCAGGGTAACGGGGGAACCGCCGTCTAAAGTATTTAACGCAATCAAGTCCAAGTTTCCATCAGCATTAAAATCTGCCGCAGCCAGCGACAATGTGTCTGCTCCAGCAGTGTTTGCCAGTGTGTCGGAATTGGTGAATGTTCCGTCGCCCTTGCCGAAAAATATTGCCGCAGCTTGACTCTCAATGAGACCGATTGCCAATCCCTGATGGCCGCTACGATTAAAGTCGCCCAAAGCCAAACCTGGTCCGCCGTAGGGCGAACCAAAGTCATTGTATGGCGGACTCGGCAAAGGCACTGGAGAACCGGCGGCAGGTTTAAATGTTCCATCGCCATTCCCTAGCATGATGGAAGCGTTGGTGCTTCCTGTGACGGCCAGATCCGGTTTGCCGTCTTCGTTGAAATCCGCCGCAACCACTCCCTGCGGAAGGTAAATTCGCAACGGCGAATTTGTAGCGTTCACGAAACTGACCGACGTCTGCGAGACCCCCACTTGGAAGTACACAGCATTGGAGCGGCCGCCACCCGGTACTGGATTAACTATTGTGATCGAAGCTGTGCCTGCATGCGCGACATCTGTTGCCGGGACGATCGCGCTGAGATGCTCGTTGTCAACAAAGGTGGTTGCGAGTGCGGAGCGATTGAAGTTAATCGTCGCACCAGAGACGAAGCCACTTCCACTCACGTCTATGACAAAACCAGCACTGCCGGGTGAAACCGCGGTCGGCACAAGGGGTTGGTTCAAGAACGGAACTGGATTACCAGGTGCAGAATTGGCGTTGATTCGGAGGCTTACGAAGCCATTTACCACAGTCAGCCCGGCGGCATCTGTGGCTGTCGCCTCGAAGTACCATGTTCCGCCGCCGGTCGGCGTGCCACTGATCGTTCCGGTAGCGGAATTTAGTGCCAATCCATCGGGGATCGATCCATCCACGAAAGTTCCGGTTAGAATTGGACCGTTGTAAATGCTCCACTGAAACGGCGGTGTGCCACCCGTCATCGCGATGGTTTGCGCATACGGCGTACCTACGGTCCCGGTTGCAAGACTCTGAATCTGTGAAATCTGAGGATACGGATTTACATCGATTTGCAACGAACCACTCTTCGTCGGGTCGGCTTGGGAGGTCGCTGTTACCGTCACCTGTTGTGCCGTCGTAATGCTGGTCGTAGTGGTGTTATAGGTGACAGACGAAGCTGTCGAATTGCTGAGTGATCCCGAGCCAGTCAGTGCCCACCTAACCCCCCTGCCGGAGGCGTCGTTTGGTAAATGTGCCGTGATCGTGACGGTCTGGGTCTGATCAATGGCTTGAGTAGAAGACGGAGAAAGATTTACTGAAACCGGCTGTGACGAATTCGAACATGCATTTGTAAACGCAACGGTCAACAGAGCGAACCATGCAAAGCTGCAACGGCGTAGGCGCGACATGTCCTTCCTCGGAATCATTTTCGCGAACGGCGCATTATGACATACATTTTGCGCCCTACTCTCAAAATTACTAATCCTTCGTACTCCATGCGCATACTTGAAAACTAGAAGCCAGAAATGCGAGCAGCTTGCCCGTGGAACGAAGGCGGGCGTTCTTTTGTTTGCTGCGGGGCGTCAGATGCCTTGAATCCACGAGCGAAGCGAATTCGAATCATCCAGAAAGTCATCAATACCAATGGATAGAAACTGAGAAGATACAGCAAGCCCGTTCTTCGCATGAAAGCAGGGAAGAGATGGGCACGCGCAATGAATACGGAAGCGGAGGCGATAAAGAATGCAAAACACATGCGCCATAGGTGGCGCGCGATACGTTGCGTGCCGGAAATGCCGTGCCCAATGAGCATGCGGACGTCCCCAGTGGCGGCCATCAGCCCCACGACGCCGATGAAAAAGTACGGCCCGGCAGGATATCCATATTTCATTCCTGTCGAATTCGTTGCCGCCTCCATTCCAAGTGTCAGTCCGACGATGGTTAGCGCGGAAACAAGAACAAGCGCGCCCCAATCGATGACGCCCGTGCTTACCTGCTTACGCTTGGCCGCGATCCACGATGTTGCCACCAGATAAGAAGTGAATGTGCCCCCCAGAATATTACCGGGTTGCAGTTTTAAAATCGCCATATACGCGCCGCTTCCGCCCAACACCAGCATGGAGATAACGAACACTGTCCCTGCAATGGCGTGCCGGCGAGAGCCTTTGGATAGGAAAATTGCAACCGTGCCCGAGAGGACCCCTAACGTCCCTCCACAAATGTGCAAAAGTAAAATTGGCGAAAAATGCATGATCGTATTCCTTTATTAGCCACAATGCCGCCGCGATCAGATCGGTCCTTGATTACGGCGCAGCCGGACTGCTCCAGCGAGAAATATTGCCGCCACTAGCAGCCCGGTCCACAGGCCCGGAGTGTCGAAGAAATGGTGTGGAATAAGCTTCGCCATAAAATCCGGCGCGGCACCGTTAGGCGCCATTTCATTCGCGGGTCCTATCAACCGGTTCTGGATCATGCTCAGGAAATACGAAGTGTTGAAAGCCAACTTCTCCACTCCGTAGATCACGAACGGCGGCAAGAAGGCGAATAGGAATGGCGCGCGCGGCGCCCACGCCGAAACCAGCAGCAGCCAGCCATAAATGGGTGCGTACCACAGACCGTGAACCGTGAGCAGGTGATACAGCAGCACCATAGAGACGTGCAGGAACGACGCATCTCGCCAAAGCGCGCCGATATTCACGCCGCTACCCGCCAGGATTATGCTGCTCATCAAGAGCATGACGAACTGCGTTGCAATGGTGATGGCAAAACTGAGCAGCGGCAGAACCACAAGGGGAATTGCCAGCTTCGAGAGCACGGTGGTGAGATCAGAAACTGGAAGCGACTTCCAAAAGAAAATGGTACGGTCGCGACGCTCTCCGTATAAGGCATCGAGAGAATAGAAGATTCCTACGAGGAGAGCTACTCCCATGATCAGCGCACCCGCGAATTCGTAGCGCGTAGCGAAGACATCATGACCATGCGCAGCGTCGAATGGCAATGCCCCATGCATGTGGTGACGCAGGGAAAGCGTGCTAATGAAAAAACCGAAGAGAAAAACAACGGCCGCGATCAGTGGCGCCATATAGATCGACGGGTTCTCCCAGAGTTCTCGTCGGATCGACCAATAGAGGATCCGGGCCGTCGAGACGGCCGCTGGCGTGATCTCCTGAGACTGAAACGAAGACTCAGGCACGGCGTTCGGTTGAGTATTCATCTGGAGGCTCCTTGTGCCATGCCGGATTGGTTTCCTATGACAGCAACGAACAGATCGGCAATGCTGGGCGTATGCAGTTCGCCTAAAGTGCTGAGTTGCTCGCGCTTCACAGGATTGAGGCTCAGATCGAACAAAAGCATGCTGCGGCCAAACATTTGCCGCTCGTACATCGGCGTGAGCGCTCGCGCTGCCGCTGCCTGATCAGGCTTGACGGCCACTTCCACATAGCGCGACTCGAACTCTTCCATGCTGCAACTGAGGACGATTCGTCCGCGATCGATGAACATCAAATCTGTGAAAATGTGCTGCAACTCTTCCACCTGGTGGGTGGAGACGACAATGGTGCGGTTGCGGTCGTAATAATCGTTCAGCAGCGAATCGTAAAATTGTTTGCGATAAAGAATGTCCAGGCCAAGCGTCGGCTCGTCCAGCACCAGCAATTTCGCATCAATGGAGAGCACCAGCGCGAGGTGCAATTGCACCACCATGCCTTTCGATAATTCCTTCACCTTGCTGTTCTGTCGGATAGTAGTCTTGGCGAGGAAACTCTCGGCTTTGGCGCGGTCGAATCGCGGATGCACTCCGGCAACGTACTCGAGCGCCTGCGAAACCCTTATCCAGCGCGGCAGGACAGCGACGTCGGCAATGAAGCAGACATCGCGCATGAGCTGATCACGCTCGTTCCAGGGATCGCGTCCCAGTACTTTCAGTTCGCCTTGATAAGGAGTGAGGCCAAGAATTGCATTCAGCGCAGTAGTTTTTCCCGCGCCGTTGGGTCCGATGAGTCCGAGAATGCGGCCCTGTTCGACGCGAAGATCTATTCCGTCCAGCGCGATGTTTGTGCCGAATGTTTTGCGCAGGCCACGTGCTTCGATCACTGTCATGGCTTCGGTTTCTCCTCATCGGTCTTCGAAGGGGCGGCGCCATCGTTATTCAGCAACTCCTCCGCCGACAGGCCGAGCCGCTGGATGGTTTCATGAATCCTGGGCCATTCGTCCGTAACAAATTTTTGGCGCTCGCCCTTCAGTAGAAGACTGCGAGCTCCCACGTTGATAAACATGCCTCGACCTCGTCTGCTCTCCACCAACCCCTCGTCGACCAGTTGTTGATATCCCTTCAAGACCGTGAGTGGATTGACCAGATATTCGGCCGCAACTGTGCGTACGGAAGGCAATGGATCGCCTTCCTTGAGCACACCGTCGAGTATCATCGCAACCACGCGGTCACGAAGCTGGCGGTATATCGGCTGATTGTCATTCCACTCACGGTCCATCATGGTTTCCTGATTGCTTTACTGGGATCGCACCTTAATTTACGCGCTGCAGGTCTAAATGCGCGTGGACTGGTTTGTCCCCGGGCATCATATAAGTCCAATCCTCAGTGTGGTGGTTTGCGTCGATCACAGTAAAGACGGCGTGGTCCATGTGTCCGTACTGCGTACCGCCCGCGATGTCAAGAAAGCGAAATTCCACCGTCTTCCCGTCAGGCGAAGTCGTCGCCAACATGCGAGGACGATTGCCCGCGTCACAATAGTGCGTCAGCAGCAAGCGATCACCATCCATGTAAAGCATGGTGAGTGGATGATCGTAGAGTTTCGGATCGTCGGGCTTTCCTATTTCATGCATCTCGTGCACCAGCGCGTTTCCACGGGAAGTGACGCGCATGGTGATGCGAGGAGTGTTGCCTTCCATGTCCGCTTGGTGCGGGGTTGTGGTCAGCTGGCCTTCCCATGATCCTGCCAGAGTTTTCAGTTGGTCGAAAGACTTTTGCGCGTCGGATTGGGCAAAAGCCACGCAAGATAGCGACAACAGAACCAGCGCCAATACCAAATTTCGGGACTTCATTTCATTCTCCTTGGGTTCACCGCGTTAGTGTCAGGCTCAACTTAAAGAATCACGTGGCGATTTTTACTGTTATAGTTAACTATAACACAGCATCACATGCAAGCTGTTTCTTGCGATTCTTGTTTTTGCCCTCGGCATCTGAGGCTAACTGATTGGATCGGAGGTACTTCGCTGGCTACCAGACATCGATTTTTCCATCCAGAGAACGTCCCAAAACTGGCCGAATTTTCGACCCACCTGGCTAAAGGTCCCTACTTTTTGAAACCCGAAGCGCTCATGGAGAGCATTTGAAGCCGCGTTAGGCTGGGCAATCCCGGCTACAACACGGTGAACATCTTCCTGCGCCAGTAAGGAAAAGAGGGTTTGGTAGAGCTGCGCGTCTATGCCTTTTTTCACTGACTCAGGACTGCATGCAACACTCACCTCGACGGTTGTCTCGTAGGCTTCTTTGCTGCGAAACGATCCGGTAGCGGTATAGCCGACAATTTTTCCATCGCTCTCTTCGGCTACGAGCACGCGATGGCGTCCATAATCAGTGTGCTCGTTAAACCATGCGACGCGTTGCTCCGGCGAAAATGGCCGTACGTCAAAAACGATGTGCGTGTTCTGCACGTAGTAGTTGTGGATCTCGGTAATGCGCGGTAAATCGGCCATGGACGCGGGTCTGACGATCATCACTTTATCTCCGTAAAAACCGCGCCTCGGTTCTCAGGTTGAACATAAGGTTCTATTCCGAAATCAGGCAATTCATAAAATTGGCGGTTCGCGCGCTTAATTGTAGAAGAGCCGCTTGGTATACTTAATGGGATATGTCCGTCATTAAGAACATTGCCGCCATCGCGAAGGGCATGAGCATCACCTTTATGGAGATGTTTCAGCCGACGACGGTTGAAAATTATCCCGATGGGCCGGGGCCGCTCCGGGGCGCAAAATTTCAGGAGCGTTATCGCGGCGTGCACGTCTTGCAGCGCGATGAGAACGGCCTGGAGAAGTGCGTGGCGTGTTTTCTTTGCGCAGCCAACTGCCCGGCCAATTGCATCTATATCGAGGCAGCAGAGAACACGGCTGAGCAACGCGTGAGCGGCGCCGAGCGCTACGCCAAGGTGTACAACATCGATTACAACCGCTGCATTTTTTGCGGATACTGCGTGGAAGCCTGCCCGACCGATGCGATTACGCACGGACATGGATTTGAACTGGCGACTTTCAACGCAACCAATTTGATTTATCGCAAAGAGCAGCTGCTAGCTGCAAGTTCGGCGCATCTGGGAGCGAACCCGGTATTCAACTCCGCAGAAGTTGCAGGCGGCGCGCCGGCGCAAGTGGCTCCGGGAGAGTAAAAGTTCAATAACTTTTCACGAGTTTTTCGAGATGCTGACGCCGGTCCCCAAGCGTGGGCCGGCGTTTGTGTATTCAGACGTTTTAGGTGTTCGCCACTCGCAATGGAATTCTTGCTCGAAAAGATTTCGAACCAAGAAGGATGCTCGAATTCATCAATAAAGGTAAAAGCATGAAGCCCCAACGTCATCCCCTCGAAAAGATTCTCGAAGATCGTATTGCCATCATCGATGGAGCGATGGGTACGACGATCCGCACGTACGGGATGAAAGAAGCCGACATTCGGGGCGAGCGATTCAAGGACGCCAACAAAAGCCTTTTAAACAATGGTGACCTGTTCACGCTGACACAACCAGAAATGATCGGCGACATTCATCGCCGATTTTTGGAAGCTGGGGCGGACATCATCGAGACAAATACCTTCGGCGCCACGAGCATCGCCCAGAGCGAATTTTTTGTGAAAGATCCACGGGAGCACGGCGGTCGTAAGGATCCTGAATTTTACTCGAAGATCATCGGCGATCCTTTTCTCGAAAATCTGGCTTGGGATATTAACGAACAGTCCGCGCAGCAGTGCCGTAGGTGGGCCGACCGTGTTGGAACGGCAAGCTCGCGACAACGCTTTGTAGCAGGGGCAATTGGGCCACTCACGGTTTCTCTCTCGAACTCGCCCGATGCCGACGACCCCGGATTCCGTGTCGTTACCTTCGATCAGGTCAAAGCCGCTTATGTGCAGCAGGTGCGCGCTCTGATCGCTGGCGGCGTAGATCTACTGCTGGTCGAAACGATTTTCGATTCGCTCAACGCGAAGGCGGCACTGGTGGCCATCCGTGAGGTCCTGAATGAACAGGGCAAAGAATTGCCCATCATGATCTCCGTCGCGGTGGGACGCGGAGGCGAAACGATGATTTCCGCGCAGACACCCGAAGCTTTCTGGAACGCGGTGCGGCACGTGAAACCGTTGTCAGTGGGCCTCAACTGCTCTCTCGGTCCCGATCTCATGTATCCATTTCTGGAGGAACTCTCGGAAAAGGCAGACGTGGCGGTTTCCGCTTATCCCAATGCTGGGCTTCCGAATCCTCTGTCGGAGACAGGCTTCGATCTGGGGCCGCAAGACATGGCGCGTTATCTTTCCAGCTTTGCACATGGTGGACTGATCAACATTGCTGGTGGTTGCTGCGGGAATACTCCCGAGCACATCGCGGCAATCGCGAAAGCGCTTGAAGGCCAGCCTCCACGAAAGTTTGGCACTCAACTCACCGAAGCATCTTTCGCTCGCCCGGCCGAGATTGAGAGTCGACCGTGAGCGCATCAGAGGGCTCCATCGCAGACGTGTCGACGTGGAGGCCTCTTCGCCTCTCGGGCTCGCAGCCATTCACCCAGCAGCAAGGCGTGTACATCATGATTGGTGAGCGGACCAACGTTGCCGGTTCGCCAAAGTTTGCCAAGCTCATCAAAGATGGAAAGTATGAAGAGGCAGTAAACATCGCCCGGCAACAAATCGAGAACGGCGCGAACGTCCTCGACGTTTGCATGGACGAGGGCATGATTGACGGTGTCACCGCCATGACCCGCTTCCTGCAGGTATTGGCGAGCGAGCCCGAAGCTGCCAAGGTCCCCATTATGGTGGACTCCTCGAAGTGGGAGGTCATCGAGGCAGGCCTGAAGTGCCTTCAGGGTAAGGGCATCGTAAATTCAATTTCGCTAAAAGAAGGGGAAGAAAAATTTCGCGAGCACGCGGCGACTATCCTGAAATACGGCGCCGCGACGGTTGTGATGGCCTTCGACGAACAAGGCCAAGCTGCAACGTATGAGGAGAAGATCCGCATTTGTGATCGCGCCTACCGAATCTTGGTCGATCAGGTCGGGTTCCCGCCAGAAGACACAATCTTCGACCCCAATATCCTCACCGTTGCTACCGGCATGGAGGAGCACAACAACTACGCGGTTGATTACATCAACGCCACCCGTTGGATCAAGGCTAACCTGCCTTTTGCAAAAGTGAGCGGCGGCGTCTCCAACATTTCTTTTAGTTTTCGCGGCAACAACATCGTTCGCGAAGCCATTCATTCCGCTTTTCTCTATCACGCCATCGCCGCCGGTATGGACATGGGCATTGTGAATGCCGGCATACTCGAAGTTTACGAAGAGATCGAGCCCGAGCTGAAGGTGCTGGTTGAAGATGTGCTGCTGAACCGTCGGCCGGATGCGACCGAACGACTGGTGGAGTATGGCGAAACACTGAAGGGCGCAGGAAGGGCCACGACTGAAAAGAAAGCTGAAGAGTGGCGCAACGGCACGGTCGAGGAACGTCTTTCGCACGCACTGGTGAAGGGAATCGATACCTATATCGAGGCCGATGCCGAAGAAGCCCGCGTTAAGCTGGGCCGCCCATTAGCGGTGATCGAAGGACCATTGATGGACGGCATGGGAGTGGTGGGCGATCTTTTCGGAGCGGGGAAGATGTTCTTACCCCAGGTGGTGAAATCAGCGCGAGTGATGAAAAAAGCTGTGGCGCACCTCACTCCTTATATGGAGGCCGAGAAGAAAGCGCGCGCCGCAGCCGGCGAATCGGTCAAGGCACAAGGAAAAATCGTGCTCGCGACCGTCAAAGGGGATGTTCACGATATTGGCAAGAATATTGTTGGAGTCGTCCTCGCTTGTAATAACTATGAAGTCATCGACATGGGCGTGATGGTCCCATGCGAAAAGATTCTTGAACGCGCCAAGTCGGAAAACGCGGATATCGTCGGCCTCAGTGGCCTGATTACTCCGTCTCTCGACGAGATGGTTCACGTGGCGCGTGAGATGGAACGTCAGGGTTTCAAATTACCACTACTGATCGGCGGAGCAACCACGAGCCGCGCGCACACAGCCATCAAAATTGCGCCGCATTATAGTGAGCCGGTTGTCCACATCGTTGACGCTAGCCGGGCGGTGCCGGTCACGACCAGTCTTCTGAGCGAAGAAGGTAAGCCTGCGTTTGTGGCCCAGCACCGCGCGAATTACGAGGCGCTTCGCAAAGCGCATGCTGCGCCTAAGCAAACAGTCGTCTCGCTTGCGGTTGCGCGCTCGAGGCGAACTCCGATTACGTGGCGTGCGGAGGATACACCCTCGCCGACTTTTACCGGAGTACGCGTGCTCGACAATTTTCCGTTGGCAACGCTGCGCGAGTTCATCGACTGGTCACCGTTCTTTCACACTTGGGGGTTGAAAGGCGTTTATCCCCGGATTTTTGACCACCAGGAGCAAGGTCCGCAGGCACGTCAAATATTCGAAGAGGGCAATGCGCTTCTGGATCTCATCGTTGAAAAGAAGCTCATCATTGCGCGCGGCGTGTATGGATTATTTCCCGCCAACGCAGTGGGCGACGACGTTGAGCTCTACGCTGACGAAAAGCGCGAAAAAGTAATCGAACGCTTCCATTTCCTCCGCCAGCAAGCCAACCGGGAAGGCAGCGAGCCGTGCCGCGCGCTCTCCGACTTCATCGCGCCAAAGGAAACAGGACTCCGCGACCATATCGGTGGGTTCGCCGTTACCAGCGGAATTGGATTAAAGGAACTGTGCGATTCGTATCGATCGAAGCATGACGACTACAACGCCATCATGGCAGAGGCCCTCGCGGACCGCCTGGCTGAAGCTTTTGCCGAGTGCCTGCACAAACGCGTGCGCGAGGAGTGGGGCTACGGTTGCGCGGAAAATTTGAGCTACGAAGACCTTATTCATGAAAAATATCGCGGTATCCGGCCTGCGCCCGGTTATCCAGCGTGCCCGGACCACACCGAGAAAGGCCCGCTCTGGCATTTACTGAATGTCTGCGCAAATACAGGAATTCAGATCACCGAGTCATTTGCCATGTGGCCTGGATCGAGCGTAAGTGGTTTTTATTTTGCCCATCCGGAATCACGTTATTTCGGCCTGGGCAAGATCGGCCGCGATCAAGTCGCCGACTACAGCGAACGCAAAGGAATGAGCATATCCGAAGTCGAACGATGGCTGGGACAAAACCTGAACTACGATCCCGCGGGGTAGAGTTTGGACAGCAGCACGTCGGCAGTAATATCAGTCGCAGTTTCCGCCCGAAGACTTGAAGCACATCCGTGCCCTCTTCCATCCTGCCCAACCCGGCTCTAACGCCAGGCATCTGTATGTACGATGATTCGCAAACTCAAATCTGGCGAATTCCGCTTGTATTCGCGCAAGAAAGATGCGAAGACCGGAAAGAGAAAAAATCTGGGAACGTTCTCCTCGCGAGCAGCGGCGGAGAAGCATGAACGCGCGGTACAGTTTTTCAAGAGGCATTGATTTCTTATTACATCGAAATGTCTCGGCCGTAATCAGGCACACGCTCAAAGTCGAGATCCGCTTCGATTAGCGGAGAATTCCGGAAGATTTCGATCAAAGTCTGCCGTTGCGCTCCTGTCAATTCTTCAGGTTGTTCAGTAGAAATGTCCACCCGGCTTCCTTTCCGCTAGCCCTGCGCTAATTCTTTCGCCCGCTGCGCAGCCTTCACCACTGCCTTAATTAATGTTACGCGCAGCTTACCTTCTTCGAGTTCCATGATCCCGTCAATCGTGCAGCCGGCGGGAGTGGTTACTGCGTCTTTGAGTAGCGCTGGATGGTCGCCGGTTTCAAGCACTACAGTCGCTGCTCCGAGAGTGGTTTGGGCAGCGAGAAGAGTCGCAATGTCGCGAGGCAGGCCAACTTTCACCCCGGCCTCGGCCAGCGATTCCAGAATGATGTAAATGTACGCGGGACCGCTGGCGGAAAGGCCGGTGACCGCGTCCATGTGCTTTTCGTCGACCACCACGGTGCGCCCGACTGCGTTAAAAAGTGACGTGGCGGCTTCGACGTGCTCGGGTTTCGCGTATTGGCCTTTGCAAAGCGCGGTCATGCCCTGTCCCAAAACGCAAGGTGTGTTGGGCATGGCGCGAATCACTGCGGCCCCGGCACCCAGCGCGGCTTCGATCTGTGAGGTGTGCACCGATGCCGCGACCGAAATCACCAGCTGCTCGGCAGAAACTTTGTCACTGATCTGCTCCATCAATTCTTGAACAACCTGAGGTTTCACGCAAACAAAGATGACATCGGCACCCTCGACAGCGGCGAGATTGTCGGTTGTGACCTTTATTCCGAGCTTGTGGGAGAGTTCATGCGCGCGGGTTTCGTGGGCCACGGTGGCGCGCACCCGGTCCGGAGCAACGCGGTGTTTTTCAATCAATGCCTTGACCAGGATGCCGCCCATCTTCCCGGCGCCGAGTACGGCAATGCGACTTGTAGAAAAATCCCTACCCATGACGTCCTCCGCTTGCGGCGCGCGGCCGTTATGAGCTAGGCTCGCAATCCGCTGGCGCGAAAATCAGAATTGTGAATGAAACTCGAAGATATCACACAGGGTTACGGATTGACTGTCAACGAGACCTGCGCCGAGTGTGTGACCGAGCCGCAGATCGCGGTCACAGAAATGATGTAAGTTCCGGCAGGAGTGCCGGGGCTGCCGCTTCCGCCGCCACCATTGCCTTGAAGGCCGCCGCCGCAGGAGACAAGCGTGAAGGTAAAAATGAGCGCCAGGAGTGCGAATCCGCGCCGCCGGATTTCACTTCGCAGCCTTCGTCGCTGCAACAGAAATAACCCTGACAGGGGCAATAGAGAAAATGTGATTGCGAGAATCGAAGTTCTGGCGGCAGGGATCGCCGCGGTTGTCGTAAGCGTGAAAGTCACAGCGGAATTCTGACTTCCTGAACCGACTTGCGATGGATTGAATCCACAAGTCGTCAGCGCCGGTAGTTTCGAGCATGAGAAGCTCACGTTGTTTGGAAAGGAGCCGGTAGTCGGGCTGACATCAAGACTGAAGATGGCAGGCTGTCCGGCAGGCTCCGATGCGGTCGCGGGGCTAATGCCCATGGTGAAGTCAAAGGTCTGGCTCGGAAGCGCTGTGAAAGCGACTGCAGCGGAGTGGGAGATTGCCGACACGTCACTTCCAACTCCGGTGATGTTGAAGTTGTAGCTTTGCGAAACGTTGCTCGAAACCGACACTGCAAAATGTGTTCCCGCAGTTGTTGGAGTGGCGCTCGCAGGGTTGATGGTGCAGGTTGGCGGGCCGCTAGTTCCGCAACTCAGCGCTACGCTGCTGGCGTATCCGTTGATTGAGGTGAGCACTCCATTGAATTGTCCCAAGGAATTTACCGACGTGGTCAGCGAAGGGTTGGCAATGCTCAGGCTATAGTCGGGTGAGGTGCTAACTACAAGAGAGAGAGATTGAGTTTTCGCCGGGGCGCCCTGCGTAGTCGCGCTGATGGTCACGTGAAAAGTGCCGAGGGGAGTTGTGGACGCTGTTGTCAGCATTAAGCTAACCGGGACAGGGCTGGTTTTTGTTGGCGATACTGAACTGGATGGTTGAAACTGACAAGCCGCGCCTGTGGGCAAATTCGAACATGACAGCGCTACGGAACCGGTGAAACTTCCTGCCGCAGAAATTGAAAGAGAAGCCGCAGATGTTGTGCCACCGGGCGCAACGCTTAAGCTCGACGGCGACGGCGCGCTCAACGAGAAATCCACAATATGCAAATTGAGCAAAAAATCATGAGCGAGCTTCGCTGCGTCAGAACCGACCGCGTGCAAGTCAAATGAGTAATCGCCGGTACTGCCGCTGGCATCGACAGTAAAGCCGGCTCCGCTTGCAGTGGGCAGAATTGAAGCCGGACTCCCGGCGCAGGTTTGCGGCGGACTCGTGGCCGCGGCCGAGCAACTCAGAGTAACGTTGCTGCCGTATCCATTCAGCGCCGAAATCGTGCCGCTGAAATTCGCCGTCTGTGAGGCAAAAATGGTTAATGGATTGTTCGTGACATTAATCTGGAAGTCGGGAGTGGTGATCAGGTTCCATTCCCAGATACCGCGGCCATACGTTCCAGCGCGCAGGCGCTTCAGGCCACCCGCGTTGAAAATCTGCAACGATGTAACTGCGACGTCAGGAAGAAATCCGTACGGCGAGGCTGTCGTACCGACCTCCGTCCAGCTCGGACTGGAGGTGCTGCTGGCGAAGACGCCCACATCGGTGCCGACAAACACGGTGCCATTCGACAGCGAAGCTCCTGAATCGACCACGATCACGTTCGCGGGGGCATCGGGCAAATTTGCGGAGAAGTCGGTCCACGTCGCGCCTGCATCAATGGTTTTCCAGACGTGCGAAGTGTGAAATCCCATGATCGTCACATAGGCGGTATCGCCCAATGGGTCGGTTTGATCGAGCGCAACGCTCGAGATCGGAAAGCCGAGAGGATTAATCGCCTGGGTCACATCGTTCCAGGTGAGTGGACCGCCGTCAGCGTTGGTCGTGACCCATAGGTGGCCGCCAACCGGCGTGGATGCGATCAGCGGGCCTTCGCCATTGGTTCCGGTGTAGATCACTTGTGAGAAGCCGTTCGAATCCTGAAGACCTCCGGCGGCAATCGAACGCACCAGGTTGATCTCGCTGCCGGTGCAGGCGCCGCTGCCCCCGGTTTCAAAATCAGGACTCAGAAAAGAAAAACCGCTGCCTACCGTCGGACCCCGCCAGATGCGGCAAGTGCCCAAAATCAATTCGGCGAAGTTCTGCGGATCGAGGGTGAACGGGAGATAGAATGCGCCGGTGTCCCCTCCCAGCGCGTTGCTGTCCGCGACCTGATCATTCTGGAAATCCAGCGAATGGCAATTTATGCCACTGGCGCAGCGAAAGAGATTCACGCCGGATATGGAGTTGGGAGGCGCGGCGATAAACCACTCATTTTCATTTGTCGGATTGATCGCGGTGAACCCGTTATCTCCGGCATTGACATTGACCCATGCTGCTCCGGTGCTCTGAGAGAAAGCTGTCGCGGGAGCGCCATTATCCTGCGTGCCGCCAAAAATCAGATTGGAATCGGTCGAAGATTCGGATATGGAAACTAACTGGGTCAGCGGGCCGAGCGACTGATTCAAGCTGTCGAATTGGTTAGTCAAGCCGCAAGTGCCGGTGGTCAATCCTGTATACCCATCCAATGCGCGGTAGATGCCGCCATCATTGGCGAAGTAAACCAGCGATGTGCCATTCGAAGCCAGGAAATCCATGGCGTGCTGGCCAGGATGGACTTTGGCGACGGCGCTGCATCCGTACGCGTGCGTCAGATTCAAGAAGGAGTTATTGCCCGTTCCGTTGCAGGAGGGGAATTCATTGGTGATGGTGCACTTGTAAATATTGACTGCGCCGGCATAAACATCGGTGGCGGTGCCGTTTGGAATCGCGGCGAGTGTCAGATCAAAGATGCCTTGCGCGGTGCCGCATCCACCAAAGAGGTCGCCACAATTGGTAATTCCTGAATCGCTAATCTGAGTCCAGGCAGTGCCGGCGTTCAGACTTTGCCAAATCCCCTGATCCGCCGAATTCGCGTCGACATACCAGGCGTACATCTCTCCCAAATTGTTGGAACCAGCGCGATTGGGGACGACGGCGATTTCTCCTCGGTAGATCGGGCATAAGCTTGGCGACGCTGCTTGAGATGGACAAGCTGCAGAAGTGAGTCCAACACCGGGCTGAGTCGCCACACGGCTCCATGCGATCCCGTCCGGTGACGAATAGAATCCGTGAAAGCGAATAGCAGCGTAAAACTTCGCAGCGGGCTGGTTGTACACCACGGCCGTGATGGAAGCTGAAGTGACACGGACGCCTGAATCACTCACGTTAGCTGCCTGCCAGGTCAAGCCAGCATTGGTGGAGTAATAGATCCCTCGATTGACGGCTACCGGGCTTTCCAGGCCTTCGATAATTCCTTCGGATGCAGATCCGGACCCAGCGACTACGAGATTAGGATTTGTTGTGCTGAATGCGATCTGACTG
>DATATW010000093.1:0-7275 GCA_036268595.1 Terriglobales bacterium
TGGTTCTCATGGTCCAGGCGGCCGAGCGAACGAACCACGTTGCGGATGTAGGTGCCAACGCCAAACTCGGTCATCCGCCGAATGTCGATGGCGATCTTCACCGAGTGCATTTAATCACAGCGGACAATCTTCAGCCAGAACCGCTCCCAAAATGTTCTTATTCGTACCCGAGCCCACGAGTTCATGACTTGCCGGCGTGGTCTCCATATTCCCAGTCGAAGGGCACCCCAGTGTCGCCGAGGATGAATTTTACGAGGTCCGCGAATCCGGCCTCGGAGCGGACATCATTCGACAGGATGACTACGCAGCGCTGGCTGGCCTCGATGCAGACCATAGTGTTGGCGGTCTGGTCGTCATGCCCGCCTTTGTAGAAGCCATGGCCCTGCGGCCCGTCGAAAACGATGACACCGAGGCCCGCGTACAAATCCTTACGCTGCTCGCTTGCAGGCAAGTCCACCTGAAAAAGAGGAAACTGATGAGCCGTGCCAAGATGCAGCCCTGGCCTCGTCATCTCCTTACATGATGTCGCACTGAGGCCGTTACAGCTCACCAGGGCCGCAGCAAACTTCGGAAGGTCGGAAATCGTCGTATTCATCGATCCCGCCGCGCGCACCTTACTTCGCTTGCTATGCGGCTGCGGCTGGCCCTGATCGTTCCAGCCGTCGGCAACGTTGGGGTCTTGACCTTGCCGCCACACCAGGCTGGTGCGTGACATGCCCAGGCGGTCGAAATTAGCTTTCGTGAGATCGCCGACGTCGAGTCCCAGTCCCTGCGCCTTGCGGCCATGTTCGATCGCAAATTGCAGCAGGATGAAACCTTCGCCCGAATAGCTGAAGTGCGTACCCGGATCGAAATGGATGTGCAGTTTCTGGTCGGGCTCAATGAACCAGAAATTGCTGAAGCCGGTGGAGTGGTTCAGGCACATGCGCGGCGTGATTTTTTCCCAACGCGGATCATCTGCCAGATCTTTGTAGGGGCCGTACTTGTCGGGAAAAACCGGATCGGGGCCATAAGTGGGCAGCGGACGGTCGAGATCATCTTTGATGGGCGTATCGAGTTTGAGCTTGCCTTGGTCTACCAGTTGCATCACCGTGTAGGCAAACACGGTCTTAGTGATCGAAGCGCCATACATGTCGGTATCGGTGGTGAGCGGATCTCCCTTGGCGTTGCGACTGCCATAAGCATGGACGTAGCCGACCTTCCCATGATCGACGACCGCAACCGCCATGCCCTTGGCGTGCGTGCGGGTCATGATGGCGTTCACTTCGGCGTCAATGGCCTGGCCGGTAGGAATGGTTTGGGCGACAGCGACGAGGGAAAGGCAGAGAGCAGAAAAACAAAGAGCCAATCGTAAAGTAGAAATCAAATGGTAGCTTCTCCGAATCGTAATTCCTAGGAGACCAGAATCGCATTTCTCACGCACCGCGAGGAGTGAGCATGCGCGCTTTGCATCAGGACCTCCGCCATTCCGCACGACAGCTCAACTGGGTTGCCGAAAAAACATCGCAAGCTACGCTCTCACTTCAGCTTGCGCCTTTGCTCTGCGCTCCGCGTAAAGTGGAAACGTCTCGCATAGTTCCAGCACCTGCTTCCGCACCTTACCGAGAACCGAAGTCTCGGCCCGTTGCAGCAAGCCTTCGGCAATCCAGCGGCCGATCTGCCTCATCTCGCCTTCCTTCATGCCGCGCGTCGTCAACGCCGGAGTTCCCAGGCGAATGCCGCTTGGCTTCATTGGTGGATTGGTGTCGAACGGAATCGCATTTTTGTTGACCGTGATGCCGGCTTCGCCGAGGGCCTTTTCGGCCTCGCTGCCGAGCATACCTTTGGAAAAGACATCGATCAGTATCACATGCGTGTCAGTGCCGCCGGAGATGATGCGGAAGCCTTCATCCGCTAGAGATTGCGCCAGGACCTTCGCGTTGGCGACAACCTGCCGCGCATATTCACGGAACTCCGGTTGCATCGCCTCTTTGAAGCACACTGCTTTCGCCGCCATGATATGAACCAGCGGCCCTCCCTGCATTCCGGGGAAAACAGTTTTGTCGATCGCAGCGCTGAATTCTGCCTTCGACAGAATCATCCCTGCACGCGGCCCGCGCAGCGTCTTGTGCGTCGTTGAGGTCACGATGTGCGCATGCGGCACCGGTGAAGGATGAGCGCCACCGGCGACCAATCCAGCGAAATGCGCCATGTCAACGAGATAGAGAGCGCCA
Source organism: Terriglobales bacterium (assembly GCA_036268595.1). Classification (GTDB taxonomy): domain Bacteria; phylum Acidobacteriota; class Terriglobia; order Terriglobales; family Acidobacteriaceae; genus Gp1-AA145. The sequence continues at coordinate 2,214 of DATATW010000093.1, forward strand.
ACTTTGTCGGCGATCTGCCGCATTCGGGCAAAATCAATGATCCGCGGATATGCGCTGCCTCCGCCAATGATCAGCTTCGGCCGTTCCTTCTCAGCGATTTTCTCCAACTCGTCGTAATCGATGGTTTCAGATTCTTTCGTGACTCCGTAAGGAACGATCTTGTACGTCTTCCCCGAAAAATTCAGGTGATGCCCATGCGTGAGATGCCCGCCATGCGCAAGGTTCAATCCGAGAATCGTGTCTCCCGGCTGCAACACGGCGGCATAGGCTTCCATGTTCGCCTGTGATCCGGCATGAGGTTGAACGTTGGCGTGCTCCGCGCCAAACAATTGCTTCGCCCGGTCGCGTGCCAGGTTTTCGACGACGTCGGCATACTCGCATCCGCCGTAGTACCGCTTGCCCGGATATCCTTCCGCATACTTGTTCGTAAACACCGATCCGGCAGCCTCGAGCACGGCTTCGCTGACGAAATTTTCCGACGCAATCAGTTCCAGGCCTTCATGCTGGCGGCGCGCCTCGTTGTCAATCGCCGCGGCGATATCGGGATCGGATTCAAACAGCGGACGGTACATCGGAGCAGTTTTCACTGACATGGTTCTCCGTTTCTACACGCTTTCGTAAATGTTCGGCTGCAGTATTTCCATATATCGGTCAGGCCAGTTGAGCGCCGTAAAGCCAAACTTTGCGTACAGCGCGTGCGCGTCTTTCGTGCTCAAGGTCCAGCGCCGCAGCCGCTGCAATTCAGGATGCTGCATGATGCACTCCATCAGCAACTTGCCAATTCCCTGTCCACGATGCGATTCCAAAACAAATACATCGGCGATGTAAGCGAAAGTAGCGAAATCGCTGATCACGCGCGCGAAGCCTACTTGAGATCCCGCCGAATCGTACGCGCCGAAGCAAAAAGAATTCTCGACAGCGCGCGCGACGGTCTCGCGCGGAATCCCTTTCGCCCAATAGCTCTGCACGAGGTAGCTGTGGATCACATCCAGATTGAGCCGGGCCGGATCGGTGCTGACGAGGACCTCGCCGCGTCGCAACTCAAAGACCCGCTCTCCATTAAGAGTGGACGCTTGCTGCATCGGTCTATTCTAAACGGACTGCGAAAGTTGGTCATTCCGCATGGCTTAGATTATGTTCTGGCTCGCAAGGCAGGCAGGAAATAGGAACATTCGCCACGTTCGTTCCTCTCTCCGGAATTAGAGACTTTTTTCTTTTTTTAACCTATTGACAGAACGCAATTGTTACAGCAGTATTACGAAGTAAGTCGATTAAGTTACTGGTGTATCCCCTCCCCCCGCGCTTCCCCGGCCATTGGAACTCCCGGCTTTCCTGCGTGATCCAACGGCTGGGGTATTTCCTTATCAGGAGCCTCAAAGCAATGGGTAAGCTCATTCTTGTACGTCACGGCCATACTTCACTTAACATTCCCGGCAGAGACGAGCGGCTGCGGGGATGGCTCGACATCCCGCTTGACGATCAGGGCCTTCAGGAAGCGGAAGAAACAGCCGGGAAACTTGCCGACTATCCCGTCGAAGCTATCTACTCGTCTGACCTTCGCCGCGCCCGCCAGACAGCCGAACTTCTCCGTCGAAGAACACATGCGCACGTTACGCATGCGACCGGACTGCGCCCCTGGAACCTCGGTGTTTTCTGCGGACAGCGCGTGCACGATATCCTGCCGTTTCTGAACCTGCTGAACCAGCATCCGGATGTCCCCGCGCCCAGCGGCGAATCCTTTTATCAGTTCTATGGACGCTATTCGAAGCGCCTCGGAGATTTGATGAATCTCGCTCTCGAATCCTCTCAATGCATTGTGGCCGTGACGCACGTTCGCAACCTGCTGGCGACGCAGACCATCATCGAGCATGGAGATCGTGATCGCGTTCCCGTGCGGGGCGGGCCATCGACCGGTGCGCTGACGATCGTGGAAAAGGTCGATGGCATCTGGCGCATGCGCAGTGACAACGGCTCGCCCGATTTTCCTCTGCCCGAACTCGCTTTCACTGAGGCGCGTGTATGAATGCGGGAGTCCCTCATTCCGTCGAGAGTTCGTACCCGATGGCGCCCGGGCCGCTGTTTGTAGTCAGCATGTGGCGGTCTGGCTCGTCGTTGCTTTACGCGCTGTTGAACAAGCACCCGCAGGTCGCGCTCATGTACGAAGCCGACCTGTTGCTGTTGAAACCGGTGTTCCTGAAGCCGGCGGCGCTCTGCGATTGGGCAGAGCGCTGGCAATTCTGGAACGGAGCGTTCCAGCGCCATGGAATGAAGCCCACAGATGTGAGCGATGGCATCGCGGATTTCCGCAGTGCCTTCACCGCGGCTCATCAACTCTACGCACGCCGGCGTGGCGCAACGATCTGGGGCGATAAGTCTCCCAACTACTATGACCGCCTCAACGAGATGGCGGACGACTTTCCCGACGCCCGCTTCATCATTGTCTGGCGCGATCCCAGGGGCACCGCCAACAGCATCCTGCGCGCAGCCTCACTGGGCAATTCCTATTTCAGCCGCAACGGAGCGGCTTTCTGCGGATTGCTAGGCTATGAAGTCCTTAAGAAAGAGTGCGACCGGCTGCGGGCGCGCGGCAAATGGGTTTGCCAGCTCAATTACGAAGACCTGGTCGCGGATCCATCTTCCATCATGCGTCGCGTCTGCGATTTCCTTCAGGTTCCATACGACGACTCGCTCTCGACCCTCGAGGGCGCGGACCGGTCAGCCATATTGGAGGGCAAGCATCACGCGAACCTTCGGGGAGATCGGATTGTTCGCGGTCCCCGCCCGGAATTGATCGGGCCTGAGTTCGGAGAAAAGATTGATCGCTATTTCGGCGCATGGCGCGAGCGTTACGGTAATGAGTGGCCCGCCTATCCGCAAGTTCTGGCAACCCCGCTCCTTCCGTTGACAAAAGCTTCCCGAACTGGTGACCGAATCAAGTATCGGCTGTTCCGTCTGCGCGACCGAATCTCGCCCATTGGATTTTCTTTCGCGCCGTTAGCTTTGTTGCGCCGTTATCGTGCACGCAAAGCGCGCACGGCACGCGCTGTTCCAGTCCAGCCGAAAATTAGCCCCATCGCCGTCGCAAGCCAACCCGCTGAAGAAGGCCGGCACTGATGTCCGCGTTCACCCGTTTCCGTGGCCGCATGGCTCGCACGCGCCTGCGCTCACCGCTTGTCTGGCTGCGCCATTTAGGACTCGACGCCTCCGATGTTTATCTCGCATCTTATCCACGTTCGGGCAATACAATGTTGCGCTTCATTCTCGCGGAAGTTCTGAGTGGTGTCCCTTCGAGTTTTGATTCGATTCAGCGCATCATCCCTGAAATCGGCGTTCACGTTCACGCCCATCCTCTTCTGCCCGGCGGCGGACGCCTTATCAAGACCCATGAACCCTTTCGCCGCAAATATCGGCGTGCGATTTATATTGTGCGCGATGTCCGCGACGTGATGCTTTCGACCTTCGCCCGCGAAACCGCCGTCGACGTGCTCCACATTCGTGATCTAAACGACTACATCCGCCCCTTTATGCAGGGCAGGATGACGCGCTTCGGTAGCTGGCAGAGCCACGTCGAAAGCTGGCTGGACTCGCCCCTCGTTGATCGTGGCGATTTGTTGGTGGTCCGCTTCGAGGATATTCGCAGCAACCTGGAAAGTGCGGTCGCCCAGTGTCTTGATTTCCTTGGCAAGTCGGCCGGGCCCGTTGTCATCCGCAACGCGGTGCGGAACAACACTCTGGACAGGATGCGCACAAAAGAAGACGTCGCGAAAACACTCCCAAAAAGTCGGGACGATGCCGGACGCTGGATCGGCCGCGGATCAGTCGCAGGCTGGCGCGGAAAGCTCACAGAAGATCAGTTGGAAATCGTTGATGAATACGCCTGCAATCTGCTGGCGCATTTCGGGTATCCAACCAACGTTTTCAATCTTCCCGAAATCAGCGCTGTGAGCGACGTGAAGGAGGACAATGCAACCGCAAGCTGAAGCAACTGAGAGTCACCCACAAAGCAATAGTCCCGCCCCACCAGCGCGTTCCGCTCCCTTTTATTTCTTACCCCGCGCGGTGCGATCGCGCGCGCTCCGCCAGCGCATCTCAGGATGGATCGCAAGCTGTTTCAGTTGGTACGCATACTAACTCCTTCATCTTCTTGCGAGGTCTTGTTTCGATGTCGAATGCTGATTTTGGCTCCTTCACAATTTTTCTTTTCTTGCTCTTGGCCGCAGCGCGAATGTTGGGACATCTGTTCACTCGCATGCGCCAGCCAAAAGTAGTTGGAGAAATCCTCGCAGGCGTGCTCCTCGGCCCATCGCTCCTGGGCCGCTTTGCACCTCTGCCATGCTACCTGGCCGCGGTCTTCACGATTGAACAGGCCTTTGGTTTCTGCGCCCGATACGAACATCAGCAGCTCCTTTCGGCGGGCCTGAGAGCCCGCCTCGCAGGCTTTGGATTCTCAGACTCTGCGAATCTAGCTGCCGCTCTAAACGCTCGTGGTGGGCCGGGGATTGTGCTGGCCAGCGTGGCTTTCGACGCCGGCATCATCAACGGTTTTCTATTCGACGCTCGTGTTGGTCGCCATATTTACCAGTCAGGGTGCGGGAGCATGGCTGGCCCATGTCCTGCGGACAGAACGGCCTTTGCTATCGGGCGATACGATTGATCCACGCTCGTCTGTTGCGCGAGACGTTCTGGCTTCGGCTGTATGAACCAGAGACACCGGCCATCAGAACGCGCCCCGAAGGAACGACGCGAGTTGCCATCCGTCCATATATTGAAAGGGAGTCTCGCCGGTCGTGTAATGGCCGCAGGGAAGTACGGCAACTTTGTGGTCGAGGCCGTACCGCTCAAATTCAGCGACAACTTGCCGTGAAAATTCAGGGAGAAACGTCAGGTCATACTTCGCGTAGACAATCAGCGATTTTTTCGGCCAGCGCGCAAATTGCTCGAAATACGACATCGGGCTGATCGCCAGAAAAACCTTCCGCAGTTCTTCCAGCGCGATCTGCTGTTCAATCCCGCGCCGGATGTGGCGTGTAGATTGCCCATGCCAGACAACATCCGCGAAATA
>DATATW010000094.1:0-35449 GCA_036268595.1 Terriglobales bacterium
CGTTCAGCGCAACGTAGTCAATTTTCTTGTAATCCATTTTCTAATTCCTGTTCCGCGTCTCGCTGTTCGGCTTTGTCGAGGCCCGCTGAAAGTTCATCCCACTTGCCCTCGTCTAGCAGCCTGCACAGCCTTTGATTTTCAATCGTGTTAAACCCTACTGTTTTTTCAGCAAAGTCCGCTGCGTCTTTCGTGGTGAAAGCGTATGCCTCTGCATCCTCAGCGGTCGCAAACATGCGGTCACTAGTGGCGACCATATGCAGTGCGCCGTGCTGCTCATAGAATCTCCGCATCTTCGCAGCCTTCTTCGTTGACTCGATTCCAACTGGCCTTGATTCCTTCTTACAGTTCGATTCGATCCAGTTGTAACGTTCGTCGTACTCTTCCCGCCACTTGCGCCTAGCATTCAGCAGCCGCGTGAACTGCTTAGAGCCTGCTACAGCGTCAGCGATGGCAGCAGACAACGTGTGCCAACAGAACGCAGCGTCTCTGTCGAACTGCGTTAGAGCCTTCGTTGCCAATTGCAACGCCTTGTCATCTTTCGCAGGTTCGTAAGTGGATCGCTTAGGCTCTGTGCGTCTTCCACTGAACCACGATGCATAAACGAATTTTGTTTTTACCGGAATCTGAATTTTCCGAGCTTGCAAGCACGCCCATGATGCGTCAGAGAACGCCTTGATTGAATCGGGCAGATGCGAGGCCCTGAGAGAACACGCGGTGACGTTTTCCCGCAGTTGTCTTTTAGCCTGCGCTAGCTGATGAGGTTTTTTCATTTGGTTTCGTATCCACTAGGCGATGGTGCTTTGCGTGTGCGCCAGTTTGTATCCTCTGGTACTCCCCAGTACGACCGTGCGGGCGTGTGCTGCTGTGGCCTGCGTTGCCTGCTGCGAATTTCAGGGTGAGTGTCCAGCAGAGTGCCTCTCTTGTTGGCTTCGTCGAGGATCGCTTGAAGCTCTGGTGTTAATTCTCGTTTGCTCATCTTTGCAATCCGAGCAACTGGATGTCATTTATGTATGCGGGCCGCGTGACATTGCAGTTATCGTATTCGACGCGATTCTGAGCCTCGATTAGTGCTGAGAGGAGCTTCTCGTTTTGCAACTGCAAACGCAGTTGCTCAATCTCATTTTCGTGCAGCGCGCTAGTGGCTCTGAGGAGCAATCGCCAATTTTCAATCTGTTCTTTTTGTGTTTTCATTTTGTGTGCCTTTGGAAATATCGGGCCAATGCATCTGACATTGGCCCTTTCCCTTGCTGTAAACCATCTGGAGTTGGTTGCAAGGGAAAATTTACTCACGGCCTGTGCTTGCAATCGGGGCAGCGCAGCGCACAGGCCGTGTCCTTCGTAAGGAGACAACGAAGGGAACTTTAAGCTCGTTTCATCGCTGCTAGTTCGTCGTAGACCGTGGCGAGTTGTCGGGCAGTGGCAGCAGCGTTATCCCAATCGCCTCTCTCATGGCAATTAGTCAACTGCGAATTAAACAGCTCACCAGCCATGAATGCGACTTCTACGTTCGTTAATTCTTTTCCGTCTCGCTGCATTTACGCACCCTCCGTGCCAGTGCCTTGCGATTCAGTAGAGCCACTGCCATGCAACTTGCTTGTCACGCTAGGCGGTGCATCAAACTGACCGACCTGATTCCGTGGGCCGCCGTTATCGGCTGCTGTTGCGAGAGATGCGGCTGCTACGTCGCCCGGATTAGCTCGGAAGTCGCCCGGTGTGGAACCTTCCAAAGTTTTGTGGTCAACAGGCTTTGAAACAGGGTTTGGAACCTGAGTCGAAACATTCATGTTGTTCGTTGTGTTGCTCATAGCCTTCGTTTCCTCGATTGCTTCCGCATGTAGTGCGGAGAATTTCTTTCTCGTTTGATTTCGCACGATTGAACGTGCGATGTGTTGTGCGATTGCTTCACTGCGATTCACAGCGTTGCCCTTCGGCGTCGTATCGAACTGTCTCAGCCATAGCTGGTGCTTCGTTGCATATCACTTTCCAAAGCGCAGCAGCAGGAGCAGGGAACGGATTCTCTGCGTCTACTATTGAGACTCTTTCCATACAATCGAGAACGCTTTCCACTGGCAGCCTATACAACCACGCACACACGTACTTTATGTGCGGAGGTTCTACGCCCGGAAAGAAATTCTCAAAAGCAAGCAGCAGCGTCGTTATGTCTGCCTGACGTTTCGTTTGTGGCATGTATCTCCTAAAAATTAAGGCAGGAGTAGAGCGACGATCCGCGCGGGTTCGTCGGGCGTAAGGATGGTCACGGCATCCGGACTCACTGCCCATTGCACGTTTTGACGGTGCAAACTTATTTGGCTTTGCGAAGAACTGCGGCCTGCGAATCGAGGCCATGCATGCCAATCCAACGCGCCTTCTCAGTCATGGTCATGCTGAGGTATTCGGTTTTACTGATGTCGCAATTAGCGACATCGACGTTAGCCTTGAGTGGTGCCTTTGCAATCTTCGATTCCCATGCTGCGATGCCGTGCTGTGCGATAAACTCTGTTTTCTTCTTACCATCCCATTTGGTATGGTCATCACCCTCTGAAACGAATAGGCCCGCATTTTCAGGCTTGCTCGCAAAGGCGCGGAGCACGGTAGGCACAGAGACAATCTGCCCGTTCTGCTTCAATTCCAAAATGCCTTCCACAGTTGTAACTTCGACGCCGTGGTTCGCCTTTAGACGTTCTACAACTTGGCTGCTGCTGAATACCTGATCGTTAGGCCGAACCTTGAGCGATCCAAAAGCAGAGCGGATTGCGTTGTCAGTTTCTCTGTTCATTGTTGTCCAGCTTTCAGCGCGATCTTTTCAAAATACAATTGCCGTAAATCGCTGACCTGTTGTTCTAAAGTGGAAATGTGTCGCGTCATAACCGCTAGGACGCTTGAGTGTGTCTGACGTTCATTCGTCAGTTGCTTTCGTAAAAAATTGATCGTTGTAGTGAGTCTCGCGTTGTCATTCGTTGGTACAGGTTTTGAAAAATCCGGCGTGAGTGCAGGCAATGTGCTGCGATTCACTCGACTGGTACGTTGTGGCATAAATGTCTCCTTTCAAAATGAAGCGCGAACGCTGGAACGCCCGCGCGTTGCCTTCGCATGGAAGGCAAATCCAGATGTTTTGAGTTTTTCCGGCGTTGTGGCTGTTTAGGTAGGTAGGGCTGAAACAGCTAAGTGCAGGTAAACAAACGTTCGGGATAGATTGGAACTTCTATCTACTCCCTTACAGATTAATGATAGCATGGCTTTTGATTCTGTCAAGTACCTTACTGGTAACTACTTACCGACAGTTGCCAACCACTTTTCCAAGCGCAAGCGTTGCTTGAATATGGTTCGATGACGCGGGCCATCCTCAGCCTTGAGCAGGGCCTTGTCCAGCATCACAGCTAGGCGTCTGATCTTTCGTTGGTCACGCGACAGGCGGAAATCTCCCGGTTCATTACTAAGGAACATTTTCGCTTGGATCAGAACAAGGTACATTTCCTTTCCCTTCGCAGGCCACGCGGCGATTGTCTGCCCGCCTAGACAGAAGTATAGGCGACCTTGCTTCAGTCGGAAGTGCGGAGTCTGTACTGTGCTCCACTTTGGGAGCTTGCGGGCGAAGAACATCTCGCCTCGGTAGTCGAACGTGTCAAACTTTTGTACGGTCATGCTTTCCCCTTTGAGTAATGGCGCGTGGTTCCCTCTGGAAAAGTCACGCATAGAATCTCATCTCCCTTGTGAGCTTTCCCACTCATGTACATCGCCTCTGCTAACTCTTTAAATATCCGCTCAAAATTCTGCTCAGTGACAGGCTCATCGAGGTTTATAAACATCTCCCCTTGGGTAGCGGTTTGCACCACTCTTGCTTTCGGCTCACCGAAGATAAACTCAATTTCGTAACGCGGCTTTTTCATTTTGTTTTTCCCTTTCCGCCTTGACGCGGCTGCAAATTGTTCCGATGCTGATTCCCAAATCCTTTGCGATCCCGCGCAAACTCTCGCCACTGTCTTGCCTTGCCAATATCGACGCCATGTCCAACTCCAAAGGCTTTGCGCCTAGCCTCTTTCCTGCTTTCTTCGCTCTCTGCAATCCCGCCTTAGTACGCTCACTGATCGAAACCCGTTCCTGTTGCGCCAGCATTGCCATGATCGAAATTAGAACATCACGCATGATGCCGCCAGTATCGAGGAACGGCTCTGTAAAACTTCGGACACGCACCTTCCATGCGTCCAACTGCGTGAGGATTTCCAGCGTCTTGCGAACACCCTCACGCGAGAGGCGATCCAATTTCCAGATGAGCAGCGTGTCAAACTTGTGCTGACTCGCTGCCCTCATCATCTTGTCAAACTCAGGGCGTGTTTGCTTGCCTGATCCGGTCACTACATCCACAAACTCAGCAACGATTTCCCATCCCTCTTTCGCTGCAAACTCGCGCAACGCGGACAACTGATTCCCATTTTCCTGCTTGTCAGTTGAGACACGGCAATACAATGCAACGCTCATTGCAACCTCCGCAGAGTATCCCGCCTTTGCCCACCACAATATTCCAGTTGCTCTATAACTCCGGTAGCAGAGCAGTGCGCTGCACACAGAGCTAACGTCACTGCATCTGCTATCTGCTCTGCTGTCGCGTGTTCCGGTAGCTCGCCAATCACACGCGCCAGCGCGATTGCTTCCCTTTCCTGATTCTCGCCGAGCCAGAGCAAGAGTTGCGCCTCTGTGCGCGTCAGGAATCTCCAGTGATACCAAGTCGAACGCCCATCTGTTAGTTGCATAGATTCTCCCTCTCTGATTTGAATTGGAAAACTCAGACATTCCTTTGCAGCAGGCCAGACAGCACTCTATCTGCGAACTGCGACAGCTCTCGCGTGGTTGCGAACGCCGGAGATGCGTAGCCTTGCCCGACGATCAGGAACCTGACGCGACCATCAGACCGATGCACAATGGATACTTGGTGACCCGTGCGTTGGCACAATTCGAGGATGGGCTGAGAGTTGAGACTGGCGAGAATATTCTGTAAAACTGTGATAGCCGACATAACGACCTCCAAGCGGTCAAGTGTTGGTTAGGGTCACATTTCGTTGACGCGATGTGTGACCCGCTTTAACTACAAGCTGCGCTTACCAGTTGCAGCATCCGTAAACCGCTGTGCATCGAAACGTGGGTTGGTGTTCTTCAAAGCCTCAGCGAAGCTAGCAACGATGACGCGATGCCGTACTACGTCACTATCCTGTTTGCACTCGAACGATGGCAGGTACTTGATTACTTGCGCGATGAGAATAAAATCCTTACGTGACATGTGACCTCCAAGTGGTCATGGTTGGAGCGGTTGACGCCGCTCTGGTTGTGGTTGCTGCGTACACTGTACATATCAAGATTCGGGCAGATGATCTAAGCCCAAAGAAGAGAGACAGAGAGACGCAGTGCAAGCACACAGAAGGGTGAGTCACTGGTGGGTTTGCATTGCGTTTCTGCGTTGGATCAGGCTATGGTCATGGCGATCCTCACCAGAGCCTAAAGCTGCGTCATAACGTTCACATGAAAACAAGACCTGAGTTATACTTCGCCTTTTATTCGCCAATGGTTTAGCTATGCTTCGCCTTTCATTCGCCGTTGATTTCGCATCCCGCGTATTGCCTTAACGCGCCCTTCGCGCTTTGTTCGCCTACACTTACGCGCATGGATGCAAAGCCTTTTATGCATTCGCACGTACGCCCAACCTTGCCATTGGCTAGGCGTAGTCCCTGCTGCATCTACTCTTGCAAGATAGTGGCAGCGCAGCGGAAACCTGCTGGAAGAGATTGACGAACGCCACAGCTAGGGCCTCACAGCGTTGCCCGCTGACTACAAGGAGTGGATCGCAGGATCGCTTGCCAGCCGTCCGGCGTCGTCGAGTGCTCTCGCTATTCAGTTGTCAATTGAAGATCAGTGCAAGCTCTCAAGCCTGCGTACACTATGCATGTAGCAACTGACGGGCCTTTGCTATAACAGCAACAAACACTGCAAACACACAACTTAGCTTTGAATAAACGTTAGTTGAGCAGCATAAAGTGTCAAAAGTGACGGAAAGAGGGAACAAAATGTGTCAGTCAGTGGAAGGGCTTTGCTCATTGCAGCTGCTCGGATCGCAGACACATAAAAAGAAGGGAGTGCAGCAGGCAGGAGGATTCTCAGCAGGGGCTTGTCTAGAGGGGATTCTCAGCAGGCTAAGGTTTCCACTGAAAGGGACTTATCACCGGGAGTGATGGTAGGGTGAGGCTAAAGCATGGGATATGGCGTCGGTGCCACGCATCCCGCAACCTGATTCTAGGATGTCTACAGCCAGTGCTCAAGTGACGGTTATGTCACTTTATGAGCAATTGGCGTCCAAAATAGCCCCTTCATGGCGTTCATTTGGCTCTAGGACGGGCTGAGGCTGTTTTAGGCCAGTGGGACACGTCTGAGTGTCTACGTTGAGTCCATATCGAGGCACAGCAGGGCTGCTGTATGGCTGCAAATCGGGTAGATATGCTCTGCTTGGAATCCCTATCTTAGACACGGGATTCTGGATGTATAGTGTACGCAACCATGACCTACGAAGTCACTTTCTCAAGAGCCGACAAATGGCAGAGTCTTCCGTATGTGACGCTGCTCAACCGAATGGAGAACGATGGGACGAACCTGAAGCTGGAGGTCATCGTCGCAGAAGAGGACATGAGCAGCTTCGAGGAGGAGATAGACAGCCATCCTCACGTTAAAAGTTGGCGCAGGTTCGGAGTGAATGACTGGTGTGAGATTACAACAACTGTGGGTCAGCAGTCAGGTCAGCAGTAGAGAACTCTGATTTTTCGCTTTATATGCTGAGTTTGGCTGGAAATTGACATAACAGATTCAGCAGCATACAGGCATTGCTAAGTTCCCAAGCTGGATGTCGCCGGTTCGATCCCGGTCTCCCGCTCCATTCCTATTATTTTTTCATTGCGAAGCGCCGGTTGGTCCCTCTTTTATCAAGTCGGTTTTGAGCTGAAACTTTTGATTGGGCGCCAGATCGATTTCTGTGGTGAAGCTCTGATATCCGGGCAAGCTAACAGTAATTTTTCGATGGCCGGGCGCGACCTGCAAACTTTTCCCGATGCCTCCCAGCTCACCTGCGTGGCCGACATACTGACCGTCTACAAAAACTGCGGCGCGGTCGGGGCTGACAGAAAGTTTAATGTCAGAGAAAACGGAGGGCAGTTTGAACTCCGGATCTTTTTCCAGCTTCACTGAGACGGTCTGCTTCTCTCCCGGACGCAATTCGATTTTTTGCGAGAACTCATGATAGCCGTCTTCGCGGACGGTTATTTCGTGCGAACCGGGAAGCAGCAGGATTTTTTTAGATCCCTTCAACTCCTTCAAATAGCCGAGATATTGCCCATCAACCCATACCCCCGAGCTGTTCTCGACTTTGCTCGCGCCTACGAGCTCAACTTCGCCCAATACCTGGTTAGCTCGCATATCGGGGGCTATGGCGAAAACGACGAGCATAGCTAAGGCAAATACCCGCAAGATTAAGATTGTGCGACGGACCATAATTCCTCCTTCAGTGCCGGGGGCAACTTGGCTCTTTGGATGCCACGAATTATATTGTGACGCAATCTAACTATGATCCCAAATAGAGTACTAGATCGCAGATGGGCTCTGAATGTGCAGGAACCCTAAACCAGAGCAGCAATGAACGCCGGCACTCGGTTTCGAGGAGAGACTTAAAAATGAAAAAATCAGGCCTGATAGTATTCACGATTCTGACAGTGCTGCTGGCGAGTTGCCTGCTCGGTCCCGTACTGTCAAAATCCGTGGCAGCGCAAAAGCCAGCTGAGAAGCCGAATACGATGCCCACGCCCGAGGCCCGACGCCAGCAGTTTCTGGCGCTGCTCGATGAAGAGTGGCAGTACGAGATTCGCAGCAGTCCTGAATTTGCCACCTCGGTCGGCGACAACCGGTACAACGACCGGTTGAGCGATTACTCCCCGGAATTTTTCAAATCGGATATTGAACAGCGAGGCAAGTTCCTCGCACGTTTTGAAGCTATCGACGCCTCGAGCTTTCCTCAGCAGGATGCGCTGAGTTACAAGCTGATGGTTCGCGAGTTGAAGGAACAAATCGAGGGCGCACAGTTTAAAAACTGGGAGATGCCGGTCAATCAGCGTGACGGCCCGCAGGTTGATCTGCCGTACCTGATTTCGTTGACCCCGTTCAACTCCTTGCAGGATTATATGAATTATGTTTCGCGGCTCAAGCAAATCTCGCGAGTTTTCGAGCAAACTACAGCCAACATGCGCCAGGGCATTAGTGATCGGCTGATGCCGCCGCGTTTCTTGTTAGACAAAGTTTCCCCCGAAGCAGATGAGGTGGCGAAACAGGCTGGCGAAAACAGCCCATTTTTCGGGCCGCTAAAGAAATTCCCGGCCAGCATCTCAGAAGCCGATCAAAAGCGTTTGCGCGAAGAAGCGCTTAGCGTGATCGCGACACAGATTATTCCTGCTTACCAGAAATTCGCCACTTTTGTGCGCGATGACTATGCTCCTCACGGCCGCACGGAACCCGGCATCTGGTCGCTGCCTGATGGTGACGCGCGATACCGTTATGCCATCCGGCGCATGACGACCACTGATATGACACCGGACCAGATACATGAAATCGGCATGCAACAGTTGCATGAAACCGAAACCGAGATGCTGGCAGTGGCCCAGAAGTTCGGCTACAAAGATCTGGCCAGCTTCAACCAACACATCAAAGATGATCGCAAACTCTATGCGAATACAGGACAGCAGGTGCTCGATCTTTATGCGAAATATGCGCGGGATATGGAGCCTGAATTGCCCCGGCTGTTCGGCCGTCTTCCCCAAGCCAAGCTGGTGGCGGTCCCCATGGAACCTTCACGTTCGCCCTCGGGAACTCCGGCCGACTATTCTCCCGGCACGCCTGACGGTTCGCGGCCGGGTCACATCAACGTGAATGAATATGATCCGACACATCGCCTGCTGCTGAATGTAGAGGCGATTGCCTATCACGAGGGCGTGCCCGGACACCATCTGCAGATTTCACTCGCGCAGGAAATGCCCGACTTGCCGGAGTTTCGTCAGCACGCGGGCTACACCGCTTATGTTGAAGGGTGGGCGTTCTACGCCGAACGCCTGGGAAAAGATGTCGGACGTTATCAAGACCCCTACAGCGAATATGGTCGCCTGGAAAATGAGATGTGGCGCGACATTCGGTTAGTGGTCGATACCGGGGTGCACGCCAAGCACTGGTCGCGGGATCAGATGGTTGACTACTTTCACAAATATACCGCCATGGATGAGCCGAACATCCAGACCGAAGTGGATCGTTATATCGGATGGCCTGGGCAGGCTTTGGCATACAAGCTGGGGCAACTTGAATTTCTGAAGTTGCGTGAAGAAGCCCGGCAGAGGCTCGGCGACAAGTTTGATATTCGCGCTTTTCACGATGAGGTGCTCGGGAACGGCCCGCTGCCTCTGGATATTTTGCAGTCAGAGGTAGAAAACTGGATTGCGGAGCAAAATGGGGTGAACGCAGAGCTGCAAGGTAGGTAATCTTCGCACGGTTGCGGCTGATTTTAATTTTCATGTAATCCGGGAGTTGCCACTTGCCATCCAATAGTTTTTTGGAGAATGGCATGGATCGCAGAGACTTTCTCAAGAGTTCCGCCGCCGCGAGCGTCGCCGCGTCGTTGAATCCGAAATTCTCAAACGCCTCGGAAAGACCAATTCCCCGCCGGACACTGGGCCGTACCGGCGAGAAGGTTTCCATGGTCGGCATCGGCGGGTACCACCTTGGCTTTTCATCGGTCGAAGAGCAAGAGGCAATCCGCATAGTGCGCACCGCGCTCGATAACGGCATCAACTTTCTGGACAACTGTTGGGATTACAACGGCGGCGTGAGCGAAGAGCGCATGGGAAATGCCTTACGCGACGGATACCGGCAGAAGGCATTTCTCATGACCAAAATTGATGGCCGTACCAAAGCCGCGGCAGAACAGCAGATGAACCAATCTCTGCAGCGCCTGCAAACCGATCACATTGATTTGCTCCAATTTCACGAAGTCATTCGGGACACCGATCCGGAGAGAATCTTTGCCGCAGGCGGTGGGATGGAAGCGGTACTGGCCGCGAAAAAAGCAGGTAAAGTCCGCTTTATTGGATTCACCGGTCACAAGAGTCCTGATATCCATAACAAGATGCTCGAGACCGCGTTCGCTCACAACTTCACATTCGACACCGTGCAAATGCCGCTGAATGTGATGGACGCCCATTACGAAAGCTTCGAAAAGAAAACTCTGCCGATTCTGGTAAAACATGGGATAGGAGTCCTCGGCATGAAGCCAATGGGAGACAAAATAATTCTGCAGAGCAAGACTGCAACTCCGGTTGAGTGCCTGCACTACGCCATGAACCTGCCGACGAGTGTGATAATTACAGGATGCGACTCGATACAGATTCTGCAGCAGGCGCTCAACACCGCGCGCAATTTCAAACCGATGACCAAAGAGGAAGTTACGGCGCTGCTGGCAAAAACTTCATCCGCCGCAACTAAAGGCGAATTCGAGCAATACAAAACCACTCACAAGTTCGACGGAACATATCAGAACCCGCAGTGGCTGGGGTAGCCCGAGGTAAATTCGAGTGCCAGCCATTACATCTGTGTAATTGTCTGTGTTCCTCTGTGGTAAAAGCTTTTGGTTTTGATCGCGCAGTCAGTGCGATCTCGCCACGCCCGTGGCTTCCCGAATAATTTGTAACTCGCGCTCGCGATACGGCGTTCCGTCGGGATGGAAAATATCGTGGAACCAAATCGGAGGAGGCTGCAGCACGTAGGGCTTTTCCCATGAATCCCACGGCAAATAAGTTTGCGATTTCCCTGCGACGAAGCCCCAATTAATCGCGCCGACGTGATCTTGTTTAGCAATCGGCAAAATTGTGTCGAAGGTGCTTCCGACCGAGCGGGCCATATATTCGGTGCAGATAATCGGCCGGTGATATTGCTCGAGCCAGCGCACGTGCTGTTCGAAATCTTCCGGCCAGCTGTAATTATGGAATGAAAGAATATCCGACTGCTCAAACTGTACGCGGGCGATGGGACCGAGTTTTTCCGGGGCCGACCAGTCGCCTTCCCACAATCCGCTGGTGAGCGGCTGCGAAGGCTTCGCCGATCTCACCCAGTCGAAAACTTTCGGCAACAATTCCAGCACACGCGCTTTCTTGTTTGAAAGTTCGACTTTGCCGTACGAGCCGTCGTTCGTGTTTGACGGTTCGTTCCAGACATCCCAGGCGAGAATGCGCGAGTCATTAGCGAAAGCACCGACCACTCCCTCAACATAGGCTCGCAATCTGGGCTCTTGTGATGGATCTTTTAAAGCCAGAGCACCCGGGCTCTGCACCCATCCGGAGTTATGCACGCCGGGTATGGGCGGATGCTGCGGGCCGAGCTTCGGGTACGGGTCCCAGCATGAATCGAATAAAACAAAAATTGGCCGGATGTGGTGTCGGGATGCAATTTCCAGAAACTGATCGATTCGTTTTTTGAAGGCGTTCGAATCCTGCTGCCACAGCAAGTCGTGCAGGAACACGCGCATGGTGTTCATGCCCAAAGATTCCGCCCAGCCGAATTCCTTGTCGATCTGCGCGGGATCAAAAGTGTCTGCCTGCCACATCTCCAGCTGGTTGATGGCATCCGCTGGAAGATAATTGCTGCCCACGAGCATAGGTTGGTGCTGGTACCAGTCGTTGACTTTGGTTTCAGTCCAGCGCGTTGCCGTTTGGGCAGGTGACGGAATTGAGAACAGCGAAACGAGAATCGGGATTATGAAGCGTGAATGCATGCCGGTGCTCCAGGAAAAGATAATTCCGCCGCGATTTTAGCATTGCGCGGCTGCGCTGATGAAAGGCAGAAAGGCATCAACCACAAGTGCGCGAAGGAAAAGGAAGAGGAGCTTTGTTGAGGGAAACAATTATTTGGCGGCGCTTCGCAGCAGAGCAGCGACCGCGTCGATGGCTAGACTGCCGGCGTGAGTGGAAGCTTCGGGCACGCCTCCCAATCTTTCGATTAGTTCTTCTTTCTTTAGCGCAGAGGCTTCGGCCAGGGTCTTGCCCTGCAGGAATTCGGCGAGAGCTGATGCGCATGCCATTGCCGGCACGCAACCCTTCGCCAGAAATTTTATTTCGACGATGCAGTCCCGTGAAATGCGAGCGGTAAGTCTCAAGACGTCGCCGCAGACTGGGTTTTCGACTTGCGCGGCGGCATCTGGGGAGTCTACGAGGCCAGCATTGCGTGGATGCTCGAAATGATCGAGGACCTGGGGGGAGTACACGAGTCCATAGTAGCGAAATCAGACTGCAGAGGTAAGAAGCGAAAGCATTGACCACGAAGGGCACGAAGGTTCACGAAGGAAACCATGGAACTCAGGGGGAAGAAGCAAGAGTGCGGAATGACGGCCATTGCGTCGCTCATCTTGCTAATTCTGCATTCTGCATTCTTACTCTTCCTTCTGCATTATTTTTCCGTTCTGCGATACTCATCCCGTGGACTACACGCCCCAGCGCGTGGTTTCGTTACAGCCGAGCGCGACCGTCATATTGCGCGATTTGGGAAAATTATCATCGCTCGTCGCTTGCACAAAATATTGCCTGGATGTGTGCCCGGAACTTCACCGCTCTCAGGTTGCGATTGTCGCGGACTCATGGACGGCACAGGCCGCGCAAATCTCGCAGCTCAAGCCAGAGCTGGTGGTCGCATCCGTGCCGTATCAAGAAAAGGCGCTGGCTGAGATCATGAAAAGCGGAGCACGATTTCTGGGACTGGCGCCCAAATCGTTGGCCGACATTCATGCGGATATTGCTGTGATAGCAGGCATCATGGGTGAGGGCGAAGCTGGATCGCGAGTCATTCAACAAATGCAAGGCGAAGTCGACAAGGTGCGCGCGCGGACCAAAGGCTTATCACGGTTTCGAGTATTTTGTGAAGAGTGGGGCAAACCGTTGATTGCATCGCAGCTCTGGGTCGCTGAACTAGTAGATGCTGCGGGCGGTGAGTTCATCGGAATCCCGGGCAGACAAACTTCGTTCATGGAAGTCGGGGCCGCGTCGCCCGAAGTGATCATCGCCGCATGGTGCGGAGCAGGCGACCGGGTGCCGCTTGAAAAGATCATTCGGCAGCGAAAGTGGGAGAACACTTCTGCCGCACAGGGCGGTCGCGTCTGCTGCATCCGCGATGAATTTCTGAATACGCCCGCGTCGACTCTGGTTCGCGGGTTGCACGCGCTGGCAGCGGCAATCCATCCGGAGTGCTTTCCACAAGCGGACGGGCTACGATGGATCAAGAAACAGATTTAGCAACTCATTTGGCATCGGAAAATTCTCTATGAAGCAAGTGGTGGCGGCTCTAATCTGGCAGGACGGGACGGTGCTGGTTTGTCAGCGCACCCGACATCAGACCATGCCATTGAAGTGGGAATTCCCCGGCGGAAAGATTGAAGAACGCGAGCAGCCGCGCGACGCCATGCGCCGCGAACTAGAAGAAGAGTTGGGCATCAATGCCGAGGTCGGCGATGAAGTGGCGCGATTCCGGCATCAGTATCCGAATGGCAGCGCGGTGGAATTGCGTTTTTATGATGTCCGGAAATATTCTGGTGAGATCGAGAATCGGATTTTCAAAGATGTGCGCTGGGCAAAACCAGCGGAATTGCCCTCCTACGACTTCCTCGAAGCAGACCTGAAGCTGGTGCAAGACCTTGCGACCGGCAAATTGCCCGGCTAAATCACTAATTCGGTACAGCTACCGAAGGCTCTAACCGCCGCAGGGTCGGTCGCAGCGGAGACTGGGTTTGATGGCCGTGGTTCTGCAGATTTTCCAGGCGGGACTTTGCTTCTTCAAATTCTGACGTGTCCACTTTGTATTCCGTCTGCGGCGTCAATAGTGTGTTGATCTCGGCCTGAGTCTTCTCGATCCGATCAGGCGTTTGCGGATGGGTCAGGAAAGCCCGAGCGACTTTTCCCTCTTTACCGCGTTCCATACCCTTGATTTTTTCGAAAAAAGCAGTGAGCGCTTGCGGGTCGTAACCGGCTTTGTACATGTACTGAATGCCTAGAAAATCCGCTTCAGACTCGAAGCGTCGTGAAAACTTGAAAAAAGTGAGGGGTGTAGCGATGGTGAGAGCTTCGTAACCGGCATAGCCGATGGGCCCGCCCAGCATCATGAACGGAATCGATGCCATATTCATCATCTTGCCGCGCGTGTTCTGGCGGGCAACGTGGCAGGCGGCGACGTGGGCAATCTCATGCGCCATTACACCGGCAAGCTCGGCTTCGTTGTCGGCGGCAAGGATCAACCCTGAGTCCACATAAAAAAATCCGCCGGGAAGCGCGAAGGCATTGACGTCGTCCGACTCAATGACCTTAATGGTGAACGGCACCAGCGAATCGGAATTGCGCACCAGATTCTGACCCAGTGCATTAATGTAATTTTGGATGGCAGGGTCTTTGACCAGCTTCGATGTAGCTTCGACCTGCTCTGAGTAATCCCTACCCATTGCCACCTGGCGCTCGAGACTGTACCAATTACCGAGGCCGCGCCCGCATCCGATGTTTCGGACTCCAATGGCATCGATGTCGCGAATGCTGTGGTCGTGGTATGACTTCGTCGCGGCCAAGGATGGCGGGGCGGTCAACGAAGGGCTGGTTTCGGAAGCGGCTTGCAAAGATTGCGAAAGCAGGCGCGCAGGTGAAAACGCCAAAGCGAGGGAAAGCAGAAGTACCGCAAAACGGAGCCGCATGGTCGCTCCAGGTAGCCCGAGAACGTGAGAGGCACCAAGTGCGGAAAAGTTACTCCAGGTCAAGCAGTAAGGCAAGCTGAATTTTTGAATAGCGATTTCAGATTTTAGATTGCAGATTTTTGATTGCAGATTTTCGATTGCGGGAGACGACGTCTGATCCAGAATCGGCACTCGAATCTTCATCTGAAGTCTTAAATCTGAAATCGCCGTTAGATTCCGTTCGGCCGCTGGCGGATTAGGGATAGGAATTCGGTACGCGTCTCTTGTTCTTCGCGGAAGCAGCCCAGCATGGACGAGGTTACCGCGGCAGAATGCTGTTTTTCGACTCCGCGCATCATCATGCAGAGATGGCGGGCTTCTATGACCACGCCGACGCCTTGCGGTTGTATGACTTTCTGAATGATCTCGGCGATCTGGGTGGTCAGGCGCTCTTGAATTTGCAGGCGGCGGGAGAAGATTTCGATCAGCCTGGGAATCTTGCTGAGTCCGATGACCTTGCCGTTGGGAATATAGGCGACGTGTACTTTGCCGAAGAACGGCAGCATGTGATGCTCGCACAAACTGAACATTTCCACGTCTTTCACGATCACCATTTCGTCATAGTTCACTGTGAAAAGCGCGTTCTTGAGCAGCGTTTCCGGATCTTCGCTATAACCGCGGGTCAAGAACTCCATGGCTTTCTGGACCCGTTCCGGGGTGCGAAGCAGTCCTTCACGCTGCGGATCTTCGCCCAGGCGGACGAGCATCTCGCGCACCAGTTCTTCGAAGCTGGCGGAGGTTAAGGTCGGGTTCGTGATTTCAAGTTTAGGGGTCATCGCTGTTACTGGCTCTTAGCTTAAAACAGTACAGCCTTGGCTAGAGGCTAACGGCTAAGAGCCGTTACCTCAAATGAATTCATCATCGTCTCTTCCAGCTTCACCCTTTCCAGATGTGCCGAGGTGAACTTACGCTTCAAAATATCCTGATTCAAGAGATCGAATATGACCGTGCAAAGGTTCTCGGTTGTGGGGACCGCACTGGCAAATTCCTCCCTCATGTTCAGATTTTCGAGGTCAAATTTGGTTATAACCTGGCGGTGCACGCATTCGTCCAAATCGACCAAGTTGCAGACCATCCCGGTACTTTCGTCAACTTGCCCGCCAAGTGTGACTTCCAGGACGTAGTTGTGCCCGTGGCCATGCGGGTTATTGCACTTGCCATACGTGGCTCGATTCTCGGCGTCGGACATGTGCTCGCTGTGCAGCCGGTGCGAGGCAGAGAAACGATAGCGGCGGGAGAGATAGGCTTTCATTGTTTCTAATTCTTTCATTCCGACCGGAGCAGAAGGATCACGAATAGCGATCTTTATGCGGAGTGGAGGAACCTGCTTTCGCTGGCGGCGAAGTTTGCTGCTTGCAAACCCGGTCGCGCTTTCGGCGCGCTCACCGCAGGTCCCTCGACTGCGTTGATCCGTTCGCGAACGAACGGATCAACTTCGCTCGGGATGACAGATTCTTTTTTACTCCAATCATTCTTCTCCCAAATAATCCACGAACAAATCATGGTTCTCGTACACACGAACGCGATGCAGCCTGGCTGCGGTCAGTTTAGGGGCCAAACGCTGCCAGATAGCGATGGCCAGGTTCTCAGTCGTAGGAATGCGGGTGGCGAATTCCGGGACTTCTTTGTTCAGAAAGCGGTGGTCCATGGTGTCTAGGACTTCACGGTTCATCGTCTCTTTGAGTTGTTTAAGGTCGACCACGAACCCGGAGCGCGGATCGACCTCGCCCTTCACCGTGACTTCGAGAACGTAATTGTGCCCGTGTCCATTGGGGTTATTGCACTTGCCGAACAGGCGCCGGTTCTCCTCCGGGGAGAGGTCCGGATTATGGTAATAGTGCGAAGCGGCGAATTCAGCTTTGCGAGTGAGATAGAGCAGAGCAGACGCTCCTGAAGTAAATTTTCCTTTTGGTCAACCCGCCATCGTCCAGTTCTCAAGCGTCAGGTCTGGAACGCGGCCGAACTCGCTGGTGTTGTTCGTAACCAGAGTCAACGCCAAACTGCGTGAGTGGGCCGCAATGAAAAGATCGTTCGCACCGATCATCGCTCCACGCATCTTCAGAGACGCGCGAATACTGGCATAATGTTGTGCGGCTGCGTCGGGATAATCCAATACTTCAACGTAAGCAAGAAATGCGTTCAGAGCAGATTCGTCCTGCGAACGGCGCGGCGAGAGTTCGACCCCATATAGCAGCTCTGACTTTGTTATGGCCGAAACGCTCACATCGCTCACCGAAACCTGCCGCAGTCGATCGAGCACGTTGTTATTCGAACGTTTCATGATGTAAGAGCAGGTGTCCGTGTCGAGCATGTAACGTGGCATTAAGGCTCACGCTCTTGTGTAGGGAGATCTTCGATCCCTTCCATGAACGATTCCGATGCAACAGGTGCAGTTGCGATATAAGACGACCAGTCGAAGGGCTTCGGCGAAAGAATCACATCATTCCCCTCTTTGCGGATGAAAACCTCTCGCGTGGCGAACTGAAAATCCTTCGGCAAGCGGACCGCTTGGTTCCTATTATTCATGAAGACTTTGGCGGTTCGTTTCATGCAGTGAGCGCCTCTGGGGAATCAGGCATATACATAAGTATATGCCATTCGGGCATAGAGTGCCAAGCCGGACGTAACTAATTGTTAATAAAAAGCTTACATAACAACATGAACCTGCTGCTGCTCTTCCTAGCCGCGCTTGGTTGCCGCAGGGAAGGCTGATTTTGATGAAGCTGAGCGAAAACGAAATTCTCGCCTATCTAGCCCGAACAACGCCGGCGAGACGATGACGGCCATCCTACCGTTAAACAGACATTCCCGCTAAGTGTGACTGAGACCAGAAATCCACATTTTCAATTTAGCCCACATACTTCCTTCTGCAGCGGTCTCCTTGCCCCTCAACGTCGCAAGTTCATCTGGGTTGTAAACATAAGTCCGATCCTTCCAATCGAATTGCGATTTTTTGTAAGACCGTTGCGACCGTAGCAGAAGATAAGCAAAAATCGGCAATCCGAAAAACGCACCCGCAACAGTCCCCCTGGAAAAGTGAGCCTTTCCCATTCGACTGAGGAATTTCACTACAGTTAGGATGAAAGCCGCGCAAGCCCATACTCCCAGTATCACCACGTAGCATTCAAACCAAAGCGGTGGAAGCAGTGATGAAACGACCCTCCAATAGCTAGGTCGCACTAACCAGGGCAGCGCTAATAACAGCACGAATTCCCCAAACCTTCTCTGAGCTAGCTGGCCGGGCTCTGGAAATAGCAGCGCCAAATTCTTGGTCCAGCCTTCTTTCATCTGCGCGAAGCTCCGATACATCCGGGTGCGGACAGCATCGCCGCCGTAGCGGAAGAAAATTTCTCGTCCCGAGGATTTGATGAGGCGTGCCATGGCGACGTCTTCTAACAGGTTATCGGCGATCTTGGCGTGCCCTCCAACCGCGTCGTAAGCCTCCCGCGAGATCATCAGATATTGTCCGTTGGCCGCGGCGATGGGAGAGGCGGGATCGTTGACTGCTTGCGGCGGATAGGTCGTCGCCAGTTCTGCGAAGATCACTGGCATGACCGCTTTTTCCCATAAGCTGTGGATTTCCTGTTCGGGAGAATAGGAGAGCAACGCGGCTCCGTGCTCTGCGGCTTCGGCAATGGCGCGGGCCAGAGATCCGGGCTTGTGGACGGTGTCGGCGTCGGTGAAGAGCAGCCATTTGCCTTTTGCGATTTTTGCGCCTGCAGACATGGCGTTGTTTTTGCCAGTCCAATTGGCGGGGAGCGGTGGGGCGGAGATGACGGTGACGGCGCGGCGGGCGTGGACGCCCGCCGCTACGTGGGCTGTTGAGCCAAACGTTGTGCCCTTCCCGATCGTACTCACAAACGACCGCGCGATTTCGGCAGTGCGATCGGTCGAATCATCATCTACGACGATGATCTCGTAATCAATTCCGGTTTGCGCGACGAGCGATTCCAGGCAAGCTGCGAGATTGGCTTCTTCGTTCCTGGCCGGAACGATAACTGAAACGACGGGATTGGGATCATTCGTCACGATTGTGGTCCCCAAATGCCGTGACACAAGCTTCTCTGGTAGTCCCTTCGGCGAGAGGAATCGTGACAGCCGATATAATCCGCACTCGCGCGAGTGGCTCGGTATGACATCAGATTCAAATCAGAGGTCGAAGGACTGGAGGGACCGTCAAGGCCCGATCCGCGATGCCGCGAAGCGGTTATTATATCTGGGTGCGCTCTGCTCTTGTCCTTGCCTCCTTGTTCATTCTTGCGGGCTGTTATAGCCATTCCAAACCTTCGAGCATTGGTGCGCTCGCGCCCGATTTCACCATTAAAGATTCAGACCGCAGCGTGACGTTAACCCAGTTCCGGGGAAAAATTGTGGTGCTTAATTTTTGGGCGACCTGGTGTCCGCCCTGCGTCGACGAAATGCCGTCACTCGAACAACTGCAGAAGAAGTTCCAGGGGACGGACGTCACCATTTTGGCGGTAAGCGTGGACGATGATGCCGACGACTATCACAAATTTTTAAAGGACCACAATATTGACCTGCTCACAGTGCGCGAAAGCGGGCAAAAGACGAACACTGGGGTGATCGCACCGGTTTCTTCTCGCTATGGCACTTTCAAAGTTCCTGAGACCTACATTATTGACCGCCACGGGGTGATTCGCCGCAAATTTATCGGCGAAGTGAATTGGGGACAGCCCGAGATCATGGAATATTTGAGCCGGTTGTAGAACGCGAGCTGCCGAACCTTCGGCTGAGCGACAACTCCCTTTCTTATAGCCACCCCGTCCTGGGATGGCGCATCCAAACCGGTCACATATACATTCCAGAAAACAAGGAGGAAAGAGGATGGAACGCAAATTTACTTTAGCCGAAATGATTTTATTTGCAGGAACACGGGTTGCGCTGGGTACTGGTATTGGAATGCTGATATCTAGAGGTCTCAGTAACGACGCCAGAAAGTCGACTGGATGGGCGCTGACCGCGGTAGGCGCGTTTACGACCATTCCATTTGTGATGGGAGCAATAGGTCAGAAAAATCGGCCGCACGAGATCAGGACTGCCGCATAGTTTCGGCAGCTTCCCACCGAAACTCAGCTTAATGTGCGACCGCAGCCTCTATAGTTAACAATTGTCATACCGAATGACTTCACACATGAGGAGCCTGGCTTTTCGATATTTGCGGAAAAGCGGGCTCGTCGATTTGTCTTGTGACTTGTAAACCGATACGTCGTTCTGTTCGGCAGTTTTCAAAATGGGAGATCACGCCTCTTCCCTCGCTTGACACCAATTCACGCGGACTCTAATCTAAAATGTTTAATTAATCAGCGAATTTTTATCCAGCTCTCCTATGCCTGACAATTATTTTGCCAACTACCTGCCGCTGTTGATCCACTTCATATTGGCAGGCGCATTGGCCACCGCACTGGTGACGCTTTCATGGCTGATCGGCTACCGGCGGCCCACGCGCGCGAAAATGTCTCCATACGAATGCGGTATGACACCGATCGGCGACGCCCGTGAGCGTTTCTCCGTCAAGTTCTACATGGTCGCCATGCTCTTCATCCTGTTCGATGTGGAAGCGGTGTTCCTTTATCCGTGGGCGATTATTTTGAAAGATCTGAAGCGCATGGGCCAGGGCCTGTTCGGGCTGTCCGAGATGTTCGTGTATATCGGCATCGTGCTGGTGGGCTATTGGTACATCTGGAAGAAGGGTGCGCTCGATTGGGGCCTGACGATTTCTTCGCCGCAAGCCGCGAGGTTAACGCGTGCGGTCACCGGTGGCGGGTCACCTCGGAGCGAAGAGCCGGAGCTGGTTGGGGTTGCCGGGCGGAGGAGCGAAGTCTAATGGCCCTGGCTCCTGCCGTCACCGACATCGAACAGCTGAAAAGTCATCCCGCAGTTGCGCGGCTCGTTGGATGGAATGCGCAGGCTGTCGAAGGCGTTAAATTTGATCGCGACGAGATGACGATCTACGTAACGCGAGAGGTCATCCGCCAAGCGGCGGCGTTGCTGAAAGAAGATCCCGCTTGTCCTTTTAATTATCTTTCCGATATTACCTGCGTCGATTGGTATCCGTCAGAACCGCGATTCGAGGTGGTCTATCACTTGTTGTCGATTCCTCACAAAGAGCGGGTTCGGCTGAAGGTGCGGCTTAGCGGAGAAAATCCGGCGCTCGATTCGCTGACCTCGGTCTGGCCTGGGGCAAATTATTTTGAGCGCGAGGTTTTTGATCTGTTTGGAATCCGTTTCAATGGCCATCCTTATTTGCGCCGTATCCTGATGCCCGAAACCTGGGAAGGCCATCCGCTGCGGAAAGATTATCCAGTGGAGGGCTATCGATAAAATTGGGAAATTGAGCAATTTGGTAATTGTGTAAATTAAAACCCACAGTTGGCGTGACGGTTTTCAATTACTCAATTACCAAATTTCCCAATTACCAAATTCTTCAATGGCTCACCTTTCTCCCACGCCCGCGCTAGAACCCGGTCAGGATAAGACCATGATCCTGAACATGGGGCCGCAGCACCCGTCGACGCACGGGGTTTTGCGCTTGCTGCTTGAGATCGATGGCGAGACCGTAGTGCGCATGATGCCCGACATCGGCTTCTTGCACACGGGTATCGAAAAGACTTGCGAAGCCAAGTTTTATCACCAGGTGGTGCCACTCACCGACCGCATCGATTATCTCTGCCCGATGACCAACAATCTCTGCTATGCGCTGGCGGTCGAGAAGCTGCTGGGGATTGAGATTCCACCAAGAGCACAGTGGCTGCGGGTGATGATGAACGAACTGACGCGCATCAACTCGCATCTGGTGTGGTTGGGCACGCACGCCATGGACATCGGCGCGATGACGGTGTTCCTGTATTGCTTCCGCGAGCGCGAAGACGTTTTGCGATTGTTTGAAGCGATCAGCGGTCAGCGCATGATGACTTCTTACTTCCGCATTGGCGGAGTTGCACTGGAGCCGCCACTCGACTTTTTTGATCGCGTAAGAAAGTTTGCAGACCGCTTCCCCTCAAAGGTTGACGAGTACGAAGGTCTGCTGACGGGAAACCCGATCTGGGTAATGCGGACGAAGGGCGTGGCAACGATTTCCGCGGAAGATGCGATTGCGTTAGGCGCGAGCGGCCCGACATTGCGCGGTAGCGGGGTCGACATCGACCTGCGGCGCGACATGCCCTACACGGGATACGAGAACTTCAAATTTAAGGTGCCGGTGAGACAGGACGGCGACGTATTTGCCCGCTACATGTGCCGTGTAGATGAACTGCGCGAATCGATTGGCATTGTGAAACAAGCGCTGGACGGTATGCCTTCTGGTCGAATAAAAGCAGATGCGCCGAAGGTTGTGCTGCCCGACCGCGAGAAGATGAAGACGGAGATGGAAGCCCTCATCTATCACTTTAAAATCGTGACTGAAGGCTTTGCTGTTCCTGAGGGTGAGGTCTACCAGGCGGTCGAGTCTCCGCGCGGCGAGATGGGCTATTACATCGTCAGCGATGGCTCCGCGAAACCTTATCGTGTGCACATGCGTTCGGCGTGTCTGGCAAATATGCAGACACTGCCGAAGATGTGCGAAGGCCGCCTGCTGGCGGATGTGGTGGCGGCGATTGGAAGCATAGATATTGTGCTGGGAGAAATAGATCGGTAGAACGTCGTCGGTCGTCGGCCAAATCAAAACTAGCCGCAAAAAGCGGCGGCACAGGAAAGCCCGGCACGGAAGTGCCGGGAGAGCAGGAACACATAAGCGAGTCCCGCAGGGACGGCACGAACTACATGCATTTTTCTGACCAATTCGAATCGCGGTTCGCGGAAATGCTGACGCATTATCCGACGAAGCGTTCGGTGCTGGTGCCCACGCTGCTCTACGCGCAGGACGAAACCGGCTTTCTCTCGGACGAAGTCATCACCGAAATCGCGAGCCGGCTCGAACTCACCGAGCTCGATGTACGCAATGTGATCAGCTATTACTCAATGTTGACTACCAAGCGGCGTGGAAAGTTCAATGTGCAAGTGTGCCGAAATATTTCCTGCCTGCTGCGCGGCGCCGACGAACTGATCGAGCACTGCGAGAAAAAACTTGGCATTGGACACAAAGGCACAACTCCCGACGGCATATTCTCTTTCGAGCACGTCGAGTGCATCGGAGCGTGCAGTTGGGCGCCAGCGGCACAGGTGAACTATCACTTTCACGAGAATTTGACTGCGGAGAAGATGGACAAGCTTTTGGACGAATATAGGCAAAGAGCGAGGTAGTGAGATTTTGTAATTTGGTAATCAGGTAATTGAGTAATTGAAAAATCTCTGCTAGCGGCAAGGGGGTGGTTTCAAATTACGCAATTACAAAATTACTCAATAACACAATGGCTTCTCTGGTTTCCCATCCCGATGAGGTGAAGGTCGTCTCCAAGCGCTTTGGACAGGGCGCGACGAATATCGACCGCTATCTCGAGCTTGACGGCTACAAGGCCGTGCGCAAGGCGCTCGGCATGCAGCCGGATGCGATCATCAACGAAGTCAAAAATTCCGGACTGCGCGGGCGCGGCGGCGCGGGCTTCAATACCGGACTGAAGTGGTCGTTCGTCCCCAAGACATCGGCCAAGCCAAAATACATTCTCTGCAATGGCGATGAAAGCGAACCCGGTACTTGCAAAGATCGGCTCATCTTCGAGCACGATCCGCATTCGGTGATTGAAGGCGCGATGATCGCAGGACTCGCGGTTGGAGCGCAGTCTGCTTATATCTACATTCGCGGGGAGTACCGCTACCTGCTGGAGATCATGCAGAAGGCGATCGCTGACGGTTACGCCAGGGGATTTTTCGGCAAGAATATTTTCGGCAGCGGCCGTGACTTCGAAGTTTTTTGGCATGGCGGCGCCGGAGCCTACGAAGTCGGGGAAGAATCGGCGCTGATGGAATCACTTGAGGGCAAGCGCGGCGTGCCTCGCATCCGTCCGCCCTTCCCTGCCGTGGTTGGACTGTGGGGCGGCCCGACGGTCATTAACAATGCGGAAACCCTGGCCAGCGTGCCGCCAATTATTTTGGGTGGCGCCGAATGGTTTGCGAATCTAGGCACGCCGAAGAACGGCGGTACCCGGCTTTTCTGTCTCAGCGGCCATGTGAACAAACCCGGCGTATACGAATTGCCCATGGGGTACAACCTCAAGAAGATGATTTATGAGGTGGGCGGCGGCATTCCGAATGGACGCAAGTTGAAGGCCGTCGTCCCCGGCGGATCGAGTTGCCCATTGCTGACTTCCGACGAAATCGATGTGGCCATGGATTTTGACACGTTGATGAAAGCCCAAAGCATGCTGGGTTCGGGCGGCGTGGTGATGGTGGACGATTCGACCTGCATGGTGAAATTTGCGCTTCGCATCATGAAGTTCTATCAACACGAAAGTTGCGGATGGTGCATCCCTTGTCGCGAAGGCACCGACTGGCTGCTGAAAACCCTGACTCGTTTTCACAGCGGCGGCGGAATTAAGAAGGACATTGATAATATTCAATACTTGTCCGAGAACATGCTGGGGCGAACTTTCTGTCCGCTGGGAGATGCGGCTGCGCTCCCGACGATTTCGATTGTAAAAAAATTCAGAAAGGAATTTGAAGATCACCTGGAAGGCCGACCGTGCCCGTTTGAAAAGGCAGGCGCGGCCAGGCAGTTGCCGGTGTTTGCGTAAAAGCTCTTAGCCTAAACCGAATCGGTTTAGGCTAAGAGCTAAAGGCTAAGAGCTAATAGCTGAACTTCAATGCCCGATTCTCCCAAACTCGTAAACCTCACAGTCGATGGCAAAGCTGTGTCCGCGCCCGTGGGCACTTTGCTGATTGAAGCCTGCAAAAATGCCGGCATCGAAGTGCCCTCGTTCTGCTACTACCCGAACCTATCTCTGCAGGGCGCGTGCCGCATGTGCCTGGTGCGGGTCGAGAAGATGCCGAAGCTGCAGACCGCTTGCACCACGGGAATCACCGAGGGCATGGTGGTGGCGACCGACACCGACGAAATTCGCCAGGCGCGCAAGAGCATGGTGGAAATGCTGCTCGGCAATCATCCTCTGGATTGCCCGGTTTGCGACGCCGGGGGCGAGTGCGAACTGCAGGACATGACATTCTCATACGGCGCCGCCGAGTCGAAGTTCATCGAACTCAAGCAGCATCGCGATGAGCAGCAGTGGTCACCGGTGGTTTTCTTTGATCGACCTCGCTGCATTCTTTGTTACCGATGCGTGCGCGTCTGCGGCGAGGGTATGGATGTTTGGGCTCTCGGCGTAGACAACCGCGCCGCGGTGTCGACGATTGTTCCGAATAAACAAGATCATCTTGAGTGCGAAGAATGCGGCATGTGCATAGATATTTGCCCGGTGGGAGCGCTGACTTCGGGCGCTTATCGCTACAAGACCCGGCCGTGGGAGATGAACCACGTTGGCACGACTTGTACTCACTGCGCGGACGGATGTAAGACAACTCTCGGCGTTCGCCGGTCTGATACAGGCATGGAGATCGTGCGCGGTGATAACCGCGACAAGAGCGGCATTAATGGCGATTTTCTTTGCATTAAAGGTCGATACGCGTTCGACTTCGCCAATAACGAAGACCGGCTGACGCAGCCGCTGGTTCGAAAAAGCGGGCGATTGGCCCCGGCTACATGGGAAGAGGCGTTCGAAGTGGTGGGAAGGCGATTCAAAAGCATTCTGGATCGTGAAGGCGGAAGGGCTATAGGCGTAATCGGCTCGACCCGCACTACTAACGAAGAAAATTATCTTCTGCAGAAATTCGCGCGCGTGGTATTGGGAACAAACAATATTGATCATCACCGCACCGCTGACTTCCCTGCTTTTGCGGCGGCCGTTTCTCAAAGTCAAATTCCCCACCCTGTCGCAAAGGACGCGACAAGGATGGGGCACCCCGGTGTCACTGCATCCATGCGCGACGTGTATAACGCGCCGGCGATTCTGCTGATCGGAAACGATCCCACGGAAGAGCATCCATTGCTGGCGTGGCAAATCCGGAACAATGTTCGACTTCATCAGGCCAAGCTTTATGTGGTGAATGCAAATCCCATCAAGCTGCGAAGGCAGGCGGCAGAGTACGTGCAAATTCCGGCTCAAGCTTATGGCGAATTCGCCAGTTTCCTCGCGGGATCGGGCCAAGACGGCCGAGGACGGCCGTCTCCACACGACCCGCAGGCTTCACACCAGCAGTGGCCGGCGTTTCGCGATAAATTGCGCGCAGAAAAAGATCTCGTCATTATTTTTGGATCGGAAATTGTTGGCAATTGGGTACTTGATCTCGCGAAATTTGCCGCCAATCTTCCCGGCGCAAAATTAATCTGCCTCGGAGACTATGCAAACTCCCGGGGCGCGGCCGACATGGGACTCTACCCCGACCTGCTTCCCGGATACCTCCCGGTTTCGGAGACAGGAAAATTTCACGGAGAATGGGGCACTCTTCCACCGAGTGCGGGCTTAAGCATTCCGGAGATGTTCGATGCCGCAAGAGCCGGCCAGCTAAAGGCGCTCTATGTAATCGGCGCGAACCCTGTGGGGCGGCTTGATATTGGTCCCAGTACGCTGAAAGACACCTTCGTGGTGGTACAGGATATGTTCCTTACCGAAACCGCTGCCCTGGCGGACGTCGTATTGCCGGCGGCGAATGCGTACGAAAAATCCGGAACTTTTACCAACACCTGCGGCGATATTCAGATCCTGAAGAAAGCCGGCGATGTTGCGACCGCGAAGCCTGATTTTGAAATGATCGTGCGCATCGCGGATGCGATTGGATTCGACGTGCATAAACTAGTGCCGTTTGGTCATGGAATGCACGCTGATATGGGGCAGTCGCGCGGGGCGCAGTCAGGCGAGGCGGACCAGCACAGCGTTTGGCTCGAAGCCAATGGCCTGGAGCCGAAGATGAGCCCGTTCGATCCCATGGCAACGCTAGATGAAATACAGCGATTGGTGCCGGGGTATGGCGTTTCGCGGCTGGAATTGATGGCTGGAAACGACCAGCATACTTCGATCTCTGCGATGGGTCCGCGTAAGCAACAAGCTCCTGAGCAGATTGCGCCCGCGCACAATAATCTTTTCAGTTCTGGAACCCTGGGACGCTATTCGCGAGCATTGAATTCTGTAATCGAGAACAAAGATCCTGAGCCGGCGGATGGAGTTCCGGCGGACTGAAGACATTTGGTAATTGGGTGATTTTGTGATTGGGTAATTTGAAGATCGGCTTGCTCTGCTTCAAATTGCTCAATCACTAGATTTCCCGCTGACACAATTTCAAAACGACATTGCCCATACTCGAATTCATCATCGTTTCCGTAATCAAGAGCGCTTTGATCCTTTTCGTGTTGCTGACCGCCGTTGCCTACACGGTTTGGCTGGAGCGCAAGGTGGTCGGCCACATGCAGAACCGCTGGGGACCCACCCGGGTTGGGCCGTTTGGGCTTTTGCAGCCGGCAGCGGACGGAATCAAATTTCTTTTCAAAGAGGACCTGACGCCGCCGCACGTCTTTAAACCTCTGTATATTGCTGCGCCCATGATCGCCGTGATTTTTGCCGTCACTTCGATTGCGGTGATCCCGTTCGGCAATTGGTTCCGAGTGGGAAATTTTGCCACTCCATTTCAGATTACCGACGTAAACATCGGGCTGCTGGCAGTGCTGGGAATTACTTCGCTGGGCGTTTATGGGGTCGCGCTTTCAGGCTGGTCGTCGAACAGCAAGTATTCGCTGCTTGGCGGACTGCGGGCCAGCGCGCAGATGGTCAGCTACGAAATTGCGTTGGGATTGTCGCTGGTCGGAGTGTTGATTTTGGCCGGGACCTTCAGCCTGCGCGGGATTGTGGAAGCGCAAGGCGGGCATTTCTGGGGATTCATTCCCAACTGGTTTATCTTCCGGGGTGGGCAGTTCGTCGCGTTCTTTATTTATTTAACTGCAGCCTATGCCGAGACCAACCGCATTCCTTTTGATCTTCCGGAGGCGGAAACGGAGCTGGTTGCCGGCTATCACACGGAATATAGCGCAATGAAGTTCGCCATGTTTTTCATGGCTGAATACGCCAACATGGTGACAGTGGCGTGCCTCGCGTCATTGCTGTTCCTCGGCGGCTGGAGCGGGCCGCTTTTCGGACCGGCCTGGTTGCAACAGCTCTTGCCGCTGATTTGGTTCGCGCTGCGAATTTTTGTATTTCTTTTCATTTACATCTGGGTGCGCGGGACGCTGCCACGCTTTCGCTACGATCAGCTCATGGCCTTCGGATGGAAGTTTTTGCTGCCGCTGGCAATTGCGAACCTGGTGGTGACGGCGGTGGTGGTGGTGCTGAAGTAAGTAGGCTTGTTTTGGTAATCGGGTAATTTTGTAATTGGCTAATTGAAAAGCAAGGCGTGTCATTTGCGTTCGGGTCTTGAATTACCAAATTACTCAATTACCCAATTACAAAATTCTTTATGCTTCATCTGATTTTATTTTCCGTGTTCGGAGCGATTTGCGTCGCGGGGGCGGTGAACCTGCTATTGCAGAGCCATCCCATTAACAGCGCATTGTCGCTGGTGGTGGTGATGGGATCGCTAGCAGTGGAGTTCCTGCTGCTCGGCGCGGAATTTGTCGCAGCCATTCAGGTCATCGTTTATGCCGGTGCAGTCATGGTGCTTTTCGTTTTCGTAATCATGCTGCTCAATGCCGGCGTAGAAGAAAGGACCAGCGGCAGCCGCGTGGCATGGTTGCTCGGCATTCCTGCGGTTCTCGCCGGGATGGTGATTGTTTGCTGGGCGCTCGTGACTCATTCCAATGCCGGATCGGCGGCCATCGGCGCTTTACCCGGCCATCCGGCAGATATCGCGCAATTGTTATTTCATCAGTTCCTGCTGCCGTTTGAAGTCACATCGATCCTGGTATTGATCGCCATCATGGGCGCGGTGGTGCTGGCTGCGCGCTCCCAAACCGTTGAACGAAGCAAGAGGGAGGGCTGAGTGGTTCCCCTTTCGTATTATCTGGTGCTGAGCGGAATTTTGTTTGCCTGCGGTGTTGTTGGATTTTTGATCAAGCGCAACATCATCACCATATTTATGTCGATTGAATTGATGCTCAACGGCGTGAATCTTTCTTTCGTAGCTTTCGCAGCACGCTGGCAGCAGTTGAGCGGTCAAGTCTTTGTATTTTTCGTGATGGTGGTCGCGGCGGCAGAAGCTGCGGTGGGCCTGGCAATCATCATCGCGCTCTTCCGCACCCGCGAAACTCTGAATATCGATCAGGTGAACCTGCTCAAACTATGACGCCCAACCTGCATCTCTGGCTGATCCCGATCTTGCCGCTCATTGGCGCCGCTATCAACGGCTTCTTTGGCAGGCGTTTTTCGCGCCAAGCGGTTGCGGCTGTGGCGCTGGGCTTCTGCGGCGCAGCGTTCGCGATGGCCTTATGGATTGCCGCGCAATTTTCTTCTCTCGCCCTGCCGCACGTTGAAGTGCTCACCAGCTGGCTGAACTCCGGCAATTTCAGCGTTGATTACTCTTTCGCGCTGGACCAGCTTTCGCTGGTCATGCTGCTGATTGTGACCGGCGTCGGCTTTCTCATCCATGTTTATTCCGTCGGTTACATGTGGGAAGAGGGCGGCTACTACCGCTTTTTCAGCTACCTGAACCTGTTCATGTTCTTCATGCTGACGCTGATTCTGGCCAGCAATTACCTGCTGATGTTTGTGGGATGGGAGGGCGTCGGCCTGGCGTCGTATTTGCTGATTGGATTTTTCTTCATTCGCGATTCGGCGGCCGCCGCGGGCAAGAAGGCGTTCATCGTAAACCGCATCGGCGATTTCGGGTTTTTGATCGCGCTGTTTTTGATGATCAAGCATTTCGGCAGCCTGGATTTTCAGAAAGTCTTCGACGCGGTCAAGCCGTACTCGCCGGAAACTGCAGGAGTCGGATTTCTGACCGCGATTGCACTTTTATTGTTGCTGGGAGCTTGCGGCAAGTCAGCGCAAATCCCGCTTTACGTCTGGCTGCCCGACGCGATGGAAGGTCCCACCCCGGTTTCAGCATTGATTCACGCCGCAACCATGGTCACTGCGGGCGTGTATATGATCTCGAGATCGCACGTCATTTTCGAGCGTGCGCCCAGTGCATTGATGGTGGTTGCCATCATTGGGACTCTGACCGCATTTTTTGCCGCAACTATTGGCATTGCGCAGACCGATATCAAGAAGGTGCTCGCCTACTCCACCATTTCGCAACTGGGATACATGTTCATGGCCTGCGGCGTGGCGGCGTTTTCTGCGGGAATTTTCCACCTGATGACCCATGCCTTCTTCAAGGGCCTGTTGTTCCTGGCAGCGGGCTCGGTGATCCATGCAGTTGGCGGCGAGCAGGACATGCGCCGGATGGGCGGCTTGCGCAAGAAAATTCCGTGGACATTCTGGACGATGACGTTTGCCACCATCGCCATTTCGGGCCTTCCGCCCTTCGCAGGATTCTTCAGCAAGGACGAGATCCTGTGGCGGGCATATCAGGCAAGCTGGATTTACTGGCTGGTGGGCGTCATCACCGCTTTCCTCACTTCGTTTTACATGTTCCGTTTGCTGTTTATGACCTTCTTCGGCGAGTACCGCGGGGACGCAGAGGGGGTGTATGGGCATGATGAACATGATGGCCATGCAAACCATGCAGGAAGCGATGGCCACGATTCGCGGGCGGGGGCGCCCGCGCCACATGGACATGGGCATGGCCACGGAGGTATCCACGAGTCGCCGGCAATCATGCTGGTGCCGCTGGTGATTCTTGCTGTGCTCTCACTGGTTGGAGGTTGGGTGGGAATTCCGGGATCACTGGGTGGAGGCAATCACTTCGACAAATTCCTGGGACCAGTATTCCGTTCCTCTACTCCCGCGGTGAATCCTGAACACGCGCAACCGGGCGAGACTGCGCCTCCGGAACAGACCACGGAAGGCAGCGAGCCGAAGACCGGTCACTCCACGGAAATTATTTTTACTGGCATTTCAGTTGGCGCGGGATTGCTCGGCCTGTTTCTGGCGTGGCTGCTTTATATTCACAGCCCCGAACTGCCAGATCGAATCGCGGGATCGATGCATGGTTTGTACTCCGCTGTCGCGCACAAATACTGGATCGATGAACTCTATGCATGGCTGTTTGTAAAACCGCTGATTGCCATTTCCGGCGTTGTTTTTTGGCGAGGCATCGATCAGGGGACAATCGACGCGGCGCTCAACGGCAGCGCTGATGGCGCTCGCGATCTGTCTGACGAAGTGCGGCACATGCAGTCAGGCAATCTGCGCTCTTATGCCGGGTGGATCGCGGTCGGTGCCGCGGCGATGATTGCTTATATGGTCTGGATGGGGTTGCGAACGCAATGAACTGGCTCGACAAGAATATTTTGACGTTGATCACCTTCGCCCCCGCAGTCGGCGCAGTGCTGCTGCTGTTCTTCCCGCGACGGCATCGCGACATCCGCGTATTCGCGCTGGTAATTTCGCTGCTCACGTTCGTTCTCTCTCTGCACCTGCCGGCGCATTTCAATCGCGGCCTGCCGGGCTTCCAATTCGATCGAGATCTCCCGTGGATTTCCTCGCCCAACATTCATTACCACATGGGCATCGACGGCATTTCAATGTGGCTGATCGTGCTGACGACTTTTCTTGCTCCGTTGTGCGTTCTGATCTCGTGGAAATCAATTGACGATCGCGTCAAAGAATTCTTCATTCTGCTTCTGATACTTGAAACCAGCCTGATCGGTGTCTTCGTTTCGCTCGATCTGTTCCTGTTTTATTTCTTCTGGGAAGCCACGCTCATCCCGATGGCCCTGCTGATCGGCATATATGGCCACGGACGGAAAGTGTACGCCGCGGTGAAGTTTTTCCTGTACACCATGATCGCTTCGGTTTTCATGTTGGCCTCGATTCTTTGGCTGTACGCGAAGACCGGAAGCTTCGACTTCGTGACTTTGCAGAATGCCATCCACTCGGGCAGTATTCCGGAGTTTTCCGGGACCGTTCCCCTGCTGCTGTTCCTCGGATTCTTCATCGCCTTCGCGGTCAAAGTTCCGCTGTTCCCTTTCCACACCTGGCTACCGGATGCGCACGTCGAAGCGCCGACCGCGGGCTCCGTTCTGTTGGCGGGCGTGCTGTTGAAAATGGGTACCTACGGAATGTTGCGCTTCAACCTCGGGCTGTTCCCTGAGCAATCGCGAGTGAATGCATCCTGGATCGTGGTGCTGGCGCTGATCGGCATTGTTTATGGCGCGCTGGTGGCGATGGTCCAGCCCAACATGAAGAAGTTGATCGCGTACTCGTCGATCAGCCACCTTGGGTTCGTCGTGCTCGGGATTTTCAGCTTCACCCAGGCCGGTCTGAATGGAGCAATGTTCATCATGCTGGCGCACGGCATTTCTACCGGCGGCCTGTTCATGCTGGCGGGAATTCTTTACGAGCGGCGGCACACCTACGAGATATCAGACTTTGGCGGCCTGGCCACGCCGATGCCCACATACTCCACCTTCTTTTTATTTATGGTTCTGGCGTCGCTCGGATTGCCGCTATTAAATGGTTTTGTCGGCGAGTTCCTGGTGCTGAGTGGAGCGTTTCAGGCAAAGATGTGGTGGGGAGTGGTGGCAGCGACGGGCGTCATCTGGAGCGCATGTTATCTGCTGTGGATGTACCAGCGGGTAATTTTCGGCAAGGTGAAGCACGCGGAGAACAATTTGCTCCCTGATCTGCTATTGCGCGAGCGGATTGCGCTGTGGCCGACGGCGATTATGGCGCTCGCAATGGGCGTTGCGCCTCTGCTCTGGCTGAACACGATTGATCCCGCGGTGCACAACGTATTAGCGCCATTCACCCAACTTGCCAGCAGGATGGTGGGACAGTGATGGCGATTTTTCAAACCACGCAGACGTTGCCTCAATCCATCGACTACATTCGCATCCTGCCGGAGATCGTGCTGTCAATTTTCGGCATGATCATCATGTTG
The DNA here is from genome assembly GCA_036268595.1 of Terriglobales bacterium. GTDB lineage: Bacteria > Acidobacteriota > Terriglobia > Terriglobales > Acidobacteriaceae > Gp1-AA145. The sequence continues at coordinate 32,798 of DATATW010000094.1, forward strand.
CTCGATCCGGTCATGGATGAGCGGCGCAGCCAACGGACATTAGGTCTGATCGCCCTGGCGGGCACGATTGTGGCGCTGGCCGCGACCGTTTATCAAGCGCAGGTTCGGTTCTGGGGACTCGGCTTCTTCGGGATGGTGAAGGTTGATGCCTTCAGCGTTTTCTTTCACTTCGTAGTGATCTCGGTCACGCTATTGGTCATTTTGAGTTCCTACGAGTACATGGAAGTGCAACAGATCCGTGCCGGGGAATATTACGGGCTGATTCTGTTTGGCGCGGTGGGCATGGCGCTGATGTCGTCGGCGATGGAGTTGGTCCTAATTTTCATCGCGCTGGAAATTTCTTCGATCTCGACTTACATTCTGGCCGGATTCCGTCGGCGCTCGGCAATCAGCAGCGAATCTTCGGTGAAATATTTCCTGCTGGGATCTTTTGCCACCGCATTTTTTCTCTATGGCGTGGCGTTAATGTTCGGCGCGACCGGCTCGACTAGCATTGACCGAATCAGCACCGTACTGGCGGAGTACTCAGGCACAGGACATGGCCCGCTGCTGGCCTACTTGGGAGTGGCGCTGATGTTCGTCGGACTGGGTTTTAAAGTGGCCGCGGCTCCCTTTCACGTCTGGACCCCGGACGTTTACGAGGGAGCGCCGTCGCCGGTGGTTGGATTCATGTCTACCGCGCCGAAGGCCGCTGTTTTCGCGGTTTTGCTTCGCATCATTTTTGAAATTCACGCCCCAGGCGGACCATGGCTCATCTGGGTTGCAGCGGCGCTCTCGATGACGATTGGAAACCTCGCGGCACTGGTGCAGAACAACGTGAAGCGCCTGCTGGCCTATTCATCCATCGCCCACGCAGGGTATTTGCTGGTTGCATTTGCTTCCCTGCCCAAGAATGGAATTCCCGCAGCCATGTTCTATACCGCCTCTTACGCGGCCATGAATGTGGGCGCGTTCGCGGTGATTGGGCATTTTGCCGGCGCCGGCGAGCGTTTTGTAACCCTGGAAGATTACACAGGACTAGGAAAACGGTCGCCGGTGTTGGCGGCGATTCTCACCATATTTCTGTTGTCGCTGATCGGCATTCCGATCACCGGCGGGTTCTTCGCCAAATTTTACGTTTTCAGCGCCGCGATGCAAGGCAGCCATCCTTTGGTAGGGCTGGTCATCATTGGCGTGATCAATAGCGGCGTGGCGGCCTACTATTACCTGCGCGTCATTGTGGTGATGTATATGCGCGAGCCGCGCGACGAAGAAGTCCCTGTAACTCCGATCTCCACGGGATTAGGTTTTGCCCTGGGACTGAGCCTGGCGGCTACCATTTTCCTGGGCGTTTACCCAAATCCCGTGCTCAAATACGCGGCTCTATCGGTGGGATTGCTGCACTGATCTCGTTTTATCCAGAAGCTTAAGCCTTTGCGGCCGGCATCTCTGCGCTGATTAATTTGAGTTTGGGCTCCTGGTCGACGGCGGCGAGCAACTCGCGCATGAGGTGATCGTCAACGTCCGCGGCTTTCTCAAGCTCGACTGGATAGCGCACTGTAGCTTCAATTCCCGAAGCTGTGTAGTGCAACCGCACTTTGGCCTGTAATTCTCCCGCAGAGACGCTGGTCAGGCTCTGCTCGACCAACCGTCGTTGGGCAGCGATGTTGTCGCGGTAGTGCCCCAGGGTCTCATCCACAGCCTTTGTAATACGGTCCCTGGCGACATGGTAATCAGTTTCAGAAGCCAGCGTGAGCTTGAGTTCATGCCAGACAAAATTCGTTCCGGGGATCTGCTTGAAGATGCCGGCAGTAGGCTGGAACACGATGGAGTTGGAGAACGCCACGATGCGGCCGCTGGGCTGGGCGTCGTTCGGACCAGCCAATTCCATCACGTGAATTCGGACCAGTCCAATCTCTACAACTTCTCCGGTCACTCCGGAAATAGTCACGCGATCACCTACCCGCAGTCCATATTTTCCGATCAGGAAGAAATATCCGACGACGGAAGTGATTACGTTCTGCATGGCGACGGCGATGCCGGCAGTGATCAAGCCTGCGAAAGTAACCACCGAGCCGAGTTCGGTGGCGAACGCGAGGATGACGATGATCACGACTGCAGCCCAGATCACGATTCGCCGCATCAGCAGGAACTGGTAGCGGCGACGGCTGTCATGCACGTAGCGGAAGCTTGCGCGCCGCCAGACCTCGCCTAATCCAAAGACCAGCATGATCATGATCGCGAGCACTCCTAGCCTGAGAAACAATTGCCGGAGATCGTCGCGCTCCTCACTGCGGATTGATTCGCGCCAGTTCTTTAATGTCGTCTCATAAATTCCGAGCAGCACTCCCACCTTGCTGAGCGGCAGCAGGGTTGATGTGACTTGCTTAAATTGGGCGGTGAGCGCGTCCAACTGCTGCGTCTGCTGCGCCAAGCCAGCCGGAGTAGCCGTATCGGCGGCGGCAAAGAGCTGGTCACCCTGGTGGATCAAATTTTGCAGGTCGCTGATTAGAGGCGAGCGCAAATCGTCGCCGGATTTCCTCAGGGCCTCAGTCGAAGAGAGCATATCCGCCAGAGTCCGCCGCTTGCCGGAAAGATGAATCAAGTCGGTAGAAAGCCCCCAAATACCCGAGGGCGGTGCTTTAGGTGCCAGAATATTGGCGGGTTGCGCCT
>DATATW010000095.1:0-12574 GCA_036268595.1 Terriglobales bacterium
CAATTGCGGAGATGGTGCTCTCCTTCTTCTCCGGATTATGCATTGAGCGCAACCTTAAATCCGGCAAAGCCTCGTCGACTCGCAAGATCGAAAACTTTATAACAGCCCTTCGCGGTCTCTAATCGAACAGTTAGTCTCTGAGAACTCTGTAGACCCGTCCGGTCCAGTGCACCAGACCAAGGTGGGAAGCGTGTCGACGACCTGCCTAAGGTTATCCTCGGACTTGTGGGAATCGACTGAGAGCATTTGTTCTGCCTCTCACCGAACTAGAATTTGCCGTTGCTATTTTTCCATTTATTGCGAGGTGGAATCGCTTCGAGCGTGTCCCAGTGTTCAGCGATCTTTCCGCTTTCAATGCGGAATAGATCGTAGATGGCGGTGGGCACACCACCAAACGTAGCCTCGGCAACGACCAAGACGAAATTACCTTCACCAAGTACCATATGCACGCGCCTGTAGACGACTGCCTGCCCCTTGGCGGCAAGAGCCTGTAAACCCGCAATCAGTCCCGGGATGGTGTCGGCGACCCATGGATTGTGCTGAATGTATGCGATTCCGTTGAAGTAGCTCGGAAAGGTCTCGCGACGGCCTGCGAGAAGGTCGTCCATGTAGCGTCGCATGAGCGCCTTATTCGCCTGTGTCTGGTCGAGATCAGACACCGCGGTGGGGCCGTCGATCATCGCGTGTCCACTGGGGCTGAGTTCGGTCGGGGTCTCCTGCAAATTATCCCAATGCTCGACGATCAGGGAGTCTTCGTAGCGGAAGATGTCAAATCCGATGCGTGGTCCGAAGAAGTTGTACTGCGTGTGAGCGAAGACATAGTCCCCATCTTCAAAGACGCGGATCGTATTGACGGACGCATCGGGCGGCATGTGCTTGATGAGGGCGGCGACACCTGCCGGACCGGGTCCCACCTGCAAGTTGTGCTGGATATACTTCTGGGGATTGACATATGCGAGCGGAACCGGATCTTTGGTCTCAAGCGACTTCAGCAGATCGACGACCTGTTGTTTACGGCTGGGCGCCATGGGTCCTCCGGGACAATCTTTCTCTCTTTGTAATAATGGACCATTCGGTCCTTTATGTGCAAGCCTCGCAGCCGAATTGACCGATAATGTTGCAATGGGACGACGGAAACTGTTCACCCGAGAGGATGTCCTCGATAAAGCAATCCCAGTCTTCTGGAAGCATGGCCTGGCTGAGACGAGTGTTCAGGACCTTGAACAGGCCACGGGTGTACGCAAATCCGGCTTGTATACGGAATTCAAGGACAAAGAAGACCTTTTCGTAGAGAGCCTGCGCCGGTATTTCGACGTCCTGATGGCAGGCGGATACCTGACGAAGCAGCCTCTAGGTTGGACCAATGTTGAGAGTTTTCTCAAGGTCTGCTATGGGAGTTGGGGGCAGAAGGGCTGCTTCTCGGTGAACTCTATGCGCGAGTTCGCAGACCTCCCCCCAAAAGCCCGCCAGATCATGGTGGGGAGCGTAATGAAACACCATCAACTGCTCATTGACAATCTGGCTGCAGCGCGTGGAGCTCGTGACGATAATGATTCGCTCGCCGGCCTCGTCATCACGTTCTTTAGCGGAATTAGCCTTGAGCAGAACCTCGGTCCTGACCGGGCCCGAATCACGAAGAAGATCGACGCCTTCATGCAGTTGATTCGGGGAAAGGGATGAATGTGCCTTCGACGAAGTCGCTTGAAAGCGCCACGAAACAAGGCCGAAGCAGTGGTGGCGGAAGACGCCGTGCGCTCAAGTGTAAGCCGACGCCTAGGGTTGCAACTACTTGAAAGGAATGGCGGGGACGACGGGACTCGAACCCGCGACCTCTGCCGTGACAGGGCAGCGTTCTAACCAACTGAACTACGTCCCCACTCGCCAAATCGATGGGATGAAAAATCCGGCACGGGTGAGGAATTTTCATGGTGCGGATTTTGCAGCCTGCGACAGAAAATATCCTAACAGCTTCTGGCGGAAGGCGAAAGGGCGTTGCGGACGGCGGATTAATCCTCAGGGTTGACGATGTATTCAGAACGCCAAGTGTTCAGGGATCTCGCTGTGGCTCGTCTGAAAGACCATGCCAGGCACGCGTTTCGACGCCGCTGTCAATTATCGTCGGATTTTCGGTGACCACTTCGGCCACTTGCCCGTCTCGTCCCGTTAAACGGCTTGTGTGACGCTGAATTCATCGAACCTTAACTTGTCTCTAACCGTCCCGTCACGGTCCGACTGTTAGCTTGCTGACTACGGGCACCGAAGCACTTACATGTGGCCCGGATCTCTCATCTCCCAAGAAAAAGGTGACGTTATGACAAGGAAAGCAATGCTGTCTTTACTTGCGGCTATTTTGACCAGCCCGCTGTTTGCCGCTGAAGGGCCGGTGCCGAAAGGAATTCCTCATCTCGATCATGTGTTCGTAATCATGATGGAGAATCATGGGTACTCACAAATTATTGGAAACCCGAATGCACCTTTCACCAACTATTACGCGAATGCACAAAACATGGCGGCCAACTATTTTGCGGTGGGGCACCCCAGCTTGACGAACTATCTGGAGGTAGCCGGCGGATCGAATTTCGGAGTGCTGGACGACAACTCGCCTGACTGGCACAACCCCAGCTGCATGCCGAATCTGCAAACCGGCACGCCCTCGCTGGAAAGCACTTCGACCGCGATCTGCCCGATCACGGGAACTGGCACCGATGCTGCAACTCCGGCGATCGATTACAGCAATGAGACCACGGGGCCGCCGGGGGACATCAACATCAACGGCACGGCATCCGTCCCTGCAGAAACTAACGTCCTCGGCATCACCGTTGCCGACCAGTTGGTGGCGGCGAACAAAAGCTGGCGGAGTTATCAGGAGAGCCTTCCCCTTACCGGAGCTGACAATATTGATTACAGCGATGGTTTCTTCACGAACTTAACCGATTTCAGCCAGATCACGCCGGCACAAAACCCACCGCTCACCTCGGGCGACATTGTGCAGTTGTACGCAGTGAAGCACAACCCATTTGTGTATTTCACCAGCGTGCAATCTGGTGAGCTGCAAAAGAATAGCCTGGCAAATGTCGCAGGATTCAACGAGCTATACGCAGACCTGAGTTCGGGGCATGTGCGTAGTTATTCATTCATCGCACCCAACCAGTGCAATGACCAGCACGGACGCGGGAACGCAGGCGCGTTTTGCAATTTTGATCCCAACGACGATGGCACCCAGGCGGGATTAAATCCGGCGTTGATTTATCAAGGCGATGTGACCGTACACAGGTTGGTGGCAGCCATTAAGGATTCACCGTCCTGGCGACAGGGAAACAATGCGATCGTCATTCTGTGGGACGAAAATGATTACAGCGTGTCTCCGACCACCAACCAGGTATTGACCATTGTCGATACCAACTATGGCGTACACGGAGTTCGGAGCCACCAGTTCTACACCCACTACTCATTGCTCAAATCGATTGAGTCGGGCATGGGCTTGCCCTGCTTGAATCATGCCTGCGATGCAAATGTAAATGTAATGGGTGATGTGTTCGCGGCCAAGAAATGAATTAACAGCTACTTACGGCCACCGAAACAGGGACGGAAACTTCCGTCCCTGTTTCATTTGGCAGCGACTCACGAGCCGAAGAGGGATTGTCTTCCACAGATACTATGGCGATCTCAATGCTAATCTCGACAAATGGCGTTGGTGATCCGGCGATCTCAAATTCATGCCGATGGGGTGTACACCACTGTTCCCATCCGGAAACGAGCGATGGTGGCGGAATACACCGGTCCGCGCCTGACCAACTCACAGGCGGATGACATTTATGAAGATTCTCCCCGTACTTATCTTTTTGGGTTAGTGGATGGCGAACACGTGATCGATGGAGACGGCATTGCCGCGTTCATCAACCACTGCTGCAATCCCAACTGTGAAGCGGATGAGATCAAGGGGCGGGTCATCATTCGCGCAATTCGCGACATCAATGCCGGCGAGGAACTAGCCTACGATTACAACCTTTACGACGGCGATCCGGAAGATTCTGCGCCGTGCTGGTGCGGAGCGAAGAAATGCCGAGGAAGCATGTACTCTGCGAAAGAGCTGGCCAAGCGAAGGAAAGCAGCCAAACGTGGCTGACCGCGAGTTCCGCACCACTCAGGCAATTCGCTGGTCGCGCGCGGGTGCCGACGCACTGAGTGGAAAATCACCGGCCTGAAGCGAAGAAGATCCAGAATCCGCATCCACGATGGCAGTATCCGGCGCGAGCGCCATTTCAAGGAAAGACTCCGCCCAGCCTTGCACGTTGTAAGTGCGGACTACATCACGCAGCAATTTCATGCGGGCGCGTTTTTCTTCGACCGGCATAACGCAGGCGCGGTGAATGGCTTCTGCAACTCCAGCCAGATCGTTGGGATTGACGACCAGCGCGCCATGCTGCAATTCGGCTGCTGCCCCGGCGAATTCGCTGACAATCACCACGCCCTGTTCATCGATCTGGGCGGCGCAGAATTCTTTCGCTACCAGATTCATTCCATCTTTCAGTGACGTGATCAGGCCGATGTCAGCGGCGCGGTAATAGCTGAGCAGCTGCTTGCGGGACAGATTGCGATGAATGTAATGAATGGGAACCCAGCCGGCATCAGTGAACTCGCCATTGATCTGGCTAACCAGTAATTCCACTTCCCTGCGAAGAGCCTTGTATTCCTTGAGATCTTCCCGGCTGGGAACTACCACCAGAACAAACGTAATTCGATGACGCAACTCGGGATAGCGACGCAGGAGAATGCGAAAGGCCTTAAGCCGCTCCGGAATGCCTTTGGTGTAATCCATGCGGTCAACGCCGAGCAGCATGAAATTATTTGAAAGCTCGCGGCGAAGCTGATTGGAAGCGGCCTCGACTTCATGGCTGGCAGCATGATTGGCAAATTCCTCGAAAGAGATGCTGATGGGAAATGTTGCCACCTTTGTCCGGTGGTGCTCGTAGCTCACGACGTTGTGCGAATGGACACGCTCAGACGATGCTTCAGGGAGTATGCGATCAATGCAGTTGAGAAAGTTAAAACGGTCGCGATCAGTTTGAAATCCGAGAAGATTGTAGCCGAGCAAGCCGCGGAGAATGCTTTTTCGCCACGGCAGTTTTTCAAAGATGTCGGGTCCGGGAAATGGAATGTGCAGAAAAAATCCGGTTGGAGTGATGCAGCCGGCCTCCCGCAAATAGCGCCCCATAAGCATCAAATGGTAGTCGTGGGCCCAAATGAAATCTTTGCTGGTCACGCTGTCGGCAGCAGTTTGGGCGAATTTGCGATTCACCCGCTGATACACCTCCCAATACTCCGGATCAAAATTGCAGCGCGAGGGCATCTCGTGGAAAAGCGGCCAGATGATCTCATTCGCAAAACCTGAATAGAACTTTGAAACTTCCTGAGTGGAAAGCGGAACAGCGTGGAAAGTGTAAGGTCGGCCGCGCGCAGCCTTTTGCAACAGGGGCCCCGCGGTATCCGCATCGACCGGGCCTGCCCATCCAATCCAGAGTCCGTGCTGGTGACGCCAAATACTGTCCAGAGCAGATGCCAACCCGCCAGCGGTGGCGGCAAGGCGCGGCTGTCCGCTCCGGCTTCGGACTTCGACCGGCAGGCGGTTCGAAACATTTATCAGACGCCCATCCAGCAGCTTCATGCTTCCGCTCCGCAGATTGTGAGCCACTCACGCAGGAACCGAGCCAGCTCTTCCGGCGGCCGCAACCATGCGTCAGCAATGGTCGGGCGCGGTTCAGAGCGCACCAGAACACCTAACCCACGTCCTTTGATGGCACGGAAGGCATATTCGTCAGTCTGGTCATCACCTAAATAAGCGGCCGCTGACCCCAGACCGGCTTCTTCGAGAATTGCTGAAACCGCATGGCCTTTATTCTTTCCAGGAGCACGCAATTCGAGCCCGCCGTCAAACGGAAGTAGCTGCAAGCCATGATCTTCGATTGCAGAGGCAAACAGGCTTCTGACCTTTGCCTCAATGGGAACCCGTTCCGAGGCGGACAACCCGCGCCAGTGGACCGCAATGCCTCCGGGTTTGATCTCGCTACGCGAAGACAGCCCACACGCGCGGAGTGAATGAGCAGCGGTCTTCAGTGCCGATTGGTGGTCCGGCGAAGGAGGTTCCACCGTGTACGAGCCGTCGGGCAGCAGACGTTCGGAACCGTGACTGCCCCATATCTCGGGATGAGGATGAATACCGCTGAGGAACAATAACTCCGTGGCGGGACGTCCGCTGATCAGAACCACCCGAGTACCGGTGCGCATAATACCCGCGACCAGTTCTGGAATTTCAGGATATGGAAAAGCATGCTCGCGGTCGGGAGTGAAAGGCGCCAGAGTGCCGTCGTAGTCCAACAGCAAAACACGCACGACAGCACTACGAAGACGATCAAAGAACGTGGCGCATACGTCCTGGTGTACTGCGACACTCATCGGAACTCCTCCTCAGATCGATTAACAACGGCCAGACGATCTGAGCGGGAAATCAACCCGTGCGCGAAGTGCGAAGTACTTCCCCTGAAGCCGAAACAGACTTAAGCGGTCGGTGGCCGCGCTAAGCAGTGCGCAACCAGATGCGTCGGAAAAGGAATAACAACCGGTCCCCTTAGGCCCGAAAGTCATTCCAAGACGAAGTCTAGCATGGCAAGAAAAATCCAGAGCAGCCGGAAGTGCATGTGCCAATCAGTCAACGACATCCGGCTGAAGAAAAGAGTTTGATTCGTCCTGTACTGAGGTCAGCCCTGTGGGCAATGCGCCGCGATTATATTCCGCCATGCGATTTTTCCATTTAAGAAAGTCGGTGATCGATTGTGGCTCGATGCGTATTTCGACCCGGCGCAGGCTGGCGAGGAGCAGGTTCATCTCATAACGAAAGCCGCGTGCAGAGCGGAGATCGGTTGCCGAGCGGTACGTCATGAAGACTTCCCTGCCCCGCAACTCGAGCAACCCCCAGCCGGCGGGGAGTTCATCGGCGCGGAGCATGCCGGCAGGAGCAAAGTAGAAGCGCTCGCAACCCATGGCGGTAGCGGGTTTCATGCGAAATGGCTTTTCTTTGTCGGCGAGAAAATCGCAGCGTGAAACCTTGCACTCTACCACTACAGAATGACTGCCGCGCTTCCAGCCGATGGCATCCGGGGTTTCGCCGCTGGCGCAGGATTGCTCGGAAAGCACCACGCTGCAGCCGTAAGCACGCAGCCAGGCAACTGCCTTCTCGACCAGCTGGGGGTGGGTCATAGAAATAGGTTCTCCTGACATCCGACGCTGGAGAAGTAACTGAGCAGTGACGTGGTTCAGGCCGTTTTAAGCAGCTGCAGGACTGGTAGTGCAAAGCTGTGGCAGACTATTTATTCGAAGCGCCACTCAATTTGAATGAATGTCCTTGAATTTACTTTCCTGGTCTGGTCAGGCTCACTGCTGGCAGGATTTCTCGGTTCACTTACCGGACTGGGCGGCGGAGTTGTGCTGGTCCCGCTGCTGACGATTTTTTTTCACGTGGATTTGCGCTACGCGATTGGGGCATCCCTGGTCTCAGTGATCGCGACGTCGTCGGGTTCTGCGGCAGCCTATGTCAAAGAGGGGTTTTCGAATATTCGCATTGGGATGTTCCTGGAGATTGCGACCACCCTGGGAGCGCTTTTCGGAGCTTACCTTACCGCAAAAGTTCCGGGCAATGCGATTGCCATCATTTTCGGTACGGTATTGATGTATTCGGCGTACGTTTCGCGCCGCACTCGTCCGAGAACGGCAGTCGAAGATCCACCAGACCCACTGGCGACTAAGCTGAAGATGAACGGCGAATTCCCGGACACCAAGGGAATGCGACGTTACAACGTTTATCACGTACCCACCGGTTTCGGAATTATGTGGGTTGCAGGAGTGCTATCCGGATTGTTGGGCATCGGTTCCGGGGCATTGAAAGTGGTAGCGATGGATCAGGCTATGAAGATCCCGTTTAAAGTTTCGACCACCACCAGTAATTTCATGATCGGGGTGACAGCTGCGGCCAGCGCCGGTGTTTACCTCAGCCGGGGTTACATAGATCCTTCGCTGGCCATGCCGGTAATGATTGGGGTCTTAATTGGATCACTAATGGGGACGAGAGTGCTGGTCAAGACCCAGACCAAACTCTTGCGCCAGGTGTTCAGCGTAGTGATCGTACTGCTGGGGATGGAAATGATGTTTAAGGGAATTACCGGAGGGTTTTAGCGATGAAAGCTCTCAATGACGAACGAGTGGAAGGGCTGATCGCAAATTTGTTACGCGCCGGAGTGATGTTAGCTGCGCTGGTGGTGATCGGCGGGGCCATTCCCTATCTTGCGTCCCATCCGCGAGTGCGTGTGAGCTACCGGACATTTCACGGCGAGCCGGACGATCTGAAATCCGTCGCGGGAATTCTGCGTGACGCGTTCAGCGGAAATACGCGCGGAATCATGCAATTGGGATTGTTGCTGCTGATTGCCACGCCGATCGCGCGAGTCATGTTTTCGGCGGTAGCGTTTGCGATGGAGCGCGACCGGATGTATGTGGGGTTTACGCTGATAGTGTTGGCGGTGCTTTTGTACAGCTTGTTTGGGTCGTTTCTGATTGCGTAGGTTAGGCGGGCGTGGACGCCCGCCGCTACATGGCCCGCAGAGTTATATGCGTCACTTCGGGGACGCAGTTGATGCGGATCGGGGCGCGGATGGTGCCGATGCCCAGGTTGGTATAGAGAATCATGTTTTCAATCTTGTAGAAGCCGCGCGGATATTTTCTTGCCAGTGAAGGCAACCAGGGAGCTCCGATTCCGGGGATCCAAATCTGGCCGCCGTGCGAGTGGCCTGAGAGCTGAAGATCGACGGGTGTGATGGCAGCCTCGTCCGCGAAATCTGGTTCGTGAGCGAGAAGGATGATGGTTTCTCCGGATGGAATTTTTTCGATGGCCGCACCTAAATCGGGCTGACCCTCGAGAGCATCGTCGATTCCGGCCAGCCACACCCGCGAACCTCCACGTTCAATTGGAACGCACGAATTTTTTAGCACAGGAATCCCGTGCGCCTTAAGCGCGGATATGACCAGCGCTGGATTGGAATAGGCATCATGGTTGCCGAGAATTGCAAACGATCCCAGGCCCGCCTTAATACGCTGTAGGACATTTGCGCAGGGGAATGCAGCGTTGGCGGCTGCTTGGGCCGCGCGAGCACCGAAATGCAGCATCGGCACGGTGACAAAGTCGCCGGTGAACACCACAAGGTCAGGACGAAGGTTATTCACCAAGTCAACTGAATGCCGAATGGGAAAAGCGGAGAATTCCTCTTCGTAGTGAAAATCGCTGAGTTGGACAATGGTGAATCCGTCGAACTGGTGGGGCAGACGCCGCAAGGGGATTTCGATCTTTTTCAGCTGCAGCCGGTAGGATTCGAAATAACCATCGGTCCCAACTGCTGCAGCACCAATCGCAACTACGGCGCCGGTATAGAGAAACTGTCTTCGAGTAGGCAAAGGATGCGGTCGCGGGGAAGCCCGGCTCTAATTCTAACGGACGCGCACCACGTGCTTTTCCAGCCGGGGAATATAAATCCTCAAATAGAACATATAGGCCACCACGGCAAGATTAATCAGCAATATGCTGATATGGAACCAGCTCACCCGGTGCGCAAGTTTTAAAACTTCGAAAGGAATGTACATCGCGCCGGAAACCAGCGCGATCCATTCCGCCCAGGGTCTCGCCCTCCATAAACCAAATGATTCAGCAAAGCGCAGAGCAGCGTAAATACAGGCCACCAGGATTACAGACCACATGCTGGCATTGCTTAGAATATCTGCCGAGCGCAACAGCATTTGTGCAATATGGCGATCGGGACTAATGTGCAGGAAGTCGAGAAATCCACCAACAACATCCGTAGGATCAACCCAATAAAGGCTTATAGCCGCCGCTAAGACTGCCACGCCTTTAGAAAACTCCATAAGCGCGACGGTACGCAGAGCCTGCAGCCGCCGACGGTGAGCGGAAGAATGGAGCGCGGGTTGGGCTTGCAGGGCCGAGTACATGGGAAGTCGAATAGTTTTGGATGTCGAATTCAGTGTAACCGCCAAGAAAAACAGCCCCCTTTTAAGTTCCGAATTAAGAGACGCTGGAGCGTACGCTGGTCCGCAATTCCTCTACGATTTCGCGGGCAGCTTTGCTGGCTTCATCGTGCTGGGTCACGTCAAAAGAAATAGCTCCCACGCGGGCGTGGCCTCCGCCGCCATAGCGTTCGCAAACTTTTGCAAGGTTCACTACCGGCGGGCTCGGCGCCCAGGGATTCGAGCCGACTGACACTTTCACCCGGAAGCTGCTTTTGCTAAGCCCAACACTGTAAATCGACTCAGGATGCAGGTAATAGGGCACAAACTTGTTGTAGCCCTCAAGATCTTGATCGGTCACGTCAAAGAACAAAGTATGGTCGCGGGACTCAATGCGCTTGCGCAAGATTTCGATCGACCCCCGATGTCTTTCAAGCAGTGGAGCTAACAGGGGCGCCACAAACGGGGCGCGTACGACCTCTACCAACGGGCGGGCGGCGAGCAGCGGGATAAGCCGCGGAATGAACTCCTGATCCTGAGTGGACTCAATCACCATGGTGAGCTGCATGGCAGGCTCTTTCATTTCTACGGCGGTTTTTGCGTCCGCGTAAAGAGCGCCGTCGATGATGTCGGTCCAATGCACCAATTCAGCAACCGAGCCGGGATTGAAGCCAAAGCGTTGCTCGGCGATGGTGGCTATGAAGCTGGTGCAGGATTTGAAATCCGGATCGTAAAATTTGCGGCTGCCCTGGTCTTGTTCGAAGTGGTCGGCATCCTCAGGCGACAAAAATGCGCTCTGGTGATGGTCGAACCACCAGGTAATCTTTGGCGAGCTGGAATACTTGAAGTCAACAATGGCATTTTCGTCGCCGTCAAAATCGGCCTCGTTGAAAAGCGATCCGGCGCGGTGCAGCAGACCTGAATAAACAAAGTCGACGTCGTTGCGAATACGTTCAGAGTAAAAGCGCGAAAAGAGCGCGGCCGAAGATGCACCGTCGAAACATCGATCATGATAGAAAACCTTAACCTTCACGCACTCCCCTTTTCACCTGCCACGCCGTTAGCCGCAAGTTGTGCTCCACAACCAAAAGTAAATAGGAATGACATCTGGAAGGGGTACGTGTCAAGCTACGAACGTTTCCCTATAGCTAAGTCCCTAAGAATCAACGCGACTGGCTAGCCGCGCCGCGGGCGGGCCGATCAGGGGTAATTCGTAATATTGCCCAATCGCAGCTTTGACGAACAACACAATCCATAAAATAGCGATTCCCAGCGATCCGATCCCAAGGGACAGCCATGCCAGCAAAAATCCGATTACTGGAATGATGGTAAAGATGACGAACAATAATTTGAGCGCCAGGCCTGTGACAGCCGCAGCCACGGAGTACAACAAGGATTGCCAGGCATGAAAGCGAACAAACTCGCTTTTACGAAGCGGAGGCACAAGCAGGAGAATTGCCGCAGGAAGAATGCCTATATAAGCGATCGCGCCGAGCAATTTGTCGCGGGAAGCAACGGCCGGTTCACTGCCAACCGAATGGCCGCATACCGGGCAGAAGGCACTCACATCTGGCATTGGAGCGGCACAATTCGAGCAGATCATATCGAGTACTAGAGATCATACTGGGCGACGGCGGCGCAGGCCAAATCTGCGACGAAGTGGTGGCACACTATCCGAAATTGTCATTTGAACAACCGCAGCCTACAATCGGAATCCGCAATGAACGCTGGTACCTTCTCTTCTGTTGGATCGCCGCGTCGTCGCACTAAACTCTGGCGCGCGGCAGCGCTGGTTGCAATCGTTCTGTTCTGCCTTATTGCGATTGTGCTGCTTTGGTTGTTTTCCATCGCGCATTCGGCGCTTCCACAGATCGACGGGACGGTTGCGGTCGCAGGCCTGTCCGCGCCGGTAAATGTGACCCGCGACGCCCACGGCGTCCCCACCATTGATGCGCTTACCGTCGATGATCTTTTTTTTGCGCAAGGGTATGTCACGGCACAGGACCGGCTTTTCCAAATGGACCTGCTGCGACGCGCGTCCAAAGGAGAGCTGGCAGAAATTGTCGGAAAGGTCGCGGTGAAGCATGACCGGCAACAAAGAATTCTGGGAATTAGAGCGACCGCGGACAAAGCGGCCCTGGTCGTGACCCCTGAAGACCGTGACCGCCTAACCGCTTACGCGCGCGGAGTTAATGCGTATATCGAATCGCATCGCGATCATCTCCCGCTGGAGTTCCGCATATTGCGGTACTCGCCGGCGCCGTGGACGCTGGCGGATTCATTGGCGGTGGCTTATCAGATGGTTGAGACGCTCAGTACCAGCCCGAAATCTGCGCTCACGCGAGAGAAGATTCTCGCCAAGTTGGGCCCGCAGCTTACTGCCGATCTTTACGTGAATAATTCGTGGCGGGACCATCCTCCCACTATGCCATTGAAAAACCTGGACAGCGCTCCCTCTGAGCAACCGGAACGTAGTCCGGGCGCAGTCGCGTCGTCAAATGAAGCTCCGGAA
>DATATW010000096.1:0-89029 GCA_036268595.1 Terriglobales bacterium
TGCTCGCGCAAACCGAAGGAATTATTCCGGCGCTCGAATCGGCGCACGCCGTCGCAGAAATGATCAAGTGCGCTCCCCGGATGAAAAAGTCTGATGTCGTAATCGTGAATATCTCCGGGCGCGGTGATAAAGATATTGGAATCCTGCGCGAAAACCTTGAACTGGACTGAGAGCCCAAACGTAAGTCACAATCATGAGATCAGCAGATCATAAACCTCATGGTTGCCGACCCAGAACCATAAATACCCATCCCTACGCTTGATGGCCAGCGCTCGATATTTCAGCGTAATTCGGGCCGACCAAATTTCCTGGCCACGGCGTTCTCCCAGTTTCTTGAATTGCAATGACGGATGCTGAGGATTGTCCTTCATCAGTGCAAATTGTTTGTCGGCGCGAACCCTGACTTCTTGAGGAAGCGCATTGTATCGGGCCCAAAAAGCCGTGGTGGCATGATGTTGCATCGAGTCTAGAGCGGCCTGGTTCGACTGTTTTCTTCGTCGTCCAAGGCACAATCAATCGCGGCGTCGAGACGCCCCGCAGCTAGATCTGACTTCATCTGCACGTCGATGGGCTGCGGATAATGCTCTTCCAGCCAAGCATGTAATTCCTCGATTTCCTGGACAGTAAGCCCTTGAATGGCGCGTTCGATTTCCTTGACGGTGCTGGGTGTCATAAATCACCTTGAGATTGATTATCATATTAGTTCCAATTTCAACATGCCACTGCACTTCGACAGCAAGCCCGCTCTCGTCGCCTACCTTACCTGCGGCGACCCTGACCTGCGCGTCAGCCGCGAGGTCGCGCTGGCGGCCATTTCCGCCGGAGCCGAAGTCATCGAGTTGGGTGTTCCCTTCAGCGATCCTGTGGCTGACGGTCCTGTTATCCAGCGGGCCAGCGAACGCGCACTGAAAAACGGAGTTACGCTTTCGGATGTGTTGAAAGTGGCGGCTGAAATCCGCCGCGAAAGTGATGCCGGCCTGATCGTCTTTTCCTATCTGAATCCGATTCTGCGCATGGGCCTAGAAAAATTCGCCGCAAAGGCCTCTGAAGCCGGAGTCGATGGCGCCCTAATTACTGATCTGCCGGTCGAAGAGGCCGACGAATATCTGAGCCACATGCGCAAACAAAATCTCGCGACGGTCTTTCTTGCCGCTCCCACCAGCACCGATGCGCGGCTGAAGCGTATCGCAGAACTTTCCACCGGCTTCGTTTACGCGGTTTCGCGGACTGGAATCACCGGAGCCCGCAAAGAATTACCCGAAGATGCGGAGAAACTGGTCCAGCGGTTGCGCAAATTTACCAAGCTGCCCATCGCAGTCGGCTTCGGAATTTCTGCGCAAGAGCAGTTCGCCGCGGTCGGCAAATTTGCCGATGCCGCGGTCATCGGCAGCGCCATCGTGCAGACAATTGAAAGCAATCCCGGCACAGAAGCTGAAGCTGTGGCAGAATTTATAAAACAGCTCTCAGCCATCAGCCGTCAGCCATCAGTAAAATCTTTGAGTAAGACGACGGGCACGCAGTCTGACGACGCGGTGTATCGCTGAGAGCCAAAAGCTAATAGCTGAGAGCTTGGTTTCATGGACATCGCTGATTGGCGGCGGCAAATTGACGAGATCGATCGCAAGCTGGTGGAGTTGATCAGCCAGCGCGCGCGTGCGGCCCATGAAATCGGCAAGTTGAAGCGTAATCTCGGCATGCCAATTTATGAGCCTAACCGCGAACGCGCAGTTTTTGAGAATGCGCGTCAGGCAAATAAAGGCCCGCTTCCCGATCGCGACTTGCAGCGCATCTACGAACGCATCATGGATATCATGCGCGCGATTCAGAAGGAAGAAATTGCTCCAGAGCCAGTGGTGTCGGGTGATGGGCTCGGCGATACCGAAATCGATCCAGAGGTAAATGACTGAAGAAGCCTTCAGCTATCAGCCATCAGCTTTCAGAAACACCTTAAAGCTGAGGGCTGACGGCTGAGAGCTGACGGCTAACTATGATTGTTGCCATGCAGGAGACCGCAAACGAAGACCAGATTCAGGTGGTGGTCGAACATCTGATCGAGTTGGGCTTCTCTGTTCACCGCACCACCGGCGAGCGGCAGACGATTCTCGCCGCCGTGGGCGCGCGCACTGACTTCGACACTCGCAACCTGGAAGTCCTCAGCGGGGTGATGGAAGTTCATCGCATCAGCGCTCCTTACAAACTCGCGGGCCGCAGCTTCCGTCCGCAAGGCACGATCATCGAATTCCGCAACGGCGTGAAGGTCGGCGACAAAGATGTTGTCGTCATGGCCGGACCATGCTCGGTAGAATCGCGTGAGCAGTTGTTCACGGTTGCGGAGTTAGTCGCGAAGGCGGGAGCACGCGCGTTGCGTGGCGGCGCATTCAAACCGCGTAGTTCGCCTTATTCATTCCAGGGACTTGGACTCGAAGCCTTGAAAATTCTCCGCGAGGCCGGCGACAAGTACAACCTACTAGTGATCAGCGAAGTCATGGAAATTTCGCAGATCGAAGTCATGCTTCCATATGTGGACATTCTGCAGGTGGGCGCTCGCAACATGCAGAATTTCAATCTGCTCCGCGAACTTGGGAAGTTGAAGACGCCGATTCTTCTGAAGCGAGGCATTGCCGCCACCATCGAAGAACTCCTGCTCTCGGCCGAATACATCATGGCCGGCGGAAATTACAATATCATCGCCTGTGAGCGCGGCATTCGTACTTTTGAAACTTATACTCGCAACACGCTCGACATCTGCGCGATTCCGGTCGTCCACAAACTTTCGCATCTTCCCATTGCTTCCGATCCTTCGCACGGAACTGGTTTGCGCGACAAAGTCGCCCCGATGGCGCGTGCATCTGTCGCCGCCGGAGCCGACGCGTTGCTGATCGAAGTGCACCATAATCCTGATAAAGCCTTGTCGGACGGCGCGCAGTCGCTCTACCCACAACAGTTCACCGAGTTGATGGAGTCGCTGAAGATGATCGCGTCTGCGGTGGGGCGTAAGATCGCGTAGGAATTGACGCATTTAGTCATTTAGTCATTGATTCATTGAAGGCCAACGACCGCACCACAGTTTAATGATTTAGTTGTTCAATGATCGAATGATTAATGTTCTCCGTGTCCATTCGTCAAATCACGATCATCGGTACCGGCCTGATTGGCGGCTCACTCGGGCTGGCTCTTCGGCGAAAAGGTTTTAAAGGAAAGATCGTCGGCTGCGATCAGCCCGATGTTCTGCGGTTGGCGAAGAAAGTCGGCGCAATTACCCGGGGAACCCCTGATCCAATAAAAGCCTGCCAGGGCAGCAACCTAGTAGTGCTGGCGACGCCCGTGGGCACGATCATCGATCTCATTGAACGATTAGCGCCGCATCTTGATGCCGATGCGCTCATTACCGATGTGGGCAGCACCAAGTCTGAAATTGTGGCACGCGCTCAGGAGGCATTCGGCAGTCCCGCGCCCGACAGGTTTCTTGCCGGCCATCCTATGGCGGGCAAAGAAAACTCAGGAGTTGAATTTGCCGACGCGGATTTATTTTCTGGCGCAGTTTGGTTCCTCACGCCACAGCCCGGGCAGAATGTCCGCCGGGGTTTGGCGGGTGACTATGTTTCCTGGCTGAAGAAAATCGGCGCAGAAATCGCCGAGATGAACGCCGGGGAGCACGATCAGCTTTGCGCCTGGATCAGCCACGTTCCTCAATTCGTTTCCACCGCGCTCGCGGCCAGTTTGGTTGAGGAATATGGAGAAAATGCTCCTACGCTCGAGTCCGGCGGGCGTGCCCTGCGCGAAATGACCCGCATCGCGGGCAGTCCGTATTCAATGTGGCGCGACGTTGCACTCACCAATAAGCAGCCCATCGGCGACGCATTGCTCAAACTCGAGCAGCGTCTGGCGCATATTCGCGAGAACCTCGATAGCCGGCAATTGGAAGAAGAGTTCAATCTGGCGCACAAACTGAAAAGGGCGGGCTCACCTCGGAGCCACAGAGACATGGAGAAGAACAAAAGGAAAAAGAGAAAGTCCAACTGAGGGGATTACCACTCAAGATCCAACTGCTCAAATTGTTTCTCCGTGTTTCAGTGCCTCCATGGTGAATCTTGCTTTACAATTTTCCCGATGGACAAAGTTGTCGCCAACGCCGATGAAGCCATCCAGGACCTGCCCGACGGCGCGATCCTGATGATTGGCGGCTTCGGGCTCTGCGGTATTCCGGAGAATCTCATTCGAGCGCTGGTGCGGCGCGGCACCAAAAATCTTACGACCATCAGTAATAATGTCGGCGTCGACGGATACGGCATGGGCCTTCTTCTTGCCGCGGGACAAATCAGCAGGCATTTCGGCAGCTATGTGGGCGAGAATCGTCTGCTTGAACAGATGGTGCTCGAAAAGAAAATCGATCTCGAACTCGTGCCGCAGGGAACATTTTCCGAGCGCATTCGCGCCGGCGGTGCCGGGATTCCAGCGTTCTTCACACCTACCGGCGTCGGTACGCTGGTCGCCGAAAATAAGGAAACTCGCGAGTTCGACGGACGCATATATGTGATGGAGCGCGCGCTCAAAGCGGATTTCGCGTTCGTGAGAGCGTGGAAGGGTGATAAATGGGGGAATCTCATTTATCGCAAGACCGCACGGAACTTTAATCCCATGATGGCCACCGCGGCCAAAATCACTATCGCGGAAGTCGAACATTTAGTCGAAGTGGGAGAACTCGGCCCTGACCTCATCCACACCCCCAGCATCTACGTGCAAAGAATTTTTCAAGGTGAAATGTATGAGAGAAGGATTGAAAGGAGAACGCTCAGAAAAACAGTGGGCAGTGGCTAGTGGGTAGTTGCTTTCGACCATCTTTTTGTATTGAAGTTTTCAAAATGCCGCAAAATACTAAGCTCCCCAAAGATCACGAGAAGCGCGAGCGCATCGTAAAGCGCATCGCCGCTGAGTTGCGCAATGGATTCTACGTGAACCTCGGCATCGGCATGCCGACGCTCGTCGCTAATTATGTTCCATCAGACATTAATGTTGTCCTGCAAAGCGAAAACGGAATGCTCGGCATCGGCCCCTATCCGATCGATGGTGAAGAAGATCCGGATCTGATCAACGCCGGCAAAGAGACCATCAGCGAAATGCCGGGCACTTCTTACTTTTCCAGCGCCGATTCCTTCGCCATGATTCGCGGTGGCCATATTGACCTGAGCGTGTTGGGTGCGATGGAGGTTGATGAAGAGGGCAGCCTGGCGAACTGGATGATTCCCGGAAAGATGGTCAAGGGCATGGGGGGCGCGATGGACTTGGTCGCCGGCGCGCGCCGTGTCGTTGTAGCTATGGAGCACACCACTCGCGACGGTCAGTCGAAGATTCTGAAAAAATGCACGCTGCCGCTGACTGGAGTAAGAGTTGTCGATACCATCGTCACCGAGATGGCATACATTTCGGTGACCCCGGCCGGACTCGTGCTCGAGGAAATCGCGCCGGGACTAAAGTTTGAAGATGTGCAGCGCGCGACCGAAGCCCCGCTGATCGCGAGCCCCCGGATGAAAGCCATGCCGCAGTGAGCCGCTGCACTGGACCGCTCAATGCTTGGTGAGTTCCATCGTCCAGTGGGCGGCACTGACAGGGTTGATGGGAATGATCATCTTCGTGCCCGGCGGCGCTGCCTCGAATCTTGAGGCATACTCCTGAAAATGCAGATCCGCAAAGCTGGGATAACGCCAGTCGCGCACGATTCCAAGCGGTAGCAGCAACAGAACCACCTGCGCAATCCGGCGAGGCGCCTTTGATGCGCTGCTCGCGATCCAGACTAGAGCCGCGAGGAATGCAATCGAGGGCAGAAAAAAATATCGGTTACCGTGACCGGGAAAGCTCAGCAATTCCCACTGGGGCTGCGGAAGAATTCCGGGTATCGGGCGCGCCAGGCTGAGTGAAAGAACAGCCATCGCAAATAAAATAAGCAGTTTCAGTTCAACCGGCGCATAGCGCAACGCATAGATCAACAGCGCTCCTCCAATCACCAGAGCAAGTATTTCTCTCTCAAAAACGTAATTGGGGAAGTGCCTGAAGGCCATGTGGAGAACGGTAATGTTCCCCACCAAAGGTTCAAGAAACATTTGTCCGCCAAGGATGGCCACAAAGCGATGAAACGTCACCCCATTGGGGGCCTGCGGGCGGGCATGGGAAAAAAGAATCACGGAAGCCTGAACAGCGGCGCCGGGAAGTATAGAGGCCAGAGACGCGAGAGACCAGCGGTCTCTTCGCATCCACCAAATGACGGCCGCAATCAGGACCAGTAAAACGCCAACTGGGCTGTCGAGAGAAATAAGCACTAGGGCACCGGAGTCAAACAGTCGCCACTTCCAACCTTTCGCCGGTCGAGCTATCAGCACAAGAAATGCCAGTAACGCCAAGTGCCACTGGACCGTGGTGGCGTTGGCGTTCACTTCGTAGCTATTTGGCAGGCCAAAATACACGAAGGCCATCAACAATCTCTTAAGAAGGCCAATGTTGGAGAACCTTGAGGAAAGAAAAAAGCTGGCGGGCAAGATCTGTATAACGATCGCGCATAAATTCATCACCAGCGGGGCCAGAGAGAAGGGAATCAGTAATGCAACTAATGCGCAGAGTCGCGAAGCCGTGTGAAAATAACCTCCCAGTTCATCCGGCATCAGCAAACATCGCAAACCAAAATGGTAAGCATCGGCATACCAGCGTTGACCATCTTCCGCCCAAAACTGAGCATTGAGGATTGCGTCAGGCCGACGGGAGAAAATTATGAGGAAGCCTGACACGAATACGGTCCCGTGAAACAGAATTTTGGCCCAACCTTGCGGGATTGCAACTTGATCGCGAAGGAACCTGACCTGCTGAGAATGGAACCAATCGAGATGAGGGAACCGAGGCCTACTGGCTAATACTGGCTCGTGCTCTGTCGCTTTTGTGTTCACAGAAATCAATTACTAATCTCCGCTTCAACTCTCATGGTCCAGTTTTCGACCGTAACATTCACGGGCCCACTGCCTCAACGTTTGATAAGTGCCATTCTCCACGGCGGTGGGTTGATTGGGATTAGTACGCGAGTGCCGGAAGGAGCAGCCTGAAATTGCGAAGCATATTCGCGGAAATGCATATCGGTAAAAGCTGGATACCGCCAGTCTCGGCGAATGCCGAAAGGCAAGAATAACAGCAATGAGATTCCAAACCACCGAATCGCAAGCGACTTCCCGCTGTCGACAGTCCACAAAAGCGCAGCCAGAAATGCCACAATTGGCATAAAGTAGTAACGATTTGCGGTCCCAGGGAAGCGCATCCACTCCCATTGTGGTTGGCTGGGAGTTCCTGCCAAGGGTCGTGCCAGGCTCATAGCGAATACGAGAAATGAAAAGACAATGAATAACTTTAGTTCCACAGGAGCATGTCGGATCGCGTAAAACAATACTATTAGCCCCGCCGCGGTTGCGACTCCTTCGAGAAAAACGCAATTCTGCGCGGAGTATCGCAATGCAAAATGAAGAACTGTTTTTGTTCCCACAAGCGGAGCGAGAAAAACCTGCCTTCCTAAAATACTAAGAAGTCGAGTGATGCTTGCGCCATTCGGCGCGATTTGTCGCGAATGAGATGTGAGCACCACGACAGCCTGAAGAATGGCTCCTGGAACAATCACCGCACACAATGTCGCTGTCCAGTGGTTTCGTCGTATCCACCAGACTGTCAAGGCGAAGGGCAAAAAGAGAATTCCCATCGGGCTTTCGACCGACATTAGAAAGAGGATCATCACGTCAAAAACTTTCCATTTGCGGTCATTTGACGGTGTACCCAACAGCACAAGACAAGCTGATAGCGCCAGATGCCATTGCATGTTTGTGGCGTTCGCGTTGGTTCCGTAACTATTAGGAAGACCCAAATATATGAAGCTCGCCAGCAGGCGTTTCCATAAAGATATATTTGAGAATCGCGGCGATACGAAAACGATGACCGGTAGCACCTGGACCAAAATAGCGCACAAATTCATCACCAATGGTGCTCGCGAGAATGGAACCAATAAAGACAATATGGCGGCAAGCCTGGGAGCGGTATGTAGATAACCGCCAGCCTCGTCTGGAATCAGTACGGACTGCACGCCGCAACGATAGGCATCAGCGTACCAGCGCTGACCGTCCTCGGCGAAGAACTGCGCATTAGTTACGGCATCGGGGCGCCGGGAGAAGATGATCAGGAACGCCGCCAAGAAGACCACCACATAGAAAATGGTCCTGCGCGAAAATCCTCTAAAATGTACTCCATTCCCGACCCGAAAAACCTGGGCCACACTGCTAACCACTTTCGGCCGCAAGTTTGTTTTTCGGCGCAATTGCAATGTCGCCGGTTCTGAGGTCATAGTCGGCAGTTTACCCCACCAAATTGTGCGACATGCCCTTAGAATGTGAAAAGTTGCTTAGAACGTCCCGAACTCCGAGGCTCCGGTATATTGATCGTAATTAAAGTTCAGTCATCCACCCGGGGATTGCCCCATCGGAATGAAAACGATCACGTCGGATCCGCTGCCATCGCGAAAGCCTCCGCTGAGCAGACAGTCTCACTTTGCCTCGCTTCATCTCGCCGATGGGAAAGATTGGGTCCGGTACTTCATATTGCTGGCTGCTACTCTCATGTGCCTCTTGCCGTTCTCCGGACGCGCGTTCTCCAACGATGATCCGCTTTTCATTTGGACCGCGCGGCACATCCTCCAACAACCTCTCAATCCCTATGGCTTCGACGTAAATTGGAATAAGAGCACGGCGGCGATGTCAGACGTGACGCAGAACCCGCCCCTGGCTGCGTATTACATGGCTGCCGCCGGAAAAATCGGCGGTTGGTCTGAGCACTCTTTGCATCTTGCGTTTCTGTTGCCCGCAATTGCGCTGGTGCTTGGGGTTTACCGCCTGGCGAAGAGATTCACCGGTTCTCCCGGGATTGCGGCAGTGGCGACGCTCGTCGCTCCGGCATTCTTAGTATCCGCATGCGGCGTGATGTGTGATCCCATGATGTTGGCGCTCTGGATATGGGCGTCCGTTTTTTGGATTGAGGGTATCGATTCCAGCAAGCCAGGGTTGCTCGCGGCTTCGGTCATTTTGCTTACTGCCAGCGCCCTTAGCAAATATTTCGGCGCAGCCCTGGTTCCTCTGCTTTTTGCGTATACGCTCGCCCGGCAACCGCGTATCGGTTCGTGGGCATGGTATTTGATGTTCCCACTTTTTGTTCTGGTGGGATACGAATTTGTAACCGTGAAGATCTACGGCCACGGAGCGATGGCTGCGGCAGCACAGTTTTCGCGAGATCATCGTTTGTGGACCCATGCCAGCAAAGGGGCGCGGACTCTGATGACACTCAGTTACATGGGAGGCAGCGTTCTGCCTGCGCTGGTGCTGGCCCCGTTTATCTGGTCGAGAAAGCAAATCGCCTTAGTGACGCTCGCGAGCGGTATCGCGGGAATTCTCATCATGCGAGGCTGGGTGCGTCTAGGGTTGACTGCTGGTAGTCCACAAGCATTTGCTGCTCGCAATGAACATTGGGTGATCATCAGCATTCAGCTCATTCTTTTTATTGCCGGCGGAATTTCTACCTTGGCTCTGGCCATTGCGGATTATCGACGGGAGCGAGATGCCGATTCATTGTTCCTGCTGCTCTGGGTGGTGGGCACGTTCTGGTTTACCGCCTATTTGAACTGGACCGTCAACGCAAGAAGCATATTGCCGATGGTGCCCGCAATTGGAATTCTGTTGGCGCGCCGGTTACAGAAGCGCTCCCCAAATCCGCCTCGGCAATTCAAAGCCTTAGTCATTGTCGGATTGTCGGCGTGTGGCGTTCTATCGCTCTGGCTGGCCCGTGCTGACACCGGTGCGGCAAACTCGGCGCGAACCGCAGCCTCTCTCGTCCACCAAAAAACGGCGGGCGCTACCGATGTCTGGTTCCTGGGACATTCCGGATTTCAGTATTACATGCAAATGTTCGGCGCTTGTGCTTATGACTGGTCGCATCCGCAAGCTAAGCCAGGCGATTTTCTCGCGATACCGTATTCGAAAGTCTGGCCCGAAGACGTTACGTCCGAATTCCATGGCTCACGAGAAAACATTGATCTGCCGGTGCAGGGTTACGCGAGTACCACGTCCTCGGAGACCGGCGCCGGCTTCTATCATTCTTACTGGTCGATATTGCCCTACGCGTTCGGGCCAGTTCCCGCAGAGAAATACGCAATCATCCGTCTCACGCCGTGAGATTCCCCTTTGCGTCTATCGTGCGACCGCCAGGGGACAGCTTCCTTGACTTGCCACTTTCCCGCCAACATAATGAAAGGTTCGATCATCATCTTCATTTATTGATTAAGGGACGGCTTGGCTTCACCTTCCGGTACAACCAGCGCAACAGTTCATAATGGCGTGGCTCCGCTGCGGGCGGGACAAGGATATTCTTTTTTTCTCAGGCGCCTTCACTCACTGACCGGCATCATTCCCATCGGCCTGTTTCTCATCGAGCACTTCTTTTCGAACGCTTTTGCGACTAAGGGGCCGGGCGCGTACAGCAAACAGGTTGAATTCCTGAGCAGCTTCCCGTTCGTTGTGGGATTGGAGTTGTTCGGTATCTGGCTGCCGATTTTGTATCACTCGCTTTACGGTTTCTATATCTGGTATCGCGGCGAGAGCAATGTTGCGGAATATCCATGGGCTGGCAACTGGATGTATTCGGCCCAGCGATGGACCGGCGGCATCGCGTTCTTCTACATAGTCTGGCATACCTGGCATCTCCGGTTCAGCGGCGTTCACCTGCTGACTTATCCGGGCTCTGCGTTTGGAAAAGTTCAGAACGAGCTGATAGGTCATCCATGGGCGATTGCGTTTTATGCAGTAGGAATAATTTGTGCGTCGTGGCACTTTGCTTACGGACTTTGGCTTTTCGCAGCCAAGTGGGGAATTACGCAAGGGCCCATTGCGCAAAGACGGTGGGGTTACGCCTGCGTAATTATCGCGATCGGATTTATAGCTGTGGGCGCAGTCACGATGTACTCCTTCTTGTCGGTGCGGCAGCAGCCCTTTAAGCCGACGGGAAATGAAATGGATTCGTTCACCATGCGGTGATTCCTTCGTGGAACGTCGTGTCCTTCGTGGTTTAAGGCTTTGATTTACCTGACAGAAAAGTTAACGGATGGCTAATCCAAAAATCATCGTGGTGGGTGGCGGGCTCGCTGGGCTGGCGGCCGTAATCAAGATCGCTGAAATGGGCGGCGAGGTTGATCTTTTTTCCATCGTCCCGGTCAAGCGTTCGCACTCGGTTTGCGCGCAAGGTGGAATCAATGCCGCGAAAAACTTAAAAGGCGAGGGCGACTCCACCTGGCAACACTTCGACGACACGGTTTACGGCGGCGATTTTCTGGCCAACCAGCCGCCGGTCAAGGCCATGTGCGAGGCCGCGCCTTCTATCATCGACTTGCTTGACCGCATGGGCGTGCCGTTTAATCGCACTCCCGAGGGTCTGCTCGATTTTCGCCGCTTCGGAGGAACGCTGCATCATCGCACCGCTTTTGCCGGAGCAACTACCGGCCAGCAGCTTCTCTATGCGCTGGATGAACAGGTGCGCCGCTATGAATCCGAAGGCAAGGTAAAGAAATACGAGTCGTGGGAATTTCTTTCCGCGGTTCTCGATTCAAAGGGCACGTGCCGCGGAATTTGCGCCATGGATTTGCATTCCATGGAAGTGCGAACTTTTCCGGCTGATGCCATCATTATGGCCACCGGCGGCATCGGCGCAATTTTCGGTAAGAGCACGAACTCCGTCGTCTGCACCGGGTCAGCGCAGTCAGCGCTCTACCAACAGGGGTGTTATTACGCCAACGGCGAATTCATTCAGGTGCATCCCACATCAATTCCCGGCGAAGACAAGCTGCGCCTGATGTCGGAGTCGGCGCGTGGCGAAGGCGGGCGCGTCTGGGTCCCGAGAACTCTTGGCGACAAGCGCGATCCCAACTCAATTCCAGAAAAAGACCGCTGGTATTTTCTCGAAGAGTGGTATCCGAAATACGGCAACCTGGTTCCGCGCGATGTTGCGACCCGCGCGATTTTTAAAGTGGTTTACGAGCACAACCTTGGCATTGACGGCAAGCCGATGGTCTACCTCGACCTCACGCACATCGACCGTGCCACGCTCGACCGCAAGCTCGAAGGCATTCTGGAAATTTACGAAAAATTTGTCGGCGACGACCCGCGCACCACACCGATGAAGATTTTCCCCGGCATGCATTACACCATGGGTGGCCTCTGGGTTGACTTCAATCAGGCGACGAATATTCCAGGAATTTTTGCCGCGGGCGAATGCGAGTACCAATATCATGGCGCGAATCGCCTGGGTGCGAATTCGCTGGTCTCGTGCATTTTCGGCGGATTCACCGCGGGACCAAATGCTATGCGTTACGCAAAGAGCCAGTCAGCGGCCACGGATAACGGCCACTTCGATGCTGAGCGTAAGCGCCAGGAAGAGATTAATTCCGGACTGATGCAATCGAACGGCAAAGGCGACGAGAACCCATTTCGCTTGTGGCGCGAACTTGGAGAGCTTATGACCAAAGACTGTACCGTCATTCGCTACAACAAAAATCTGCAGCAGACCGATGCCAAGCTGGTTGAGCTCATTGAGCGCTTCCGAAATGTGAATTTGAGCGACCGCTCAACATGGGCGAACACTTCGTTCGTCTTTACCCGCCAGCTTTATAACATGCTGCAATTGTCGCGGGTGATCGCGCAGGGCGCACGCATGCGGGATGAATCACGCGGAGCACATTACAAGCCTGACTTCCCCGAGCGCGACGACAAGAACTGGCTGAAGACTACGAAAGCCTACTTCGCTGCCGACGCCGACGAACCGAGGTTTGAATTTGAGGCGGTTGATGTGACCCTGATCCCGCCAAGAGCGAGGAAGTACTGAACAAGGAATCGATTCCGTCAGAGCGCTTGCTCTCCTCGAAAACACACGCCGCTTACAGACGATCTATCCAATATTCAGGCCGACGGTGACCGTGAGCAATCGGTAATATCTGGATCACATCTTTCTTTTCTCGATAGATAATCGCAAATGGAAACCGCCTCAAGATAATTTTACGACTGCCGTAGTCATCCGTGGGTCACCTTGACGGCGATTCAACCGCAAGATTGAGAGCATGATCCACTGCGGCCGCGAACTTCCCAGCAGCCGACTGGTTTCGTTCCAGGTACCAGGTCAATGAGGATTTAAACTCTGCGAGCGCAGATGGATGGATCTCCAGCCGTTTAGTGGCCATCGAGGAGATCTGCGATTTGCCGCCTGGCTTCGGCCCAAGGAATTGGCTTCACCTTTCCCGAGTCTAATTCCTCAATTCGCCGTGCGATTTCCTCTCGCCACGCTTCCTCGGCGGCAGCGTCTACCGAATCCTCGAGGCTATCCAGGAGCGATCCTGCTAATGCCGCCCGAGCTTCTGAGGGTAATGCGAGCGCCTTTTCAAGAAGTTCGGATACCTCTTTTGTCATGCGAATATTCTACTCCTGAGGTAAAAGCGCTAATCTGATTTGGCAGGCTGAATATTACTTCAGAGTCTGCTCCTGCACGCTCAGCACCGCCGGCAGATCGCGCACAATTCGATTCCAGCTATCGCCATTAATCCAGAATCTACCGCAACCTCGCGCGAAATCCAATTTCCGCTCAACGAACGTATTGGGTCCGCAGACCTTACGCGAGTTGCACCCGGCGTTCAAATAGACGTCCGGTGACTGCTCCGAAGATGAACCCTCCTACATGCGCCAGGTACGCCACCCCGCCGCTCTGCACGTGCGCCACGGAACCTGCGTGAAACAGTTGCGTCACGTACCAGAAGCCGATTAATAAGGCTGCGGGGATGAACGTGATGCGGGCAAAAATGAAAATGAAAAGAACGGAGCGAATTTTGTCTCGTGGATAACTGACGATAAACGCGCCCATGACGGCGGCAATCGCTCCGCTGGCACCGAGGTTCGGGATGGTGCTGTGGGGATCGGCTACAACTTCGGCTAGCATAGCCACCAACCCGCCAGCCAGGTAAAAAACCAGATATCGGCCCCGACCCATGGCATCTTCGATCTCTGGGCCAAACGCCCATAGAAAGATCATGTTGCCGATGATGTGCGACCAGCTGCCGTGCATGAACATCGCGGTCAGGATGGTGATCCAGCGATGGCCGGAAACAATCTGTACTGGAATCGCTGACCATTGCATTACGAATGCGTCGCCGCGCATCAACTCGAGCACAAAAATGATGACATTCACGCCGATGATAACGGCCGTGACCACCGGGATGCGCACAGGCCGACGAGACGCGTCGCCTAGCGGAATCAAGCCTCCCACGCTATCTCCTCAATCATCAGTTCCAGGCCCGGATATTCCGAAGGGCAGAAATCTCCCTCGAAGTGCTGTGAACTTCTTCTGCGCCGTATCTTGCGCCGTTAAGCCGCCAACGACGAGGGGATTACGGCACTGGCCTTGCGTACCGCGAATGACAGCATCACTCGCGAAACGCCGCTGATGATCAGGCTTACGCCGACTAAGGTGCCGATCGCCCAGGCCGAACTGGATGGCCATTGCGAGTAAATCATCAGGCCCAGAATCAGCGTAATGATCCCGTCGATCAGAATCCAGCTGGAACCCCGCAAGGAGCGCAACTTGAAAAACAAAACAACGTTCAAGATGCCTTCGACGAGAAAGAGTGATGCCAGCAGCAATGTGAGCGACGCCACTCCCAACGCGGGGTGCATGATCAGATACACGCCAAAAAAGAGATATGCGACACCGACCAGCAGCCTCCAGATCACGCTGCCGGCACTGTGCGCCTGAAAAGCGAGCATGAGGTGCACCGCGCCCGCCACAACGATCAGCCAGGCAATGACGACATTAACGGCCACGGCTGCGAGCAATGGCGATCCGATGGCCAGGACGCCTAAGACAATCAGCAAAACACCCCAGAGGATTGAGAATGTGGATGCTTGTCGAACAATTTCGGATGGGCTCTGCTGCCCCATAGAGATCTCCTCGACGGACGGATGGAGTCTAACGCAGGAGATTCGCGAATCCAACCGAAAAACTGCCAGGGGGCTTGCAAAGGCGTTCGGACAGAACATCCTGAGCGGCAGCGAATTCGGCATAGTCAGCGGGACCACAAGATGGGCTTCACTAATCTTCCATCAAACGTGTCCAGGTTCAACCGCCTTCGCCTTCCCAACCTTTTACTCCAGCGTCTGCACCTCCACACTCAGTACCGCCGGCAAGTCCCGCACAATGGGATTCCAGCTATCGCCCGCATCGGCTGAGCAGTACACCTGGCCGCCGGTCGTGCCGAAATAAACTCCGCACTTATCAAGAGTATCGACCGCCATGGCATCTCGCAGCACGTCAACATAACAATCTTTCTGCGGAAGGCCCTTGGTCAGCGGCTCCCACTCATTACCTCCAATGCGGCTGCGGAAGACGCGCAGCTTGCCTTCGTGTACATAATGCTCAGAGTCGCTCTTGATTGGCACAACATAAATCGTCTCCGGCTCGTGCGAGTGAACGTCAATCGCAAAACCGAAATCAGTAGGCAGGTCGCCGCTAACTTCTTTCCACTCGTCGCCCGCATTGTCGCTGCGCATGACGTCCCAGTGCTTCTGCATGAAGAGCACGCCCGGACGTTTCGGATTCATGGCGATGTGATGCACGCAGTGTCCGATTTCGGCATTGGGATCAGGAATGTACTGCGAGCGCAGGCCTTTGTTGATGGGCTTCCAGTTCTTGCCGCCATCGTCGGTGCGGAATGCGCCTGCCGCGGAAATCGCAATCCACATGCGTTTCGGATTGCTGGGATCCAGAAGGATGGTGTGCAGGCACAAGCCGCCCGCACCCGGCTGCCATTTGGGGCCAGTGCCGTGGCCGCGCAGGCCGGAGAGTTCCTTCCAGTTTTCGCCGCCATCGGTGGAGCGAAATAAAGCCGCATCTTCTACCCCGGCGTACACCGTGTTTGGATCAGAGAGCGACGGCTCAAGATGCCACACCCGCTTGAATTCCCACGGATGCTGGGTTCCGTCATACCACTGGTGAGTGGTCAGCGGCTTGCCAGATTCAGCCGACGTGTCATAAGCAAATTTATTGCTGGCGGCTTTGGGCGGCCCCGGATCGGGCTTCTGTCCAGGGGGCGTGCCCGGCTGGTGCCAGGTTTTACCTCCATCGTCGGACCGCTGAATGATCTGTCCAAACCACCCGCTGGTCTGCGATGCATAAATTCGATTCGGGTCTGCAGGCGATCCCTTCAAGTGATACATCTCCCAGCCCGCGAAGTGCGGGCCGCTTACATCCCATTTTTCGCGCTTGCCGTCTGAATCAAGAATGAATGCACCTTTGCGGGTGCCGACCAGAACTCGTACCTTGCTCATCACTCGCTCCTCTTTATGAAATTACAATCGGTGTGAGCTCAGGCCCACACCCAGCGCCCGTTGACTTGCAGCGGTCTGGGATCGTTGCATTCCCAGCGCCGCCGAACTTCATTCAGCAATGCCTCACGATGCGCGGCCATTTTCTCAATCGCCGCACACGACGCTTCCGTCTTCTCATGCCGCGCTCCCCAGATCAGCAAATCGAGGAGCACCGGGGCGAGGTCGATGCCTTTTTGCGTAAGCCGGTAATTTACCTTTCGTCTGTCGCTTGCGTCCACCTCGGCCACGATAATTCCTGTGGATTTCAACTTACGCACTCGGTCCGCAAGGATGTTGGTCGCTATGCCTTCGCCGGCGTCCTCAAATTCTTTAAAAGTTCGATAGCCGCGGACCATGAGATCGCGAACGATCAGCAGCGACCAGCGATCCCCGATCATCTCCAGCGAGACGCTTACCGGGCAACCGGAGCGGTGTTTTGACTTCGGCTTCACGGCTCGACACAATAACAAATTTAACTTGCCAAATGCAAGTAATATGCCGCAAGCCATGTAGGGCGGGTGTTCACGCCTGCCCACCACGGGTGTGGACGCCCGGGCTACAGGAGCGGATTACAAATTAGTTTTGAGCTTGAGTTTGTACCGGAAGGAGGTATTCGCCGATAAGCGTCTCTATCCGCGACCACACATTGGGATCGCATTCAATGGCAATGTGTCCCTTCAGGAAGTGACGAGCGAACCAGGGATAAGCGGAGCACGACGGCGGTTCTGTCTTGTAATCGAAGCGATAGTCGCCCAGGATCTGGGTCTGCTGAGGGTCCGCAGGAACAATCTGAGGAATGCCATGCAACATCCCGCCGGCCTGATAAAAGTTGACCGCACGTTTTACGTTCGCGGGTATAACGCGATCGTCTTGCCCGCGTTTGGTAATGCTGTCGACCTGAATGGTAAGCAGCACAGGTATTCGCTGCTTTTGTAATTCCCGCGCCAGTTCTATCACAGCAGAGGCGCCCCAACTGTGTCCGTACAGAATGATGCGCGCCTGCCGCCTTTCAGAATCGGAAATCCCGCCATTGCCATCGCTGTCAAGCCACTTCAGAACCGTGTTGTAGGCGTCTTCGCCGCGGTGATTTTCAAAGATGCGCACATGGGCGCGGCCGCTGTAACCAGAGCGGAGCTTCTCCGCTAGCTGCACTTCGGCGTGGCGAGTGTCGTCAGAATGAACAAACCCACCTACAAAGCCGATGACAATGGCAGGTTCAGAAGCAAACGAAGCCCCGGCGACCGGTCTGGTAGCGTCCGCCGGATAAGCCGTTCCGCTGAGGATTGTGAGGGTCAGGAAGAATCCGGGCAAACACATCCGAAGGACAAAGGATCGCACAGGGAATCGGTGTCGCTCCACCGTATCGTGCGGCTTGAGGCGCATCGATAACATAATCCCATTTACAGAGATGCAAACATCGTGCCAAAGGCTTCGATTCGTGGGATTCCTCGAAAGAGCCTGATCTATATGGGAATATCGGCAAAAGTTCCCGCGAAATATAGCGGGTTTCAGAAAAAGCCGTTGTGCGGAAATTTGCAAACCTTTCAGTTTTCCAGCCCGGATTTTGCCCTCCTTAGCTTGCGACCAGCCCGGGATGTGGCTATAATCAAACTGTACCGAATTAGTCCTATATCCAGAGTAGAGCTTTATTTCAGGGGTTTTACAGGCAATGATCAGGCTGGGCAAACTAACCGATTACGGGCTTGTTTTGATGAGTTATGTAGCCAAGGGCGGCGAACAGGATCTGCACACCGCGCGTGGACTGGCTACCCAGTCCAAGCTGCCACTGCCCACCGTGAGCAAGCTCTTAAAGGTTCTTTTGCAGAGCGGATTTCTGATTTCACACCGCGGCAATCGGGGCGGCTACAGCCTGGCCCGCTCGGCGCAGGATATTTCGGTTGCAGAGATGATCTCGGCACTCGAAGGGCCGATCGGGTTGACCGAGTGCACGACCGATGTCACTGGAATATGCGACCTGGAGCCTTCGTGTCCCATCAAAATGAATCAGAGAATGATCAGCCAGGTGGTTCGCGGGGCGCTCGAAAAACTCACCCTGGCTGACCTGATTCATCCATTGCAATTAATCGCGATCAGAGATGAACGGGGAAAACTCGTCCCTGGCATCAGCCGAATTTCCGGGAGCACTCAATGAGCACGAACCTTGACACAATTCGAGATCTAGCCCAGCAGGAATACAAGTGGGGCTTCGTCACAGACATCGAAGAAGAGCGCATTCCTAAAGGTCTGAGCGAAGACGTCATTCGCCTCATCTCGAGCAAAAAGCAAGAGCCTGAGTTCATGTTGGATTGGCGGCTGAAGGCGTATCGCCATTGGGCTGCGCTCGAGAAGGCTGAGGCTGAGCCCAAGTGGGCAAACGTGCATTACCCCGCGATCGATTACCAGAACATCGTTTACTACTCGGCGCCCAAGCAGAAGGTGAAGCTCGATAGTCTGGACCAGCTGGACCCCGAGATTTTGCGCACCTACGAAAAGCTGGGCATTCCGCTGCAGGAGCAGAAGATGCTCGCCGGAGTTGCAGTAGACGCGGTGTTTGACAGCGTTTCGGTGGCCACCACTTTCAAGGGCAAACTCGCGGAGCTGGGGATTATTTTCTGTTCGTTCTCCGAAGCGGTGCGCAACCATCCTGAGCTGGTGAAGAAGTATTTGGGTTCAGTAGTTCCCCATACCGACAATTTCTTTGCCGCATTAAATGCGGCCGTCTTCACCGATGGGTCGTTTGTATACGTGCCCAAGGGCGTTCGTTGTCCGATGGAACTGTCGACTTATTTCCGCATCAATGCTGCTGAGACGGGTCAGTTCGAACGCACCTTGATCGTTGCCGACGAAGGCGCTTCCGTCAGCTACCTCGAAGGTTGCACTGCGCCGATTCGTGATGAGAACCAGTTGCATGCCGCAGTGGTCGAGCTGGTTGCGTTGGACAATGCGCAGATCAAGTACTCAACTGTCCAGAATTGGTACCCCGGCGACAAGCAGGGCAAAGGCGGGATTTACAACTTCGTCACGAAGCGTGGCAAGTGCGCAGGCGTGAATTCCAAGATCTCATGGACGCAGGTTGAAACCGGGTCCGCCATCACCTGGAAATATCCCAGCTGCATTCTGCAAGGCGATGACTCTGTCGGCGAGTTCTACTCAGTCGCGCTCACCAACAACTATCAGCAGGCCGATACCGGCACCAAAATGATTCACATCGGCAAGAACACCCGCAGCACGATTGTCTCGAAGGGCATCTCCGCCGGACACGGGCAGAACACCTACCGTGGACAAGTCAAGATCATGAAAGGCGCCCAGGGTGCACGAAATTACACTCAGTGCGATTCGCTTCTGATCGGCGACAAGTGCGGTGCCCACACCTTCCCGTATATCGAAGTAAGGAATTCGAGCGCGCGTATGGAGCACGAAGCTTCTACTTCAAAGATTGGCGAAGACCAGATGTTTTATCTCCGCCAGCGCGGGTTGAAGGCGGAAGACGCCGTGTCAATGATCGTGAACGGATTCTGTAAGCGCGTCTTTCGCGAATTGCCGATGGAGTTCGCGGTCGAAGCGCAAAAGCTGCTGAGTGTCAGCCTGGAAGGTAGTGTCGGATAAGAAGAAAACGGTTCTGTGGGGCACGGGCGTCCTCGCCCGTGCGGTTACTAAATTTGACGGGCGAGACGCCCGTCGCCCCACAATCTAGGGCGAGGAAACTGAATGAGCTTACTGGAAATTAAAAATCTTCACGTCAAAGTCGATAACCACGAGATCCTCAAAGGAATCAACTTGACGGTAAACGCCGGCGAGGTGCACTCCATCATGGGGCCGAATGGTTCCGGCAAGAGCACGCTGGCGCAGGTGCTGGCACGGCGCGAAGCGTACGACGTGACCGAAGGCCAGATTATTTACAACGGCAAAGATTTGTTGGAGATGAAAGCTGAGGACGCAGCTTGCGAGGGCGTTTTTCTTGCGTTTCAGTATCCCGTCGAGATTCCCGGCATCGGCAATGCTTACTTCATGCGCTCGGCGTTGAACGCTGTCCGCAAGTATCACGGGCAGGATGAGATGGACGCTATGGATTTTCTGCCCCTGTTCCGCGAAAAACTTAAGCTACTCGAAATGGATGAGAAGCTTTTGAACCGTTCGGTGAACGAAGGCTTTTCCGGCGGCGAGAAAAAGCGGAACGAGATCCTGCAAATGGCGCTACTGGAACCGAAACTCGCGGTCCTCGACGAGACCGACTCCGGGCTCGACATCGATGCGCTCAGAATTGTCGCCAAGGGGGTGAACACTTTGCGCAGCCCCGAGCGGGCGATGATCGTAGTCACTCACTATCAGCGCTTGCTGAATTACATCGTGCCAGATTTTGTTCACGTGCTGGTGAATGGACGAATTGTGCGGTCCGGCGGCCCTGAGCTGGCGATGGAACTCGAAGAGACCGGTTACGCGGTCCCGGCATAAGGAATAAATAAAAGTGATTGCTGCATCTGAACAACTCGGAACTTATCTGGAGAGCTTTACCGAATTCCAGAGGCGTGCTGCGGGACGCGATTTGCCCTGGCTGCAAAATCTGCGCGAGAGTGCATTTGCGCGTTTCTGTGAAGTTGGATTTCCTACCACTCACGATGAAGACTGGCGCTTCACCAACGTCTCGCCAATCGCGAAAACCTCATTCGAATTGTCGCGCGACGCTAAGGTGACGAAGCAGCAAGTAGAGGGATTCGGCGTTGCAGGTATTGGCTGCCAGCTTGTATTTGTAAATGGGCGGTTTTCACGAGAGCTTTCATCCATCGGACAGCTGGCCGCGGGCGTAAGCGTAAACAGTCTGGCGGAAGAAATCAGCGCCAACTCGAGTTCCGTTGAGTCGCACCTCGGTCGGTACCTCGATATTCAGCGCGACGCTTTTTCTGCATTGAACACTGCATTCGCCGAAGATGGTGGGTACGTGCACGTGCGGCGAGGAGTCGTGCTCGCCGATCCCATCTATCTGCTCTTTATTTCGACTGCCGGCGATAAGCCGTCGATGTCGCATCCGCGAAATTTAATCGTGATCGAAAACGAAGCCCAGGCCACAGTTGTCGAAGATTATGCTTCGATCGGCGGGACTGCCGCTTTCAGCAATACCGCGACTGAACTCGTGGCTGGCGAGAACGCCGTGGTTTCGCATTACATGATTGAGCGCGAGCACCGCCAGGCGTTCAATATTTCTACGTTGCGAATTCAACAGGGAAGAAGCGCAAACGTTTCGTCACACTCTGTTCTTCTCGGCGGAGGGCTGGTGCGCAACAACGTGCATCCTGTTCTCGCAGGTGAAGGCGGAGAGTGCTTGATCAATGGCCTATTCATCGGCAATGGCCGGCAGCATCTCGACAATTACATGCAGGTTGAGCATGCCAGCCCGCATTGCGCCAGCCGCCAGTTTTACAACGGCATTCTGGACGATCACGCACACGGCGTATTTCATGGCCGCATCATCGTTCATAAAGACGCGCAGAAGACTGATGCCAAGCAGACTAACCGCAACCTGTTGCTCTCGGACGACTCTCGTATTGACACCAAGCCCCAGCTTGAAATTTACGCCGATGACGTTAAGTGCACGCACGGCGCGACCATTGGCCAGATAGAAGAGAATGCGTTGTTCTATTTGCGGTCCCGGGGAATCGATGAGATTTCCGCGCGCAAGCTTCTGCTGCTGGCTTTCGCCAATGAATGTCTCGACCGAATGGCTGCAGGCGTCGCGCGCGATCATGTTGAGAAATTGATCCATGCGCATCTTTTGCAGATTGCCAATTCGGTGAAACCGCTTTCGACGGTTGCACGGAACGAAGACCTTGGTAGAAATGTGGAGGAAATCGGGTGACCACCGCCGCAAAGATCCCGTCGACCGAATCCAGTAGCCACCCGCGCTCGAACAGTGGCGGCTTTGATGTCGAGAAAATCCGTCGAGACTTCCCGATCCTGGCGCGGGACGTGCGCGGAAAGAAGCTGGTTTACCTTGACAATGCCGCGACCTCGCAGAAGCCGCGAGCCGTCATCGACGCCATCACCCGCTATTACGAGCAGGAAAATGCCAACATCCATCGCGGCGTGCATTTTCTTTCTGAACTCGCAACCTCGAAGCATGATCGCGCGCGCCAGGCGGTGCGCGGTTTCATCAATGCGGGCGATGTAAAGGAACTGATTTTCGTCCGCGGCACCACCGAAGCCATAAACCTGGTGGCGCAAACGTATGGACGAGTCAACGTCGCCAGCGGTGACGAAGTCCTGATCACCGCCATGGAGCACCACTCCAACATCGTGCCATGGCAAATTCTCTGCGATGAAAAAGGCGCGAAGCTGCGGGTTGCGCCGATTAACGATGCGGGCGACCTTATCCTCGACGAATTCGCAAAGCTGCTAGGTCCTCGCACAAAAATTGCTGCCGTCGCCCACGTTTCAAACGCACTGGGTACCGTCAACCCGATTAGAGAAATCGTTCAACTCGCACATCAGAAAAATATTCCGGTGCTGGTCGATGGCGCGCAAGCAGTTCCGCACATGAAGGTTGACGTGCAGGCGCTCGATTGCGATTTCTACACCCTCTCCAGCCACAAAATGTTTGGGCCGATGGGCATTGGCGTTTTGTACGGGAAAGCTCATCTGCTTGAGGCCATGCCGCCATATCAGGGCGGCGGGGACATGATCAGCTCGGTAACCTTTGAAAAGACGACCTACAACAAGCTGCCCTTCAAGTTTGAAGCCGGCACTCCGGATGTTGCGGGCGCGATTGGCCTTGGCGCTGCAATTGCTTATCTGAATGCAATTGGAATCGATAAAATCGCCAAGTACGAACACGAAGTGGTGAATTACGCGACCGAAAAGCTTTCAGCGCTTCCCGGCGTACGCCTTATCGGCACCGCCAAAGAACGCGCCGGCGTAGTTTCGTTTGTCATCGAAAACGTACATCCTCACGACGTGGGAACGATTCTCGATCAGGAAGGCATCGCCATCCGAACCGGGCATCACTGCGCGCAGCCGATCATGCAGCGTTTTGGAATCCCCGCCACCGCGCGGGCGTCGTTTGCTTTTTACAACACTAAAGACGAAGTCGATGCCCTGGTGAATGGAATCATCAAAGTTCAGGAGGTTTTTGCCTGATGCCTGATCTTCGTGATCTTTACCAGGAAGTAATTCTCGAACACAGCAAGGCGCCGCGTAATTTTCACGAGCTCGCTCACTCCAACCAGAAAGCGGAAGGTTTTAATCCGCTCTGTGGAGACCATTTCACGGTTTATGTGAACGTTGACGGTGATTCAATCCAGGACATTGGATTTCAGGGCTCGGGTTGCGCCATCTCGAAGGCGTCCGCGTCCATGATGACTCAAGCCGTAAAAGGCAAGAGCAAAGCCGAAGCGAAAGGATTATTCGATACCTTTCACAAGCTGGTCACCACCGGCGAAGCCAACGGCGACCGAGATGATCTCGGCAAGCTCGCCGTCTTTTCCGGGGTCTCTGAATTTCCGGTTCGCGTGAAGTGCGCGACTCTCGCATGGCATACCCTGCAAGCAGCGCTTGAAGGCAAGCAGGAAAAAATTTCCACGGAATAATGGGGAGTAAGCGATGAGTTCGGGAATCCACGCCAATCTAAGTCGTACCTGCGAGGTCATCGAAATTCCCAGCGGCGTCGTCAGCACGTTGGCGGAAGGCACTCCGGTAAGGATCATGCAATCGCGTGGCGACAGTTACACGGTTTGGACTGACTACGGCCAAATGTACCGCATCGACGGCAAAGACGCGGATGCGATCGGCCAGCAAACTCCGCCCGAGAAGGCTTCTGATTCGCAGGATACTGGCGAGTTCAACGAACAAATGGTCTGGGACATTTTGAAGACGGTTTATGACCCTGAGATCCCGGTCAACATCGTCGATCTTGGGCTGATCTACTCCTGCACCATTACGCCACTCGACGATCAAGGCAAGAAAATCGACATCCAGATGTCGATGACCGCGCCCGGTTGCGGCATGGGCAACGTGCTCAAAGGCGACGTTGAGAACAGGATTTCAAAGCTGCCTTCGGTAAAAGCAGTCAACGTAGAAGTAGTTTTCGATCCTCCCTGGGACATGAGCCGCATGTCTGAAGCCGCACGCCTGCAACTTGGATTCTGATCCAGCTTCACGGTACACCTCTGTGACACCTCCATTACCTCTGTGGTTATGCTTTTTACATCCAGCTTCTAACAGCCTTGCATTCACACCTGCCGTAAAATAGCCAGCCATGGCATCGCGCCCTCTTCTTCTCGGCCATCGCGGCCTGCGCTCCCGCTCGCTTCGGATTCGAGAGAACACTCTTGCAGCATTCGAGTTAGCCCTGCAGCACGGCTGTGACGGATTTGAATTTGATGTGCGGCTTACCGCTGACGATAGGGCTGTGATCTGCCATGGGGCAAGATTCGCCGGAATCACAATTGCCCGGGCCGCCTGCGTGCGTCTACAGGCTTTGGCGCTTCTCGAAGATGTTCTCGCGCGTTACGCCAGCCGCGCTTTCCTCGATGTCGAACTCAAAGTTCCGGGTCTCGAGTCTTATGTGCTTGATGCGATCTCTGAATTCCCGCCCCAACGTGGCTATGTCGTTTCCTCGTTTCTTCCCGGCGTATTGGTCGATCTTAGAATGCGAAGCCAGACGGTTCCGTTGGGAATCCTCTGCGAGACCCGTAAGCAATTGAGTATTTGGCGGGAACTGCCGGTTGAGTACGTGATCGTGCAAGAGCGGCTGATTACCCCTGGCCTGATTGCCAACTTGCATGACTCCGGGAAGAAAGTATTCGGCTGGACCATAAACAAAAAGGCATCAATGATCCGCTTGGCTAGTTGGGGAGTCGACGGTATC
This sequence comes from Terriglobales bacterium, assembly GCA_036268595.1. Taxonomy (GTDB): domain Bacteria; phylum Acidobacteriota; class Terriglobia; order Terriglobales; family Acidobacteriaceae; genus Gp1-AA145. The sequence continues at coordinate 25,318 of DATATW010000096.1, forward strand.
GTTTCCGATAAAACCGAGTTGCTGGTTGCGACTGTGCGACCTGCGTAACATGTTCCGCGCGAACAGCCAACATACTCGAGAAGCCGGACCCGCGATCAACAGGTTATTTCCCGGGTTCGAATGCGGCAAAATCCTTTATCATTAGTCAGAATGGTTTCGTCCAACAAACGCAATTCGTACCTCTTCTGGATGCTGGCGATTGTACTCGCTCTCGCTTCAGTCGATACCATTCCCGATCCTCCGGCAGTAAATCCCCACACTGTAAATATCGTTTCCCGCATCTGTGAAGCAGGAGTGAGTGTCTGCGAGCAGACTCTAAACTCCGGCTGGTTTTACGAATCTTCTCTAATGCGGGCGTCGCGAATCGCGATTTCTTTGTCGGCTGAGCCAACCTCGACCCGCGAGTGGATTGTTTCGACCGGGCAAGCGGCGGATCCGTCGCCTCCGTTTTTTCCCCGAGTCGAATTGCGCTCCTGGCAACCGGGCTTATCGGCGAATTTTCTTTCCTGACTTTAGCGTTAGCCCGAACTCCATCCCCACGAGTTGCACATCCGGCGCGATACCTAATCGCGCAGCTGCGCTCACGAAGAAAGATTGGAGAGTGTATGGGCGGTATTTCAAGCGGAAAACGGGACCAGTTGGAACAGCTAAGAGAGTTATCGGCGCGGATAGGTTGTGATCCGCTGCTGACGCAGGCCAGTACCGGCAATACGTCCATCAAACTGAATGGCACGCTTTGGATTAAGGCCTCAGGAAGATGGCTGGCGGATGCCGAACTGCACGACATTTTGGTTCCTCTCGACCTGAATGAAACCAGAAGTTATATAAAGCAGAAAATTGACCCTTCCGGTGTATACGAGGAGGCTTCGGTCGAGACGGCAATGCACGCCGTGTTGCCCCACCGGGTCGTGTTGCATGTGCACTCCGTCAACACCATTGCCTGGGCGGTCCGGAAAGATGCGCGACGCCGGTTGGAATCTCGCCTACGGGGCTTGGCCTGGCAGTGGATTTCTTATGTGCCATCAGGGTTGCCGCTGGCGGCGGCAATCGAGAGCGCTGCCACACAGCTACCGAGGCCCGATGTTTTCATCTTGGGAAACCACGGCCTGGTGGTGGCTGGCGACGACTGCGAAGCAGTCGCAGGACTGTTGACTGAGGTTGAGAGACGATTGGCGGTTCCACCGCGCAAAGAGAACGCCGTCGACTATACCGTCTTGAGTGAGGTTGCGAGTCGGTTGGCTTATGTTCTCCCCGAAGATGATATTGTGCACGCCCTTGCGACCGACTGCACTTCTCAGACAATTCTTTCGCAAGGAATTCTCTTTCCCTGCCAGTCCATCTTTTCGAGCTCGCTCACTCCAGATTTGTTTCGTGCTGTTCCTTTGATCGAATCTTGTGAGCACTATCAGCGGGAGTGCGGCATGCGACCGTTTTTGATCATCGAAGGATGCGGGGTATTGGTCAGGAGGGACATGACTACTATGCAGCGCGCCATCATGAGTGGTCTGGCTCAGGTCGTGCAACGGATCAATGCCTCCGTGCCGATTCGTTATTTGACACCTGAGCAGGCGGAGTCTAGCGCCCGAATTGTATCCAGGTATCACAGAGAAGCGCATTCGGTCCGACGGAGGTTGGACACATCCGTCGTCGCATAGGTCCGCGCCGCTCGCGAAATGCGCCATCGAGAAACTATGCTTTCGGGGTTCACATTTCTGCAAAATGAAATTCAACGATAAAGTCGCGTTGATCGCGGGAGGCACGGGTGGGCTGGGACGCGCCGTCAGTCAGGCGTTTCTCGAACAGGGAGCGAAGGTAATTGTGACCTTTCGGAAAACGCAGGAATTTGAAGAATTGAAGGCGATCGCCGGCCGGGATGCCGCACTGGTTGGATCTGATGTCGATGTCACCGATCAAGCCGCGGTACAGAAGCTGGTGTCAGAAATCGTCACAGCACACGGCCATCTCGATTTTCTGGTCAATGCGGTCGGAGCCTACGCGGGCGGAGCGAAACTCTGGGAGACGGATGCTCGGGTCTTCGATCAGATGCTTCAATTGAATCTGACTTCAGGTTATGTTTTGTGTCGCGCCGTCGTACCCGTGATGCGCAAGCAAAGAAGTGGCGCCATCGTGAATGTTGCCTCGAAGGCCGCTTTCGACCACGCGGCTGGCGCAGCGGCCTACGCTGCTTCCAAGGCGGCTGCAGTGGCGATGATGGACTCTCTTGCGGCGGAGCTGAAAGGGAGCGGCGTGCGGGTGAATTCGATCTTACCCAGCATCATCGATACCGACGCTAACCGAACAGCCATGCCGGGCGCGGATTTTGCGAAGTGGCCCAAACCCGAAGAGATCGCACGCGTTATTCTGTTTTTGTGTAGTGACGAAGCGCGTTTAATCCAGGGCGCGGCGATCCCGGTCTACGGCGATAGTTAAAGGTGTTGCAGAATTCTGCTGACTCCTTCGGCAGAAGTTCGGTTATCAAAATCTTGCGCTGAGTAATTTCTGACTCAGCCGTTGGCTCGGGCCACGAAAAAAATTGCCAATCCGTATGAAACGAACATAAGAGTCAGATAGACCTTGGCCATCGAACCTGAACCTTTGAATTCCTTCCATGCCAGGATTCCCCATAGCGCCGCCACCATGGGAGCTGATTGTCCGATAGCGTAAGAAATGGCGACTCCTGTAAGGCTCGCAGCCGCCAGGTTAAATACGGTCCCGATGCCCCAGACGAATCCGCCGAATAAGCCCAGAAGGTGTCCCGAGAGTGGCGCATGAAATAATCCGCTGAGACTTACCGGCTCGCCGACCAACGGGTGTTTCATAAAATAAATGTTCCAGATAAAGCACGACAGCAGCGCGCCTAAAGTCAGAAACACGGCCGCGCTGTAAGGACCGAGCCCCTGGCCATGCGTCATAGCGCGAGTCATGAACGGAGCCCACAGGCCCATCAGGACACCCGAGACAATGCAGGTCACTATGCTTTTTCGTGAAACGCTTCTGCCACTCGCCTTCAATCGGCCGTACGCTTTGCCATCAAGTATCACGGCAACCAAAGCGCACGCCACTCCAATGGCAAGCAATCCCGCGTTGCCTTTGGGCTGAAGACCGTAACTCAGGACCACTCCGACGACTAGTGCGATACCGATGGAAATCGGAAACGCGACAGCGAGACCAGCCATATCGATGGCGGCAACCAAGAGCAGATTCGCCAGATTGAAAAGCGCTCCACCGACCAGCGCGTACACGATGTTCGAGGTGTCTGCCGAGCGGATATTGTTCATCAGGCTGGAAGCGTTGTGCCCGGTGCTGCCCATGGTGAGGCCGAGAACCACTGAAATTACGAAAATGCCGACGGCGTAATCCCAATAAAAAAGTTCAAAGCGGTAATTCTTTACGCCCTTGTAGGTGTTGGCCCATGACCCCCAGCAAATTGCGCTGGTGATCATCATTGCCAACGCAATGCCCAATGTTTGTGGCGTGTACATTATTCCTCCCCAAGTTACCAACCGAAGAAAAGTTCCAGTGACCTCTTCGTGATCGCCTTCTACTTGCCCTGAATCCGTGAAACAAAAAGTTGCAGGAAGCGTTTTGCATCCACGTTGACGCAGACTTTCGCATTCGGCGCCACGCGATCAACCCCTTCGATCATGTAACGATCTCCGTGCAACACATTGTGTTCCGTGTAGCCATGCCGGTTAGCAACCGTCTCACCACGGGTGAACTCGCCGCGAGTTTCAACATCTACGTGCATTTCGGGAGCTTCGACCAGCGTGGAGTCGATTGCTACTCCCACTGCAAGCGGATCATACATGGGAGTTCCGTCTGAGCCGAACTTCGCAGAAAGATCCAGCAAATACTTGGCAACGCCGTAAATGAAATCATTCAGTGGCCCGTGAGTGCTGCCCAGTTGATCGACATATTGTTTCGAAAGCAAAGTTTTGTCACCGACATCGAGGCCAACCATGGTCAGTGGCCAGCCGGCTTGGAAAACTATTTGCGCAGCCTCGGGATCGTTGTAGATATTGGCTTCGGCCGAAGCATTCACATTGCCGCCAGAAATCCCGCCGCCCATGATGATGACTTCTTTGACCAGCGGCACGATTGAGGGATCTTTCTCGACTGCCAGAGCGATATTTGTAAGCGGGCCGACGGGAACCAGCGTGATCTCATGCGGAGACGCGTGGACCAGTTGGATAATCAGATCGGGCCCGAAACGGCCGTCTACTTTGCATTGGCTGGGCGGAAGTTCAATGTTTGCCAGGCCGTTCTTGCCATGCCAGAACTCGGCGGTGATCAATTTCTGAAAAAGCGGATGCTGCGCTCCGGCTGCGACTGGGATGTCACAACGATGGGCGAGTGAAACCATTCGCAGCGCATTATCCAGGCCCTGCGCGGCGGTCACGTTGCCGGGAACGACGGTAATTGCCCGCACGTCCAGCTCGGGGGAATTAAGCGCCAGCATGAGCGCCATGGCATCGTCGGTGCCGGGGTCTGTATCAAAAATGATTTTCTTGGGTGCAGCAAAAGAGGTTGCGGCCAGAAGCAAATTTAGAACCAACGGAACAATGAACTGAGAGGATCGCGCACGACACTTTGAAGATCGCAGGGTCTTTGTTCTCCAGAATGGATTGGGAACTGAGCCTAGCTTCGGGTGGAAACAGTGTCAAGCACGAAGTGATCAGGGCCATGCAGGAGTGAATCCATTTTGATGTCTGAAAAAGCTCTATCCGCTCCGCTCTGCCGTACAATGCAGAACATGGTAGTTGAGAGATCCCGACGATTAGCCGTTTCCGGCCGCTCGCCGCAAACATTTCCTGACAAATTTCCGCCCGCTTCGGTTTCCGAGGCGCCGTTCGCAATGCTGGCCGGCAAGTCTCTGCTTCCGAATCGTGGAATTCCGTTGGATCTCGATTGGCTGAGCCAAGTGCGAGTCAATACCAGCGCGGTCGAGCGCCGGACGCAAACACACAGCGCGCGCCGTACAGTAAAAAAAGAATGGCAGGCAGCGTGGTTACTGCGCGCCATCACTTGCATGGACTTGACCACGCTTTCCGGAGATGACACCGATGAACGGGTGCGGCGGTTGTGTGCCAAAGCGCGGCGGCCTCTGCAACAGGAACTGGTGCATCAGCTCGGAATTGAAGACTTGGATATTAAAGTGGCCGCAGTCTGCGTCTACCACCGCTTCGTGGAAACTGCACGCCGCGCGCTTGAGGGCAGCGATATCGTCGTGGCTGCGGTTTCAACCGGATTTCCTGCGGGGCTTAATCCGATTGAAGAAAGAATTGCCGAGGTGCGCCGCTCAGTTGAAGCCGGCGCGCAGGAAATCGATATCGTTATTACCCGTGCGCTGGTCTTCGAAGGCAAATGGCAGGAGCTTTACGACGAAGTTGCGAATTTCCGGCAGGCCTGCGGTGCCGCTCACATGAAAGCGATTCTGGGCACCGGCGATTTACTGACACTGCGCAATGTCGCTCGCGCGAGCCGGGTAGCAATGATGGCGGGAGCGGATTTCATCAAAACTTCCACGGGTAAAGAGACAACGAATGCGACGCTTCCAGTTTCGCTAGTGATGGTGCGTGCGATCCGGGAATATGCCCAGGAAACTGGAATGGCGGTGGGATTCAAGCCGGCCGGCGGAATTCGTACCGCCAAACAATCGCTGGAGTGGCTCTCGCTGATGAAAGAAGAACTAGGTGTGCCGTGGATGAAGGCGGAGCTTTTCCGCTTCGGCGCCAGCGGATTGCTAGGAGATATTGAGCGGCAACTGGACCACATTGTAAGCGGACGGTATTCCGCTGATTACCGCCATCCGATCGCATGAGGGATTGAGACACTGATGAGCATCGCTGAGAAGTTCGCGACCATGGAATATGGGCCTGCTCCCGAGGACCCGAAAGAGGTTGAAGCGTGGCTTGACCGTCACGGTCGGCGATTCAGCCACTTCGTCGATGGAGAGTGGCGCGAGCCGGCGGAAGGAAAGTTTTTCGATTCGGTTGATCCGTCAACCGGCGAAAGGATTGCATCGGTCGCGCAGGGGTCGCCAGCGGACATCGACGCCGCGGTCAAAGCCGCGCGAACAGCTTTTCCGAAATGGCAGTCTTTAAGCGGGCATGCACGCGCACGTTACTTATACGCTTTGGCGCGCGCAATTCAGCGGCACTCGCGCCGCCTCGCGGTGCTTGAAACCATCGACAACGGAAAGCCGATCCGAGAAAGCCGCGATATTGATATTCCCCTGGTCGCACGTCACTTTTATCACCACGCGGGATGGGCGCATCTCCTGGAATCGGAATTTCCAGGGCAAACCGCCTGCGGAGTCGTAGGTCAAATCATCCCCTGGAATTTTCCCTTGCTAATGCTGGCATGGAAAATTGCTCCTGCAATTGCCACAGGAAACACGGTTGTTCTGAAGCCGGCGGAGTTTACGCCGCTGACCGCTCTGGCCTTCGCGGAAATATGTACCGAAATACAATTGCCGCCGGGAGTGGTGAACATCGTCACCGGCGATGGCACGACCGGCGAGGCTTTGGTTAAACATCCGGACGTGGACAAAATTGCTTTTACCGGTTCGACGGAAGTCGGACGCGCCATTCGCGCGACAACCGCCACCAGCCACAAGCGACTGTCGCTGGAGCTGGGGGGAAAATCGCCTTACGTGGTTTTCGAGGATGCCGATCTTGATAGCGCGGTTGAAGGGCTGGTCGACGGCATCTGGTTCAATCAGGGGCAAGTATGCTGCGCGGGATCACGGCTGCTCATGCAGGAAAGCATTGCTGAGACCCTGATTGCTAAAGTGCGTGAGCGCATGAGCACACTACGCGCCGGTCCGCCGCTCGATAAGGCTATTGATATCGGCGCAATCGTCGCTCCGGTGCAACTGGACCGCATTCGGAGGTTAGTCGACCAGGGAGTGGCGGAAGGAGCAATCTGCTGGCAACCCCAGATCACACTTCCTTCGCGCGGCCTCTATTATCCACCGACTTTGCTAAGCAATGTGCACCCGGCATCAGTTGTGGCGCAGCAGGAAATCTTCGGGCCGGTACTGGCTGCGATGACCTTCCGCACTCCATCAGAGGCCGTGGAGTTATCGAATAACACGACGTATGGCCTGGCCGCATCGGTGTGGAGTGAAAGCCTCAATGTGGCTTTGCAAGTTGCGTCACAGATCAAGGCGGGCGTGGTGTGGGTGAACTGCACCAATTTATTCGACGCGGCTTGCGGATTCGGTGGCTACCGCGAGAGTGGATACGGACGCGAAGGCGGAAGGGAAGGCCTGCGCGAATATCTGGAACCGGTCTGGTTCAAGAACGCCGCGAAATTACCGGTGAGCGAGAAGCAGGAAGTGAAGCAGGCTGAGGGATCGGCTTTGGCTCCTGGAATTGATCGTACGGTGAAGCTTTATATTGGCGGCAAACAGGCCCGGCCTGATTCCGGCTACAGCATGGAAGTGCGTGGGGCGAATGGACAACTGCTAGGCGAGGCGCCATCCGGCAACCGCAAAGATATTCGTAACGCCGTGGAAGCTGCCCGCAAGGCGACAGCCTGGGCAAAAGCGACGGCGTATAACCGTGCCCAAGTTCTCTACTATCTCGCGGAAAATTTGTCGCAGCGCCGGGATGAAATCGCGCGGCGGCTGGCCGCTGCGGTCGGCGAAAAACAGGCGGCGGCGGAAGTGAATCTCGGGATCGAACGGATTTTTACTTATGCTGCATGGGCGGACAAATTTGACGGCGGCGTGCACAATCCGCCATTTCGGACAATTTCTATCGCAATGAACGAAGCTGTCGGAAGCATCGGCATCGTATGTCCAAATGAAGTTCCACTGCTGGGATTTTTGTCGCTGGTGATGCCCGCTCTTGCGGTCGGGAATACGGTAGTTGCAGTGCCTTCGGAGACTTATCCGCTGATCACCGGCGATTTATATCAATTATTCGACACCAGCGATTTGCCGGCGGGCGCGGTGAACGTCGTGACCGGTCCGGCATTGCAACTGATGAAAACCCTTGCCGAGCACGACGACGTCGATGCCATCTGGTCGTTTACAGACGAGGCCAGTGCCGCAGCCGCCAAGAAATATTCCATCGGAAATTTGAAGCAGGTCTTCACCAACGAAGGCCGCGTCATTGATTGGTTTGACCCGAAACAGGCGGAAGGCCGCTGGTTTCTCGAACACGCAACTGAGGTGAAGAACATCTGGGTTCCGTACGGTGAGTAAAGCGTCTTCCGGATCGGGCTGTAACTACTCCGCGTCTACTACGCATCGAAAACCGATGGTGCCCGCGCGATCGCGACCCGGTGACATCAGCAAATATTTCTGGTGCTCATCCAGCCGGTAAGTCTGGGGAAAATACCAGATCGACCCCAGCGGTTGATAAGCAGCTCCCCCGCGTAGAATTGCCGCCCGGGTGTGCTCGTCGCGGTATTCGTCGGTCCACTCCGAGACGTTGCCCTCCAGGTCTAAAACTCCGAACGGGCTGGCACCCTGAGCGAAAGATCCGACGTCGGCAAGTGGGTGCAGCGCGGGTCCATGATCGGGCGCCGGCAAAAATTGAGGCTTCCAATCGTTTCCCCAGGGATAAATGCGCTCATCAGTCCCTTGAGCGGCATATTGCCATTCCCACTCATGAGGCAGTCGTTTGCCCGCCCATGCTGCGTATGCGCGAGCGTCTTCGATCGATACCCAAGTCACCGGTTTGTCTGCAGACCCGTCTGGATAAGTTCCGTTTGTCCAGTTGCGCAAGAAATTATGATTGTCGGCCGCACGATAGTTGCTCGCCTCGAGAAACTTCTTGAATTCCGCGTCGGTCACAGGCTCACGGTCGATAAAAAAACTGCGCAGATGAATGCGATGCCTGTGCGTGCGTCGAGCGATGTCCTCCCAGGGATATTGAACGTCTACTCCGGGATCGTTGCCGCCCTCGATTTCGATGCCGCGCACTTCGAAGTCATAATCGGCAGCGGGAATTCGAACCATGCCGGAGGGTGCGCTGGTTGCGGGTTTTGTTGCCGGATCGTCTACTATTTGCTGCGCCTCCGGTTGCCAGTTTCGCGAATAACTGCTCAGTGGACGCATGGACCGGTCAGCCATAAAAGCCAAAAGCTTATTTACTGTTTCGTTTGGCTCCTGGGTGGCCAATATCGCGCCAAATCCCCGACCTTCCGTCGTGAAACTAAGTGCGGCTGAATTTTCTCTTATGACCGGTTGCAGCTCTTTGCCATTCCACAGATCGTAGTAATGCTCGCCGGTGCGATATGGAACAGTGAGTTGTTCTCCAGACGCCGCGTACTCGTTGCGATTGACTAGAGTCCACAGCGCGCTTTTCTGAGTCGGAAATTTGCTTGCAAAAACTCCTGGCTGCAAGGTCGGGCTATGGGGCTGCCACTCAGCGCTTCTTAAATTATCCGCGAAGGCCCGTTCGATGCGCGTAAAGCGCAATATTGCCTCTGCGTCGTGCTCACTGGTGCCGTACCAGAATCCCCAAAGGTTTTCGAGCGATGCATAACCTTGTCCGTTGAAGAATGCGTGTTGCAAGCTGTCAGTTTTGTCTCTGGTGAAACGGTCGGTAACGTCCACCATGTGCCGAGGTTCAAGCCACTTTGAGCGGCTCACCATGGGAACAAATGGATAAGGCTGGCCTTCCCATGCCACCCAGTCATTCCAGGCAATATTGCTCCACTCCAGGGATTGATCGCGCTCGTCGAATTGTGGCTCAAGCGCAAGCGGATGCCCCATCGCATCGGAGGCGCGGCGATATTGCGCGGGCACGCTCTCCAGGGTGTCGAAGTTTATTCCATCTGCTCCGATGTCCTTCAGCAATTGCGACAAGACAACCCAAGTCGGACGGCCCTCTTCGCGAGTTCCGGTGTCCCAGGCAAGAGTTGGAAAAAAGACTTTGACATTGCGATCATGAAATTGCTGAACCATCTTTCTAAGGCCGGGAATGCCACCTGGCAAATCGCGCAACAGATCGAACTGGTTGCGGTCATCGACTCCAATGTTCGGATACAAATGCCAGATCAAGACCGCGTCGATCGGCCCCAGACGGCGTTCGACGTCATTCAAAAAAACGTCTACCGTGTACTCGTGCTTCTCAGGATTGTAGAAAGAACGGTCCCAGATGAGGACCTGTACTTGTGAGAAAACATGCTGGGTCCATTCCAATTCCGGACGCGCATATTGCGAACCATCGTAGCGCAATCGAGTCAGACGATCGGCGCGCCAGGCTTTCAAGCCTGAAAGCCAACCGTCGGTGTCGGTAGGCGAGGATGGGCCAGGAAAGAAAGTATCTTCCGGTTGTGGAACTGCAGGAAGGTTCATGACACCAGTAGGTGAAACCAACGTGTGGCTTGCCTTCCACTCGTCCGCCAGAGCAACGCAGGCGAGCAGCAGCACCAATAATCCAGCCCCGGTCAAACCACGATGAAGCAGGTTGCAGCGTCGATAAGATTTTTCCAAAGAATGTCCCCGAAAATTGTTCTGCCCCGGCGAATGTATTGCCGCGAGCTTTGAGATGTCAATCATCAATGCTGTTTCCGCGTTTGACAGCTCTCAACTGCGATCACTAGACTCGTGAATCCAGAACGTCGATTCGAGCTGCGGAGAAGCTCACGATCTATGGCTAAGCGTCCCCGAATTGTTGTCGTCGGCAGTGCGAATATCGATCTAGTAACTTACACCGACCGATTTCCGAAGCCCGGCGAAACCATTTTCGGAAATAATTTTGACTTGGGCTTCGGCGGCAAGGGAGCAAACCAGGCGGTTGCAGCAAAGCTCTGCGGCGCGGAGGTTTTTATGATCGCGCATGTGGGGAGCGATCTTTTTGGCCCCGCCACCATCGAGAATTTTCAAGCGTTGGGGATTGATACTTCGCACGTAAAGCAGATCGAAGGGGTATCGAGTGGGGTGGCGCCGATTTTCGTTGATTCCGACGGGCAGAATCGTATTTTTGTGGTTAAGGGCGCGAACGATACTCTCAAACCGGCCGACGTCGATGCGGCAGCGGACCTGTTGAAGAGTGCCGACTGCATCGTAATGCAATTTGAGATCCCTCTGGAGACGGTCTACTACACAGTGCAGTTCGCGCGGAAAAATAAAATTCGCTGCCTGCTGAATCCAGCGCCCGCCCAACCTATTGACGTGAATGCGATTGCTGATCTGGATTATTTCGTCCCCAACGAAACTGAGGCTGAAACTATAACCGGCATCCCGGTCCGCGATCTTGACGACGCCAAAAAATGTGCCGGACAGTTCATTGCTTCTGGAATTCGACGCGTGATCATCACACTCGGTTCGAATGGCTCGCTGCTTGCAGATCGTGAGCGGATGCAGCACGTACCGGCTTTTGTAGTTAAGACTGTCGACAGCACCGGTGCGGGCGACGCATTCATCGGCAGCTTTGCAACTTTCCTGGGCGAGGGCATGCCGGAAGCAGATGCGGTTCACCGGGCCAATCTCTATGCGGGGCTTTCGACTACGAGTCCAGGCACTCAAAAATCATTCTGTGATCGCGCGCGTTTCGATCTTGAGTGGGTTGTTCGTGGCAAGTCGTAGCGGTATTCACTCCCAAACTCGGAGCTTCGCTCCCAGACCAAACAATAAAAATCTTGACTTCGTATACGGTGCCCTAGTATACGAGTCATCTACTCGCATCCGGGTACATTAAGCCTTTCATTACTGCGCGATGTTCCACATAGGGGGGCGCATGTCTGCCAAAAAAGTGTTGTGGACGGCATTATTCTGCTCGTGCGTACTGTTCTTTTGTCCAATGGTCTACGGCCAGGCGAACGGGAGTTTTTCGGGGACGGTAACCGATAAGACCGGGTCGGTCGTTTCCGGGGCCAAAGTTACCGTCACTTCACAGGGAACCGGGGTTGCGCGCGAATCCACCACGGACAATTCGGGTCACTACCTTGTCCCATTGCTTCCCGTCGGCGACTACACCCTGCGGGTTGAATCCGCTGGCTTTCAAACCGTTGAACAGAAAAACGCCCGGCTGCAGCTGGATGAAAGTCGCGAACTCGACTTCAGCCTAGCCCCGGCATCGGTGACCGAAAAAGTAGAAGTCAACGCGTCAGAGGTTGCGGTCGATACGACCAATGCGACCCTGGGACAGGTCATTACCTCTCAGCAAGTCGCGGAACTCCCACTGAATGGTCGCGACTTCGTCCAGTTGGCGACACTGACACCTGGCACGGTGCAGGAAACCAACCCGAACAGTTTTTTCAACGGCGGCCCCAGCAGCGAAGTCTCTGCGCGCGGCACTTATTCGCTGTCGGTGGGTGGTTCGCGTGCCAGCAGTACAGACTGGCTGCTCGATGGCAATGACAACAATGAATTGACGGCTGGCGGAATTGCCATTTTGCCTTCTATCGATGCCATCCAGGAATTCAAAGTTCTTACCTACAATTACTCGGCTGAATACGGCACGCGCGCGGGCCCGACTGTCCTGGTGAACACAAAATCAGGATCAAACCAGTTTCACGGCTCTGTGTTTGAGTTTTTTCGCAACACCGATCTGGATGCGCGCAGCTACTTCGCGGCGAGCCGGGAACAATTCAATCTCAATCAGTTCGGCGCAGCATTGGGCGGTCCGATTAAAAAGGACAAAACCTTCTTCTTCCTCGACTACCAGGCAAAGCAGCAACGTCACGGAATTCCCTATGTCGGCTTGGTGCCGACGGCTGCAATGCGAAATGGGGATTACAGCCTTGATCCATATGGCATCGCGCGACCCAACTTCATACCTGCGGTGCCACCGAGTACCACGCCGACTCAGCCGGCGCCTAATAATGATGGGTTCGGGGCTCTGATTAATCCGTATACCAGCAGTCCCACGAACCCCCAGCCGCTCGAGTGCGATGGAGCAGGTAATCCCATACCCGCCGGTGCGGGAGGCTCCCAAACAGGTGGAACATTTTGCAACAAGTTCCCTTCGAACATGATCGATTCTATTGGTCAAAGGATGATGAACTTGTTTCCCCTGCCGAACGCGTCAAATCCTGGGGCAGGGTACAACTACGCGGATGTCCCGGTGCGCAGCTTGAACGAAGGTGAATTCGATGTTCGCGTAGATCACAATATCTCGAGCAAGGACACAATATTCGCGCGCTTCAGTTATGACCAGGCAACCTCGTTCGTGCCGGGCGGCGCTCCCGGGTTCGCGGAGCAGAACGCATTTGCCAGCTCGCAAAGTATTACCAATCATGGCCGGAACGCAGTAATCTCGGAGACGCACGTATTCTCTGAGCGCACCATCAATCAGTTCCAGTTTGGATTCAATCGAATTTTTAATCACATCCTCTCCTTCGGCGATCGCAGCTGCGAGTCGGCAAAACTCGGTATCCAGGGTGCAGATTTGAGCTCGGCCTGCGATAGCTACACCGGTTTACCTGCAACGCTGAACCAATCCAAAAGCGATTGCATGAGTTGCGGTTTGACTTCAACTCAGCTCTTCGGCGGTTATTACAATCTTGGTGATCGCGGGTTCGCGCCGTTTCAAGGTGGAACCAACGTTTTCTCGGTTTCGGATGCCATCAACATGACCCGAGGCAACCACAGCATCAGCATCGGTGGACAGGTCCGCGCCAACCAGATGAATGTGCTGACCAACGGTTTTCAGGATGGATATTTCCTGATATTCGGCGGCTATACGGGTGATGCCTCAGCCGATCTGCTGACCGGCGCTGTGGGAGGCGGGATACATGACCAGACATTCCTCGGAGCTACTACTGGGCGCCGGTGGAAACTATTTCGACCCTACGTGCAGGACGATTGGCGAGTCACAAAAAATTTGACTGCTAACATCGGGCTCGCGTGGGCGATTGTGACGCCGATTACCGAGGCGCAAAACCGCCAGGCAAACTTCGATTTTGCCACCGGTAAGTTCTTGATCCCCGGCCAAACCTCTGACGGCGCAGTTGGAATTCAGCTTGATAAGACCGCATTCGAGCCCAGGATTGGTCTCTCATGGAAACCCTTCGGCAGCGGAAGCACGGTAGTTCGCGCCGCATACGCTATTTTTCACGATTCCTCGTGGAACCAGGGTGCCCAGGGGCTGTGGCAGAATCCGCCATATTACGCGGAGTCAGACAACTTCTCTGGACTGTGCGCCTTTGGCGATACCACCAGTAATTGCGGATTGGCCAGGACGTTCTTGCCGGTTTTCACCAGTCCGCCCAACCCATATCAGTTCCAGGGGACGATCCAATCGCAAGATACGAATTTCAAGCAAGGACGCGTTCAACAATTCAACCTCAATATTGAACATCAGTTGCTCGGTAACCTCGTATTGACGGCAGGTTATGCCGGGTCGCGCAGCTCGCACATTCTTGTGGACGGCGTGAATATGAACGTGATGTCGCCCTCCGGCTGCGGCACTATTCCCGGCTACACGCTTGGTTGCGGCCAACCCAACGTACCCTGGTCCGCTCCGACGTTCCCCAACGGGCCGCCAGTTATCGACAACATTACGGATACAGGGTCGGCTCGTTATGACTCCTTTCAACTTAAAGCGGAAACCAGGAGCAACCGGCACGGCATCTATGCCTTGATTTCGTATACCTATGCCCGGGCACTGGATTCGGGTTTCCCGGATGGCGTCGGAACCAGCACGGGCGCGACCTATTGGCCTTTGCCGGGGACGCAAAAGGCCGATTGGGCTCTGTCGCAGATCGACCTCAAACATAACCTGAGTGCCAGCGTGATTTACGATCTTCCGTTTGGCAAAGGCAAGCAGTATGGCAACGGTTGGGGAAGTGTCGCCAACACCGCGCTGGGCAATTGGGAAGTAGACGTAATCGAAAAAATTACCTCGGGTTTTCCAATTTTCATTTACAACAGCTCGGATAATTCGGGGGTCAACTTCAACCAGGGCGGCAATAACTATAACCGTCCGGATCAGGTATGCGACCCCAAGGCCAGTAGTCCCAACGTGTCGCAATGGTTTAACACGCAATGTTTCGCGCAGGCCCAGGCGGGTGAACTGGGCGACGCAAGCCGGACACCGGTCTATGGCCCTGACTTCGTAAATACAGATTTCTCGTTGATTAAGCACTTCATGCTGCCTTACCGGGAAGGCATGCGGCTCGACTTCCGCGCAGAATTCTTCAATTTGTTCAACCACGCTCAATTTGGACTGCCGGGAGCCGATATTTCCACCGGTTCAACCTTCGGCGTGATCAACAGCACAGTGAACAATCCAAGGGTTATGCAATTCGCACTCAAATTGGAGTTCTAGGGCCGGCGGCCGCACAGATACGAGAAGAGAGAGAGCGCAATCTTTTAAACTCTACTCTCGTATCTGTCCTGTGCCTTTTATTTGATATTTAGTTGAGGTTAATTCTTTAAGCGCGAATGGTCCACGGCAGTGCAGCTTTTGCGTGCTCACTCCCATTTCGGCGCCAAAGCCGAACTCGCTGCCGTCGGTGAAACGGGTGGAAGCGTTCCAGTAAACTGCGGCGGAGTCTATCTTCCGAAGAAATTTATTGGCATTGATTTCGCTTACAGTGACGATCGCCTCGGAGTGTTTGGTCGAATATCGATTGATGTGTTCGATGGCTTCATCCACACCGGACACGATGCCTATAGCCATGCACAGCCGCAGGTATTCTTCGCCCCAGTCTTGTTCTGTGGCCGGAAGAACCCTCGGCGCAATTCGACGTGTTTCTGTATCACCCCGCAGTTCCACTCCAGCGTCTGTCAACTTGCGGGCAATCTGCGGAATGAACTTCGCTGCGACCGCCACGTGCACCAGCAACTTTTCCGCCGCATTGCAAACCGACGGGCGCTGGGTTTTTGCATTCAGGATGATGCGATTGGCCATTTCGAAGTCGGCCGATTCATCGACAAAGATGTGACAGTTCCCGGCGCCGGTTTCAATCACTGGAACTAAAGCGTTTTCCATTACGTGTGCGATCAGCCCCGGGCCGCCGCGTGGGATCACTACATCAACCAGGCCGCGGGCGCGAATAAGTTCCTGCACGCTGTCGCGGCTGGTGGAATCGAGCAACTCAATAGCTCCGGCGGGAATGCCATCGACTCCGGCCATGATTTCGGCCAGAACCTGGTTGCTGGCCGAGGCTTCCTTGCCGCCGCGCAGCACAACCGCATTCCCGGTTTTCAGGCACAATACTGCGGCATCGACCGTGACGTTCGGACGCGACTCATAAACAATTCCTACCACGCCTAACGGCACACGCACTTTGCGGATCAACAGGCCATTGGGACGAGTCCACTCTTCGAGGACCTCGTTGACCGGATCAGGCAAGGCGGCAACGTCTCTGACCGAGGCCGCAACTTGCGCGATTCTCTCAGGAGTCAGCAGCAGACGGTCACGCATTGCACCGGCGAGATTGGAGCGCTGAACGTCTTCGTCATTAGCACGCAGAATTTTGCCGGAATGTTTTTCGAGCCCATCGGCAATTTTTAAGAGCAGAGCGTTTTTCTGTGAAGTCGACAATTGCGCCAGTACAGTCGACGCCAGGCGCGCCCGCTCCAGCTTTTCGCGGGTTGAGAACGCAACTGCAGTGCCGCCCGCCATCAGACTTTCTCCTTCTTAGGCGGAAAATATGTTCCCGCTTTTCGGGCAATCGCTTTCGCAATGGCCTCGGGGTCGCGCCCGTTCACGATGGCGACGTTCACGCCGGCATCACTCGCGCTTTTAGCGGCACGTAGTTTTGATCGCATTCCACCCCGCCCCAGCTTGCCATGGCCGTTACAAAGAGCTTCCATCTCGGGCGTCAGCTTGCGGATGGTGCGGACCAGCTTTGGGCGCTTGCCATTTGAAGCGTAGAAACCGTCGACATCAGTGAGCAATAAGAGCCAATCGGCGTCGACCGCGGCCGCCAGCAGGGCGCTCAATTCGTCGTTGTCGCCGAATGCGCCCACCAGTTCTCGGACGGACACGCTGTCGTTCTCATTGACGATCGGCACCACGCCCAGCTTCAGCAACTGGTTCAACGTATTCTGCAGGTTCTTATATCGGACCGGCGAAGTGAAGTCGTCGTTGGAAAGCAGCAACTGCGCCACGATTTTTTTGCCAAAAAATAGTTGTTCATAGGTATGCATCAGGGCGCTCTGGCCGACCGCAGCGCAGGCTTGCATTAAAGGCACGCTCGAAGGGCGCTGGTCTTCATTGAGGCCGAGATTCGCCATGCCCGAAGCAATCGCGCCCGAGCTGACGATCAGAAATTCGTGCCGGCCCAGATCGAGTTGGTCGACCAGTGAGCGCAGTTGTTTGGTGTCGATCCGGCCGCCGGGGGCGATCAGGCTGGTTCCGACTTTGATAACCAGGCGCATGAGTGATCCACTTACTTTAGCAAGCAGAACGCTGTTCCCGCATGGATTCTACAAATCTGCTCAATAGGCGAAAGTGATTCGGCTTTGCCTTGGCGCGCAACATCTGCGAAACTGACCACTTGAATTCTGCCAACCCACGATTCGAATACGTCCCCAAAATGGCTGCAATCGCGCGCGAAGCCGGCGCGCTGCTCATGCAGTTCTTCGATCGTCATATAAAGATTGAGTACAAAGGCGACGCAGATCTGGTCACCGCCGCCGATCGCAAATCAGAGGCGCTGATCCGCGAACGGATTCGTGAACAGTGGCCTTCGCACGATGTTCTGGGCGAAGAAGAAGGGTTGCGCGATACTGGAAGTGAATTTCGCTGGTATGTCGATCCGCTCGATGGCACCACGAACTTCGCCCACGGGTTTCCGGTATTTTGCGTATCGATGGGTTTGCAAGAGGGAAAGGAACTAATCGCGGGGGTCTGCTACGATCCCACTCGTGACGAAATGTTCGCGGCTGAGCGAGGCAGGGGCGCTTATCTGAATGATCGAGCCATTCAGGTTTCGAGTATCTCGAAACTTGCGGAATCGCTCTTAGCCACTGGCTTTCCCAGCCATAAGCGTCACAAAAATCCCAACATATATTTTTATCATCAGATCACGCTACGATCGCATGGGGTCAGACGGGCGGGATCGGCGGCGCTGGATTTGTGTTCAGTGGCGTGCGGGCGTTTCGACGGATTCTGGGAGTTCAATCTGAATCCCTGGGATACTGCCGCTGGCGTGCTGATGGTAGAAGAAGCCGGCGGCAAGGTCACTGACTTCAGCGGCGGCCCGTTTCAGTTAGATAGTCGCGAAACTGTGGCTTCGAACGGGGCCATTCATGATGCGCTGATAGATGAATTCCAGAAGATTTTCGCGGGACGCGGGCTGGAAGCGCTGCCCGATCCGAGGGAATATGCGAGAAAAACTTAGTTGTCGGTCGTCAGCCTTCGGTCGTCCCCGATTTTCGCGCCCGATGTTCCGGGAAAAAGTCACGGTAGCAGCTGCCGCTATTGCACTCTCCATCCCGGCTTTCTCGATTCAGCCGCCGGATGCCGCGTACGTCCAGTCTTTTGAAAAGTGGAAAGCTGAATTAGTAGATGATCTCAAGCAGAATTGGCTGGTGCTGGCTGGATTGTTTTGGCTGAAGCCGGGTGCGAACACCTTCGGCAGCGCGGCTGACAATGCCATCGTGCTTCCATCAGGGCCGGAGCACGCGGGCGTGTTTCAACTTCGAGGCCAAGCCGTTTCGGTCGAGCTGCAAAAAGGCGCGCAGGCCAAAATTGGCGGCGAACCGCTGACTCAGGCAAATCTGCAAGCCGATATCACTGGAAAGCCGACCGTCATCGAGATGGGCAGCTTGCTCATGTATGTGATTCAACGCGGCTCGCGAGTGGGAATCCGGCTGAAAGATCTGAATAGTGAAGCCGCACGTAATTACACCGGACCGATTTTTTTTCCGCTGGACATGACTTATCGAGTCACTGCGACATTCGTCCCATCCGACGGCAAAAAGACCGTCGACGTACCTAACGTGCTCGGAGATGTAACTCCTACTCCGATTGCCGGCGAAGTACGGTTCAAGCTCAATGGGCAGGACCTCACGTTGACCGCCTTAAGTGGGGATCCGGCAAAAGGTCTCAGCTTCGTGATGGGAGATTTGAGCGGCAAAACTGATACTTATCCCGGCGGTCGATTTCTGGACACCGGCCCCGTAGTTAATGGAACAGTCGTACTCGACTTTAACCGCGCTTACAATCCACCTTGCGCGGTGACGCCATACGCAACCTGTCCGCTTGCGCCGAAGGAGAACCGCCTCCCGGTGGCGATCTCAGCGGGAGAGAAGTATGACCGGCTGCATGGGCATCACTAGAGCCGTCAGCCCTCAGCTAAAAACCGCACTGCGAGCTGTCATACACAACGCCGAATCTATAATTGCGCGTCCTGCAGGGCGTAAAATAGTGATGGGGCAAGAGGCGCACAGTGATCGAAGCATTATTGAACCGACAAATCGAAAAGCGGCCGCAGACGGTGCGTTTGCAGGGACGAATTCTTTTTCTCACCGAAGACCCTGAGTTGATCAAGCGTCAGCTTGCCGGAGAAGACGTGCCGTGGGATACGAAGAATCCGCAGAACAATCCGAAACTGCGTGACGACATTTCGACTGACGAAATCACTCCCGCACACATCTGCTTTTTCTTTGACGAAACCCTGGGCGAATTCCCGTATACGGGACTGAAATGCGGCAATGAGGTTCCGATCCAGCGTGGAGATGTGAAACGCGGCGGGTTCGTTGCTGCGGTGAGCGGCAAGCGGCGCGGCAAGGGCTCGAGCCGTGAGCAGTCTCCTTATGCGGAGTTGTGCGCCGGCATCAAGCTGGTGATCGCGGAAAATATCGAGCGCATTTACAAGCAGAATTGCCAGAACCTGGGTGTGCTCACTTCAACGGACTTTTCGCTGATCGACAGAATTCGAGCCGGGCAGGAAATTCCGCTGGCGCAGTTCACTAAAGACGAAGACGAGATCACGCGGCAGATCATCGAGTACGGGGGGCTGTTTCAGTTCAATGTGGCGCGTCTGCAGGGGAAAGTTTCACTGCCGGCAATTAAAACCGCGGGCGAAGGCGCCCGCGCCACACGGCCGATGACGTTGGCGGAGAAGATTTTTGCGCGACACATGATCGCGAAAAACGGCGAGGTCAGCGTCAAAGCTGTGAAGCCGGGAGATTCTGGTTTTGCCCGCACTGACCTGCGATTCAGCCATGAGTACGTCACGCCCATGGCGGCAATATTTTTCGATCAGTTAGTCGGACGCGATGCGCCAGTGAATGACCCCGGGTCAGTCCTATTCTTCCGAGATCACCTGACTTTTCTTGATGAAGTCCTTTCCGAGCAGAAGCGCAAGATGGGACTGCTAGATTTGGCGACGCAACTCAAGATGAAGCAGGGCGAGTTCGCTGAACGTAAAGGCGTTCGTCTGCACGGCGAACTGAAAGATCGCAAAGGCGCGGAAGGAATTTGCCACTCGGTTGTGCTTGAAAGCTATGCATTGCCGGGGCAACTCATCGTCGGCTCGGACTCACACACGCCGCATTCGGGCGCAGTGGGCTGTGTGGCCTTTGGCATCGGCACTACCGATGTTTTTAATTCATGGATCACGAAAGATGTGCGGGTGCGCGTGCCTGAGTCGGTGAAGGTCGTCATTCGCGGCCGCAAGCATCCTAACGTTACCGCCAAGGATTTGATCCTGAAGATTCTGAGTCTCGAGTATGTTCGGAGTGGAAAGGCGCTGGCCAAGGTCATTGAATACTCCGGCGAAGCCATCGAAGAACTCAGCGTCGACGAGCGCGCGACCATGACCAACATGGCGGCGGAGATTGGCGGATTCACGGGTATTGTCGCTCCCGATCGGAAGGCGGTGGAATTTCTAGTCGATCGTCGCGGCATGAATCGGCGAGATGCAGAAAAGATGATCGAGGGACTGCAAAGCGATCCTGACGCCGAATACGCGCGAGTGATTGAACTCGACGCGGCGGATATTACGCCGATGATTGCCACTCCAGGGGATCCTGGAAACGGAAAATATATTCGCGAGCTGAATACTCCAGTCCCGGTTGAGTTGGCATACGGAGGAACCTGCACTGCCGGCAAAAACGAAGACATGGATATGTACGCGCGGGTGCTGGCAGACGCGGTGAAGCAAGGCAAACGTGTGGCTGATTCGGTGCAGTTTTACATCCAGTTCGGATCGCAGGAGACCCGCGAATACTGCATTCGCAAGGGCTATCTCGATATCTTCGAGAAAGCGGGGGCGCACACTATTGAGCCCAGTTGTGGCGCATGCATCAATGCCGGACCTGGGGTTTCCACGCGGCCCGATCAGGTTGTGATCAGCGCGCAGAACCGTAACTTCCCCGGACGCAGCGGCCCAGGACAGATGTACTTGGCGAGCCCACTCACCGTGGCTGCCAGCGCCCTAGCCGGCTATATCGTTGAATATGAGTCGAGTGAAGAGTTAGTTACTGCTTAAGCACCCGATTTCACCGATTACATAAGGATTTCTCTTCGCTGACTTATCCTTGCCAGTTTGTCAGTGTTGCCGCATACTCTAGGCCTTCCCCTGCGTTGTAAGTAAGTCGTGAATCAGTGATTTGGGTCTCGCTTTGCCAATTGCGGTCGCAACCCGCCGCTCCGGCACCGGGATATTGCGGAGGTCGAGACGATGTCAGTGTGCCGGTCAATTTGTTTTGGTTGTCTCTTTTCTTTACTCCTCTTGTCGCCTTACCTGCGCGCGGCTAGCGTTTCCGGAAATATTAAAGACAGCACCGGGGCGGTAATAGTAGGAGCGAAGATTGAAGTGCGCAGCGGTAATTTATCCGAGCCGATTGTGGTGACGTCGGATCAAACCGGGAACTTTGTCACCCCTGACCTAAGACCAGGTTCCTATTCTTTGCGAGTGACGGCCGAGGGCTTTGAGGCACTGGAGCGGGTCGTTGATGTCCAAGACGTAAATTTGAACCTGGAACTCGGCTTGGCACTGCCAGTGGCGAAGGAACAGATCATGGTTCCCGGACTGAATTCCCGGTACGCGAATTCCGATCCGCTTTATCGGAAACTCCGCAATGCTGGAATGGGTGCGGCGTTCCGCGTCGAAGAATTCACGTTCAAGTGTGATACCGCAACATTCGAGTTGAAGCAGGGGGCTCTTACATTCCTTGAACCGGTCAATGGGTTCGTAACCGGGGCGGTATTTATAGGAACCGGGCACTTCACCCTCAAGCCCGTGACCAAGCTCGCGCAAACGGAAATTCGGCGGCGGTCGAAAGGCGATCAGGTAGACGAGGATTTTACGGAAATTGTCTTTCGTTACACAGGTGTGCCGGGAAGGATGTTGTTATCGGCGATGACAACGCCAACAACGGCTCCGGAAGAAAGCGCTAAGGTCTTTCAGCGCTGGCGTGACAGCATGCGTCAACGTCGGGAAACTCCTCTCGGTCTATCTGAGGAACTGCTCCACGGGGACAGCATGGAGAACGTTGACGCGGATGTCCTCGCCTCCCTCTACAACTCTGGCCGTCCTGGGTTCTTTGATGCCTACATGCGCGGTACTAAACATAAGGATTTGAGATACATGTTTCACCCGCGAGGCGGCACTATTCCGGAGCTCGACTCATCCGAGGAAATTGCGCTCATCAATTACGACCCTGAAGGAATGGATGATGGTATCTGGTATCTCGACCATCTGTCACAGGAATATGCCAAGGGCACCGCCAGTTCAGACGAAGAACGGCGATATTTGGAGGCTAGGAAATTCAAGATCGAAACCGTGATCGGTAAGAACGACCATCTCGCGAGTATCGCCACGGTCACATTCGTTCCGCTTATTCCTGGAGAGCGAGTGGTGAAGTTCAGGCTTCTACCGAATTTGCGAGTGAGCCGGGTCAGTGACCAAACCGGTAAGGACCTCTATTTCATTCAGGAAAATCGTAAGCAAGACGGCTCCTTCTACGTCATTCTGCCTGACCCGATAGAAGTGGGAAAGGAGTGCTCGGTCACCGTTGAGTATGGCGGGGATAAAGTGCTTCTCAAGGCCGGCAACGGCAGCTATTACGTGCACGCGCGCGAATCCTGGTATCCCAACTTGAATGGATTCAACGAGCGGGCGATGTACGATCTTACTTTTAAAATTCCTAAGAAATACACACTTATTAGTGTGGGCAAGCTGGAGCGGGAGTGGATGGAAGGCGATTTCGTTGCGAGTCATTGGACCACGGCTAAGCCAATTGCAGTTGCGGGGTTCAATTTCGGCAGCTATCTAAAGCTCAACCTGCCGGATGACAAAGATGGAATTCAAATCGATGGTTACTATTTGCCTGAGCTTCCCGATAGGCTCAATTCCTTCAGAGACTCTGCACTTTCTGGAATGGCGCCGCGTTCGATGACGCAGTATGCCTTGCAGGAGACGCGAGCCGAGTTGCAGCTTTGTAATTACTTTTTCGGCAAGAATGGATTTGATCATCTTTACATTACCGAGCAGCCTGACTTTAACTTTGGCCAGTCTTGGCCAAACCTGGTTTATCTGCCTATATCTGCATACATTGACTCCACGCAACGGTGGCTGCTGTTCGGAAGGATCGACAATAACTTCACCTCTTTTGTGCAGGAGGTGACGCCCCACGAGGTTTCACATCAATGGTGGGGGCACGCGGTCGGATGGACGTCCTATCACGATCAATGGCTATCGGAAGGATTCGCTGAATTTTCTGCCGCACTATTCCTGCAGCAGGCCAAAGGGGAGCATTGGCAAAAGGACTACATCGACTTTTGGCAGAGGCAGCAAAAACGAGTGATGGAGAAGAACCAATTCGGCATCGCACCGAATGATGCTGGGCCCATTTGGCTGGGGTTGCGCTTGATTTCGCCTCGTACCGAGAGCGCCTATAACTCCGTAACCTACGCTAAAGGTGCTTACATTCTGGCCATGCTTCGATCCCTCATGTACGGCGCCGATAACGGCGCCAAGGATCCGGACCAAGCCTTCATTGACATGATGCATGATTTCGTGGAGAGCCATCAGAGCCGGCTTGCATCAACGGAGTCGTTCAAGTCTATTGTCGAAAAGCATATGGCCCGGCAGATGGATCTGCAGGGCAATAACCGGCTGGATTGGTTTTTCAACGAATGGGTCTACGGAACTCAGGTTCCAAGGTACAAGTTTTCGTATGACCTGAGCGCAGCCCCTGACGGAAAAGCCAAACTGCACATGACGATGAGCCAAAGTGAAGTGGATGAGAACTTTGCCATGCTGGTTCCGATCTTCGCGGACTTCGGTCGAGGAATGGTGCGGCTTGGTCAAATCAAAATGATCGGCAACAACGAACGCAGCACTGATGTAATGCTGCCTGCGCAACCTAAGAAAGTTGCATACAACGCCTACAAGGAAATACTGGAGCGCTAATCCCGATTTGGCGGCTCCTGAAGGCTGTTCCTATGCCGCTCGCCCAGATTCTTGCTAGAATTGACTTTTCATCGCATTCAATAAAGTTCCAGGAGAGACCCAGTCATGGCCTATGTGATTGCAGAGCCGTGTATCGGCACCAAAGACGCAGCGTGCGTGGACGCGTGCCCGGTCGATTGCATCCACCCTAAAAAGGAAGATCCGAAGTTTGCTGGCGAGGAGATGCTCTACATCGACCCGGTCGAGTGCATTGACTGCGGCGCCTGCGTGCCAGTCTGCCCGGTGTCGGCGATTTTTGCTCTGGATGATCTGCCGGAAAAGTGGAAGAGCTACGCCGAACGCAACGCGAAGTATTTTGGAAGATAGCTTTTAGCTGTCAGCCATCAGCCGTCAGGTCAAGCGGGTGGTTTTGCCGGAAAGAATGGGCGCGATCCTCAAGGGATTGCGCCTTTTGCTTTTCTGAGGGCTGACGGCTGAGGGCTGACGGCTGTATCCTGCTCACATGCCGCTGAAAGAATCGGAAGCGATTGTTCTGCGGACCTATCCTTTTCGCGAGTCTGACCTGCTGGTCACGCTTTTCACGAGGCTGGAGGGGAAGGTGCGGGGAGTGGCTCGCGCTGCCAAGAAGTCGCGGCGCAGATTCGGCGGAGCGCTGGAGCCGCTGACTCACGTTAAGGTTACCTACGAAGACAAGGAGCGCCAGGAACTGGCGCGCCTCGACGCCTGTGAGGTGATCAGCTCGCCGCTCGCGTTTGAAGTGAGCTATGCGCGGGCGGTGGCTTTGGGTCATGTGGCTGAATTGCTGGACGAATTGTCGCCCGACCGTGAGGCCAACGACGCAGTTTTTCGGCTCGCGCTTTCGGTTCTGGCGCAATTAACCACTGACGAATTCTGGCTCCCGATCACGTATTTCGATTTGTGGATGGCTCGTCTGATGGGCTATTTGCCGGACATCTCTGAGTGCCTGGCATGTGGAAGGTCGCTCAATGGCAGCCGGGCGTATTTTCATGCGCTGGCCGATGGCCTGGTTTGCCCCGAGCATAAAAGGCTGGCCTCGTCCGAGATGTCAGCCGAGTCGCGCAAGCTGGCGGGTCAGATGCTGACTGCGCCGCTATCCAGGCTGAAGACTGCAGCATTGCCCGACTCCACGGGGGCGGATTTGAGAAAGTTCGTGTTGCAAACACTCGAGCGTCATATTGAGAAGAAGTTGCTGACGCGGGGGATGCTGGAGAAGATGGGACTTAAGTCGTAACGGGCTTGCGTTAGTGTAACTTATAAGTTACAATGTCAGAAGCAATCGAGTTGCGCCGTTATCAGACCGCCAGCGGTCGGGATATATTCGGTGATTGGCTGGCAGGTCTGAAAGATACGAGAACCAGCTCGAATTGACCGGCTTTCACTAGGGAATTTTGGCAATTGCAAGTCGCTGCGCGACGGGGTATTTGAACTGCGGATCGATTGGGGACCGGGATTTCGAGTGTATTATGCGATGGTTAGCCGGTCTTGCGTGTTGCTGCTTTGTGGCGGAGACAAACGAAAGCAATCGGCGGACATCCGGCGCGCTGTTGAATATTTGAAGGACTATGGGGAAAGGACGCAATGAAACGCAGGGCGAGCATCTCCCATAACGAAGCCACGGTCCGTGAGCTCCGCGAGAACCCCGAATTTGCGGCGGAGTACCTGCGCGCGGCCTTGGAGGATACCGACGAACCGGGCGTACTTCTCGTTGCCTTGCGGCGGGTGGCCGAAGCCAAAGGAGGAATCGCGAAGGTGGCGAAAGCCGCGGGCGTTGAGCGTGAGAGCCTTTACCGGGCGCTTTCAGTCCGAGGCAATCCGCGGCTTTCGACACTGGTTGCTGTAGCCAAAGCAGTGGGATTAAGGCTCACGGTCGAGGCCACACAGTAGACATCAGTGCAGCAAGAGCGCCGCCGTCGATGGTTGGTCACGACCTTAAAGCTCTCCGGTACAATCATTAATTAACCTCGGCATTACGTAACCAGCGGCATGCACTGGATGAAAATCTGCCACAGCCTATTGGGAAGTCACTGCGAGGCGGTGTCGCTAGGAGCGCAAGTCCGAGAGAGAACTAAGCATGACGACGCAATCCAATTCGCCGACTTTTCAGGAACTCATTCTGCGGCTGCAGAAGTTCTGGGCCGACCGCGGGTGTGTGCTGCAGCAGCCTTACGATCTGGAAGTCGGAGCGGGGACCATGGCGCCGGAGACTTTTCTGCGGGTGCTCGGTCCGAAGGCGTACAAAGTGGCTTATGTGCAGCCTTCGCGGCGTCCGGCTGATGGGCGATACGGCGAGAATCCCAACCGGCTTTATAAGCACACGCAGTTGCAGGTGATTCTGAAGCCGCCGCCGGAGAATGTGCAGGAGCTTTATCTGGAGTCGCTGGGCGCGATCGGCATTGATCTGCGCCAACACGACATCAAGTTCGAAGAGGACAACTGGGAGTCACCGACGCTGGGTGCGTGGGGCATCGGCTGGCAGGTGATGCTCGATGGACTGGAGATCACGCAGTTCACTTATTTTCAGCAATGTGGTGGCTTGGATTTGTTTCCGATTTCGGCCGAATTGACTTACGGCTTGGAGCGAATCACGGCCTTTTTGCAGGATGTGGATTCGATTTATGACATCGTTTGGGCGCGCGATCCGGAGACGGGAGACGCGACTACCTATGGTGACGTGCGCCTAGCTGACGAGTTGCAGCTCTCGGTTTACAACTTTGAAATGGCCGATGTCGAGAAGACCTGGAAGCACTTTGACTTGTGTGAATCAGAGTGCAAGGGACTGCTGGAAAAATATGCGGCGTTTATGAAAGATGGTAAGCCTCGGCTGGTGTCGTCAGATAACGGAGAGGAAAAGGCAGAAAAACCGGCTGTTGCTGAAAAGCAGCGGTTCCCGCTCCTGGCGGCCTACGAGCTTTGCCTGAAGTGCTCGCATCTCTTCAACATCCTCGATGCGCGAGGAGCAATTTCTGTGACTGAACGCGTCGGAGTAATTGCTCGCGTGCGTGCGCTGGCGGTGGGAATCGCGAAGGCCTGGGTTGATCAACAGACGCAAAGTGAATCAACGGCGCCAGAAGAACCTGAACCTGTGGCACGCAAGAGTTCGTCCAGAAAAAGCGAGCCGTTGCCGGTCGGATAGAAAAGCAAAGCGCGAACGGAGCTTTACTTCGTGGACCTTCGTGTCCTTTGTGGTTAAAGCATTTTCTAATTAGAGTCTCGAATGCCTGATTTTTTATTAGAGATCGGAACCGAAGAAATTCCCGCTCGCATGATTGCGGGCGCGCAGGAAGATCTGCAGCGCCGGGTTGGCGATCTATTGAAGCGGGAGCGACTGGCCGGGTCTGGAAAACTCTTCGGATTCGATTCCCCTCGCCGATTAGCGGTACTCGCTTCTGGAATTCCCAGCGCGCAACCCGATGCGACTGAGCAGATTAATGGTCCGGCGGTTAGCGTTGCGTTTAAAGATGGCCAGCCCGGGCCCGCGGCCCATGCTTTCGCGAAAAAAGCTGGTGTTGAGATTTCCCAGCTAGAACGAGTGGCCACTCCCAAAGGAGAATACCTTTCCGCAAAAATCACGACCAAAGGCCGCGCCGCTTCGGAGATCCTAGCGGAGATGCTACCTAAAGAAATTTCCTCGATTTATTGGCCAAAGAATATGTACTGGCGCAAGACCAAAGAAAGATTTGTTCGTCCGGTGCGCTGGCTGGTAGCCATGCTCGACGACCAAGTTATTCCGCTTGAATTCGACGGACTGAGCGCGGGCCGAAAATCGCGGGGCCACCGGCTTTTGTCGAGTGGGAACGTGACGATTCCATGGGCCGGACCGCAATATTCTGACGCCTTACGCTCGGCGAAGGTGCTGGGCAGGGAAGAGCGCGAACAACAAATTCGCAAAGCGTTAGACGCCGCGGCTCGTACGATTCCTGGTGCGCGCTGGCGTGACGACAACACGCTGCTCGACACGGTGGTAAATCTCACGGAATGGCCTTCGGCTATTCTGGGCAGCTTTGATCGCGAGTACCTCAAGCTTCCTGAAGAGGTGCTGGTCACAGTCATGCGCGACCACCAGAAATATTTCGCGCTGGAAGATACCAAAGGCAAGCTCCTGCCGAACTTTCTTGCCGTGTTGAACACTGACGGCGATCCGCAAGGCTTGATTCGGCACGGCAACGAGCGAGTGCTGAGGGCGCGGTTCAACGATGCGCGATTCTTTTGGCAGACCGATCAGAAGAACCCTCTGCGCGATCGCCTGTCGTCGCTCAAGAACGTAACTTTTCAAAAGGACCTGGGCAGCTATTACGCAAAGACTATGCGCGTACAGCGGCTGTGCAGTTGGACGTGCGAGCTTCTTCGCGACGCAGGCCTGCAGGTGAGGCCCGGTGTAGTGCACAAGGCGGCGTGCCTGGCGAAGACGGACCTCACGACCGAACTGGTGAAGGAGTTCACGGAACTGCAAGGAATCATCGGCGGATTGTATGCCAGCGTTCAGAACCTTGACCATGGCATGCCCGACGAAACCCGCCAGGCCATCGCCGCCACCATCTATGACCAGTACAAACCACAATCGGCGGAGGATTCGGTTCCGCGAAAGATTGAAGGCGCGGTGCTTGCCATTGCCGATAAAGCGGATACTATCGCCGGCATGTTCGCGCTGGGCTTGCAGCCCACGGGATCGAAGGATCCATTTGCACTGCGGCGGCAGGCGAATGGAATTGTGAGGACGATTGCTGAACACAAGCTACCGATCGGTCTCGGTCATTTCTTTGAACTGGCGCGCGAAGCTTACAAAGGCAGTGACGCAGAGAAAAAGTTCGCCAGCGGAGTCAATTACGCGGACTCGATTCGAGCATTTTTCCGCGAGCGGCTGGAGTTTTATCTCAAAGATCAGCTGGGATACAAGTACGACGTGGTGAATGCTGTACTGGCTGCGGATGCGGACGACATTGTGGACGCGGTGGCGAGAGCCGAAGCGGTTTCGAAAGTTCTTCACATGCCAGAGTTCCAAGCGATCGCGGCGGCGAGCAAACGAATACGAAACATTCTGCGTCAAGCTGAAGAGAAGAGTGTTAGATCTGGTTCGAAATTCGAATACTTGCAAGATTCTGCTCAGGAAGAGAAGGACCTAGCGGCATATATCGAGACAAATACTCAAAGAGTCGAGGCGCTTCGCAATAAGCACGAGTATCACGACGCTCTGTTGCTCCTCTCTGGCGCAAGGGAGCACGTGGACAGGTTTTTCGATAAAGTAATGGTAATGGTTGAGGACGAAGAGCTGCGCGCCAACCGGCTGGCGCTGCTGCAGACGTTGTTGCGGGAATTCTCTACGATCGCCGATTTCTCGGAAATAGTGACCGAAGGGAAAGCATAGGAACTTAACGGGTTCACGTTGGGACAGCCGCCCTCGGCTGTCCAGCTCGGCTATGCCGAACGCCGTGGCCAGACCGGGAAACATTGTCGAGCTTCGGCTCGACCGGACAGCCGAGGGCAGCTGTCCCAACGTGAACAGAAACGTGAAATTCCTTGCAAGAGAGAACGGGATGGCGAGTTTTGAGCGAGTTCCGCAGGAACGTCGCATTGCCAGTGGAAGGAAACAGCAGGTTCCTCCACTCCGAGGATCGTTTCGCGAAGCGAACGATCTTCTCCGGTCGGAATGACGGAGCTTTAAAGAAGGCAGAGTCGAAAAAATCTTAGAAAAGGATGCACTCATATGGCGACATCGACAATTTCAGAAAATGAAGTACGGAGCAGCGGAAACGGCGCCCCGAAGAATGCTGCGAAGCCGGCAACCAAATACGTGTACTCCTTCGGCGGTGGTAAAGCAGATGGCAACGGCAAGATGAAAGAAGAACTTGGCGGCAAGGGTGCGGGCCTGGCTGAGATGACTAATGCTGGGCTGCCGGTGCCTCCGGGCTTCACCATTCAGACTGAGGCTTGTCGCGAGTACATGAAGCACGGCGGCGTTTCGTCTGAGGTGGACCGTCAAATGGACGAGGCTCTACGAAAGCTGGAAAGCCTGCAAGGCCAGAAGCTCGGTTCCGGCGAGAACCCATTGCTGGTAAGCGTTCGCTCCGGCGCGAAGTTTTCCATGCCGGGAATGATGGACACGATTTTGAATCTGGGACTTAATGATCAGAGTGTGGAATCTCTGGCCAAACGAAGCAACAATCCACGCTTTGCCTATGATTCGTATCGGCGGTTGATTCAGATGTTTGGCAGTGTAGTGCTGGAAATTGAGAAGTCTGCGTTTGAAGAAGTTTTCGACGGCAAGAAGAAACAGAAGAAGGCCAAACTCGATACCGACCTTGATGCCAAGGCGCTGAAGGAGGTCATCGCCGAATATAAAAAGGTCGTCAAAAAGCACGCCAAACGTGACTTCCCTCAAGAGCCGCATGAGCAGTTGGTTATGGCGCGAGATGCTGTGTTCCGCTCCTGGCAAAACGATCGGGCGAAGCACTACCGCCGCATCAACAACATTGACGACATGCTAGGAACTGCGGTTAACGTGCAGGCAATGGTTTACGGCAACCTCGGCGATACCAGCGGTACCGGCGTCGGGTTCACCCGCAATCCCGCGATCGGCACGAAGGAATTTTATGGCGAGTTCCTGATCAACGCCCAGGGGGAAGATGTGGTCTCTGGCGTCCGCACGCCGGTTCATATTTCGCAGCTCGAGAAAATCATGCCGGATGTTTACCGGCAGCTGCATGAGATTACAACACGCCTTGAAAAACATTATCGCGACATGCAGGATTTCGAGTTCACCATCCAGGACGGCAAGCTGTATATGCTGCAAACGCGTAATGGCAAGCGCACGGGTATCGCCGCAGTGCGAGTTGCGTTGCAGATGGTCGACGAAGGGCTGATCAACAAAGAGGAAGCGATTTTTCGGGTAGAACCCAATCAGCTTTACGACTTTCTGGTCCCGCGGCTGGATGAGAAGAACAAGAAGGTTGAAGTTCTTGCGACCGGGCTGCCGGCTTCCCCCGGCGCGGCGGTCGGCCAGATTGTTTTCACTGCGGACGAAGCAGTTGAAAAGGCCGGCCACGGCTCGAAAAAGAATCCCGTGATTCTGGTGCGCGCTGAAACTACGCCGGAAGATATTCACGGCATGGAAGTGGCGGCGGGAATTCTGACTTCGCGCGGCGGCATGACCAGTCACGCCGCCGTGGTCACGCGTGGCATGGGCAAATGCTGCGTAGCCGGCGCGGGCGACATTCACGTAGACGAAAAGAAGCGCGAGATGCAGGCGAAAGGGCAGACATTCAAAGCCGGCGACTGGATCTCACTCGATGGCACGACCGGGCGCGTGATCAAAGGGAAACTCGATTCGATTCCTCCGAAGGCCGACGATCCGGAGCTGTTGAAGTTTATGGGATGGGCGGAGCCATTCCGCACCATGAAAGTGCGCGCCAACGCCGACATACCTCGCGACGCCATTCAGGCCCGCGCATTCGGCGCTGAGGGAATCGGCCTTTGCCGCACTGAGCACATGTTCTTCGGCGAGGAAAAGCTTCCCCACATGCGGGCAATGATTCTCGCCAATACGGAAAAAGACCGTCGCGCAGCATTGAAGAAATTGCTGCCGTTGCAGCGCAAAGACTTCGAGGGCGTGTTCCGCGCCATGGACGGATTCCCGGTCACCATCCGTACCCTCGATCCGCCGCTGCATGAATTTCTGCCGCGACGCGAAGATCTGATGGTTGAGGTTGCGGTGCTTGAAGCCACGAAGCCGAAATCACCGAAGCTTGCCGGACTGCGGAAACTGCTGCGCCGGGTGGAAGAACTGCACGAGTTCAATCCAATGCTTGGGCATCGTGGCTGCCGCTTGGGGATTACCTATCCTGAGATCACCGAGATGCAGGCGCGCGCGATTTTCGAGGCTGCAGTGGCCGTCTCGAAGCAGGGAGTGAAGGTTTACCCCGAGGTAATGATTCCGCTCACCGCCACCTTGAAAGAAATGGCGAACCAGGCGGCCATCGTAAATCGGGTGGCGCAAGAGGTTTTCAAAGAGAAGGAAACAAAAGTCGAATACATGGTTGGCACCATGATCGAGCTGCCGCGGGCTGCACTGGTGGCTGACGAGATCGCCAAAGAAGCCCAGTTCTTCTCATTCGGAACCAACGACCTTACGCAGACCACGTTCGGCTTTTCGCGCGACGATATCAACAAGGTGCTGCCGACGTATCTTGCGGAAGGGATTCTGAAGCAGGACCCGTTTGCGGTGCTCGATCGCGAAGGTGTCGGACAACTGGTAAAGATGGCTACTGAGCGAGGCCGCAAAACTCGTCAGAACCTGAAGGTTGGAATTTGCGGCGAGCACGGCGGCGAACCTTCGTCGGTTGAGTTCTGCTATCAGACCGGCCTGAACTATGTTTCCTGTTCGCCATTCCGCGTGCTGACGGCGCGTTTGGCGGCTGCTCAAGCTTCGGCCAGCGACAAATTGAAAGTAGAAGGCGGAAGAACAAAATAGGAACAAAAAGCCAGAGGCCGGTATGCCGGCCTCTGGATCAACTCACTACTTCATCGTAAATTTCAGCTTATCCAGGTAAACGTCATAGGTGGTCCCGTAGCGGTTGCCATCGAGTTGGTAATTGATGGTGATGCCATTCCATGAGGTTGAAGTAGGCGGTTCCGTGTGGTTGATGGTCGCAGTCTTGCCATTTAGCGTAATGGACTTGAACAGCAGTTGATTCGACGAGGTCCGTTCTACGCTGAGCACGAGGTGGTTCCAGGCTCCGCTAATGGGATTGCAAGGTACTCCCGTGGGCAACCACTTGTGATTGGCATCGTCATAAATGTCCCACTGGTGGCCGCCGGCGATACGGCACTCGTGGCCCCAGATGTAGGACTTCCCCTCAGTGAACTGGTTGATGTCAAATTCCAAGGCTTGCGAGACGCTGGCGTCCTTCACCCAGAAATAGACGTCATAAGTGAAACTGTGCAAGCTGGGATTCAAAGTGTGCTTGGTGTCGGCCAGATTTTGCGATGAAAAATTGCCGACCAGGTGGTTGTTCCAGAGCACATCACCCCACTGATAATTACCTCCACCATAACTGGACTTGGTGGAGAGCCCATCCATTGAGGGCGAAGTGGCATTTTGAGACCACGCCCATTTCAGCTTCGGCCCTGCGGCGGTGCAAGTGGAGCAAATTCCCCAACTCGGCGGCAGCAATGCGTACCCTGTCCAGCCTTTCTGATTTTGAAGGTTCGAGAAAGACATGCCGGACGAAGGGGAAGGATTGCCCGATGAGGAAGTTGTGACGGTCAGACTGATCTTGGCGACTGACGACCAACCGCAATTGTCAGACTCCTTAACTGTGACGTAATAAGTTCCCGCGTTTAGCTGAAGACTGGTGTCGAGACTCGGTCCCTTTGTCGAATAAGCCGGCGAATTCGAAGTGGTGTAAATGGCAATTTGCGAAACGCCCTTCGAACACGCCGGAGAACTAGCTGTGGCCAAGAAGTGAACTGGCGAGGTTGTAGTTGCAGTTCCGGATTTTGCGACACTGGATTTGCCCGGCGCTGAAACCCAAATACCCGCGGTTGCGGGCAGCGCGGCGACAAAGCACAGGCACACCATGACAGAGAGTTTCCCAATTCTCATCACACATCTCCAGCAAGTGGTTTTGATTCGCTGCTATGCTGCAGCTTGCTTGGGGAAATTCTATGTTTTCAGCTATATAGATCAAACAAAAAACTGATCTGAAAAGAATCGAAGGTGCAGGTTTCGAGACCCGACCCCTGATTATCGGGATAGAACTTGTCCTTTTTCGAGAATGGCTGGAGCTAAGACGCAACTTTCAAGGCCAGCGCATAATGCTCGATGCTATTATGGTGTCCGTCCCTACGAGCGCCTGCTCAACACCGGGCGATCACAGCTCGACTTGGGGTTTTTCCATGAGAACAGGGCCTAACGCCGAATCGGATGAACTTTCTCCCATTAGGCGAACGGATGCAGCGATCTCCGCGGCCTTCCAGATGTGCAACCAGGAACTGGCGCTCGACAATTTTCCGAATGACCTGACTAGAATGCTGTACTTAGCTTCGCTAAGGGATTGTAACAGCGGCCGATATCTTCATCCTGAGCTCTCTCCGACCATCGGGATGGAAGAGGCCGACTACGCACTGAGTATCTGCCATGACCAGATTTTTCGCCGTTTGCTGAAGGCGCCGGTACGTGAGTACGCGCTGCAGTTGGAAGAATACATCCGCTATACCCGGGCTGAGAGGAGCGTCGTTTTAGCTACTTGGCGCTCTCTGCAGGCATACCGTTCGACAGTTCCAGTAAATTCGTTGCCGGTGTACGCGGACTTGTTCTGCCTGAATATTGAGCTCGCCTTGACGATCCTGAAGGACTCGCGGGTCTGGGCAGAGGAAGAAAGCTAGGACGCAACCTCTCGCTTCAGCGACATCTCGAACGGCATCCACGCGTGTGTTACCCGGCCCACAACGTTCGCCTCTCGCGGCATTTTGAAGCGCCGGATCGGCTGTCGCGACACCGGATGGGGCACCAGAATCAGCTCTCTACCGTCTAGCTGGCACCAGCAGCAAGTATGCCCGTCAGTATGCCAAATCAGATAAATGGGCCGCTCGCGCAATGAGCGCCACGCAAACACCCTCACCGAATTTTGTGAGGTGTCGATCTGCACGATAGACTTCGAGGGCAGCAGATCTCCCATGCTGTCATCGTTCACCCCGATCACCGCATAACGATAACGCACCGGATCGATTTTGGTCTGCAGAATCGACGGCAAACACGCGGCATCTTGTGGTCGCAAGCGGAGAAGGGTCGTCTCCTGGACGTTCAAATTGGTATCAAAGGTCAAAGCGAACCGGAAAGGGGATTCGTTATTGGCTGCAGCTGAAGACTTCTGTGGGGCGAGAGCCGATGCGGATTCGATCGTCGCGTATTCGTTAATTTCTTTGGGATCGATTCCGAATAAAAGCAAGAGTTCATTCAACGGGACCTTCAGCGAAATAGCAAGGCTGAAAAGCTTGTGAATGCTGGGCACGGAACCTGCTTCGATGTCGGCCAGAGTTGAGTGGGGAACATAAAAATCACTATTGCGTTTTCCGTCCGCAACGGCTCGCGTAATGCGTTCCACATCACTGGGTTTAATGAATCGCTCCTCGCGTAATGCCCGAATGTATTTTCCAGCTTCCATTTTCTTAGCCTATAGGATTATTCAGTGCACGAACTCATG
Organism: Terriglobales bacterium; assembly: GCA_036268595.1. Lineage (GTDB taxonomy): Bacteria > Acidobacteriota > Terriglobia > Terriglobales > Acidobacteriaceae > Gp1-AA145. The sequence continues at coordinate 60,822 of DATATW010000096.1, forward strand.
AACGAAAATCTAAGACTTGAGTGCGACGTGAACTAACAGCATATCGACGACAGCGCCGATCCTCCAGACTCATGCTATCGCCCCGCCGGGGGCGTACATCGAATCCAACAGATGCTGATAACGCACGTCAAAGGCAGGAAGGAACAGTGTCCAGGACGGGAACAGCCACTTCAGATATAAACAACATCGTGCCAAAATGAGGCCTAGTCGCAACTGCAAAGCGCTGCCGATTATTCGATCCATTTCCACGGCTACTTCGGAATCGTCCTTGATTTTTGCCAGCCGCGCCCGTTGCATTAGCATACCGGTATTATCATCGACTAGGCGCAGCATTCGCAATGCTATCCGGACACGTCGCCGTTCAAAAGTAGCAAATTGACTGATTGTAAGATACTGATGCAGTTGGAGTTCCTGGTCGCGGTCAAGGAGAACTCTGAAAATCTCAACGTCAATCTCGGACGGGTCCCGCAGCGCATCCTGCTCGGCGCATGCCGCGACATGCGCATTGCGCAGAAGCGAATACCCGAGACCCAGGGCCAGTGCAGCTATGGCAACAATTAATAGCGTCGATACCATTGATTAATATAACTGCCTACAACGTTATTCCACTCCGCCAGATTGAACTTTGGCAAGTACTCTATTGGCAACCGGCTGCGGGACGGCAGCAGATAGATGGCCCAAATTATGACCGCCAGAGTATAGGCTATGCCGTTAAGTAGCGACATCGCGGTGCTGCTCATGAAATGTAAGTGCGGTCCAAACTCGTATGCAACCAAAGCTAACGCCGAATAGACTCCGAATCCGGTCGCAATTCCCACGGATTTGTCGTGCCAGCTTAATCCCAGGCGCGACATCAGGGCGGTTACCATTATCAAGAGGGAAGCCTGCAAAAATCGGACGGAGCGTTCCCCGCGAATGATGAGATCATAAGAAGGTTCGTTTTCTGCGCCTGGTTTGGCCGAGACCAACAGCAACAAAGCGACTACTGCAGTAATGGCGGTTAGAATCCAAACGGAGTTCGTGACAAATCGGGGTGAACGGGCTGGCGGCAGGATATGTCGCAATACTTCAAAGATAATCAGTAAGCCTAATAACACGGCCACGGCTTCACTGTACCAATAAATCAGAGCGTAACGATTGCCCCTGGTATCGAAAAATAAAAGCGCGGTCTGGGTGAAGACTTCAAGGACAGTGTAAGCAAAGAAAATGGGAAACGTTAACACCAGTCTCTTCGTCGGCATGCTGAGAGCAATGGCGCCCTGCAGGACGAGCGAAAAGACCCACAGCACCTTGACTACAAGATAGGAGAACTCGTGGGCCACACTGGCAGATTACCTTGAAAGTAGCTGGCCCACAAGACTCATTTAGTCTCTGGTCAAAATGCCCAGGAGCTATTGGCCGGGGCAATGACCAGGCGCGCAAATCGGCGGTGGGCTAGGGCCGTCGGCAAATGAGGCGGTTGACATCGCAAAAGTTAACAGGATTGCTGCGATAAGTAAGCGGCCAAATTTTTTCATTTCAGTATCCCCTCGAGTGTGAAGTTGCGTCTTGCTGAGGGAACACTAACTGCAATGTCTTGCAGCTATGTCCCATGTTCGAAAATCGCGCGATCGACGCTCGAGGTGCGGGCTCGCTTTCGAATGAACATCGACTCCATCCGTCGATAAACCGACGAATTACTTCCACAACCAGTTGTGGTAATCGGCGGCAGACGCCGGTTGGCGACAAGAACGAGGTTCAATTACTTAGGCTAGCGGGCGGTACCAAGGGTATTCCGCTGCGTCGGGAAAGCGACCAACGTACCGTTTTTCCCCCATTTGTCACATAAAAGCTATGCTGCTGAGGCGTTTCCACGCTCCTGTTTCACCGGGTCGCGCATGTTCATAAGAGTTAGACAGGAGACGTTCAGGTGGGATCTATTGAAGGTAGCAACTCAGGGCAGACCTGAAATGGATATGACGTCAATACGTTGCACCCGAGATTAGGCATGTCAGTTTGGCGGCTGCAGTTTTCATATTGCGGCGTTCAGATGTGAGCGATCTGATGCTGAGCACATGATCAGGGGTGTGGAATAGCTCTACTGTGAAAAGGGACATGAATTCTTTCGTGAATCGGTATTTCGTGAGAGGTCCATCCGCCGCAGGCGTGCATTAATGGATGGACGCCTGGGCTGCGGAAACGGAATTGACCGGTGCGCCGCTTGAGTACTCAGCTTTCTCCATATCGGGAGTCTGCGATTCCAAGGCCCTTAGCTGCAACCCAAGTGATTGCGTAAATCGAATTAAGCAGCTCTTATTGCGAGCGGGATTGACCGCCTCTCGTGTTTCGGCTTTGACCCGTGTTCGTTACGGCGTTGACACTCCGTTTTTCATTCCGCCAACTTTCCTGTACAAGCAGAAAATGGGAATTACTCCGCACATTTGTCAGATTGTCGCGCTTAGCGAGCTCACCGGTTATCGCTTCACGGACTTGATGAACCTTTTCGGCTTTGACTTCAACCTGATTCTTCCCTTGCAGGTCGAGATCCATAACGAACGCACCGCTATTGTGACCCCGGGGCAGCCATTTGGACAAGGAAGCAATATTTTAATTCCCGGTCAGTTACCGCTGGGAAGACCCGATCGGCGATATGTGTTTGCGAAAGTTGGTTGTCGTGACAACGTGGTTTTCCCAAAACTTTTGCCGGGCAGCGTGGTTCGAGCCGATCGCCGGTATGCTCCGGAATTTGGCGACAGTAATCGACCCGAAGATAGGCTTTGGCTGGTAGAGCATCCCGAAGGGCTTACGTGCTGCCATGTGCGTCGGATTGACGCCCGGCAGGTGGTTCTATTGCCGAATCGTCCTCCGCTGACAGGGTGGCCCTTGCAGCTGTCAAAAGAAGCCCGAATACTCGGTCTTATAGATCTCGAATTTCGACCCAGCCAGGCGATCCCGATCGCGACTGGCCATCACCGGAGCAAATCCGAGAACCTGCCAACCGTTCCCCGAAAAAGCGAGTCAATGAATCTCTCGACACTGTTACGGGTGTCGCGGGCGCGAGCCGGACTAACTCTGCGTGCTGCTCAACAGATGACACAGCGGGTAGCGCACTTGCTCCAGGATCGAAACTACCGAATTCCGTTGGGACTATTGTCGGACTACGAAGCACTCAATCGTTTGCCCAGGCACATCGCGAAAATCATCAGCCTCTGTATCATCTACGGTATTGATTTCTGGGAGCTGATGGAGGTTTGTGGAATCCAGATTGACGACTCTAAAAAGGGTCCTATCTTTCCGGCAAGCACCGGCATTCCGGTAATATCGAAACTCCGAGGCGGGCAGGACGTCAGTGTACGATTAACTGCTTAATGGTGCCGAAGAACGGAACTCGAGCGTTCGAGTTTTTGGCGGTTCTTTTAAGCTCAGCGAAATACCGCTATCTGTTCAATACGACAAAGTTGCGCGAGTTTCAATAGCGTGTTTCTGACGATCGAAGGTTGGCTCCGCAGCATCGCGGCCCTTGCTGCGGGAGAGGTGGCTCCGAGCTTTCCGTCCTACATTATTTCGCTCGTGCATACTGGGCGGGGTCATGGCATGCCGAATCACAGATGGGAAAATAATCTCTGACAGCATTCACTACATAGAGCCAGAATTACTGCAAATTTCGAGCTGCCGCCCGAAATCGTGGAATCGCCCAACGACAATCTCTTACAACGACGTGCCGTACGACTTGGATCGCACGAGGAAAGGCGATTCGCCAAGAAGTTTGTGTACCTGTTGCGGAGGAAACCCCTTTCCGGAGTTGTTCGAGGGTTGCACCATTACAGCCCGGACGAGGTATTGACCCGGAATACCAATTGAGTACTAATGAAGTTTTGGAGCTCTCGGCGAGCTTCTGTCGGCATCCCCTGCCCCCAATTTCGTTTTCATTCGAGACGAAAACACCAGTGCTCGACCGAGTGCCCCTAATCGCCGAAGTGAAAAGAATGGATCGGGGAGAGACGATTTGAACCGCCGACCCCCCTGCTCCCCAACCAGATTCGAACTGTTGTTGAGATCTAAACGGACAGGTATTGGTGCTGATGGAGTTCGACGTTGGTTAATGTACTAGCGGGAGATGGTGGACGGGTGACGGGCAATCCAGACATTAGAACGAAGAATTTGCGCACTCGCTAGTTGGATGAGCGCGATGATCCGTGTAAGTTACAGCGGTACCGAAGCGAGAACTCCCTACTCTTTAAGACCAGTTTTCGTTAGACGAGCTATTTCGCACCCGGTGATACGACGACTAGACCTGCCAATTCACCGAGCTGCGAGTGCGCTAAATAGATGACACCATCCTGTGTGACCACCCCATTGCGAGCACCCTGGTGCGTGGGCACTTGCGCGATGACGCTAAGCTTCCCGGCAGCATCAACACGAGCCACTGTGAGTTTCGCATCTCTGGCAGCGCCTACGTACAGCGTATGAGTGGTCGGCGAGTAATTGAGATCATCCACCCCATCACCGGTATTGATGGTTGACAGCTGTTTCCCGCCATGTCCTGCGTCCAGCACTTCGGCTCTTGTACTACACGCGACAAAGAGGAAACCACTGTTTTGGTCCACGGATAGACCGTGCGGACCATCCTCGCCACAAGATGATGGCCATTTCGCCACAGTTTTGTGTGTCTTCAGATCGATCGCAGTCGTGAGGTCTTTGTCCTCATAATTCATATAGAGACGACCACGCTTGGCATCAACTGCATAGCCTTCAGGCCGGCCTTCGAATGTCAGTTTCTCCTTTTGACTCAACGTCTGAGCATCGAGAATGCGCAAGGAATTGTCGCGCGGCGCAGTGACCCAGACTTCTTTGGTGGGCGCCACATACACAACCCCGTCGGGTGTGGAATCGATGTGCCCGCAGATCTTACGCTCAAGACTGTTTTCGTCGATAGCGCACACGCTAGAATCCGCCCGGTCGCCGACGTAAACGACGCCATCTCCAATGGACACACCACTGGGTCCCTGAACGCGCTTTCTGCCTCGGACTTCCACTTCGCTTGTGGCGAACCCCGAGACCTCACGAACGGTGCTGTTCCTTGTATTTACAACATAAACCGAGCCAATGTTGATGGCGGGAACCCACACGCTCGCGATCTTTGAATCGTAGGCGATGTAATCCATCGTGATGTTTCCCTTGCCGTGGTCGGGCAGGGCGAGGATACGGGTTGTGTAATTCGCGCTTTGGCCGCTGGCTGCATGCAGCGCAATGCAAATCGTACCCATGCCGAGAGAGAGTACAAGTAGGCGAGAAATCTGGTTCTTCATGGCTGACAGGGTAACACCAGCGTCAGATTCACTAAATCCCGCGGCCAGTCTAATTGGTGGAGGGAAGAAAATCGAACCAAAACGCGAGCAGAGTGTCACTCGACACTGCCAAATCGAACAACCCTACTGTTGCCAGCCGCCTCCGAGCGCATTGTAAAGCTGGACCAGCGCGAGCCGTTCAGTGAGTTGCGCCTGCGCCAGGTTAAGTTGTGCGGCAAACGAATTAGTCTCGGCGGTAAGCACTTGCAGATAACTCACGCCGCCATGCTGGTAGAGAACATTTGAGAGGTGTTCAGCATCCTGCGCGGCTGACGTCAGGTGCTGTTGCTGCTCGCGAAATTCGCGGGTTTTCTGGTATGCAATCAAGGCGTCGGAAACCTGCTGAAACGCAGTAATGACGGTTTGCTTATATGTCAGCAGCAGTTGTTGCTCTTGTCCTTGTGCAAGCCGCAGGCCGGAGCGCAGTCCGCCCGCTTCAAAAATCGGCTGCGTCAGGGAGCCAGCCGCGTTCCAAAGTCCGGCCGAACTGGTAAACAATTTGCTCAATGAGTAGCTCTCAAATCCGGCGGTGCCGGTCAGTGAAATGCTCGGAAAATATGCTGCCTTTGCCACGCCAATGTTTGCGTTCGCGGCGATCAGGTTTTCTTCTGCTTCGCGTAGATCCGGGCGGCGTTCCAGGAGTTCGGATGGCAATCCTGCAGGAACCGCGGCCGGCATGGGTTGTTCCGTGAGTTGGCGCCCGCGCGCAATATCAGCAGGATTTTCCCCGAGCAGAGTGCTGAGAGCGTTTTCCTGCTGCGCAATTTGGCGTTCGAGATCAGGAATTACCTCTGACGCGGTGTAGACAAGCTCTTCGGACTGCCGGACGTCGAGCAGAGAAGCCGATCCATTGTTAGCAAGGACATTGGTGAGCCGCAGTGAATTCTGCCTCGACGCCAGCGTGTTCTTCGAGATCTGCAAAGCTAAATCCAGCTCCCGAAGTTGAAAGTACGCCGACGCCACACTCGAAACCACCGAAGTAAGAACAGCGCGGCGTCCCCATTCCGTAGCTAGTAGACTGGCGCGCGCGGCTTCAGTCTGCCGCCGGTACTTTCCCCAAAAATCAAGGTTCCAGATCGCGCTCAGTGCAACTTCTCCCGCATTTGCCTCATAAGAAGGAAATGCGCTGGCTATCTTGGGATTGCGCTCGCTGAATATCTGCGCCCCACCCCCAACCATTGGAAACTGATTAGCGCGCGTGATTCCGAGCTGCGCCTGGGCCTGAAGAACCCGAGCCGCCGCGATTTGGACGTCATAATTCTGCTGCAGCGCGGTGCGGATTAATTGCTGCAACACAGGATCTAGAAACACCTGCGACCATTTTTCGTTTCCGAGCGATTGTGCGGCGCCTGCAGGCAGATTGGTAGCTTCGCCTCGATAAATGGAAGGAGGCGCGATCGCGGGCGGCTTGTATTTCGGCCCAACCGCGCAGCCTACCGACAAAAGCAGCAATGCCAGGACAGTGATTCGTCTGAGCACTAATTCCCCTCGTGTCGCACCGTTTGGCGGCTTTCTTCTGATTGCGTCCGTCTTGCGGTAGAAAACTTCTCCACGAAATAGAAAATTCCAGGGATGAAGAAGATCGCAATCGCGCTTGCCGCCAGCATTCCGCCAATCACTGTCGTACCCATAATTTGCCGCGCCAGAGATCCAGCTCCCGACGCAAACCACAACGGGGCGCAGCCCAGAATGAATGCCAGCGAAGTCATTAGAATTGGCCGCAAGCGAAGCCTTGCCCCTCCGAGCGCCGCCTCCATGAGCGGGACACCGTGCTCGTATTCGTCTTTCGCAAACTCAACGATTAAGATTGCGTTCTTCGCCGCCAGTCCAATCAGCATCACCAGGCCAATTTGCGAATACACATCATTTTCTATCTGCACCATGTATGCCGGATAAAAAGCCTGTGTGAATAAGCGGCGTAAAAGCAGAACTCCAAAAGCGCCAAAGACGGCGACCGGCGTGCTCAACAATACGCTGAACGGCAGCGACCAGCTTTCGTAAAGCGCTGCCAGTATCAGGAACACGAACAGCAGAGAAATTCCAAAGATCGTGGTCGATGAAACGCCCTTCTCCGCCAATTTCTGCTGGAATGACATACCCATATAGTCGTAACCCATGTCATGCGGCATGGTCTGGGTAAAGACTTGCTCGAGAGCGGCCACTGCCTGGTCGGAGCTGTATCCCGGCCCGGCGCTGCCGTTGATCTGCGCCGAAGGATACTCGTTGTAATGCATGATGAATTCCGGCCCGAACCGGGATTCAAACTTGGTCAATGCCGACAACGGGACCATCTGCCCGCTTTTATTCCGCACGTAAAACTGCCCCGCATCCTGGGGGCTCGTGCGGTACTTTCCTTCCGCCTCGACGTATACCTGCCACTGCCGCCCAAATCGATTGAAGTAGTTGACAAAAAAACCGCCCATGTATGTCTGTAGCGTGGTGTACACATCGGAAATCGCCACGCCCTGCTTCAGCACTTTGTCGCGATCTACGTCGACAAATTGCTGCGGAACGCTCGGCAGCAGCGACGAGGTAATGCCGGCGATTTCCGGGCGCTTTCGCGCAGCGGCCATGAACTTATCAACGTTAGCGGCAAGATAAGGAATGTCTTCGCCACCAAGATTCTCCAGCACAAACGTGAAACCACCGGAGGTGCCGACGCCCGGAATTGCCGGTGGAGAAAAGCTGAATGCGGTGCCTTGCGGTAAGCGCGCGAGCTCTTGGTTAAGCCGGTTCTTAATCGCCTGAAATTGCTCAGCGGAGCTTTTGCGCTCCGACCACGGCTTCAGTGTCACAAAGAAAAACGCGTTGTAGCTGGTCTGAACATAGCTGAGCAAACTGAACCCAATAACGCTTGTCGTGTACTCGACGCCCGGCGTTTTAGAGAGCACAGCTTCAACTTGCTTCGCCGCCTGATCAGTCCTTTGAAGAGAAGAGGCGACCGGGAGTTGAAGGTTCACAAACGCGTAACCTTGGTCTTCGTCGGGCAAGAACCCGGAAGGCAATTTCTTGCCGAACCAGACTGCTACGCCGGCAAAAAGTAACAGCACCACAACTACAACCCCGCTCTTTCGGACCAGCGCTGCGCTGGCACGAATGTATCCGTTTGTCGCCCGGCCGAAAAGCCGATTGAACCAGTCAAAAAACTTTCTCAGCGGCCCATGGCTGGGCTTCTTTGGTCGCAACAGCAATGCCGAAAGCGCAGGACTCAAGCTGAGAGCGTTAAACGCCGAAATGACGACGGAAATTGCGATCGTAACTGCGAACTGTTGATATAACCTTCCTGTGATTCCGGGTATGAATGCGGTCGGCACGAACACAGCTGAAAGCACCAGTGCAATGCCAATTACCGGCCCGGAAATTTCTTCCATCGCTTTCAGAGCGGCTTCCTTCGGCTGCATGCCTTCTTCAATATGACGTTCGACTGATTCCACGACCACGATCGCATCGTCCACAACCAAGCCGATGGCGAGCACCAGCCCAAACATCGAAAGCGTATTGATGGAGAATCCGAATACCGGGAAGAATGCGAATGTTCCGACCAGCGAAACCGGGACCGCCAGCAGGGGAATCAGTGTTGCTCGCCAACCCTGCAGAAAGATGTAAACCACAATGATCACCAGCACGAGAGCAATGATCAGGGTCAGCAGAATTTCCTTGATACCTTCCGTGACCGGCCGCGTCTGATCGAGCGATATGGCATAGTCCATGTCCGCAGGAAATTTATTTCGCCACTGTGCCATTAGATTGCGAACCGCCTGCGCATCGTTTACGGCATTCGAACCGGGAAGCTGATATACCGCAATCACCGCGCTCGGCTTCCCATTCAATCGTCCCTTAAGCGTGTAACTCTGGACACCCAACTCGATTCTTGCGACATCTTTCACCCGTACCACGCCGCCGTCAGGGTTTTCGCGCACAATGATGTTGCCGAAGTCTTCCGGCGTAACCAGCCTCCCCTGTGCTCGCACTGAATAGGTGAATTCCTGGCCCGGAGGCGCAGGTTCGCTGCCGATCTGCCCCGCAGGATTGACAGTGTTCTGGGTCTGAACTGCATTTATGACGTCAGAAGCCGTGATGCCAAGCTTCGCCAGCAGATCGGGCTTCAACCATATCCGCATTGCGTATTGGCCGGCGCCGAAGACCTGCACGCTCGCGATTCCGGGCACGCGCGTGATCGGATCATTCAGGTTGATATAGGCGTAATTTGCGAGAAATTGCGCGTCGTAATTGCCGTGCGGTGAATAAAGCGCCACCAGCATCAGCGGAGCCGATGTTGATTTCTGGACGGTCACGCCATACTGCGCGACCGTCGAGGGAAGTTGTGGCGAAGCCTGCGTTTCGCGCATTTGGGTCAGGATCAGGTCGGTATTCGGGTCGGTCTGAACCCCGAAGTCCACAATCATCGTCATCTGCCCATTCGCGGTCGCGTTCACCGAATACATGTAGTTCATGTTATCCACGCCGCTCATCTGCGCCTCAATCGGCGTGGCAACTGACTGGGCGAGCGTCTGAGCATCGGCGCCGACAAACGTGGCCTGAATTTTTGCTTCCGGCGGAACAATGGATGGGAACTGCGCGACGGGGAGCTGCGCGATTGTGATTGCGCCGATGATAACCGTAAGAATCGCGATCACCATAGCCACAATCGGCCGATTGATAAAAAACTTAGACATGACTACCTGCCCTCGTTGCCGCCATTGAACGGAACGGGATTTACTGTTGTTCCGTCCCTCACCTTCAGGGTGCCTTCGGCAACAACCCGGTCTCCGGAGTTCAGGCCCTTATTAATGACCCACATTGTGTCCACGCGTTGGCCTACATCAACGCTGCGAATCGCAACTTTATTTCCTGGATCTAAAACCGCGACCTGGTACGCGCCTTGAAGTTGCGTAACTGCGCGTTGGGGAATAAGCAGAGCGTTTTTTCGCACCTCGGTCACCGCCCGGATTTTGCCATATTGGCCTGGCCTCAGAACGTTTCCGGGGTTCGGAAATGCAGCCGCAATCCGGATGGTTCCTGTCTGCGGATCCACTTGCCGGTCCGCGAAAAGAATTTTCCCGGAATGTGGATATGTCTCACCGTTCGAAAGAATCAGCTGCAGCGGAAACTGAGAGTTGTTCGACAGCAAGTTGATGGTGCCCGGCGCGATCTTGCCGGAAATTCGCAGATACTCATCCCCGCTGATCGGAAAATAAACTTTGATGGGATTCACCTGCGAGACGCCAGTCAGCACGGTAGTGGGATTTACTAGATTTCCGACCTGCACCTGCGCGATCCCGACGATTCCACTTATGAGCGACCGTACCTTGGTGAATCCCAGGTTCAGCTGCGCCTGTTCCACCGCCGCCTGACCGGCGGCAACAGAGGCCTTCGCCGCCAGTTGCCCTTGTGTGTCGTTGTCTAATTGGCTCTGGGCAATCGCCTTCTCGGCAGCTTCAGGAATATCGCGCTTCACATTCAAAGCGGCCGCCCCAAGCTGCGCATCGGCCTGCGCCAGCTGCGCCTTTGCTTGATCTAATGTGGCCTGAAATGGGCGGGGATCTATCTCGAACAGTACGTCTCCCTTATTTACAAGCGAACCTTCACGATAATCCTGCTTGATGAGGTATCCCGTCACCTGCGGTTGTATTTGCGCATTCACGTATCCGTCCAGCGTGGCGACCCACTCGCTGGAGATGCGGACATCTTTTTGGGTCACGCTCGCGACCTGAACATCCGGCGGCCCAGACGAAGCCGCCGAAGCTGCCTTCCCACTGCACCCGGCGCAGATGAGCATGGAGAAAAGCAGGATTGAGAGCGGCAGCACAATCCTGTTGCTTGAGAAAGATTGTGCTGCATTTAGGCGGCTTTTGCGTGGATACCGTAAATTCATGTGAATGCTTTCGCGGAAACTACGTCAAAGACCTCTTCAGCTCCGCAATTTTGGAACCAGATAGCCAATCAGAACAGACTTGAACTCTTCGATGATTGCGGGTTTTTGGCCGGGATCGGTTCGCGCATAAAGCATCAACAACCCTCGGCTGACTTGCTGCACCACGGCGGCTAAGCGCAGGGCAGTAACCCCGGGAAGACGGCATTTATGGGCGGTCAAAACGTCGGCGATTCGGCTGCGAATCATCTCCCGTTGCTTTGATGTGCGCGTGGTTGGAGGAACGTCAAGAAGGGCGAGCAAAGCGGGATATTTTTTGACGATCTCCAGTTGCAAGGTCACTAATCGACAGGCGAGTTCCTCCGCATCGAGGCTGCCGGCCTCCTCAGCCAGTGCCAGCCAGTATTGCTCAATTCCTTTGATGTACTGAGCGCGAATGGCTTGCGCGAGAGACTTCTTGTTCGGGAAAAACTGGTAAAGGGAGCCGATGGAGGAGTGCGCGCGTTCGGCAATCACACTCATAGTTGCGCGGTCATACCCCATTTCTGTGAAAACCGTTGCCGCAACGCGCAGAAAACCTGCGACTCGCAATCGTCCGCGCTGCTGCTGAGGTATTCTCCGCAACGCCCCGGCTGAATGTGAGGACAAGCTCATATTGTAGCAGATGTGAGGCATGACTCACGTCTGCTACTCGTCCCCAAAGATCTGGAATGCCCGGGCGAACCTTCTCGAAATCGACCTTGGGCTTGAACCTGCGTCTCTCCAATACCCGATCCAAAGGTGGAGCGTCTACTTGGCTAGCAGCGGCGATGGGAACGTGGGGACACCAATGGTCAGACAGTTCCAGAATGGCCGAGGCGAATTTCCCTGCCGGAGCTTTTCCACGGGAAAATGATCACCTTCACTTCGTGTTTTCTGATGTCACGGAGAAATCATTCCACGGAGAACAGTCTTTTTCGAGATGGATTGACGATTTCACCAGAGCAGAGCCTTGAGCTAGCGGCCACAGCTGGTATGTCTGCATCTTGGGTGGCATCTGTCTGTTGCTGCGGCGCGGATCACGGCAACCCGATGATGATGCTTCCTTCCGAATTGCCGACCAACCGACCAGATCCAGCTTAGTAGACTTCTACGGTTCGTCCGTTTTGCGCTGATCTGGACAAACAGGCACCTCGACCTCATGGAGTATCGGTTGGGTTAGGTGGTGTGAAGCCGATTTTTCGCGACCAATCTTCACCCTTGCTGTTTCCACTCTCCCGAACAGCCTGTAAGGAGCGCCGAGCCAATTCGCAACACCGGCATTTATTCAGTCGTTTGTAGATTAAATGGGCGCAGTGGGAAGCTGGAGTTGGCGCCTGCACTAGTCGCGATTGGAAGCCGCCCCTGCCTTCTCATTCCCATCTAGCCGATTCGGAGCGGCGCTTCTGCCACAGTTCTTGTTTAGTAGTCGATCGATCTCTTCGCCGAGTGAACGTGAATTGACGGGTTTCGAGATGTACCCATCAAAGCCAGCATTCAGGATTTTCTCCCGGTCACCTTGCATCGCATAGGCTGTGACCGCGATTACCGGTAGTAGGGCCAGGCGAGGGTTCTCCCGAATTTTGCGGATGACAGCAAGACCATCCAGTTTTGGCATGCCGATATCGAGCAGCAGTATGTCCGGTTGCATCTGCTCAAGGGCATGGAGAGCCTCTTCGCCGTCGCATGCCTCGACGACGGCATATCCGCGGGTCTCCAGCAACTCGCGGAGTAATTCGCGGTTTACGGCATTGTCCTCCGCAATTAGAACTTTGATCATGATTGCCTCGCTGACTTCGCCCGGCCAGGTTTCTGAAGCGCTCGTGCGACCTCGATGACGAGCTGTTGCTGCCAAGGGCCACTCTTTTGGAACAGCGCCTGGGTGTCTCGGCTGAGAAGGGCGATCTCATCGGGGGTGAGGTTCTTGGCCGTCATAACTAGAATTGGAAGTTCCTTCAACTTCGGCTCTTGTCGTATATGGCGGATGACCTGAAAACCGTCCATGTTCGGCATAAGCAAATCGAGCAGAACTGCGCCTACAAACTTGGCGGAGAGTATTTCAAGAGCTCTGGCGCCGCTTCCCACGCTCTGAGTTTCATAGCCGGCTGATCGCAGAATTTCCGCCAACAACTCCAGAGCTTTGGGGTCGTCATCCACGAGCAGAATGGATGAATCATCATCGGCGTGTGGAAGCACATGCTTGCGAATGCTTTCCAGAAGCTCCGGCTTGCGGATCGGCTTGATCAGATAATCTGCGGCTCCCAATGCAAAGCCCACCTGTTTCTGATCCACGATTGAAACGATGATGATTGGAATCTTCGCAGTCTCAGGCGATCTTCTGAGCGCGACCAGGGTCTCGAAACCGTTGCCACCCGGCATCAATACATCCAGTGTGATCGCGTCTGGGCGTAGTTGCTGAGCTTTATGAAGAGCTTCAGCTCCTGAGTCAGCCATCGTAATCTGGTACTCCGAATCCAGGTAGCTGGCGAGCAGCTCACGAGCGGGGACCTCATCGTCTATGACCAAAATAAGTGGCTTCTGGCGGCTCGCGGCGATCACGACACCGGCATTCGAAGCTGCTATAACGGGCAGAACTTGTGCGGTCGTTCTGGATCCTGCAGGCAGGGTAAAAGTAAATCGGCTGCCTTTCCCCGGTTCGCTTTCCAGTGAGATTTTTCCGCCCTGTTGTTCGACTAGACGTTTTGTAATCGCGAGCCCCAATCCCGTGCCTTCGCTGGCGGCGTCAGTGTTTACCTCAACCTGCCGGAATTCCTCGAAAACGACCTTCTGGTCCTCGGGTCGGATGCCAATGCCAGTATCGGTTACCGATATGCGAACCGCGTTCTCACTTTCAGCACAGTCGATGTCGATCCGGCCTCCCTTTGGCGTGAATTTGACCGCATTGCTCAGCAGGTTGTACAGGATCTGCTTGAAACGGACCCGATCAGCATAGACGGGCGGCACTGTCCCGGCCTTGTGTTGGACCTGAATATTTTTTGCCATCGCCAGCGGACGGATGGTGGAGAGGACCTCGGGTAAAGCATCTTCAACCTGAAAATCTTCGCATCGGAGTTCGAGTTGTCCGGCTTCGATCTTCGAAAGGTCCAGAATGTCGTTGATCAACTGCAACAAGTGCGTTGAGCCGTGTTTAATGTGATCCACGAAGCGCTTTTGCTTAACATTGAGCTGGCCTGCCGTTTCCTCACCTAGGAGTTCGGAAAAGCCCACAATGGCATTCAGCGGAGTTCGCAACTCGTGGCTCATGCTGGCGAGAAACTTGCTCTTCAGCTGGGTTGCGCGTTCCACTTCGCGGTTGCGGAGCTCGAGCTCTTGATTGGTAGTGGCCAAACTGTCAGTAAATTTGCGCTTTTCCTCTTCGTCGCGCCTTCTCTGAGTAACGTCAACCGCGACCACAACCTCTGCCGGGCGGCCCGCAAAGTTCAAAGCGTAGGATGTGATCTCCACATCGATGACGGTTCCGTCTTTAGGTCGATGGCGCCAAATACCAGCGCTACCCTTCCCCTCTTGGAGGCGACCGACACTTTCGACAAGGGCAGGAATATCCTCAGTCGGCCGAATTTCTTTGATTGTCATCTTCAGGAATTCGTCAACGGAGTATCCGTATTTGCGCACCGCAGCCGCATTGACCGCAAGAAATCGCAGTGTCTCCCGGTCAAAGACCCAGGTCGGATGGGGATTGTTGTCGAACAACTTGCGGTGCCGCTCTTCGCTCTCCTGCAGGAATTCTTTCGCCCGCTTGTGCTCAGTAATGTCTCGCGTGACTTTCGAAAATCCGCGAAGCTTGCCTGCACCGTCTGTCAGCGCAGTGATGACCACGCTAGCCCAGAATCGTGATCCATCCTTCCGTATCCGCCAGCCCTCCTCTTCGTAGCGACCATCGGTGAGCGCGGTTTGTAGCTCGCGCTCCGGTTTGCCACGTCGCACATCTTCTGGGGTGTAAAAGCAGGAGAAATAGCGACCCTGGATTTCATCGGTCTTATAACCTTTGATGCGCTCCGCTCCTTGATTCCAGCTGGCAATATGTCCGGTGGGATCAAGCATGAAAACGGCGTAGTCTCTGACGCCGTCTACCAGTAGGCGAAATCGCTCCTCGCTTTCCCGCAGCTCCGCTTCCGCTCGCTTTCGCTCGGTGATGTCTCTCCGAAGCACATAGTAGACGCCGCCCAGGAGCAAGAATCCCAAGGCGATCACGGACGAAAACGTTAGAGTGGTCTTTCCAGTACTCAATTCAAAATCCAGGTTGCGATGTTTTAATAGGCCCTCCTCGTCCTGCTTCATCTCGGAAACAGTCGCCCGGACTTTGTTCATTTGCGTGGTACCGATGTCCGTCGCCACGCGTTGGCTTGCGGCTTCAAATCCTTTATGTCTCCGCAAGTCGATGTTTTGTTGGAGCGAATCGAGCTTTTCGGTAATCGCGATCTCCAGCATGGCGAGGCGGTGCTGCTGGCCCGGGTTATCCGAGGTCAGCGCTCTAAGCCGGTCGAGGTGGGCCCGAACTGCAGGAGCCGCGGTTCGATAGGGTTCCAGAAAAACTTCCTGTCCGGTGATAACGTAACCGCGGGTTGCGGTCTGCGCATCGGCCACGGCGGAAGCAGTGGCGTCGAGTTCCGCTAGAACGTCGTGGGTGTGCGATACCCATTGGCTGGCTTCGATGAAACTGTGGGCATTCCGATATGACAACCCGGCAACCAGCAACAGGGTTAGGGCGGCAACCGCCAACCCAGCTCCGGTCTTTTTTTCGATCGACCACTTCATCCCAACTCCTCAATCGGCGGTCAGGAACCGACCTCGTTTAGCGCCCTGCCGACACACCTCGAGATAAGATCTCCGCGCGGCTCCAATTCAGACGCGCGAATTCCTCAAATATATTTGGATCCCACCAGCCCTTGGCTACTTCTTCTTTCATTGTTTGCAAGGCCTCGTTGCTGGAGAAGGCCTTCTTGTATGGCCTCTCTGTAGTCAGCGCGTCGTACACATCGACGACTTGCAACACCCTGGCGCAAATCGGGATTGCTTCTCCTCGAAGTCCGTCGGGATAGCCGGAGCCGTCAAATTTTTCGTGATGATGCCGGATCACCGGTGTTACCAAACGAAATGACTTCAATGGCGCACAGATTCGCTCACCCACCGCGGGGTGCTCCCTCATGATCTTCCATTCCTCTTCGGTCAGGCGATCCGGTTTTAAGAGAATTGCATCAGGTACTGCAACTTTGCCGACGTCATGCACAACTCCGGCGCGTCTAAGAGCCGTAATGTGATCATCCGGCAACCCGAGCTGTATCCCTAAATGTGAGGAATACTCGGCTAGACGTTCACAATGACCATGGGTGTAAGGATCTTTGCTTTCGATGCTTCGCGCCAAAGAAAAAAGGACTAACTCGGCTCGCTCCAGCTCGTCGGTTCGCAGTTTGAGCTTCAAAAGCGATCGAACGCGTGCTAGCAGTTCAGTGCGGTCAACCGGGCGGGTGAGGAAATCGTCCGCCCCGACTCGAATACCCTCTATGCGGCTCTCTTTGTCGGAAAGTCCTGTGACGAGGATGACAGGGATCAAGTAGGTTTCTGGATTGGCCTTAATCTTGGCGCATACTTCAAAGCCGTTCAATTGAGGCATCATTACGTCAAGCAGCACCAAATCCGTCGGCACTCGGTTTAGCTGGTCGAGGGCGTCGGCTCCGTCGGCTGCGGTGATGACTTTGAAGTCCAGGGCGGTAAGAAGTTCACTAAACAGGTCCCGGTTTGACGCTTGATCGTCGGCGACGAGAATGGTTCCGGTAACTGCGTGATTTGGATGTGACAACACTTCGCCTGTTCGTTTCGCGCAACGGATGCAGCGTGCCACAACCAAGGTGGGCTTGATAGATTACGGAAGTTTGCGGGTGGGGTTTTATTCAGCTGCCGGCTAGGGGTTTTCTACTTGACTGATGAATTGCCGGATTGCCTCGTGAGCTTCGTTGGTCAATTTACCGAACTCGATTCCTTGCCGGGTCTCATTTCCCCATTTGACTGTACCCTGGCCGTCAATCACCACGCCGGAGCTGGGCAATCGGAATGATACGCGGACCTTATCGCCGGGTGAGAGGTGTCCAGCTTCCACTTGAATCCCGCCCTGGCTGAGATTCCAAGTTCTGCCTTGGCCGATTTTGGACCCCACTTTGCACGTTACTTCCGTTTGCAACGGCACGCGAGCGTATCGGCGTCGGTTCTCTACCATTGTTCCGCGGACCGCGCGAAACAAGATGGCCAATTTGCGTTTGTCTATCGGCTTTTGAAGAAAAAACGTGGCCCCTGTCGCAAAGGCCTGATGCATGGTTTCTCGCTCATCCCGTCCAGTGACGATGACGATTGGCGTCAGCCTGTTCCAAGAAGAGGTGCGAACTTCTTGCGCGAGCGCGAACCCATTTAGATTCGGCATCTCCAAATCAAGGAAGATTCCATCGAACTTCTCCTGATTAACCAGAACGGCTGCTGCCTGGCTGTCACTAAGCGGACGAACCTCTGCTTCGAGCGACCGAAGAACTTCGGTCATTAGCTCCAGGCTCGCTAGATCGTCTTCGACGACGAGGAGTTTTAGTGACAACATTCGTTTTCCTCCGAGAGCTCGACAAACTTGATTTGCTGAATTGTCACTACGCCGAACCCACAACGTTACGAAGCCGGCCGCAGCACAGCACAACTCAATGTGTCCCGTTTGGCTAATATATTCCTCAATTAAGAGAGCATATGGCTTCTTTCTGGAATTTCTCTCATAGCACGTCTGGGGATGGTCTTGACCGCTACTCGTTGGACGGAAAAATAAGTGTGGTCACCTTATGAATAAAGTCGCGCCGTATAATTTTCTTTCCAGCTTTTCACGAACCGACTCCCTCACACCGAGGACCGTCTAGGGCGAGTTCGATCTTGAATTAGCCAGAACTGCTTCAAAACGTCCGACCGGTGATTTTTTGCGACGTGAATGTATGACCGGCAAACCCCTTCCGTTGTACGTTTAAGGGAAGAGTAGCCGACGATTCGGAAGCCGAGCTAGCACGGGGTTTTTCCGCTCCTGCTGGTCATCGAGCTGGCATACGGCCACTTTCGGCGGCAAATTGATGAGTGTTGCGCTGCGGACCTCGTACCAGCCATCTTCTTTAAAACACTCTCCGCGGAGTCGGACCTCGTCTGGCCTGCCCCCGAAGTGGTAAACTTCCCGACGCGTCGAGTCTGGCTCTAGGGATCGCCGCGCCAGTCATGCCGAACGAATCGGCCTACAAATACCGCGCCTTCATCAGCTATTCGCGCATCGATCGCGAAGTCGCAAAGAAATTGCAGCGTCTACTCGAGTATTACGTGTTGCCTGCAACTCTGCGCGCGGTCTCTGCCGGAGTGACCCGTGATGCCCGCCCCCTAACGCCTTGCTTTCGGGACGAAGATGAATTGGTTCCTGGGCAGGATCTGCCCGACCGCATCCGCGTCGGCTTGGAAGCGTCGGAGTATCTGGTCGTCGTCTGTTCGAAGAGTTCCGCAAAGAGCGAGTGGGTGGAAAAGGAAATCATCGATTTTTGCCGGCTTGGCCGAGACAAAAATATCCTCGCTGTCGTCATCGACGGCGAACCGAACGCGCTGCAGGAGAGCGAAGAGGCCCTGCCGCGCGCTCTGCGCTTCAAAATCGACTCCGAAGGACACCTGACCGGACAGCCCGCAGAGCCGCTCTGGATCGATTGGCGCGAACCTACCCGCAATGACCGGGTCATGTTCCTGCGCATCGTCGCGGCCTTGCTATCCCTGCATTCTCTTGATGAGTTAATCCGCCGGGACGCGCAGGCACGGCGCCGCGCCAACATCATTCGCTATTCGCTTGCGACGATGGGCGTCGTACTTCTTTCTACCGTAGCTTTCGCTTGGTTTCGCGCCCGCGATATAGCGGAGTTGCAGGTCGTCCAGCAAGCGCTATCGCTGTCCCGGGGCGACTTCGCTGACAACCGGGTGGAAGCTGGGATGCATCGCCTGCAACCCTTTCTTGAGGGACGCCATGCGGAACTGGTCGAGCCAGTAATTCGAAACGTGTTGGGATGGGCGGTGCCTATCAAGCAGCAGTTTGGGAGCTTGTCGCGGCCCTCTCTCCTTCGCTATCGCGGCGCATTACTGCTGTTGGATCAGAACGGCAATCTTCATGATCTGTCGGGTGTCGAGCCTACGCGCACTATCCTTGCCCAAGATGGCCGCCGCCTGCTGCTGATTCAGAATTCAAAGGCCTCGGTTTTTGATGCGACCAACGGTGCTCGCCTCAGTCAGTTCGATACTTTGGGCATTCAATGGGACAGTTACGCCTACGAAACTCCGGATGGCTTGCTGGTTGTAATGGGGACCTTCCCTGGAGCCACCAACGGGGGGACCAACCACTTTGCCCTGACCATCTCGAATAGCGGCACCGCAATGGCTCAAGTATTTCTCTCTCCGATTCTTGCCCTGAGAGGAATCGCCGTAGCCGGCAGCTGTCAGGGGCTAATGATTTCACACTATTCAGGTTACGAGCTTAATGGACTTGAAACTCGGCGTTTTTCCACCGAGACCATCGAAGCTCCCCGGCCGATTGGCAGCGAATCCTTCGATGGTTCCTTCGGCGAAAAAGAAACCCCGGACCCATTTGGCGACCTGCTCCAGCAGGACTTCCCCGACTCAAACTTAGTTCATCCCCATCACGACATCACTTCCTCGCAGCCTTTCGCCGCCGTGACTTCGTCCTTCAATCCTTATATCGATGCGGGTTGTATTGCAGTGAAGTCGGATTCGCTGGTGCTTCGCGCAAATGGAACCATAACGCCGCTTGCCGATCCTGTCGTTCTGGCGGCCGGAACTGGCTTCGAACCCGCCAGCCACTGGGTCCAGCGGGAACTTCCTCGCATCGTGGAAGATCCAGTCGTGAGCCTCTGCCCGGAGAAGGCCGGTTGCCCTGTCGTCGATGGCCAGGGTGCCGGAGTAACCCACGTCCAGGGCGACCAGCCTGTGACTGCAGTTATGGACGACCGCTATGGTCCCCCGCCACTGCCGCGCGGATCCGCACCAACTGCAACCGGGTTTGATTCGTTCGAGGGCAATCCGCTCCTGTTCGAGTACCACCACTTCAACTCGGGAACCGAGCTAGCGATCTGCCGCAGGATGGACAATCAGCCTCGCTGCTACGAAGAGCCGGTCACCATGGATGAACGCAGAAGCGACGGTTTCGTCCGCTCGCGCACCGGGCGTTACATTTACTGGGAAATGGGCGGTACCGTCATCGACCTGAAGACTTTGCACAAGGTGATGAAACTCCGCGAAATCCCCAACGAGCAAGTGAAGGCCTGCGACTTCACAGCCGACGAATCGCAATTCGTTTGCGCGTCCAATGGCCGACTGGCCTTCTATCAGGCCAGCGGGTCAGACGCCTTCTGGATGCAGAGCATCACCTCGCCACCCGTCGGCCCTTTGCAACTGGATTCCGGACAAAGGATTTCGGGGCTGCTTTCAATCGACAACACCGACTTCATCTCCGCGAGATCAGATGGTCAGGTGGGACGCTTTGACGCTGCGGGAACCGTGCAATGGCAGCTTCATGTTGCCGGCATCGGCCCGATTACGGACGTACTGCCGTCCCCGACCCGGCAATTCATTTTGCTGATCGGTGAACAGGGATTGCGGATCATTAGCCGAGATGGTTTTGTGGAATCTGCACCATTGGCTCCCCCGATTGTGCTCGCCGGCAAAAGACCGTTGGGAGCTTGCCTGGATAGGTCGGCCGACAAAAAGCCCTATGTGGACCTTGACGACAAAGGTAACCTTTGGGTGATGTGCGGCGAGAATGCTGGCGAGAACGGAGATTTATTTGTCCACAGTCCACGATTCGCCGAGGGATCGGTCCGCGACCTGTTGACGGCAGGTGTATGTACACCTGCCCTAGATCTATCCCCCATCGACGCTCTGAAAATGTGCACGGCGCAGTGATGCGATAGACCGCGCCAGCCTGGGTTATTTACGAGATTTCCAGCACCGAGACGGCATTCGACTTATTCTTATGTGCCTGCCTCCACGATGGCCGGCCAGTAAACCCCTGTGAAACGCTCCGGAAGGAGTTTTCCGCGGGAATAGATGCTGTCGGTGTACGTGCTAGGAAGCGTATACGCGGCCCACGCGTCCCCTTGCGAAGAAGAATCTGTCAACACCTCAATGAGGTTGGCTTACAAACTGGCTAAAAGAGTGCCATTCCACCGCTTCGTTCAGTAGACCCTCTTCTGTTTCGATTGCGATGTGGGCTAGTCCGTTCCAGGTCCGAACCGCATTCAGTCGCTCCGCTGCTTCTCCCAGCATAAGGACCATCTCCCGGTTCCGGGATGCCCTGCGGGAATATTCCTGTGTCAGGATAAGTGACAACAGCGCCGCGCTGACCAGAGGGAGCGTGATCGACAGCAACCCAGTAAGTCTAACTGCAGTGCCCTCCAAACCGAAAAACTCGACAACGAAGTGAACCAAGGCTAGTAACGCCGCTGTGGTCGTACTGGCGATCGCAAGCCGCCGCAGTCTTCTAAGCGAACTTTGTGCCTCCTGACCCTGGCGAGTGAAGTAAACTATCTGATCCTCGACCCGCCCGTGCAGGTACTCGTGGCAGGCGCATTCCAAAGATGATAGTGGGCTGCGGTCCATTTGTTGTGCTAGCTGAAGATTGCGCATGATCCTTTCGAATCCTTGGATCGCGAGCTTGGGTAGCCTGGTTATTTTCGTGCGCACGGGCCAGGTGGCAAGAAATGAGCGGCATATCTCGGCCTCGATGCGGGTTCTTATCCATTGCTCGTGCTTCCGGTGATGCCTGATGGTAAGAAGCAGCGCAGTTCCCAAGAGAACTACTTCCAGCGCCCCAAGTATGTATCCCGCAGCCCCCTGGATATCGAGGGAAAGCACAATTAGTCCTGCCGCTGAAGCCGCTAAATGAAGCAGCACGATGTGATGGATCAGACCGCGCGCGGCCGGAGCGTCGTGCGAAGCGGACGTGTCCAGTTGTTGAAAACGCTTTTCGACCGCGAGTCTGGGCGCGCCGTTCCAACCAGCTACCCGTGCATTCTTAGGTAATTGCTCGTATCGCTCCTCTGTCTCTTCTCCTGTGACTGGATTGAGGCATTGCAAAGGCTTATGTAAAGCTCGCGCGTAGGAAACCACGTCTCCCGTTCCGCCGAGGCCGTCAGCAGGCTGACCGTCCCAAACGGCCACGATGACATCCGCGAGGTCCACGATCCGAATGCCAGCGTCCATGTAAGCTTCTTCATCGGATTCGGTACCGGTGACTTCCTCGACTTGAATTGCCTGGGTCAGTAGCGGTTCCACATCCTGCCAGTCCTTCGGTTCAAAATCGGCCATGAAGCGCTCCTTTGGAAAAGGAAGCACCAGCCGGAAAGGAATTTTTCGCCTGGCGAGTTCTCTTACGAACGCGGTGTCGGATCCTTTAGCCAGTGAGGAGATTGCGGAAATCGAACCGAATCTGGCCGTCAGAGCATCCAGAGCCGCCGATATGCTTTGGGCGGCTGCCTCCTGGTCGCCGAGGTTGCGGTGCCCTGTGAATCCGATGACTGTCCAATCCGGCAACATGCCGGAATCTGGTCCCGAAATTTTTTCGTTCACGACAGTAGAGGTTCTACCCGGTTCGATGGAGAAGCGCCGTTCATTATGGCACACACAGGCGATCGGACACACACTGACAGGACCGACCTAGCAATCCCTGCCATGAGACTTGAAATTATTTACCGTATCCCAAAACACAAATTGGCAAAACCGCGCTCTTTTACGCGGTCAATGCATGACAGCCAGAGAGATTTTTCGCGATGTCGCGGGCATGATGTCTCCCCCACTCGGCGAGTGACGTGTCATACTCTCAACTAGGAATTGAGAGCAGTTGACAGCAGTTATAGGTTATCGCGATCGCGAGCCTCCCCCGCGAAGATCTAATCGAGGCGTATCATCAAGGTCATCACGGACAAATTCCCACCGGGTTCGAAACACTAGCTATGGTCCGAAACTCAAAGCTCGCGATTATCGTTCTCGTGGCGACGAGTTGTATCCATCGGAGCAACGCTTCGTCTCGACCGGAAACTGTGTCTCCTGCCAAGCCACCGATGATCGTTCACAACCCTGACGGCACACTGACTGTGCAAAAGGAGCCGGCGAAAGGGCAAGCAGAAGCCGCGAAATCACGCAATGGACTGGTCATTCCGCCGCAGATCGTCGTCCCCTTCGCGATCGCTCCCGATAGTGCCACGCATTCAATGCTGGCGCATCACACAAGGCAGGCCACGGGACAAACACCTCCGGTCAAAGTCGAGCCCGCCGAGCCGACTGAACACCAAGCAAACAGGAATTGAACGTCCAGGCATTGTGACCGGATGCCACACACGCTGTCAAAACAGTAGGACCGGCGGGAGAAGTACACACCAGCGCGGTCTAAACCCATCACGCGCGTAACAAGCGCGCGACCCAAAACCATGCGCACCAGCACCAGATAGGCGAACCAAGAAATGTGAGGAAGCACGCGCTATCCTTTTGGGAAACACGGAGTGCAACCGCTCGGCGCGCATGGACCTGGGCCAGTAGTGGGCGTACAGGTCGAGTAGGGGCCGCAAGTTTTCGGATCACAAATGGCGGGAATGTACTCACGGCTCATCTTGCGGTCTTGCTGGGATTGAACGGTAGCGCGGTCAATCTCGCCACGAATCCTCGCCAGCTTCGCTGAGGTGATCAACTCCTTAAACGGTGTCTCGAGCAGCGATCCTACTGACCAGAATTTCGACATAATACAGGGAGAGATATTGCCGTCAGAACCGACGCATAGAATATTCCCGCGACACTCCCCGCAGAGCTCCCGCATATCACATTGCCCAGTGACACTGCCGCGTCCGAAGTGACGCACTCGATCCGTCCCAATCCTCTCAACGCCCAAATCAGCCAAGAATTGAACTGTTGATTGTGATTCTCCCGCGTTCTCCGACATTTCAATAATGCCCGCGCGAATCGGAATCTTAGCTTCCGAAAGTCTGCGAATATTTCCCACGGTGCGGGAAAAACTTCCAGGGCGGTGTGTGATGGCATCATGAATTTCTGCGCGTGAGGCATAGACCGAAGTGGCAACGTGAACGCCATTCTGCCTAAAGCAATTTATGAGGTCACCTGGAAGGCGGGTCAGATTTGTAAATACCTCAATGAATGAGTAGCCCAGATCGCAACATAATTCGATCAGGAGAGGTAAATCGGGATTCAATGTCGGTTCGCCACCGATAAACTGAATCCGGCGGCAGCCAGCCTTATGCGCGTCGACAATCACCTGACGGTATTGGGCGAGATTTAACGCGTCCCGGCTGAAGGTCTGTGGCCCAGACTCAGCGTAACAGTGCGAGCACTGCAGATTGCATTGATTGGTCAATTCCACCCACAGAAATTGAAGCGCCGACGGATCGCCATCGTGGCATGACAGCTCTGCTTGCATGAAACTTGCCCCTTTCAGGATGGCTTGCACGAAGATCAATCAAGCCGTACTGACACCAATCATCCACTAAATCTTCCAACTTCAGGTTTGGAACGGACGCGACCTCAATTAGGATGCACCTTTGACAATCTGGCTCGGGGAGGGCAGTTTGACTCCACACTGGACGCAGAACATGGCGCCGGGCACATTTGCCGACCCGCACTCGACACAGAATCGCTGCTGACTCGAGAGAGGGACAGATGTGGGGGCGCCCTGCACTGCGCGCGCCTTCAGGCTATCTTCGACGCAAGACATCGCTTCCTCGTCCAGATGAGATTGGCGGACGAGTCCGACAATCTGCGTCACCAACAGCGGCCAGAACAACAGCAGCGAAATCGCCGACGGTATTGCCTGAAGGCCGAAAATACCAACACTTGCGCGCACATCCGTCTGACTTCGGGCGGAGGTGATTGCAATTTTCAAGGCGGTCTTGGTGCCAATAACGGATTTGAAAATTCCGCCTCTGGTTATGCTGACGTCCCAACCGCCCGTAAGCGTTGGCTGTGCAGTGGTCTCATATCCTCGCTGCCGAAAATGAACCACGAGGTCATTCGCAACCGGACCAAGATCTGCAACTGTGATTGGAATCGTTTTGCTCGAACTGAATGCGCCCAAGGGACTCCTCTTCGGTTAGTGATGCCAGGCGGTTTCCTGAAATTTTGCATGCAACGCGTGTAAGACAGCAAGTTCGCATAGGACCTCTCCTGCCAATTCCTGCACTTCGGGCCGCAGTTCAGACTGCAACCGCTGCAACAAACCGACTACATGTTGCGCCTGTCGAGCGAGTTCTTCTTCTGTCACGACCTTATCGCGAGTAATGGCTTTGTAAATGGGCGAGTCGGCGACATATTCATCGAACAGGAGGTGACCCGTTTCCGCGTCGAACCAAGGTTTGGCCATGCATATCTCCTATGCTGTGGTGGTGGCGAATCCCGCCACGCCGGCGCCACAGAAGTTGCAGAATCTCCATTTCGCGTCCATCATTCGGCCACATCTAGAGCATTTTGGCCCTTTCCGTGCTGCAATCGCTTGAACCAACTGCTGGAACTGATCCGTGGATCCCCATTCCTTTATTTCGCGCGTCCGAACGGCAAGAAAGGGATGATCCGTAAATTGAACGGCTACAGTCTGCAGAGTTTTGTCCCAGGTGGAATCCGAAAGTCTCTCGTACGCTTCGGCTTGTTCCAGATACACATTGAGATCCACAGCATCGGTAATCGACTTCGGCCCTCCTGCCAGCCGAATCATAGTCGAGATAATCGGCTTTGAACTGCCAACCGCTACCGCCCCCGCTCGATCGGCGGAAAGTTCGCATCTCCGATTCCAGTATCGCAGCGCCATCTTCACCGGTTCGGCCACAACCTCGAGAGGGAAAAGCAAGTTTGCTCCCGTAAATAACAGGAATTGTGCCAGGGTGTGATAAAGCATGTGCTGACAGACAATGTGCCCGCACTCATGCGCAATCACCGCATGCAACTCTTCCTCACTCATGATCTCCAACAGCCCCGACGTCAGACAAATGGATACATTTTCCTCGCCAATCGTATACGCGTCCGGATACGGGCTCATCTCCAAATAAAGATCGGGCACACGAATACCAAACAAGTCGCAGATCGGCGGCAAATGCTTGTAAATGCCCGGTAATTGCCGCTCGCTGAGGCGAATGTTCTTGGAGAGGAAAACGCCATGAACAAAACGCTCTACTCCGAATTTAAGAAATGTGCTGACACAGGTATTGAATAGCGGAATGGCCCTAAGATTTTCCAGGGCGGCAGCGTCAGCTGGGTGGATGAACTCCGAAGCGGCTACGGGCATTCGTATCTACCTCTGTTGAGCATCTCAACTCACTTTGCAAATCGCGGAAGCGTTGGTAGCGGGCACAGTCTATCGGAGTCTTGCGCCCGATTCAAGGATGCGCGTTGGTCGGTAGTGTCCTAATTTGCCCGAAACCTGCCCAACCACGTTCGCTTAACAGGCGCGTGAACAAGTCTGCTGCACCACTCTAATGCTAGTACTTCGCTTCCCTATCCCGATTTCCCTTTTCGACCAGTTTGGTCGCTGCCGCGCACACGCGGTTCGGAAATGTAATACGCTGCTCGATTCGAGTGGCGGTCTTGCCGTCTTTGCCGAGATCATAAATAAGTATTTCGCCGCGGAGCGCCTTGCCGCCTTGTTCCATCGCCACAATCCACCGGCTGCCAATATTCCAGACGAAGATATAGCGGCGATGTTTATGTCCCTTGACGTACACATCGGTGCTGTCAAATGGCTCGCCCGGCAATGCGATGTCGCCCGGCAACGCGGTGCGCAATGCAGCCGGCAACCCGGAAGGAACGACAACGTTGATTCCCGGCGGCGCAGGGCAGTTCGTAATCGGAGTTACCTGCGCAGGGGCGGCATATGCCGAGATCGCCAGCACCAACGCGCCCGCCATGACACAAATGCATTTCATCGCTCTTTTTTCCAGATCAAGCCTAACTTCCACTCCCCATCCACTTTGATTTTCTTGATCAGGTTGACGCGTCCGAAACCGAAAAAGCGAGAGTGCGGCATGGCGAGATTCTCCGCCCTCGATGAAGTTCGCGCAAACGATCACCGTGAAAAAGAGGACACCAAGCGAACACCAAGCCGGTTTTTGGACACCAAACTGGACACCAAGGCGTAAGTGGTTGAGGACTAAAAGAATGGTGCCGAAGAAGGGACTCGACCTGTCGAGTTTAGACCAATTCTTTTAGGTTCAATCAAATGTCGCTATCTACTGAATACAACAAACTTGTGTTTCTTTCAACCCTGTCAACCACTGCCACCGAGTCGCCCGACTTTTGCCGTCTTACGCCGCTTGCGGACACCAGAATCGCATCACGCAAACTAATTTCGGCCACCACGTCGCGACGAATCGCCAGCGAACTCGGCGTTATAGTAATAGATGCGACTTGTCGTGGAGCTTTAGCTATTCGGAGAATGGCGCTCCAGCGACGAGGTCTGCGAAATTCGGAGGTGTGAACCCCTCTACGTAGCGAATGCCAAAATCCCGAAGAATGTTGTCAACCGCCGTGATCGGTTTCTGACGAACGACGTTGCAAAGGCAACCTTTAAATCCGTCCTTAAATGCCAGCCGAGGAAATGCGGTTAGGATCGCCTGCTGTTTCTCCTGCGAGATCCGATCAAGACTGGAGCCAAGGACATCCACCGCGATTCCTGAATGGGTCATTACTACTTCGGGCTCTTTGTGGAGAGCGAGTGTTGGGGTCGTGTGAAGTGCAATAGCGTCCCACACAACCTGCGTTTGCTGAGCTGAGATGCCGCGATCTTTCAAAAATTCGCGGGCCGCATTCGCGCCTTCTACCTCGAAGCGATTCTCCCCTTTGTACCGCTCGGTCAAACCGAGATCGTGCAGGATCGCAGCTACAGCTAAGAGCTCAGCGTCCGGTGCTACGGCGCTCTCTGCAAGGAC